>CAZEVO010000022.1:0-33311 GCA_964515235.1 uncultured Methylococcaceae bacterium | reverse complement strand
TCTGAAATGAGCCACAGCGAATGGGAGTCTTTATGTGACTCATGTGGAAAATGCTGTTTACATAAATTGGAAGACGAAGACACTGGGGAAATCTTTTATACTAGCGTAGTTTGTGATCTCATCGATTTGGACAGTTGCACCTGCACACATTATTCAGAACGAACTCATTTGGTTCCTGATTGTTTAAATTTAAAGCAACACAATTTTAGTGACTATAGCTGGCTTCCGACAACTTGTGCTTATAAATTATTAGCTGCTGGCGAAAAGCTTCCCGATTGGCACCCTTTAATTACAAATAGCAAAGAACCCGTTCACGACTCAGGAGTCTCAATACGAAGTTATGCCATGAAAGAATCACAAATTGACTCCATTGAGGAGCATATTATTCAGTGGCTCGATTAATAACTTACGATTAAAGATTAAGTCTCCTCTAACCATGCTGACAGTGCTCCGATGACTTCTTTGGCTTGTTTCTCACTGGAAATATTAAATTTTGACTTCTGTTGATATTCGCCATTTCTCTTTTGGTAACGCCGTATCGTATACTTATCGGGCCCATATTCTTCAGCACTCCGATTCCAGTCTTGGTAACGATAAATAATGGTTGACCACGCACCTTTACTGAGTATTTTTTTATCTAGCTCTTTAACCGTTTGAACATCCCCATCCATATAATTAACAGTGAGTTCATCTATTGTTTCCGCCATATTAATTCCTTAATATTTATTATCGTTGTTGAGAAATAAATTGCCCAAATGCCCTACTGCCATCTCCAGTTTTGATAGTCTTCGTCACTGTTAAGTTTTTTGCATCAATTACGCTGACCGTACCATCAAACCAATTTGCAACATAAACTCGCTCATCATCAGGATGCGTACTAATGCCTTCAGGCTTTTCACCGACTTCGATTTGCCTTAGTTCGGTTAAAGTCTGCGTATCAATCACTGAAACTGTAGTATCGTCTTGGTTAGTCACAAATAATAAAGTGTCGTGCAGCGCTAAAGCACTGGCATAAGGACGACTGCCAACCTTGACCTTGCCCACTCTTTTTAAACTGGCTGTCGTGAGAATTGAAATATCATCACTCTCAACATTAGACACATAAATTCGCTCGCCATCTTGATCAATAGTTATACCAAAAGGATGTGTTCCAACCTTCGTTGTATTCCTTATTTTAAAGGTATTCAGATCAATTTGGGAAACAGTGTCATCAACACGGTTAGCGACATATAGCCACCGGTCATCTTGACTGATCGCCATACCAGAAGGCGATTGCCCCACTTTAATCGTGGTTAATAATTGGAAATTGTATGTATCAAAAACAGCAATATTATTCTCATACCAGTCAGCCACAAAAACACGCTCACCTTGATGATCACTGACAATCCCCAAAGCGCCATTACTTGTCGTTACTTTGCGTTTAATTTTAAAATCATTAGCATCGAGAACACTAAAACCGTTCCCTATCGGCGTGCTGATATAGACCTCTGATTTTTGTCTATTAACAGCAACGCCAACTGGTTTACCTGTCACCGTAACTGTTTCAATCACTTGATTACTCGCAGTATCGATCACTGAAACATTATTATCCAGTTGATTGGAAATAAAAGCAAAAGAAGACGCAAAGGCTAAAGAGGGCAACAATAATGATACGAATAAAAGAATGACAGCAAGTATTATCATACTAGAATTCATTAGCCCCCTTGAACCGTTAAATAAATTTAATTCCGTGCTCATGGCAATAAATCTAAGAAAAACATGCCATTAATTATCGTTTAATTTTAAATTTAATCGCTGAACCTTTAGCGCCTGATTGAAATTTACCTAATAAGTTTGTTAAGCCCGCTTTCAGAACAGCTGTCACTGCTTGATCAGCCGCATCTTCATTTAATTCACTGGGTGGATTATTATTTAAATAACCACGGTAATAAGTCGCAACCCATTTAACTTCTGAACTACCCCCTTTTTCTTTAACCGAAAGGGTTGCAGCATAATTACTCACTGGAAGTACAGGCACCTTCTCATCTTGGCCCGCATGAGTGATAGTTTTAGCTGTACTCATTTCTGTAATTTTATATTTATACGACTTTTTATCGGCTTTATAAGATTTTAATTGCTCAGTAATAGTCCCCCCACCTTTCAATGTAAGCACCCGTGTCGCTTTTTTCTTATTGCCGCCTTTGCCTTCAGTCCCTGCTATTGACGGATGCCAACTCATGTCATCAAAATTCTTGATAACAGCCCAAACTTTATCAGCAGGGGCATTAATTTTAACCGTAGCTGTCAATTTTCCACGCACTGGACCGTGAGCCTGAGCAGCAGACATAAAAATAAATAATAAAAAACTTAATATTACAGAAACTTGTTTCATGGAGATTTCCTTCCTAGGGGTAAAAATAAAAATAATTATAAAGGATAATAGCTAACGCTAAAATTAAAATTTCATCATCAAGCTAATTGTTAAACTTTCACCAAAAAGCTATTCCTTAAAAGTCATTGAATTAAGAATTATAAAAACCAATAAATTTACAATGTAAACCCTGCAGGATCCTTCGAATAGTGGGTCAATATTGCTAATACAGGATTGAAATGCCCAATAAGCCCTTTTACTCACAGTGTTCATGCACTCATTAAACAAAGCTTTATGGTGGTACTAACTTGAATTTCTCAGAAAACTTGGCTTACATTACTAAAGTCATTGCCTTTCAATACACAATTAAAAATAACAATTTAAAAAGACTCACACAAAAAAGCCTGAAACAACCCATTAATACTGGTTATACCAGGCTTAAACGACAAAGTTAAAGTAAAATATGTCAATAAAAACGGTGAATTAAAAAGCAGCAATGGCCCTTAATACATCTGTTCGGCTAATAATACCGACCAGCCCATCATCATCGAAAACAGGAAGACTTCGTATATGAGAAGTATTAAATTGGTTGGCAACTTCAAGAATATTAGACTCTTCCTTGATCGTAATGATTTCAGTACTCATATATTCCCCGACACTCCCTCCCATTACTTGATTATAAGTTGCTCCAATAGCAATATTCATACAATCTCTCTCGGAAAACATGCCGACCATTTGACCTGCCCCATTCATGACGGGCGCACTCGTTATGCGGGCTTCAACCATCGTTTTGATGGCTTCGAAAATATTTGTTGATTCTGTAAATGTAACTAGGGTCGTACTCATATAATCTGAAACTTTAATTTTTGTTAGCATTGAAGCCTCCAGAGTCTAATGAATTAATACCTTACCAAACGCTATGACCAATTAAACTTAAAACATTAACAAAAAGATCTGAAGCTTATTTATGCACTATCCGCCTCTAACTTCTTTCTTTTTGCACACTTCTTAATACATACACAATTGCCATTATTGGCACCACCGCAAGAACCTTTAATCGCTTGTCGACCAAAAATAACACCTACCGCCATTATTAAAACAATGGTTAACATGAAAAAAAAGGTAATAAGAAAAATATTCACTAATGCACCTGCTCTATTGTCTGGTATTGTGGTGAACTTCGTTCCACAAACTCTTCACCTGTTTTTAAAATAAATAATACTGCTAAACTTTCTTCTTTCGCTAATTCTAACCCTTTTTCTTCACCAAGTACCATAAATGTCGTTGCAAAAGCATCTGCAGTCATGGTGGACTCATGCAAAACAGTGACTGACACTACATTATGTGTGATCGAATAACCCGTTCTCGGGTCAATGGTATGTGAATAACGCATTCCTTCTTTTTCAAAGAAATTACGATAATCACCTGATGAAGCAATGGCCGTATCACTAATTGCTAAAACTTGTTGGATCATCCGTTGATCAATAGTAGGTTTTTCAACTGCGATGCGCCATAATTTCCCATCACTATTGATACCTTTTAACCTTAATTCACCGCCAATTTCGACCATAAAATCATTAATCTTATAATTTTTTAATAATTGAGCAACCTCATCAACTGCATAGCCTTTTGCTAACGCTGAAAAATCGAGAAATATATTCTCTTTTAATTTTTTAATTCGTAATCGTTTCGAATCCCATAAAATATTTTCCGTACCCGTTACCAACAAAAGACTTTGGATTATTTCTGCATCAGGAACCTCCGATACTGAAGGATCAGGACCGAAACCCCATAAATTAACCAACGGACCAATAGTTGGATCAAAAGCCCCTTTTGATAATTTATTGATTCGTAATGCTTCTGACATCACCTTGCCAAAAGAAGGCGTGACTGATATCCAGTCAACATTATTCTGCGCATTGATTCTAGAAATTTCCGAATCAGGTTTATAAGTTGAAAATTGACTATCTAAGTCATCAAGTCGTTGTTTAATTCTATGCTTTAAAGACTCTGGTTTAAGTTGTTCTGGAAGTTGAGGTACTTTGATCGTAAATTGAGTACCCATTACCCTATCAGAATAGTCAAACTGATATTCAGACTTAACAACGGTTACTGGTTCGCAACCCGCTAATAAAAAAACGAGGAAAAAGGTAATCCCTTTTCCTCGTTTAAATTCCTTAAAAAACATAGTGGTTAGAAAATCTATTTTAAGAGTAATAACTAGCCACCAAAATCGTCCAACATAATATGATCGCTTTCTACACCTAAATTTTCTAACATATTAATAACGGCTGTATTCATCATCGGAGGACCACACATATAGAACTCACAATCTTCCGGAGCTGGATGGTCTTTCAAATAATTTTCTAATAATACATTATGAATGAAACCGGTGTACCCATCCCAGTTATCTTCAGGCATCGGATCCGACAAAGCACAATGCCATTCAAAATTTTCATTTTCTTTTGCTAGTACGTTAAAGTCATCTACATAAAACATTTCCTTAACACTACGAGCACCGTACCAAAAAGACATTTTTCGGTTGGTCTTAATTCGTCTTAATTGATCGAAAATATGTGAGCGCATTGGAGCCATACCGGCACCGCCCCCAACAAAAATCATTTCATTTTGCGTTTCTTTAGCAAAAAACTCACCAAATGGACCGGAGATAGTACATGAATCACCCGGCTTCAGATTAAAAATATAAGATGACATAATCCCTGGTGGAACATCATCAGAGGCACCCGGTGGCGGCGTGGCTATCCTGACATTAAGCATAATAATACCTTTCTCATCTGGATAATTCGCCATAGAGTACGCTCGTAAAGAAGGTTCCTTTACATCTGAAGTAAAGCGCCACAAATTAAACTTGTCCCAGTCTTCACGAAATTTCTCACCAATATCATAATCTTTATAATGTGCTAAATAAGCAGGTGATTCTATCTGAATGTAACCCCCGGCTCTAAAATCAACATTTTCGCCAACTGGTAACTCTAAGACTAGTTCCTTAATAAAAGTAGCAACATTTTCATTTGACTTAACTTTACAATCCCATTTTTTGACACCAAACACATCTTCTTCAACATGTATTTTCATATCTTGTTTAACAGTAACCTGACAAGATAATCGGTCACCTTCTGCCGCTTCTCTTTTTGTAATATGGGATGTTTCAGTAGCTAAAATCTCTCCTCCACCTTCATGAATCTTTACCTTACATTGAGCACAGGTACCACCACCACCACAAGCGGAAGGGACAAATAAACCTTGGTCAGCTAACGCTGATAAAAGTTTTGCACCTGCAGGAACATGTATCGTTTTTTCATCATTTATTAAAATCTCAACGTCACCCGATGAAACCAATTTACTTTTGGCGCCTACAATAACAAAAACAAGCGCGATTACGATTACTGTAAAAAATAAAACGCCTAATGCAATTTCCAGCATTTCTATACCTTTTTAGAGTTGAATTCCAGAGAAAGCCATGAAGCCAAGTGACATCAGACCTGCTGTGATAAATGTAATCCCAAGACCCCTTAAGCCCTCTGGAATATCACTATATTTTAGTTTTTCACGAACACCTGCCATAACTACTATTGCAAGTGCCCAACCTAATCCACTACCTACACCATAAACAACACTCTCACCAAAATCATAGTCACGTTCAAGCATGAATAAACTACCACCTAAAATCGCACAATTCACAGTTATTAATGGTAAGAAAATTCCTAACGCATGAAATAATGCCGGAAAAAACTTATCCAAAATCATTTCAAGAATTTGAACCATTGCAGCAATAATACCGATGAAACTTAACAGGGCTAAGAAGCTTAAATCAACACCTGTGACACCCATCCACGACAAGGCATCTTCTTTAAGCAAGGAATTATAAATAAAATTGTTAGCTGGTACTGTTAGTGTTTGCACTACCATAACAGCAATACCTAAACCCATTGCTGTCGAGATCTTTTTTGATACAGCTAAGAAAGTACACATTCCTAGAAAAAATGATAATGCTAAATTTTCTATGAAAACTGCTTTAACAAAAAGACTAATATAAGCTTCCATTAGTGATGCCCTCCTTCACCATGGGCAATAGATGAAATTTTAAAATCAGCAGATTCAACTTGTGCTGGCTTCCACGATCTAAAGGCCCAAATAATCAAACCAATTATAAAAAAGGCGCTCGGGGGCAATAACATTAAACCATTAGGCTCATACCAGCCGCCGTCTTTAGTTAATTTGAAAATCTCTATGCCAAATAATTTTCCCGCACCAAATAACTCTCTAAAGAAAGCGACAATTAGTAGAATCAGGCTATAACCTAAACCATTGCCAATGCCATCAACAAAACTATCCCAAGGAGGGTTTTTCATGGCATACGCTTCAGCGCGCCCCATCACAATACAGTTAGTAATAATCAACCCAACGAAAACAGATAATTGCTTACTCACATCATAAACAAATGCTTTCAAGATTTGATCGACAATAATCACCAAAGAAGCAATAATTGTCATCTGAACAATAATCCTAATACTGCTTGGGATATGGTTTCGAACCATACTAATCGCAGCACTAGAGCAAGCGACAACAGCGGTTAGTGCTATTGCCATAATGATTGATGTTTTCATCTGTGATGTAACCGCTAGCGCAGAACAAATCCCAAGAACTTGTAATGTGATTGGGTTGTTGTCGACTAACGGATCGACAAGTACTTTTTTAGTTTCAGCCTTCATACGCCTTCCTTACCCTTAGTTGTTCTTACCTTATTCAAATAAGGTGCAAATCCTTCATTACCCATCCAATAACGTATCAAATTAGTCACACCGTTACTGGTTAAAGTTGCTCCCGCTAAGCCATCAATTTGAAACTCGGAACCTGGCTTTGAGTTATCAACCACCCCTTTAACAAGCCTTAAAACAGGAATCGACTCGCTGTTATATAATTGTTTCCCTTTCCATAATGCTCGCCAAGCTGGATTTACAACTTCCCCTCCTAGTCCTGGTGTCTCTGCCTGATCATAAAAGTTAATACTCTGAACGGTCTGGCCATCGGCATCAAGAGCTAAAAAACCGTACATCGTAGACCATAAACCATAGCCGTGAATCGGTAAAATTATACTGCTTATATTACCGCCTGTTCTAACCAGATAAACTTTCGCCTTTTTTGATTTAACTTTAATGCTAGCTATATCATCTTTACGCTCAATAACAACATTCTGCTCAGGATCTTTTGCAGCCTTACGTTGGTCAAAGTTTTCAACGTCAATAGAATCATCATAATCCCCTGTTTTCAAATCAACAATTTTCGCCTCGATTTGAGTTTCAAAGGCTTGGTCAATATTGGTACCCTCTTTAAGTAAGCCAGCGACATCAAGAATATTTTTCTTCATATCTAATGCTTTATTGTAGGTCTGCAATGGTTTCAGTCCTACAGCAGAAAGAGAAACAAAAACCGCACACACCAAACATAGCGCTAATGCAATCGCAATAGTTTTTTCTAAACTATCATTGCCTAAAGCCAAGACTCGTTCTTTATATGCCTTAAACCCAGATGTTGTTGAGGCACCCTTCAGATCATTCTGATCTTTATTCTCACTAGACATGACGTTTAATCCTTCTACTTATATTGGCTTGAATCACAAAGTAATCAATAATAGGAGCGAACATATTAGAAAATAAAATCGCCAACATCATCCCCTCACTAAAAGCAGGGTTCACCACCCTAATCAGAACCACCATAACCCCAATTAATCCGCCGTAAAACCATCGCCCAGTATTTGTCATGGATGCAGAAACCGGGTCGGTTGCCATATAAGCCATGCCAAACGCGAAACCTCCCAGCGTTAAATGCCAATACCAAGGCAAAGAGAACATCGGGTTAGTTTCACTACCAATTACATTGAGCAACAAACTCATTAAAACCATACCTGAAAAAACACCGACAATAATTCGGTACGATGCGATCCGCGTATAAAGTAAAAACGCAATGCCTACTAAACAGGCCAAAGTCGATGTTTCTCCGATAGAACCCGGAATAAATCCAAAAAATGATTGCATCCAAGTAATATTCGCCGCATTAATAGCCTCAACGCCTCCTGTTACTGCCAGGCTCAAAGGTGTCGCTGCAGTAAAGCCATCAACCGCTACCCATACTGAATCCCCCGATAAGGATGCAGGATAAGCAAAAAATAAAAAAGCTCTCCCTGTTAAAGCAGGATTTAAGAAGTTTTTACCCGTACCACCGAAAACCTCTTTGCCAATAACAACACCAAAAGAAATACCTAAAGCGACCTGCCACAAAGGTATATCAGGCGGCATAATGAGTGTAAACAGCATTGATGAAACTAAAAACCCTTCATTAACCTCATGCTTTCTAACGGTAGCAAACATTACTTCCCAAATACCGCCTACAGCAAGTGTCACAATATAGATTGGAAAGAAATAAAGCATTCCGTGAACCATACATGACAATGGGTTGCTAGAGTTATATCCTAAGGAACTCATAACATAATCCCGCCAGCCGTCAACACTGGTTTTACCCATAGACTCTAGCGCAACATTTGCTTGATAACCGGTATTATACCAAGCCATCATCACACATAAAATGGTCGCCAAAACCACATAGGTCATCGTTCTTTTTAAATCATTACCATCTCGTACATGCGTAGCCCCCTGCGTAACAGCTGATGGGGTATACAAAAATGTATCCACCATTTCATAGAGGCCATAATAATTCTGTAACTTGCCACCCTCTGTGAAATGCGGCTCGACTTTATCTAAAAACTTTCTTGTCGCCGCCATTACCCTTCCTTCTCAATTTTAGTTAAATTTGACCGTAAAACTGGTCCAAAATCATGCTTACCTGGATCTACAAAAGTATATAGCGCAAGATCCTCTTCTGTTAATTCCAAACAGCCCAATAATTGAGCCTGATCACTATCGCCAACGACGAGTGCTTTTAGTAAAGGCGTAGATAAAATATCAAGCGGCATGACTGCTTCAAAAACACCAATAGGAACAATTGCCCGAGGGCTTCCATTTTTAGTCGTTGTTAATGGAAATTGACGCCCAGTCTCCCGGTCTAAACTTGAGGTATAGATATTGATTGCGGAATACTTGTTTTTACCGGGAACGATCCAACCAAAAAACTCACGCTCTCGGCCTTCCTTGAGCACTGAAATCTGATCATTGTAATAACCTAAATAACTACCCCAATCATGTGCATTGCGCCCATAGAGTACCGAGCCAGATATTACTCTGTTCTCACCTCCATCTAACTCATCCGCTATCAAATCATTAATATTAGCGCCCACACGAGTTTTCAATAATCGCGGATTTTTAACAGCGGGTCCAGCCAAAGCAACTACTCGTTCAACATTTAACTTACCGGTAGTAAATAAAGCGCCAATCGCTAAAACAGATTGATAACTCAGATGCCAAACAAATTTATCGATATGGACCGGGTCCAAATAATGGATATGAGTACTCGCTAACCCGGCAGGATGAGGGCCTTCAAATTCAGCCGCTACAATTTTTTCGTCCTCGCCTTGCGGTATCTCCACACCTGGAGCCTTACATAGAAAAACCTGCCCCTCGGTTAATTTAGAAATAACCAACAACCCATTATTAAAATCATCTTCACGCCCTTTAATAACCACCTCAGGGTTTCCGGCTAGAGGATTAGTATCAATGGCTGTTACAAAAATTGAACTAGGCTGACCAGAAACCGCAGGTATCTTGCCATAAGGCCTTGTTCTCAAAGCTGTCCATAAACCTGATTGAGTCAGATTGTTTTTAACCTGCTCAGTAGTTAGCGTGCTCAACTGTTCGGAGGTATACTTTTCAAAAGTAATCTGCGCGGTGCCTTTCAGAGAAATCTCAACTGATTGCAGTGCACGCTTCGCACCTCGATTAATTGCCGAAACCGTCCCAGCACCTGGAGATGTAAAAAACACACCAGGATTCTTTTTATCTTCAAATAGAGGCTGACCCAATTTAACAGTATCGCCTTCTGCAACCATCATTGTTGGTTTCATACCAATATAATCAGATCCCAAAACAGCCACCGAGCCAATCTTATTTCCTTTTTTAATGACTTGCTCAGGCGCACCAGTTATTGGCAAGTCAAGGCCTTTATCAAGAGTAAAATGCATAATAATTTAATGTGTTGATAGATAAATTGCTGTTTGTCTTTGCTGCGAGAATCACAATACAGAAACATCCTGCAGGAGGACAAGTAAAACTCCTATTACACCATATAACGGTTAGATACTCAATAAAATATAACTACAAGAAGTCGACTTGGAGACAAAAAAGAAATATTCAATAAACACCTGAATCCCGGCGCTCACTCTCCTAAACAACTGAAAGCATATTATCTAACGCCTTTTTAGCAAGCGATGCATTCGGTTCTTGAACGGTAACTTGATTGACAACATGTCCCGCCACTAAATTCTCCAAAACCCATGCTAAATGCTGCGGATCGGTTCTGAACATAGTCGAGCACATACTAACTGTTGACGACATGAAGTGAACATTTTTACCTTCCCCTTTACATTCTTCGTGCAACCGATTAACCAAATTTAATTCCGTTGCAACCAACCAGCGGGTATTTGGCTTTGCTTCCTTGACAATCCTAAGGATTATTTCTGTTGAACCAATGTAATCCGATTTCCGACAAACCTCATAGCTAGCTTCTGGATGAGCAATAACGTTAGTTTCTGGATACTGCTTCAGAAAACTATCAATATGCTCAGGCTGAAAAACTTGGTGAACGGAACAAAACCCACTCCACAGAATAATTTTAGCCTTCTTAATCTGCTCAACAGTTAATCCACCCTGCGGTTTTCTAAAATCCCATAGAACCATTTCATCCATAGGAATCCCCATATCAAAACCAGTATTACGACCCAAGTGTTGATCCGGAAAAAACAACACCTTCTCTCGCTTTGCAAAACTCCACTCCAATATTTTTCGAGCATTTGATGAAGTGCAAACAATCCCGTCATGCTCCCCACAAAATGCCTTAAGGTCTGCTGCTGAGTTAATATAAGTAATGGGTGTAACCGTTGAGTCCACATCTAAAATAGCGGCTAATTCATTCCAGCATTTTTGTACATTCGTTTGATTGGCCATATCAGCCATCGAACAACCTGCCGCTAAATCAGGCAAAATAGCAATCTGCTCCGGACGTGACAATATGTCAGCAACTTCAGCCATAAAATGAACGCCGCAGAAAACAATAAAGTCTGCTTCTGATTTTGCAGCATTTCGTGATAATTTCAGTGAATCACCTGAAAGATCCGCATGTTTAAAGACCTCATCTCGCTGATAATGGTGACCCAAAATAACACAACGATTACCAAGTTTCTTCTTAGCAAGAATGATGCGTTTTTCACACTCAGAGTCATCCAACAACGCATAATCCTGAATAGGGTAGCCTAAAGTTGTCATCTTACTTAGCTATCCTTGGCACTCTCTAATACCGGTTTAGTTCTCAATTTAATACCAAGCTCTTTTAAGTCTTTATCACTGACTGGAGCTGGCGCACTGACGAGTGGACACGCTGCTGTTTGTGTTTTAGGGAAAGCAATAACATCACGGATAGATGCCGAATCTGTCATCAGCATAACCAATCGGTCAATTCCAAAAGCAATCCCTCCATGAGGAGGACACCCAAACTTCAAAGCATCAAGCAAAAAACCAAACTTCTCTTGTGATTCTTCTGCACCAACACCCAATAAATCAAAAACTGTTTGCTGCATCTCAGTATTGTGTATCCGTATCGAACCTCCACCCACTTCACTACCATTTAAGACAAGATCATAGGCTTTAGATAATGCTGAACCTGGGTTACTCAGCATTTCATCACGATCGCAACTCGGCGCCGTAAACGGATGATGAATAGCATGCCAATTTTCCTTTTCACTAGATCGCTCAAACATCGGAAAATCAACAATCCAAACCGGCTTCCATTGATTTTCAACGAGCCCATGATCATTACCAAGCTTAACTCGTAATGCACCAAGTGAATCATTAACAATATTAGCTTTATCCGCACCAAAAAAAACTAAATCACCCGTTTCAGCACCTACCTTATTCAATACATTCTCAACTACTTCGTCGGGAATAAACTTTAAAATAGGTGATTGTAATCCAGCTAAACCATCAGATCGTTCATTGACTTTAATATAGGCCAAGCCTTTAGCACCATAAATACTCACGTATTTAGTCAATCCATCGATTTCTTTTCGTGACAACTTCGCACCTTGAGGCAATCTCAATGCCGCAACGCGCCCTGAAGGATCATTCGCTGGCCCAGAAAACACCTTAAAATCCACATTCTTCATTTCGTCAGCAATATCGACCAATTCCAGAGGTATCCGAAGATCAGGGCGGTCAGTCCCATAACGCTGCATTGCTTCGTGGTATGTCATTTGAGGAAACAAATCAGGCAAAGATTCATTCAGCGTTTCAGCAAACAAATGACGAATCATTTGCTCCATAACAGCCATTATTTCTCCTTCATTCATAAAGGATGTCTCAATATCAAGCTGAGTAAATTCTGGCTGACGATCCGCACGTAAATCTTCATCACGAAAACAACGCACCACTTGATAATAACGATCCATCCCTGAAATCATCAACAACTGCTTATAAAGTTGAGGCGACTGAGGTAATGCAAAAAAAGCATCTTCATGGGTTCTGCTAGGAACAATATAATCTCTAGCTCCTTCAGGCGTTGCTTTCGTAAGATAAGGCGTCTCAATCTCATAGAATTGATGCGCGTCCAAAAAATTTCTTAAACAACGCGTCACATCTCGGCGAACACGCATCTTATTAAGCATCTCTGTCCGTCGTAAATCTAAATAGCGATACCGCAAACGCATTTCTTCATTCACTTCTATGTCGCTTTCAATTGGAAAAGGCGGCGTATCGGATGTATTTAAAACCACAGCCTCTGTAACCAAAACCTCAACTCCCCCAGTTACCATATTTGGATTCACAGTTCCTTCAGGTCGTAGGCGCACAACACCCTTAATAGACAGCACATATTCACTACGTACACTCTCACCTAAAACAAACGTTTCTGGAGAATCTGGATCAAAAACAATCTGCAACAAACCCTCTCTATCTCTGAGATCAATAAAAATAACTCCGCCATGATCTCGTCGGCGATGCACCCATCCATAGACGGTTACTTCCTGCTCTAAATGCTTTTGGTTAACTTCACCACAATAGTGGGTACGCATAATGCTCTCTTTCCTAATCAAAAAATCGTCGATATTACTTTTTTAGCTTAACTATTGCAAGTCCCCACACTGACTAAAGAAACACAAGCCACGAAGTAAGCTTGAAACTATCACATCACTCCACCGCAATTACATATAACCTTTAAACTAGTGCCCACACCCTCCAGGTTTTGTCGCACAACTAGCTGAATGTCCAGTCGCTGCCTTTTCCGGTTTAGACTTTCCCTTAAAATCAGTTTCATACCACCCGGTACCTTTCAATCTAAAACCTGCAGCCGAAACCATTTTTTTTAAACCTGGTTCTTTACAAGCTGGGCAATCCGTTAATGGGTCAGCATCCATTTTCTGCAATGCGTCATGAACATTGCCACAATACTGGCATTTATATTCGTAAATAGGCATTTGTTACTCCAAAAGTTAAATTAAAAATTTGTCTCTAAATCGATATAGAGAGAAACTAACAACGTATGTATTAAATTATTGAATCGTTCAGGTGGCGGGACTCACTTAATTACCTTATAAATAATCAAAACCCTGAAAAATCATGATGATAGCATAGCTTACGCCAAGTTAAAACCGATTTACCTTCTCCACACTATTGAAAACTATTAAAATTACAACAACAAAAAAATGTTTTTTTCAACTTCACCTATGGCCCATTAACTAAAATCAGTTATATTATTTATGGAACATTTATTATTGCGAAAAGGTCGAATTTAAGAACTTTAGCGCCTCCCACAAAAAATAAAAAAGGAACAGCGACCATGATTAGTGCTTTTATAACCATATATATTGCCTGCTGGACATATCAAGGCGGTGTGCGCGCCGGCGCAACCAACATCTTTAAATGGGTTGCCGTAGCATCTATCGTTTTCTTTGCCATACAACTCTCATGGCTCTGGGTTGATAACTTTCTATTTTTATCAGACACCAGGCCAACATGGAGTCCCCGTATCGCCGGGTTTCTGGTTGCCGCCTTCATTCGAACTAAATTCCTGATGGGCGCAAGACTCACGCCGAAAAACTTATTCAGTCACCTCAACATTTTTCAGCGTACTATTGAAAGAAAAGATCATTTAATTTAATACTAAATCTATCCTTTCGCCCCCCCCTACAGAACTGGGTTATAAAATGCTCAGCCTTTCTGTTGCGTTTCAATAAATTAACCAACAAACTATTACACAGTTTCCGATACAATATCTTAAACGAGCAATATCCATCGAAACAATCGCTTACAACGCATCACAATATTCCTATGAACAAAATAACAATTACCTCACCGGATGATTGGCATCTACACGTCCGCTCCGGGGAACTTCTTCATGCTGTAATCCACCACACCGCTAAACGATTCAAAAGGGCTATCATCATGCCCAACCTGAACCCACCTGTGACTACTGTCGCGCAGACCCTTCGTTATCGTAAGGAAATCTTGCAGGCGCTTCCTGAAAATAATGACTTCAACCCATTAATGACTTTATATTTGACCGACAAGACTTCGGCCGAGGAAATTCAAAGAGTTGCTGACAATGAGCACGTTCAAGGATTTAAGCTATATCCATCAGGCGCTACAACGAACTCACAATCAGGTATTTCGCAATTAGAAAAAACATTCCCATTACTAGAGGCCATGCAAAAGCATTCTGTCCCGCTATTAATTCATGGGGAAGTTACCGACGACAATGTTGATATTTTTGACCGCGAGAAGATCTTTATTGAGCAACATATGACGTCACTCACTCATAAGTTTCCTAACCTACGCATAGTACTGGAACACATTACTACACAAGAAGCTGTTCATTTTATCCAAGAACAATCCAACCATATTGCTGCGACGATCACCCCTCAACATCTAATGTTCAACCGAAATGCTTTTTTAGTCGGCGGAATTAAACCCCATATTTACTGTTTACCGGTCATCAAACGGGAGAGACACCGACAAGCCTTAATTTCTGCCGCAACTAGCGGAAACCCTAAATTCTTTTTAGGCACAGACAGCGCCCCACACCCAAAACACCACAAAGAATCCAACTGCGGATGTGCAGGCTGTTTTTCTGCGCATGCTGCGATTGAGTTTTATGCTGAGATTTTTGAAAAAGCCAACGCCCTTGACAAACTAGAAGGCTTTGCCAGCCACTTTGGCGCTGACTTCTATCAACTGCCACGAAACAAATCCACACTCAGCCTCATAAAAGAAACCTGGACAATTCCAACACAATTCCCTGCTGGCAAAGATGAGATTACCCCTCTTCGTTCTGGAGAACCTTGCACTTGGAAAGTTTCACCTTAGACCACCCATAAAAAAAAGAGCGTACCCTTTACAAATACGCTCTTTTCTAATCAATTCTAGTGTTATTTTTACAGCCAATCTATTCCATATCGATCAAAACTTCGAAGTCATCAGGAATGTCACCATCTGTAATCAAATATTGACGCTTTTGCAAGTAAGCATCTTTCAAAAATGAATACCGGTCAACAGCAGCTTCCTCAGCAATCTTACGTGTACTCAAGTTGTCTGCACTAACATCAACTGCATTCAAAGCACCCGCACCAAAACTTGCACCAGGAATACCGATATATGACAACGGATGCATTGCAATATCACCAATTAACCCAACAATTCCACGCGGCGTGGAAGAGCCGAAAAAAGGAACCACCATATAAGGGCCTGACGGAACGCCCCAAAAGGCAAGGGTTTGACCAAAATCTTCTTTATGTTTGGGTAAATCAATCATTGTTGCCACATCAACAAAGCCTCCGATGCCAACAGTAGAATTCACTATAAAACGCCCAAAATCTGTCCCACCCTGTTCTAATTTCAATTGAAAAATATCATTAACAAAAACACCGATATCACTCAGGTTACTAAAAAAGTTACTGACTCCCTGGTCCGCAAAATCAGGCATCACCCACTGATACCCTTGACTAACTGGCTCTAGAAAATAATCATCCAACCCATCATTGAACGATAAAACATCACGATTCCACTCTTCCAGAGGATCGTTTGCTAAAACATTAGCGGAAACCGCCAGCATAAAAACAGCAAGCAGCCCCCCAGCCAACCAACCAACATCTTTGTTATTTTTTTTCATTTGAACAACACCTAAAAAAGTTTCCATGTAATATCGTTAATATAGCGGTAACATAACACAAAAGACATTTCTTTTCGACCTTATCCTAACAACACACCAACACATCTCCTGTTAACAATAAACTTATAAATTCACATTCCCAATATTTATGTCAATAACACAACAGTTAATAAATGAGCGCTTTCGCGGCTATCTCCCCGTTATCGTAGACATTGAAACCGCCGGCTTTAACCCTAAAAAGAACCCTTTACTTGAAATTGCTGCTGTCATTGTTGAATACGATGAAAAAATGCAACTCTCAGTTAAGGAGAGTTATTCAAAAGCTATAATCCCTTTTGAAAATGCTGAACTAGACCAATCCGCTCTAGATTTCACTGGCATAAAACCCTTTCACCCTTTTCGAATGGCTATTGATGAAAAAATAGCACTTCAAGAAATCTTCAAACCCATTAAACAAGCCGTAAAACGTAATGAATGTTCGCGTGCTATCTTGGTTGGCCACAATCCAGCTTTTGACTTAAGTTTTTTGAACGCAGCCTTACACCGAGCCAATATTAAGAGAAGCCCATTCCATCCTTTCAGTTCATTTGATACTGCTACGCTTGGCGGTCTCGCCTATGGTCAAACTGTACTTGCAAAAGCTGCTAAAAAAGCAGGACTCGATTGGGATAATGATAAAGCTCATTCTGCACTTTACGACGCACAGCAAACCGCCGAACTATTTTGCCGCATAGTTAACCATTGGCAATATCTAACCACACTGGATACACAAGACAACGACTAGACTAGTGAGCGGTCCTTCATTAACAAAATAAAGGACCCTCACCGCTAAAATATTAGATTTATGCCGCGCGACCTGCATTTGCTAACAAAGGTTGCAACTCACCTTTTTGATAAAGGTCCATTACAATATCAGCACCACCAATTAGGACACCATCTACATACAATTGCGGATAAGTTGGCCACTGCGAGTACACTTTAAGACCCTCTCTAATTTCAAGGTCTTCGAAAACATTAGTGTGCGAAAATTCTACTTGACAAGCCTTTAAAACCTGAACAGTCTGCCCAGAAAACCCACACTGTGGAAAATCAGGCGTTCCTTTCATATAGAGAATAATAGGGTTATTCTCTAATTGTTCCTTAATCCTTTCGTTTACATCCATTATTAACTCCCAAATCAAATATTGTAACAAAATTCATCCTGATAATTAAATTGATCGCTCCATAGTATTATTTACTTACTGAATTAAAATATAAAATTATATATACTTAAAGGTTTTTTCATTGTTGTAGCTAACAAAACGGATCAAATATCTTATGACACACGCCATTATGCCAACCTATGCAAGACTCCCTGTCAGCTTCACTCGAGGGCAAGGCGCTTGGTTATGGGACCAAAACAATGTTCGCTACCTTGACGCCCTCTCTGGCATAGCTGTTTGTAATTTAGGTCATGCCCATCCAGCTATTCACAATGCTATTTCAGAACAAAGTCGCCAACTTATACATACCTCAAACCTTTATGAAATAGAATTACAAAAAGAACTTGCAACTCAATTAACACAACTCTCTGGCATGAGTAATGCTTTCTTCTGTAACTCGGGCGCAGAAGCAAACGAAGCCGCCATTAAACTGGCGCGGCTCTACGGAAACGAACAAAATATCAAAAACCCTACCATTATCGTCATGAACAATAGCTTTCATGGCCGTACATTAGCAACCTTGAGTGCTACAGGAAACCCCAAAGTACATCAAGGCTTTGAACCGCTAGTCAATGGGTTTACCCATGTGCCATTCAACGACATCCCTGCAATTAAAAAAGCCATCAACGATAACCCAACTATTGTTGCTATTATGGCAGAACCTATTCAAGGTGAAGGCGGAATTAATATACCAGAACCGGGCTATCTCAAGGATCTTCGTCAATTATGCGACCAGCACAAACTA
This sequence comes from uncultured Methylococcaceae bacterium, assembly GCA_964515235.1. Taxonomy (GTDB): domain Bacteria; phylum Pseudomonadota; class Gammaproteobacteria; order Methylococcales; family Methylomonadaceae; genus OPU3-GD-OMZ. The sequence continues at coordinate 14,671 of CAZEVO010000022.1, read as the reverse complement.
CTACTTATTCTTGATGAAATCCAAACAGGAATTGCTAGAACCGGGCGATTTTTAGCCTATCAACATCATAATATCGTACCCGATATCTGCACACTAGCAAAGGCGTTAGGTAATGGCGTCCCCATTGGCGCCTGCTTAGCAAGCGGTAAAGCAGCCCAACTCCTGACTGCTGGCACACACGGCTCTACCTTTGGCGGCAACTTATTAGCCTGTCGAGCTGCACTTACCGTACTTGATATCATTCAACAAGATAATTTAATCAGCGCCGCCGAAACTAAAGGCAATAAAATTGCCAATGAAATCAATAAACGAATAGGCCGCCATCCGCTCGTTTCAGATATTCGAAATATAGGCATGATGATTGCCATTGAACTCACAAGACCTTGTCATACATTAACCAAAGAAGCACTTGATCATAAAATTCTTATTAATGTTACTGCAGAGAAAGTCATTCGACTACTACCTCCTCTTGTAATAACTGAGGAACAAATCACCCTATTAGCCGATTCCCTACAAACCCTTCTAGAAAATACCAGCGACCTCTAATTCTTCAATCCTTAAGCCCATGAAACCAAAACACTTTACTAGTTTAGTCGATCTAACATGCTCAGAATTTCAGCAACTTATTAACAGAGCAATAGAACTTAAGCAACATAGAGACCCTAATTACACGCCTCTAAAGAACAAAGTCTTGGCAATGGTTTTCGAGAAATCATCAACACGAACTCGCATCTCTTTTGAAACCGGTATGATCCACTTTGGCGGGAGTGCTATTTTTCTTTCCCCGAAAGATACTCAATTAGGTCGCGGCGAACCTTTAGAAGACAGTGCTCGCGTTATCTCAAGCATGGTTGACGCTATAATGCTCAGGACACACCACCATAAAACTGTCACAACCTTTGCCCAGTTTTCCAGTGTACCTGTTATTAATGGTTTAACTGACCTACTGCATCCATGTCAGTTACTTGCTGACATGCAAACCTATGTGGAACACCGAGGGGATATCACTGGAAAAACGGTTACTTGGATAGGCGACGGAAACAACATGTGTAATTCATACATTAATGCTGCCAAGGTACTTAACTTTCAACTCAATATTGCATGCCCAGAAGGCTACAAACCTAATGAAGCTATTATGGCGTCCGCTCAGTCAAATATAACTTTATTTTCTGATCCATTAGCAGCTAGTGAAAACTCGGATTTAATTGTAACCGATGTTTGGGCTAGTATGGGTCAAGAACAAGAACAACAAAAACGCATCAAAGCCTTTTCCAACTTCACTGTAACCGATAGAATAATGAAAAATGCTCATTCAGATGCCCTGTTTATGCACTGCTTACCAGCACACCGAGGAGAAGAAGTTGAGGCTTCAGTTATCGACGGCGCCCAAAGTGTTGTTTTTGATGAAGCTGAAAATAGATTACATGCTCAAAAAGCATTACTGGAGTTATTAATACCCTAATTCAAGTATGATGAAGGCCTGTATAAAATCGCAACCGCAAAACATTAACAAGTAAAACGCTTATGAAAAAAATAATTTTACTCGCCTTTTTTATACTTAACTCTAATCACGTCTATGCTGAAACTGTTTACGTAACCGACCAATTGAAAATTGAAGTTCGTAGTGGCATGAGCACCCAACATAAAATCCTAACCATGCTCCCAAGCGGCACGCCACTTGAAGTTATTGAACGCGACCCAACTACCGGCTACACCACTGTTCAATTAAACGAAAATCAAGTTGGCTACATCCTAACGCGTTACACAAAAAAACAACCCACAGCTCGATGGCTACTCAATGATGCGATACAAAACAACACGCAATTACAAGAAAAATTAAATGCATCACAAAAAGAGCTAACTACTACTTCGGTATCAGATAAACAAAATGCACGATTAAATAAGACACTCACTACAGAAAAAAAACGCCTCAGCCGCGAATTAGCTGAAATTAAACAAACGGCAGCCAATGCAATTCAACTGAAACAACAACGCGATCAACTTCAAGAACGCTTGGTTAACATTGAACGCGAGAACGAAAAACTTAAACGAGAAAAACAAACTTTACAAGATAGTGCCAATCAGGACTGGTTCCTATACGGTGGTATTCTTGCTTTTTTTGGCATCTTCTTTGGCTTACTTATACCCAAAATAAGCTGGCATAGGCGTACTAATAGCTGGGACAGTTTTTAACCTCTCAGTATCCAATTAGACCACTTCAGGACATTAACAAATGACAAACTCAGTGAATAAAAACAGACCTTTTTCTTCTAAAATTGTCGACGGCATGGAACGCGCACCCAGTCGCGCTATGCTACATGCAGTCGGTTTTACAACCAATGACTTCGCCAAACCTCAAATCGGTATTGCTTCTACTTGGAGCATGGTTACCCCTTGTAATATGCACATTAACAAATTGGCTGATTATGCCGCCAATGGTGTCAATTTGGCTGACGGCAAAGCTGTTATTTTTAATACTATTACTATTTCTGACGGAATCTCTATGGGGACGGAAGGCATGAAATACTCCTTGGTTTCCAGAGAAGTAATTGCTGACTCAATTGAAACCGTAGTTGGTTGCCAAGGGTTTGATGGCATTGTTGCTATTGGCGGGTGTGATAAAAACATGCCCGGCTGCATGATTGCCCTAGCACGTTTAAATCGTCCTGCCATATTTGTCTATGGTGGCACTATCATGCCCGGTTGCCATAAAGACAAGAAACTTGATGTCGTTTCTGTTTTTGAGGCTGTAGGGCAACGTGCTAATGATAAAATTGATGATGCCGAACTATCTGCTATTGAATCCAAAGCCATCCCCGGCGCTGGATCATGTGGCGGGATGTATACCGCTAACACCATGGCATCTGCCATCGAAGCACTGGGTATGAGCTTACCCAATAGTTCTGCACAAACGGCTATCTCAGATGATAAAAAAATTGACTGTGAACGCGCAGGGACCGCAGTTTTACAATTATTAAATAATAATATCAAACCTCGCGATATTATGACTAAAAAAGCATTTGAAAATGCCATTACTGTCATCATTGCACTCGGCGGGTCTACAAATGCTGTACTTCATATTCTAGCCATGGCTAGCGCTACCGACATTGACATTACCTTAGATGACTTCACACGTATCGGCGAAAAAGTTCCTATGGTCGCTGACTTAAAGCCCAGTGGTCGTTATCAAATGGCTGAACTAATTGAAATTGGCGGCATTCAACCTTTGATGAAAATATTACTTGATAAAGGCTTACTTCATGGTGATTGTTTAACGGTAACTGGGAAAACCTTAGCTGAAAACCTTGCTGATGTAAGCCCTTACCCAGAAGGTCAGGATATAATCCGCTCCTTAGAAAATCCAATCAAAGCCGATAGCCATCTAGTCGTTTTACGCGGCAACCTTGCTTCAGAAGGTGCCGTTGCTAAAATTACTGGAAAAGAAGGACTTTGTTTTACCGGGTCAGCAAAAGTTTTTGATTGCGAAGAGAGTGCACTGCAAAGTGTATTAAATGGCGAGATCATTAAAGGAGATATCATCGTCATTCGCTATGAAGGCCCTAAAGGCGGACCTGGAATGCGTGAAATGCTTTCACCTACTTCTGCTGTCATGGGTAAAGGCCTAGGCCAAGACGTTGCACTGATTACCGATGGACGATTCTCAGGCGGCACCCACGGCTTTGTTGTCGGCCATATAACCCCTGAAGCCTATGTCGGTGGACCTCTTGCAATTGTTAAGAATGGCGACACAATCACCATCGATGCAGAAAACAACATCTTACATCTTGACCTTAATGAACATGAAATTAATCGCCGCTTAGATCAATGGCAGCCCCCTGCTCCCCGTTACACTCGAGGTGTTTTAGCAAAATATGCCAAACTGGTTAATTCTGCATCGGAAGGCGCGGTTACCGATCGTTTTGAATAACTTCGTCTATACCTAATTTGTAAAAGACAATGACCGAACCGTCTAAGACACAATCTTCTTTTATTAATTGGTTCCGTGATTCCTCACCCTATATCCATGCACATCGTGAAAAAACGTTTGTCATTTTTTTTGGTGGGGAATCCGTACAAAGTGAATTCTTTGCAAATCATCTGCATGACTTTGCGCTATTAAATAGTTTAGGCATCAGACTGGTGTTAGTACACGGGATCCAACCACAAATTGAACACCGTCTTAAAAAAAATAATCTCCCCTCTAGTTTCGTAGGCCCATACCGAATAACAGACCAAACCACGTTACAATATGTTAAAGAGTCTGTTGGAGTTGTTCGTGCTGAGATCGAAGCGTTACTCTCTATGGGGCTCGCCAATTCACCCATGTCCGGTGCTAAAATAAAAGTCTCCTCCGGAAACTTTATCACAGCCAAACCTATAGGTGTTCTCAATGGTACTGATTTCTGCTCTACTGGAAAGATTCGCCGAATAGATCACACCGCTATTAGTAACCAACTTCACAATAATACCGTCGTCTTAATTTCACCGATTGGTTACTCTCCTAGTGGCGAAGTTTTCAACTTATCAGCGGAAGAAGTGGCTACCGAAGTAGCCATCGCATTACAGGCCGACAAACTTATTTTAATGACTGAAAATAATTGTTTGAATAATACTGACCAACAATTAATCCCTCAACTGACTGTTTCTGAAGCCACTGCGTTATTAAAACAACCGCAACACGATTCGATTAAACCATCGCTTACCGCAGCCATAAAAGCCTGCCAAGAAAATGTTAATCGAGTCCACCTCATCAACTGCCACTTAGAAGGCGCCTTACTTCTAGAGTTATTTTCACGAAATGGTGCCGGGACTTTAATCAGTGCAAATTCATATGAAAAACTGAGAACTGCCAACACCCATGATATCCCTGGAATTCTTGAACTGATTAGACCTTTAGAGGCAGAAAACAAACTCATCACGCGCTCCCGAGAACACCTCGAAATTGATATTAGCAATTATTCAATTTTAGAAAGAGACGGGCTAATTATTGGCTGTATTGCTTTAAATACTTTCTCCAATACAATGCTAGCTGAGATTGCTTGTCTCGCAGTGCACCCGAACTATCAACACGCCGCACGTGGCCAACAACTACTCACCCACACACTAAATCAAGCTAAACAAAAAGAAATATCTCAGGTGATTGCCTTTTCAACTCAAACAACTCATTGGTTCATTGAGCAAGGCTTTAATGAGATCAGCGCTACCGAAATACCCGAAATCGGTATAAAACCGCAACAAATTGAAAGAAAGGCTAAAATTCTAATTAAAGAAGTCTCTTAATTATCCCACATGGACATACCACAAGAAAACAAAGCATTAACAATTCTGCAATTCTCAGATCTACACCTTTTGACCCAACCCAATAAAAAAATCCACCATGTTTCCCCAGAGCAATCATTCTTACAAATTTTTAATCAAGCCATTGCAGAAAACCCATCTGTAGACTTAATCCTACTGACTGGCGATCTGGCAGAAGAACCTTACCAATCTGTCTATCAACGCCTGAACCTTTGGTTAACGCCATTTCAAATACCGATCGTATGCTTACCTGGGAATCATGATAATTATCAGATCATGCAAAGCACATTTACACAGCCTCCAGTTACATGCAACAAGTTAACCCGCCTGCAGAACTGGCAAATAATTGCCTTAAATAGTCAAATTATAGGGGAAAAAGGAGGCTCTATTGCAGCGCTGGAAATGGACTTCTTAAAAGATACTCTGGCAAACTCTGAAGATTATTTTACTATTATTGCGATACATCATCATTGCATTCCTTCTCAAAGTAAATGGATGGACCGTATGCAACTAGAAAATAGCGATGATTTCCTAAAAACTCTAGCACAATATAAACAGGTGAAATTAGTTCTTTCCGGACACGCCCACCAATCACTCAAAGCGCTTAGATACGGAATCACTATTTTAGGCACACCGTCAACTTGTTATCAATTTAAGGCCAAAAGCGATTCCTTCGCTATCACCAATAGCCCTGCCTGTTATCGCTGGGTTTCTTTGTATACAAATGGTGAAATAGAGTCAAAAGTAGAATACTTCAACTAGCTTGTTTATAAACTTATCTGAGCTTCACTGGTTTTAGACAAAAAGCCCGTAGCACTCACAGGGTTGTTATTTCCGACCAAGAGTTCACCTAACTCTTGTAAAGCACGCTGATAGGCCCTACGTTTAAAATAGACAACCCCATTCAATGGCTCCCAATAATCCGTCCAACACCAATCATCGAACTCAGGCTCTTCATAACTATTCAATGCAATAGCAGATTCAGGACTCACCAAACGAAGAAGAAACCAAATTTGTTTCTGGCCAATGCATAAAGGCTTTGATTTCTTCCGAATATAATGCTCAGGCAAGTCATAACGTAACCAATAACGTGTACGCCCTAACAACTCAACATCTTGTGGCACCAACCCCACCTCTTCCTTCAATTCTCTATACATTGCAGTTTGAGGGTCTTCATAGAATTTTATCCCTCCCTGGGGAAACTGCCAAGCATCTGCACCCATGCGTTTAGCCCAAAACAACTGACCATTATCATTACAAATAACAATACCTACATTAGGTCGATATCCATTCGAATCAATCATTATAAAACCTTTCAACCTCTCTTTTATAGAATGCTTATTGTTATAATAACGCTTTAAATTAAACCAATAATTACTCTACATTGTTTCATAATAAAAGAGATTATGTATAGTGCTAATTTTATTCACTAACACAGGGGTTTTTTTCGTGAGCTTAGTCATTTTTGATTTAGACAATACCTTAATAGCCGATGACAGCGACTATTTATGGGGTCAATTTTTAGTTTCCCAAGGAATGGTTAATCGAACCCATTATGAATTGCAGAACCAACGGTTTTATGAAGACTATAAAAATGGCACACTTGACATCAATGAATTCCTAGCCTTTGCGCTCAAGCCCCTAGCTGATATTAATATCAACCACCTCTATAGACTCAGAACACAATTCATTGAAACAGTCATACAGCCGATCTTATTAAAGCCCGCTAGAGATTTAATCAAACACCATCAAAATAACGGCGACACACTTATCGTTATTACTGCAACGAATAAGTTTGTGACTGAACCTATCGTCAACTTATACGGTATCAATAACCTACTAGCAACTGTTCCCGAAAATATACAAGGCCGCTTTACTGGAAAAATCGCTGGCATTCCCTGCTTTCAAGAAGGAAAAGTTAAATTACTTAATGAATGGCTTAAAACATCTAGCTTGAATCTAAACGGTAGTTGGTTTTACAGTGACTCTCATAATGACCTTCCTCTATTAAAGACTGTTGACTACCCTGTCGCCGTCGACCCTGACGAAAAACTGAGGGCCGCTGCAGAAAAACAAAAATGGCCTATTATCAGTTTACGAACATAATAAATCACTTTAGTCTTGCAACTCATTTCTTCTGGAAATAAAAAAATTGTTTCTCGCCACTTCTAGATGACTCAAGTATATGATTGCCAGACTGTTCAGAAAAAACACCAAAATCCAGATGTGCTGCTGGGTCTGTTGCAATGACTCGCACCACTTCCCCTGAGGCCATCGTTATCAACGCCTTTTTCAAACGCAACAAAGGAAGTGGGCAATTTAAACCACTTGCATCAACATCATAATCAAAATCAAGCATATTTTTTTATTTGAAATTAAATCATACTCTATTATAAACCATAACTATTTCTAAAATCTTATTAGGTTATATATGCATTTTTTCCCCATCTTTTTACAACTTAATCAACAAAAATGTCTAGTGGTCGGCGCCGGAGAAATTGCTGCCCGTAAAATTGAAATTTTATCAAAGTCTGGTGCGCTAATAACTGTACTGGCTCCATCGTTCTCACCTTCCATTCAAACACTTAAAAAAAAATTACCCTTAACACTTATAAAAAAATCATTTGAAAGCGCTGATGCAGAAGGTTATCGCCTTATCGTTTCTGCCACCGACAATCAAGCCGTCAATGAACTTGTGTCCCAAACAGCAAACAACCTAAATATATTAGTCAATGTCGTCGACAACCCAAAACTATGTCAATTTATTTTTCCAGCTATAATTGATCGCTCCCCAATCATCGCAGCAATTTCTTCTGGTGGTAAAGCGCCAGTTTTAGCACGCCTACTCAAGACACGTATAGAGACTCTTATCCCCTCTGGTTATGGCCGTCTCGCTGAACTCGCCGGCAATTATCGAGAGAAAGTCAAATCCCATATTATTAACCCCCGAGAACGCCGCCTTTTTTGGGAACAAATTTTTCAAGGCTCCATCGCTGAACTTATTTTTGCCGGACAAAACGAAAAAGCCGAAAATGCTTTAAATACGCAGATCCTGACACACAACAAAACAACGACACCCGGTGAGGTTTATTTGGTTGGTGCTGGCCCAGGTGACCCAGATCTACTCACATTAAGAGCATTAAGACTCATGCAACTAGCCGATATTGTTGTTTACGACCGCCTAGTTTCTGAAGACATTCTGAACCTTATTCGACGAGATGCACAAAAAATTTATGTTGGCAAACAACGTGACCAACACACTCTCCCACAAGAATCGATTAACCAACTCCTTGTCCGGCTAGCCCTTGAAGGAAATCGTGTGGTCCGACTCAAAGGTGGCGATCCATTTATTTTTGGCCGTGGCGGTGAAGAAATTGAGACATTAATGGAAAATAACATTAACTTTCAAGTTATTCCCGGTATAACCGCTGCATCCGGTTGCTCTAACTATGCTGGTATTCCGCTAACACATCGCAAATATGCGCAATCATGTACTTTTGTCACCGGACACTATAAAGATAATCAAGTTAATTTAAATTGGGAAGGTTTAGTAACCCCTAATCAGACCTTAGTTATTTATATGGGATTACTAGGCTTAAGTTATATTTGTGAGTCTCTGATTGAACACGGTTGTTCAAAAGAATTGCCCGCAGCTCTTATCCAACAAGGGACAACAATACATCAAAAGGTCATTACTGGAACACTTGAGTCATTACCTAATCAGATTCAGAAACAATCGATTAAGCCCCCCACCTTAATTATTGTTGGTGATGTTGTACGTTTACATAATAAATTAACTTGGTTTAATCCTATCAAATGATTTAACTGAAAATACTGACAAAATTATTTGTTTTTTTGCAGTAAATTATCTATCCTATCCACTTTAAAATTTAATTCATGACTTAGTCTTTTAATTAGGTTTAAGTCATTTTTCTTTGAATCTATTGAGGGTTAGTATGAAAAAATCATTAATGATGCTGACAGGTGCGGCGTCACTTGTATTAAGCAGTCAAACTTTTGCAGCAAGCGACATGGATATTTGGGTAGGTAGTAAAATTTATGACCGAGCATTTGGACGAGGTTGTGCAACTTGTCACGATATTGCAACCAACCCAAATCTAATTAAAAATATTAAAGACGGTTCTCTAAATTATGACCGATTTAAAGCAACTGTAACTAACGGTAAAGGGGCTATGCCTAAAGCAGGAGCTGCTATTGATACTGTTGGCAAGAAAAAAGGTTATACCGGCGAAAAAGCAATCAAAGCTGTTTTTGAATACTTAAAAGCAGGTGGTGGAAAAATCAAAAAACCTAAGAAATAAAAAATAACACCTAAAACCGGATAAGGGAAATACCCTGTCCGGTTTTTTTGCGCCTTAAATCTAGTCTTGACGAGTTAAAAGATTACGATACTTGTCGTGATGCTGTAATATCAGTCGTGTTTGTAACCACACTCCCGCCGATGCAACAAACATTAAACCGCAAGAAACGATCGTTAAATAAACCAATAATTTTAAATTTGACAATTCTTTTAATAAAATAGCGGGATTTTGACTACCTTTTGATACTAAAACGGATTGATCAACAGAACCCACTCCCACATTCGGTGTAGAGACTGCTCTCATCGCATTAATGTCCTTCGTTAATTCATTCAATAGTAACAACTCTTTGTTACTTACCTGACCAGCACTAATACTCTCTTGTAACTGCGCCAATTTAGTCTTTACCGAACCACTAATAATTGAAACCATCTGTCCTTTTAACATTTCAACATCTGCTGACAAAATCGGGTTTGCAATTATTTCCCTAACCGGATCGTGATTAATAACCTCATAGCTATCCATACTTTTGAAAGAATTCTGGGACATAACAGCGTAACCAAAAAGAATCGTTACTCCTAGAACGACAAAACAACTACCCATAATTGCACGACTTATCCATTGTAAACGTACAAAGGATTGTTTATGCGAGCTTAATACACTCTGCTCGGAATGATTTTGTATATCATATTTCTGCATCAAACAACTCTCTATCGACAAGAGTAACTGTGAGTATTACTCGAAACGATTTAAAAAAGGGTCGTTCAGTATACAACCTTGCGTTAGTAATTAAAGAAGTTTTTTTCTTGTTAACTCTAAACTGATTTTTTTAAGTAACTCAAAACGAGCGTCAATACAAAAAAAGGCGCTTTTCCAACAAAAAGCGCCTTAAATCACGCTAAAAAACAACTAAATTCGTTGCTTTTCAGCCGCAATTCGTAACCTAAGTGCATTTAATTTAATAAAACCTTCTGCATCTTTTTGATTATACGCACCACCATCATCTTCAAAGGTAGCAATATTTTCATCAAATAAACTATCCGTCGCAGACATTCGTCCCACAACTGAAACACTGCCTTTATACAACTTAACTCTCACTTTACCATTAACCGTTACTTGCGAGGCATCGATCATGTTCTGTAACATCGTCCGTTCAGGACTCCACCAATATCCATTATAAATTAACTTCGCATAGCGTGGCATTAACTCATCCTTCAAATGCGCCACTTCTCGATCCAGTGTAATCGACTCAATAGCTCGGTGCGCTTTTAATAAGACTGTTCCTCCCGGTGTCTCATAACAGCCACGTGATTTCATCCCGACGTAACGATTTTCAACAATATCTAGGCGCCCTACCCCGTGATCACCTGCTAGCTTATTTAATAAAGTTAAGACCTCAGCAGGTGAGTACTGCACGTCATCGATCTCAACAACATCACCATTTTTAAACGTTAAATCTATATATAAAGGTTGGTCAGGTGCATTCTCAGGCGCTACACTCCAACGCCACATTTCCTCTTCCGCCTCTGCCCAAGGATCCTCCAAAATACCGCCTTCATATGAAATATGCAATAAATTAGCATCCATAGAATAAGGGGAAGCATTACCTCGTTTCATTTCAACTGGGATCCTATGCTGAGCAGCATAGGCCAAAAGTTTTTCACGCGAATTTAAATCCCATTCCCGCCAAGGTGAGATAATTTGAATATCTGGACGCAACGCATAACAACCTAGCTCAAAACGAACCTGATCATTTCCTTTACCTGTCGCTCCATGAGAAACTGCATCAGCACCGGTTTCATTCGCAATCTCAATCAATCGCTTTGCAATTAGAGGTCGCGCTATGGATGTTCCTAATAAATACTCTCCTTCATAAATAGCATTGGCACGAAACATAGGAAAAACATAATCACGAACAAAATCTTCCTTTAAATCATCGATATAAATTTCTTTAATACCAAGGGCTTTAGCCTTTTCCCGAGCTGGTTCAACTTCACCGCCTTGCCCTAAGTCAGCGGTAAAAGTAACCACTTCACAATCATAGGTATCTCTTAACCACTGCAAAATAACAGATGTATCCAAACCACCTGAATACGCTAAAACAACTTTATTTGTTCCTGAACTCATACCAACATTACCATTAATAATTTAAAAAAATTCTAACAAAATCATGGAAGTTACAAACTCATGATCAGCGCTTCTTAACCAACAAATCCGTAATGGTTCCTTCAATCATTTCAGCAGAAAAACCCAGCGTCTCAGAAAGTGTTGGATGCGGATGAACAGTCAATGCAACATCCTCAGCACAAGCACCCATTTCCAATGCCAGAACTGCTTCTCCAATCAACTCTCCCGCATTAGTGCCTACAATTCCAGCACCCAATATCTGCTTTGTTGCTTTATCGGTAATCAACTTTGTCAGTCCTTCTTTGCGCCCAATACTTAAAGAACGCCCACTTGCTGCCCAAGGAAAAGCTGCCTTTTCATAGGCAATACCTTGTGCTTTTGCCTCTATCTCAGTAAGCCCCATCCAAGCAACTTCAGGATCAGTATAAGCAACAGAAGGAATCGTTAATGCTTGCCACTCCACACGCTCTCCAGCAATCACTTCCGCCGCTATTTTACCCTCATGCACCGCTTTATGGGCTAACATAGGATTTCCGACAACATCCCCTATTGCAAAAATATGCTCTACATTTGTACGCATCTGCTTATCCACTTCAATAAAGCCACGCTCAGTCACCACTACTCCAGCCTTATCAGCATCAATCAAATGACCATTAGGACGTCTACCTACCGCAACCAAGACTTTATCAAACAAATCACTATCAACTGTCCCCTGCTTATCAAAAGTAACTTGTAACCCGTCTTCTTGCGACACAATTTCTGTTACTTTGGTAGAAAGAAAAATATTATCATATTGTTTTTTGACTTTTTGCGCCAAAGGCCTGACTAAATCTTTGTCACACCCCGGAATGAGTTGGTCCATCATTTCAACAATTGTAATCTGGCTGCCTAAGGCATGATACACCGTTGCCATCTCAAGACCAATAATCCCACCACCTACAATCAGTAACTTAGAGGGAATATCGCTTAATTCCAAGGCACCTGTTGAGTCCATTAATCGCTCATCATCATTTGGAAAAGACGGAATTTTAACCGGCTGTGAACCCACAGCAATAATAACATTATCAAATTTTACCGTGTGTCCAGACCCTTCATTATCAATAATGACTTCATGAGCTCCTGAAAATCTAGCGATTCCTTGCAAGACTGTTACCTTTCGTTGTTTAGCAAGAGCAGCCAAGCCTGTTGTTAATTGCGAAGTAACACTACCCTTCCACTTAACTAATTTCTCCCGATCAATATCAGGATCTTGAAAAGAAACTCCTGAAGATGCAATCTCTTTACTCTCACTTAAAATATGGGCAACATGTAACAATGCTTTTGAAGGAATACAACCCACATTCAAACATACTCCTCCTAATACTGGGAATTTCTCCACTAAAGTAACTTTCTTACCCAAGTCAGCAGCCCTAAAAGCAGCTGAATAGCCACCTGGCCCGCCACCAATAACTAAAACTTCGGTGGTAAGTTGATTTTCCTTTACCGACATATTCAGACCCTCTTCAATTTAATTCGCGATGATATAGTAATAGATTTTATCGCTTCAGGCACGTCACAAATATTAGCAACGTGCTAGAAATAATACCATGCCAATCTTAAGGAAGAACACCTAAGGATTGATTATACAAAGCGATATTTTTCTTATTATGAATTAACTGCTCAATAACTTTCAATTCAGTCAATTGCTGGCTCAACTGAACACTTTTAAATTTCTGCAAACTCAGTTCCCCTGCCTTATAACTATTTTCAGATATTTTTAACCGATCTCCTTCTAATATTGCGAGATTCTCAACCATTGTCAAAATATCTTCACCTAGCTTTATATTCTGTGAAATCTCATAAACATTCTCATTAAGTTTGCTTATCAAATATATTCTATCAGCGAGTAGTTTATTAATTTCAATATTTTTAACAGCGAGCTCTGGTCCGGCATGCACTTCTCCTCCTAAAGGAACACTTAATGCAATATTAAAACTTTCAGTATCATTAGCTCGAGCATCACCTCGATCACTGTTAACACCCAAAGACAATGTCGCCTGCCCTGAGCCTCTTAAAGAAAGTGCCTGATACTCTGCTTTCTTACGGATAATTTTACTATTTATAAACGCTAAAGCAGGATGATTAATCTTTATTTCACGTAATTCTGTAAGATCTTCCTCAAAGTGCTCAGGAACAATACTCGACCGGGTAATGGCCTGATAACGTTTACTGACCTTTTTAAAGTCAACTTTAGCCCGTAACAATGCTGACTTTTTAGTTAACAAATCACTTTTCATCGGAAGTACATCTAAATGCGATAATTCTCCTAATTGAACTGATTGTGTCGCTATTGCTAAACGGTGCTCAGAGGATTCAACAGTCAGTAATGCCTCCTTTAACTTAAGTTCAGCTAAAGCTAAGTCCCACAAAACAGCTCGAATAATTCCTGCTACCTGTAACTTAGCCTGAATCGTTTGATCAACCAATTCCTGCCGCGCCTTATCAACTATCCGCGCTTCAGCATCTCGCTGACCCCAATGCCATAGCGGGACATTAACTCTAGCGTCAATGTAATGCAGGGTGCCGCTAGAGGCCTCTTGATAACCTAATTCAACACTCGCAGCACCAGCAATCCAACTATCACTTCTTTGACGTAATACATTAACCTCAGACTCCAATGCTTCTAGCCACAGTTGATCAGGTGATTTTACTAACGTGTTTTCAATTACTGATGATAATGATAATCCTTTGTCATATTGCAAGGGAAATAAGTCATTAAAGTTTGACTCCGCTAGAGACACTGTTGAGACTATCGCCAATAAAAGCGCTCGATTCAAATTGCTAAAACAAAGCATTCATACCTCACTGACAAACTTATATGTAGCCTTAATAACACCCTACAATTTAAACTCATCTTATCAATTTTCCACATAGCAGAAAATAAAAAA
>CAZEVO010000021.1:0-35477 GCA_964515235.1 uncultured Methylococcaceae bacterium | reverse complement strand
TTTTTGACCTTCTGCAAGCGTCTTGAAGCCTGAACCTTGGATAGCGCTGAAGTGTGCAAACACGTCAGGACCACTTTCTTGCTCAATAAAACCAAAACCTTTTGCTTCGTTGAACCATTTAACTGTACCAGTAGTTGTAGACATAATCTATCCTATAATTTTTTCGAAAATAAATATTTTTTACCTTAATAACTTCATTAAGGCTATTTAGCTAAAAGTGATGCTATTAATTATGAAGAACAGGACGAATACTATAGACAGAACATCGAAATGGTGTGCAAACATAAAAAAGTACTTTAAAGCTCCCTTAATTATATACCGCTTTTCTAAGTAAGCAACATCTTTTCAACACTAAATTTAAGTGAATAAATTTCCACTGCTTTTACTAAAAAAACGAACACGAATAATTAATTAATAGCTATTAAGAAGAAAATATGCTGTAATTACTCGTTTGTAATTGTATTTTCTATTGGTTTTATCCAGTTGTACCCGATCTCATTTCTTGTGCTGTACTGTAATTCTCACTGATTAATCTACAATATCTCATATTAATTCAAACTATAGGTAATTTCAGTATGGCTACAGGCACTGTTAAATGGTTCAACGAAGCAAAAGGTTTTGGCTTTATTTCTCCTTCCGAAGGTAGCACCGATGTATTCGTTCATTACTCTTCAATTCAAACCGATGGATTTCGCACATTAGATGAAGGACAATCTGTTAATTTTAACGTTGAAGATGGCCCTAAAGGCCCTCAAGCAACCGATGTTCAACTGACATAACCAATAAAAAAACCGCAGCTCCCTATACTATACTTAATGAGGGAGCCTTGCTCCCCTTTCTATATACACTGAGGATTAAATGAAAAAACTGTTCGTTGGAAGCCTGCCCCATGATGCCACCGAAGAAAGCGTCAAAACTTTATTTGCAGAATTCGGTACCGTACGTTCGATAGAAATTGCCAGTGATATTTTTTCAGGGAAAAGCAAAGGATTCGGCTTTATCGAAATGGAAGGTCACGAAGCACGAGCCGCCATTGCTGGCCTTAACGGCAGAAGTGTTGGTGATAAACTTCTTGTCGTAAAATTTGAAGATCCTCGCAAACAAAGCCGTGGCGGCCGCCGTCGGTAAACACCTCCTCGATTAGGTGACCTACCTCACTTAATGACATTAGAAAGACATCAACGTAATAGATTTTGCAAATAATAATCTATTACTGAATTAAAATGCCTTAAATTAACTACCAAAAAATAGTTCGCTCAAATTATATCTAGTTCTAACCGGGCAAACAGATTACCAACCAAAGAGACAATATATGAGTTTTACCCCCTTAGGCTTATCTGAGCCAATTCTTAAAGCAATAGCAGATAAAGGCTACTCCACTCCTTCCCCCATTCAAGAACAAGCTATTCCCGCTATCATGAGCGGGCATGATGTCATGGCTGCTGCACAAACTGGAACAGGAAAAACAGCCGGTTTTACTCTCCCTATCCTTGAAAGACTTGTAAAAGGGAATCATGCCAAGGCCAATCAAGCAAGAGTGTTAATTTTAACACCAACACGTGAATTAGCTGCTCAAATTGGTGATAGCGTAAGCACTTATGGAAAGCACTTACCGCTACGATCAACCGTTGTCTTTGGCGGCGTAAAAATTAATCCACAAATAAAAAAACTAGGAAAAGGCGTTGATATTCTGATAGCAACACCTGGCCGACTCCTTGACTTACATCAACAAAATGCAATTAACTTTAATCAATTAGAAGTATTAGTTTTAGATGAAGCTGATCGAATGCTGGACATGGGGTTTATTCATGATATTCGAAAAATCATTGCTACCCTCCCTAAACATCGTCAGAATCTAATGTTTTCTGCTACGTTTTCTAAAGAGATAAGAACACTTGCGCGAGGACTTGTTAACAAACCAATCGAAATTTCTGTAAACCCTCGAAATACTACCGCAGAAAACATCACTCAATGGATTTGTCCCGTTGATAAAAAACAAAAAGCAGCACTCCTTTGTCATTTAATTAACGAACAACAATGGCAACAAGTTTTAGTCTTTACTCGAACGAAACACGGCGCAAATAAACTGACTAGACACCTTGAATCACATGGAATAAAAGCCGCCGCAATTCATGGAAACAAAAGCCAAGCAGCAAGAACCAAGGCACTAGCTGAATTCAAAGACTTATCCACACGCGTTCTTGTTGCAACAGATATTGCAGCTCGCGGACTTGACATTGACCAACTCCCGCACGTTATAAATTTTGACTTACCTAATGTCCCAGAAGATTATGTCCACCGAATTGGTCGGACGGGTCGCGCCGGATTAAATGGACAAGCAGTATCTCTGGTGAGTGCCGATGAATTCAAACAACTATCTGATATTGAGCGCTTGATAAAACAAACGCTGACTCGTAAGTTAATTGACGACTTCGAACCTACTCACAATATCCCAGAATCAGAATTTCAACACCGCCCAAGCAAATCTAAAAAACCTAAAAGAAATCAAACAAATTATCGAACAGCACAACGTACATCGCGTAACGGTAATACAAAAAATTACCGATCGAAGAAATCTACTAACTATTGAATGAGGTCTACCAAATAGCCAACGCTACCTTAATGCATTTTTAGTTAAAAAACGATCCAATTGATTAGCAAAATGTTTACGGTCTGCCTGAGTCATGGCTGACGGCCCACCCGTCTGCACTCCACTGGACCTCAAAGTTTCCATAAAATCACGCATAGCTAAACGTTCTTTTATATTCTCTAGGGTATAAAGCTCACCTCTTGGGTTTAATGCAAAACCACCGTTATCAATTACTTCAGCAGCTAACGGAATATCTCCGGTAATCACTAAATCACCCTTGGCAAGCCGCTTAACAATTTCATTATCAGCTACATCAAACCCAGATGATACTCGTAACATCTGAATAAAGCGCGAAACAGGGACACGAATTGACTGATTAGCCACTAAAGTTAAGGCTATTTTTGAGCGCTCTGCTGCCCGAAACAATACCTCTTTGATAACAACGGGACAAGCATCCCCATCAACCCATATATGCATAATTATTAACTGTAAAAACACAAAGAAACAAATGAAAATAGCCGACTGAACCTTAGCACAACTCGAGAAAAAGATAAAACAACAACCCGAGTCAGTTAATTAAAAAAAGAAAGGGAGATTACTTTAATTTTATAGGAACTTAAGCAATGTTGATATTACTTAAGCTAAATCACAATAATTGAAGTGGGGTGAACGAAGGGGCTCGAACCCTCGACAACCGGAATCACAATCCGGGGCTCTACCAACTGAGCTACGCTCACCATAAAATCAAAACAAGAACTGGCACGCTTGGCAGGATTCGAACCTGCGACCCTCGGCTTAGAAGGCCGATGCTCTATCCAGCTGAGCTACAAGCGCTCTATTTGGTCGGGGTAGAGGGATTCGAACCCCCGACATCCTGCTCCCAAAGCAGGCGCGCTACCAAACTGCGCTATACCCCGAACTCTAAATACTCTCAAAAACAAAACCATGAAGCCCTGCTATGAAGCCTGCAAATAATACTGACATTTAACTCCTCAGTCAATCATTATTTACACCTCAAATACTTTTACAAACGACTTTAGCCCATTAAAGTAACTGACGTTTAACAGACTCATAAATATCCTCTACCGATACTTCAGCTTTTACTAAAACTTGCTCTAATTCAGCCAACTTCTCAGCACCGTACACTTTATCGTTAATACTGCCAACATTGATGTACACATTCAACGCTGAACTCTTTAACGCCGCATGCGCCGAAACCACGCTGACTCCAGCATCAGTAACCACATTACTATTCCCTTTTAGAGCCGCTTCTTGGCTTAACAAAATTACTTCTGCACTCGCCTTGGCGCAAGCTAAAGGCACCACCGTAGCTTCTTTTAATGCCTTCTGAATCGCAGAGGTTCTACACACTTTGTCTTGCTCATTATCTTTAGGCAAGCCATAAGCCTGCATGACTTGATTAAAACCTTCTACATCTGCTTTAATCATAGCTGTAAATTTCTCGCGCAACGCCTCTGACTTCACTAACAAAACCTTCATATCTGACTCTACCGCACTATACTTTGGCTTACCAATGGTTAAATTACAAACCATACTAGTTAATGCAGCTGCTGTTGCACCCATCACTGCTGCCGCGCTCCCACCTCCTGGCGTTGCATTTTGACTGGCTAACTCTTCCAGAAAAAGTTGAATTGATTTATCTTTGATATCTGTCAAGTTATCTCCCTATTTCTAGATTCCACTTACATAGATGACAAAATAGTCACAAAAACTACAACTAACTATTTACATTTATTGACGGCGCCAAGTCGTACCCTTAGCACTATCTTCTAATAAGATACCTTCCGCTTTTAATTCGTCACGTATCTGGTCGGCTAGCAGCCAATCTTTATTAGTTTTAGCCACTGTTCGTTGATTAATCTTTTTTTCTATCTGCTCATTTTCTTTTAAATAACCATCCCTACCCTGAAGAAAAGAATCTGGATCTTGTTGCAAAATACCTAAGTATCCTGCCAATGTCTTTAGGGTATTTGCATAAACTCCAATATCAGAGGCATTTTCTTGTTTCAACTTATTCAAGGTATTCGCCAAAGAAAATAAAACGGCTATAGCCTCAGGAGTATTAAAATCATCATTCATTGCTAACTCAAAGGCAGTCTTCGACTCAACTAATAAATCTGTACTGGTCACATCAACAGATCTTAATGCCGTATAAAATCGCACTAAAGCGGATTTAGCATCCTCTAAACTTTCATTGGAATAATTAAGTGGACTTCGATAATGGCTCGATACAATAAAAAAACGAATCACTTCCGACTGGTAATTTTCCCGCACATCTTTAAGTGTGAAAAAATTTCCAAACGATTTTGACATTTTCTCATTATCTACACGAACAAAACCATTATGCATCCAATAATTCACAAACTGTTCACCAGTTGCTCCTACCGACTGTGCGATTTCATTTTCATGATGAGGAAATTGCAAATCCATACCTCCACCATGAATATCAAAATGGTTACCTAAACAACAGGTTGACATTGCTGAACACTCAATATGCCAGCCTGGACGGCCGCGTCCCCAAGGCGAATTCCAATAAGGCTCATCTGCCTTTGCTCGTTTCCATAAAACAAAATCCAAAGGATCTCGTTTACTCTCGTTTATGGCTACCCGCTCACCTGCCTGTAAATCATTAACTTGTTTCCCTGATAATTGACCATAATCAGGAAATTTTGACACCGAATAAAAAACATCTCCCGATGGACTCGTATAAGCTAAGCCCTGCTCAAATAGCAATTGAATCAAATTAATAATTTGCCCCATTGACTCCGTTGCTCTCGGCTCCAAATCCGGCGGCAAAACACCTAAAGCACGCTCATCAGTATGCATTGCATCAATAAAAAACGCAGTTAGTGATTTAAGGTCCTGATTATTCTCATTAGCGCGCTTAATAATCTTGTCATCAATATCGGTAATATTCCGGACATAAGTCAGCTCATAACCTAAATAACGAAAATAACGAGCTACAACATCAAAAACAACCATTACCCGCGCATGTCCAACATGGCAATAATCATATACCGTCATACCACATACATAAAGCCCAACTTTACCGGGGTTCAGAGGCTTAAAAGTTTCTTTCTTTCGCGTCAACGTATTAAATATTTTCAACATTTTAATTTTTTTAAAGACAGACTTTTCATCAAGAAATTCGCATTACTCGGTTATTAACTTTTTTCGTCCCAAAAACCTTTCACTAAAATTTGCTAAAGAAACAGAGTTAATGGACTCTCTATAGTAATTGTTATTATAGCCTAAAGAAAATTTCGATTGTTATTTGTAAATCAACCTAAAAAAAATTAAAATGTTCGGCTACTATTATGAGTAAGGTAAATATTAATGCGCACTTTTCTTTTTTTGATACCTTTAGTTTTATTTCCCCCTTTTATATTGGCCAAGGAAACCAACATGTCAGAAATGCAAACCAAAGTTAAATTCAGCACTAATCTGGGCGATTTCACCGTTCAACTGGAGACTGACAAAGCACCAATTACAACGGCCAACTTTATAAACTATGTCTCAGAAGAATTCTATAACGGCACCATCTTTCATCGCATCATTCCCGATTTCATGGCTCAGGGCGGTGGTTTTGATACTGAATTTAACCAAAAAGACGTTCATGACCCCATCGTCAATGAAGCTGATAACGGACTTGAGAATAATCGCGGAACGCTTGCTATGGCACGAACTTCAGACCCCAATTCAGCTACCGGACAATTCTTTATCAATTACAAAGACAATGATTTCTTAAATCACACCAGCCCAACACCATCAGGCTGGGGCTATGCTGTTTTTGGTCATGTTATTGAGGGAATGGAGACAATCGATGCCATGGCCGAAATTCCAACAGGGAATGATGGTATGCACCAAGATGTCCCAGATACAAATATTGTGATTGAAAGTGCTCAAATGATTGACTAATGGCATAAAAATTGAGAGACGAAATCCTTTTTATTTCTGACCTTCATCTGGCCTTCGAGAAGCCGCGAATTACAAAAAATTTTCTTAATTTTCTTTCTTCGCGAGCAACTCATGCTAAAGAACTTTATATTCTTGGTGACCTTTTTGATGTTTGGGTAGGCGATGACGACTCAACATCTCCAAATAAAAAAATAAAACAACATTTAAAAAAACTAACCTCTCAGGGTACTCACGTCTATTTGCAACAAGGTAATAGAGACTTTCTTGTCGGCCCCCAGTTCTGCCAGGAAACCGGCATTATCCTTCTTGAGGATTATCATTTATTAGACTTATTCGGCACCCAAACACTCTTAATGCATGGTGATTTATTGTGTACTGATGATATCGGCTACCAAAAATTCAGACAACTGTCACACACTAGTCACTGGAAACAAGAAAAATTAGCCTACCCCTTATGGTTACGTCTAATCGCTAGTCGTTGGTACCGATTTAAAAGCCTATTACACAAACGTAATTATGATGCAGAGATTTTAGATGTCAATCAAAATGAAGTTATTAAAACACTCAGAAAATACCATACCTATCGATTAATTCATGGCCACACACACAGACCGGCCCTTCATCAATTTACTATAGATAAAATACCCTCTGAACGTTTTGTACTCGCAAACTGGACAACGCAACAAGGCAGCGTCTTATGCTGGTCCCCTGAAGGCCATCACGTTGAAACCATATACCCTTCTTAACTATTCGGTATAGTTAAAACCTGCCCAATCTTAATAAGATTACTCTTCAGTGCATTGAAACGCTTTAACTTTTTCATACTGATACCATAACGCACTGCAATCTCCGACAACGTCTCACCACGTGTTATCTTATGTTGATTTAAGGGCCTAATCGTAGCTCTTTCATTTATCGCTAAATCAACTGGTGTTACATCCTTATAATACTTATTGATACCTCGATAAATAGCCTCCGCTATTTTATTCTGATAGTTTGGAGATTTCAGTCTTCTTTCTTCCGTAGGGTTTGAAATATAAGCCGTTTCAATTAACACAGACGGAATATCTGGCGATTTAAGTACAATAAATTTAGCTGCTTGCACGTTTTTTTTGTGTAATTTAGCAACTCCGGTCAACTCACCTAATATTTTTTTGGCTGCTATCGCACTCATATCCTGCGTTGCCGTTTGCGACAAATCTAGTAAAACTGATGCGAGAACATCATCCTTGTCATCAAGACTCACTCCTCCTACTAAATCTGATGAATTTTCCTGATTAGCTAGCCATCGAGCAGCCTCGCTTGATGCTCCACCCCGTGATAATGTATAAACAGAGGCGCCGTGTACTTTCGAATTATGGAATGCATCGGCATGAATAGAAATAAATAAATCAGCTCTTGATTGCCTCGCAATTTTAAGACGCTTTCTCAAGCCGACATAATAGTCACCTTTACGCACTAAAATCGCACGCATGCCCGAGTGTGCATTTATTTTGTGAACCAATTTCTTAGCAACTGCTAAAACAACTTCTTTTTCCTGAACCCCATGCGGACCTTGAGCACCAGGATCTTCACCACCATGCCCTGCATCAACAGCAATCACCATTTTCTTCGCCCGACTATTGTTGTCGCCCTTGGCAACAGGTCTAATCACCGATGATTTCTGTTGTTTGGCTTTATCAAATAAATCAATAACCAAGCGATGGCCATATAAGTTACTAGGCTTTAAAACAAAACTTTTTGGATTAATTTGTTTTTTTAAATCGATAACCAGCCTTAAATCACCTCTATTACGTGATCCACTACGTATTCGATAGAGCAAATTGTGATTAGCAGCAGGTTGTAAAAGATGTTTACCTAGTTTTGCATTAGCAATATCTACAACCAAACGATTAGGATTCTGTAATACAAAGACCTGATGCCTAGGTATTGCAGATGTATCTAGAACTAATCGAGTATGGTCAGGGGCAGACCAAAAACGTAGCGCGTCAATTTGCAATTGCTTTGCAAAGCCTATTTCAGACTGCAACAGACAAAAAAAACACATTATGAGCGATATTAGCTTCGGCATCCTGTATTCATTTTAATTAACTTTAAAACCCTGACATTTCGGGTATTTTATCTTCAAATGTCATTTAACTATAAATTATTTCTAAACAATGTCCCTTGATACCACTACTCAGCTTTAAATGACAATCCGGCTTTGGCAAATAACCAAAGCCCATTTCCGGCCACTCAATAAAACAATAAGCATCTTGCTGTAAGTAATCCCGAATACCTATCCACTCAAGTTCTTCAGGGTCTTTCACTCGATATAAATCAAAATGCACAATATTAACTCCGCTGACATGATACTCCTCGACCAATGTGTAGGTAGGACTTTTCACAATACCCTGATAACCTAATGACCGAAGAACCCCTCTAACTAAAGTAGTTTTACCTGCACCTAAGTCACCAGATAAAAATACTAGTTTTGATTCACCTAAAGACTGATAAAGTGCTTCCCCGTATTGTTCCGTTTCTTCCGTTGTTTTAAATAAAATAGTCATTGTTAATTCACAACTTTTCTGATGAAAGGCATCAGGTCACTGGCTAATAACCCACGCTCACCCAACTTAGAAGCATGATCACCTGCTTTCCCATGCAAAAAGGCACCATAGACAGCAGCGTCCATCAAAGGCAGTTTTTGGGCAATTAATGCCGCTATTATACCCGTTAACACATCTCCGGTTCCACCAGAAGCCATACCTGGATTACCTATTACTGTTACTTTCGTAGTTATTCCATCAGTAATAACAGTCCCAGGACCTTTAAGCACCACAATACCCCCATACTTCAACTGGATATCTCTAGCCGCAGTATATCGATCTCGCTGAATCTCATCAACGGAGCATTGCAACAATCTAGCTGCCTCACCCGGATGAGGGGTTAAAATCCAATTATTACTAAATCCACCGTATTTAGCCAAAAAATTCAACCCATCGGCATCAACTACTTTAGGCTGCTTATACGATACAATTACTTTAAACAGATTTTCCCCCCAAAGACTTTGGCCTAAGCCTGGCCCAATGGCAATGACACTCACTTTATTCAGCAATGGAACCAATGGAGATATCTCCTCAACCGCATGAACCATGATTTCAGGTTGCAAAATAAACTGCATGCCATGCTCCATCCGCGTAGCAACCGAAACCAAGCCAGCCCCTGCACGTGCTGATGCTTGTGAAGCCAATCGAATCGCACCACTAAAGCCGTAATCACCCCCAATCAATAAAACATGCCCGTGATCCCCTTTATGCGCACAACGATTACGGGGCGGCAAAGAAGCGCTTGTTATTAATTCTGCTTTTGGCTGACACTGATCATATACAACCTCAGGAACTCCTAATGAAGAAAAAAATAAATCACCACAAAACGAACGGGCTTGGCCTGTAACCAGTCCCTGTTTCATACCAATAAAGGTAATCGTTTGTCGCGCTACAATAGCACCAGCCATCGGCTGCCCAGTATCTGCATTTAATCCTGAAGGAATATCAATGGCTACAACAGGAATATCCAAATCATTTATATACTCTATGACACGCTGGTAATCTCCGGCAACATGCCGAGATAAACCTATCCCAAAAATAGCATCAACAACAATATCACACTCTGACAATACGTCTAATAATGGTGTTTTTATCGTTCCTCCAGACAAAACGTAAGCATCTAGAGCCAAGCGCGCGTCACCCCTTACGGAAGATACAGGCCCCAATAAAAAAACAACAACAACATACCCATTCCTTAGTGCTTCAGAAGCAATGATAAAACCATCCCCCCCATTATTACCCAATCCACAAAAAATATGCATTTTTCGGACATTAGGATAACAATATTCAATCAGATTAAACGCTACACGTCCTGCCTCCATCATTAAAGAAAAACCAGAAATCCCTAGTTCTTCAATAGCAACCCGGTCCATCTCCCTCACCTGTTCAGAAGAAAATAATTCAGTTGGCAGTTGCTTTAAATCTTGACCTATAGACATCTTCCCCCTCTTTATTTAAACCTAAAATAAAGTCCTCGATTCATATTCCATTAGTTATCCCTATACAATCAAACAGGTATACTAAATATTTGCATTACTTCACTCTTTAAATCATGGCTAACATAAATTTAATCAACCTCAAATCAACCATTCAAACATGGGGAAGAGAATTAGGCTTCCAACAAATCGGAGTTTCCGACACCTCACTCACACAAGCAGAACACCATTTAGAGGGCTGGATCACTCAAAGCTATCACGGCGAAATGAACTACATGGCCAAGCATGGTAAAAAAAGAAGCCGCCCTGAATCACTCATTCCAGGTACTAAAAGAATCATCTCTGTCCGTATGGATTACTTCCCTGAAAACCAAGCTAAAACAAAATCCACATTAGCCGATCAAGAAATAGCTTTTGTTTCACGTTATGCTTTAGGCCGAGACTACCATAAAGTAATCCGAAATAGGTTACAAAAACTATGTACACGTATTGAAAAAGAAATTGGCCCTTTTGGTTATCGCGCCTTTGTTGATAGCGCCCCCGTATTGGAAAAAGCCATTGCCGAAAAAGCTGGACTAGGCTGGATTGGGAAACATACTAATCTCATCAATAAAAGCGCAGGCTCCTGGTTCTTTTTGGGTGAAATTTATACTGACCTTGAGCTTCCTATTGACTCAACTACTCACGCACATTGTGGTGACTGCATTGCTTGTATTGATATCTGCCCGACACAAGCTATCGTGGCCCCATACCAACTTGATGCCAGACGATGCATCTCCTATTTAACCATAGAACTCAGTGGCGCTATTCCTGAATCATTACGACCTTTAATTGGGAATAGGATCTATGGATGTGATGACTGTCAACTCATCTGCCCTTGGAATCGCTTTGCACAAACTACTAAAAACCCGGATTTCAACCCCCGCCATAATCTAAATTCGAGTCAATTAGTAACTTTATTTTCTTGGAATGAAGAAACTTTCCTCAAAAAAACCGAAGGTTCAGCGATTCGAAGAATAGGTCATATTCGCTGGTTACGTAATATTGCAATTGCCTTAGGAAATGCTAATCCTAGTCCATTAATTACTGAAGCATTAACAAAAAAACTCAGCAACTCATCAGTACTCGTTAGAGAACATACTCAATGGGCGCTTAAGCAAACACATCTAAAAGGTAACCCTAAAACGATGTCGGAGGCGGAGCAATCACCTGCCGACTCCCATTAGACTCTGGCGAGGTTACCACCCCGGCAGCCTCCATATCTTCAATTAGACGCGCGGCACGGTTATACCCTACCTTAAAACGCCTTTGCACACTGGAGATAGATGCTTTCCTAGTTTCAGTAACAAAGTTAACCGCTTGATCATAAATAGGATCCTCTTCACTCCCAACTTCAGTAAACCCAACAACCGATTGACCGCTAGAATCACTCACAACTAAATCAAGATAATCCGCCGGACCTGTTTGCTTTAAATAAGAAACAATTTGGTGAACCTCATGATCATTTACAAAAGCACCGTGCGCACGAATGGGTAAACTCGTTCCCGATGGCATAAATAACATATCCCCATTACCTAATAGTGACTCCGCACCTCCTTGATCTATTATGGTTCTAGAGTCGATTTTAGAAGAAACTTGAAAGGCAATCCGAGAAGGAACATTTGCTTTAATTAATCCCGTTAAAACATCTACAGACGGCCGTTGTGTTGCTAAAATTAAATGCAACCCAGACGCTCTTGCTTTTTGTGCTAACCGGGCTATCAACTCTTCTACTTTCTTACCGACTATCATCATCATGTCAGCTAACTCATCAATAACGATAACAATATTAGGCAAAGTCTCTAAAACTGGATGTTCCTGCTCTACAGATGTTTCAGGCTTAAACAGAGGGTCTTTAATCGGCTCACCACGCTCTTGGGCCTCCTTTACTAATCTATTAAATCCGTCAAGATTTCGGACTCCTAATAGAGACATTAACCGATACCGTCGCTCCATTTCAGCAACTGACCAACGCAGTGCATTCGAAGCATCTTTCATATCAGTTACTACGGGTGTCAATAAATGAGGAATTCCTTCATAGACAGATAATTCAAGCATCTTAGGGTCAATCATAATCATACGCACATCAGCTGGCGTAGATTTGTACAATAAGCTTAAAATCATTGTATTGATTGCCACTGACTTTCCTGAACCAGTGGTGCCCGCCACCAATAAATGTGGCATTTTTACAAGATCAGCAATGACAGGAGCTCCTGAGATATCTTTACCTAAGGCTAACGTTAAGGCCGATTCAGACTGCTTATAAACTGCGGAAGATAAAATCTCACGCAAAGATACCATTTCGCGTTCTTTATTAGGGATCTCTAAGCCAATAACCGTTTTACCCGGGATAATTTCGACAATACGGACACTAGTTACAGACAATGCTCGTGCAAGGTCCTTAGCCAAACCACTAATACGACTTACTTTAATTCCAGGGGCTAACTGTAGTTCAAAGCGTGTCACTACTGGCCCTGGGTTGACTGCAACCACATCCACATCCACGTTAAAATCGGTTAAAATATTTTCAACTAATCGGGACATATCTTGTAATACGCCAGAAGAATACCCCGTCGTCGTATTGAAATACTGATCTAACAATGATAATTCTGGTAATCCTTTATCAGCTACCGGGAGTTTTTTCGTACGCTTACGAACAACTTCCTTTTTAGAAGGTGAATCAAAACTCATTGGCGGATCAAGTAAAATCTCTTCCGATGATGGTTCTATTAGAGTCATTACCGGCTCGACCTTATCCATTAACTCACTTCCCACAAGAGGGTCAACACGAGTCTTTTTAGTTGCCTGTAATGGATCACTAACTTCAAAAACGTGTAATGGTGTGTTTTCTGGCGACTTAACCGAAACCTTATTAAATCGTTGCATATAGGATCTAATAAGGACACTAAAACGTGCCAAAATTAAATTATTCTTTTGCCTTAGAAAGCGAACTATTAGCAATGTATATTTCCCAACGCCATCCACAACGGTTAACCACGAAAGATGCGTTAGTAAAGTAACCCCGCTAAGCAGCAGAGTTAACAGAAACAAGGTTACTCCTGAGCGGCCTAATACCACGGTTAGTAATTCGCCTAATTCCTCGCCTAAAATCCCGCCGGCTCCGTTAGGTAAAAAAAAGTCTAACCGAATAACATGCAAATAAGCTAAAACTGAGATTGTTAAACCACTCACAACAAAGCCAAGCCAGCGGAAAGCAAGCTCCCAATGAGTCGTCCTTCCTTCTCGCCTCAAAACGAATTGACACCCTTGCCACGCAATCATAAAAGGAAAAAAGAAAGCGGTAACACCTAAAATACTTAACGAAAAATCTGCAACCCAAGCACCAACAACACCACACGCATTATGAATAGCAACACCGCTACCACTGTGTGTCCAACCGGGGTCTTCATAACTGAAGGTCAAGAGCGCTATAAAAACAAAAACAGCCAATGTTACAAACCCAATCACTCCAACTTCACGTAAACCATTTGGGGCGTTTTCTTCAATTATCGCAGCCATGCATTTTCTTCTCTGATTTCCATCATTTAGTTAAATATAACAATACCATAGGAACTTTTTATTTTATAGCACATTAACTTAATATTAATCTTAAAAACAAGTTTTTAAAATTTATTATTAAATAATTAATCTCTAACTTTACCTAGTCGGCCGTCATCGTCATAATATGCACCAAATTTTATAAAATTGACCCTTGTGGAGATGATTTAAATGAGTACTAGCCAACATTGCCGCCTTCTCATCTTAGGTTCTGGGCCTGCCGGTTATACTGCTGCTGTCTATGCAGCACGTGCTAACCTAAACCCAGTTTTAATCACTGGAATGCAACAAGGTGGTCAATTAACAACAACTACGGATGTAGACAACTGGCCCGGAGACAATAACGGGGTTCAAGGCCCCGAATTAATGGATCGTATGCGTCAGCATGCTGAAAGATTTAATACTGAAATTATCTTTGACCACATTCACACAGTAGACCTTGACCAAAAACCTTTTACCTTAACCGGTGATTCTGGCACCTACACCTGTGATGCTTTAATCATTTGCACTGGCGCATCCGCCAAATATTTGGGACTCGATTCTGAGACAGCCTTTCAAGGACGCGGTGTCTCGGCTTGTGCAACTTGCGATGGTTTTTTCTATAAAAACAAACCCGTTGCTGTTATTGGCGGAGGTAACACCGCTGTCGAAGAAGCCCTGTATCTTTCAAATATTGCCTCTAAAGTCACGATTGTTCATCGACGAGAAAAATTCCGCTCTGAAAAAATTCTAGCTGACAAGTTATTAGAGCGTGCCGAGAATGGTAACGTTGTCATTGAATGGAATCATAATCTTGATGAAGTTCTAGGCGATGATATGGGCGTTACCGGCATCCGAATTAAAGACAAGCAATCTGACCAACCTAAAACTATCGATGTTCATGGTGTTTTTATCGCTATCGGCCATACCCCTAATACTGTAATGTTTGAAAATCAATTATCTATGAACAATGGCTACATTATTGTGAATAGCGGCATTACCGGCAATGCAACCGCAACCAGCGTTCCAGGTGTTTTTGCAGCTGGTGATGTCATGGACTCTGTTTACAAACAAGCTGTTACCTCCGCTGGATCTGGCTGTATGGCTGCACTTGATGCAGAAAAATACCTCGATGAACTTGATCAGAAATCAAATTAATACCGACCCTCAATGTAAGTGAGTGAAATCTTTAATGCTCACATACCTTGACCCGGATTTCTCAACACAACCTTTTCCTAGCGCTGAAAACGCCTTAAAAAACCCTAATGGGTTAGTCGCTGTTGGAGGCTGCTTAAGCCCGGAAAGACTTATCAATGCATACAAGCAAGGTATATTCCCTTGGTTTAATCCTGGCGACCCCTTGTTATGGTGGTCACCCAATCCCCGCCTGACCCTTTTCCCTGATCACTACAAACCTTCGAAAAGCTTACAGCGCTTATTTAAAAAAAATAAATTCACCCTTAGTATTAACCGTTTTTTTCCAGAAGTTATCTCAGCCTGCGCAAAACCCCGAAAAAACCAACCTGAAACCTGGATATCTCATGACATGATTAGCGCTTATAAAGTCCTTCACAAGAAAGGCTTTGTGCATTCTGTAGAAGTCAGTCGGAACGATACCTTAATTGGCGGTCTTTACGGCGTGAGTATAGGTCAAGTATTTTTTGGTGAATCTATGTTTCATATCGAAAGCAATGCATCCAAAATTGCATTCTATTATTTAATTATGAAACTTCGTGAGTGGGATTATCAACTCATCGACTGCCAAGTGAAATCAGAGCATCTGATTAACTGGGGTGCAAAAGAACTACCTCGAACTGAGTTTATCGCATTAATCAACCTGTATTGTGATAAAGCAGCAAATCAAATGGCCTGGAAAACAACAAACCATGAGTAACATACCACTGCTCATAGGATCAGAACATCCTTGTAGTTATCAACCTGAAAAACAAGCGCGCCTACTCTACATTGATCCTGAATTTCCGCCCATTAACAACCTGTATCCGCATTTGATTACCCACGGATTTAGACGCAGTGGCAAACTTTTGTACCGCCCTCATTGTAATCTTTGCCATGACTGTGTTCCATTACGGGTATCTATTGATTCTTTTAAACCCTCGAAAAGTCAACGCCGTGTTTTAAGAATTAATGCCAAAACAAAAACCCGACTTACCCCTGCTACTTTTAATGAGCAGCATTTTAAAATTTTCACTCACTATCAAAACAATCGACACTCAGGTGGCGACATGGTCCATCTTTCAGAAAATGACTATTTGAACTTTTTAACCGGCCCGTGGTGTGAAACCTTTTTTATGGAAATTCTGGTTGATGATTTTATTGTTGGCGTTTGCGTGATCGACCAACTGAGTCAGGCTCTTTCTGCTGTATACACTTTTTACAACCCTGACTACAGTGACCTTAGTTTAGGCCACTTTGCTATTCTACAATTGATTCACTATGCCTCACTTCAAAGTCTACCATGGGCCTACCTCGGGTTTTGGATTGAACCTTGCCAGAATATGGCTTATAAAAAAAATTACCGCCCCGCTGAAATATTTCTTAAAGGGCAGTGGTCTTTGTTTGAAAAAGATAAAAAACCCTAGCAGTAAAAAAACTGCATTTACCGATCACACCTTTTTTTAAAACTGTCTATCAACATTCTACAATGCTATAATTCGCTATTAATTTAACTAGGGTTACAACACAGATGCCAAAAGAAGATCAAATAGAAATGGAAGGTACCGTAATTGACACACTTCCTAACACCATGTTTCGCGTGGAATTGGAGAATGGTCACATTATTACCGCTCATATTTCTGGAAAAATGCGTAAACATTACATCCGTATATTAACAGGAGACCAGGTTAAGGTTGAAATGACCCCCTATGATCTAACCAAAGGCCGAATTACCTTCAGAGGTCGTTAAAAAACTATTCTTTCTCAACAACCTCTGACTCAATTACTACTAAATCTTTACTTTGGACATCTAGTGACAGATCACTGTTTTGAACAGAAACCAGAACATGTCCCCCCTGCGTTAATTTGCCAAACAACAATTCGTTTGCTAACGGCGTCTTGACTTTTTCTTGAATTAGTCGCGCCATTGGTCGCGCGCCCATTTTACTGTCGCAACCATTATTTGCTAACCATTGCCGTGCGTCTTCATCCAACATGAGCGTCACATTCTTCTCGACCAGCAAACTTTCCAACTCAAATATAAACTTATCAACCACATGTCTAATAATTGAATGACTCAACGACTTAAACTGAATCACCGCATCTAACCGATTACGAAATTCAGGACTAAATGTTTTATCAACGACCTTCATGCTATCACTCGCATGCTCTTGTTGGGTAAAACCCATTGAGGCACGCGCGCCTTCCTCGGCACCTGCATTCGTCGTCATCACTAAAATAATATTGCGAAAATCAGCTTTCCTACCATTATTATCAGTCAATGTACCGTGATCCATCACCTGCAACAATAAATTAAAAACATCAGGATGGGCTTTCTCAATTTCATCAAGTAATAAAACAGCATAAGGATGCTTATTCACTTGCTCAGTTAATAATCCGCCCTGATCAAATCCAACATAACCTGGGGGCGCACCAATTAATCTTGAAACCGTATGTCGCTCCATATATTCAGACATATCAAAGCGAATAAAATCAACACCTAAAACTTTTGACAACTGTTTTGTGACTTCCGTCTTACCTACACCTGTAGGCCCTGAAAATAAAAAAGAACCAATGGTTTTTACAGAATCACGAAGACCTGCGCGTGACAACTTAATCGCCGACGACAAGGCAGAAACAGCTTCATCCTGCCCGAACACAAGTAATTTAAGATTTTTTTCTAAATCCTCTAAGACATCCTTATCACTGGAAGATACATTTTTCTCGGGAATCCGTGCAGTCTTTGCGATGATTGCCTCAACTTCACTGACGCCAATAGTCAACAATCGTTCAGATACGGGTAATAGCCGCTGTTTGGCACCCGCCTCGTCAATCACATCGATGGCTTTGTCTGGCAAACAACGGTCTGATATATAGCGGTCCGATAATTCAGCAGCTTGCTGCAAACTTTCCAAACTATATTTAATCTCATGATACTCTTCAAATCTAGACCTTAAACCTTTCAAAATTTCAATTGTTTCATCGACACTTGACTCTGTAATATCGACTTTCTGAAACCGACGCGCTAAAGCATGATCTTTTTCAAAAACACCTCTGTATTCTTGATAGGTCGTTGACCCAATGCAACGCAGTTGCCCCGATGCCAAAACCGGCTTAATTAAATTCGAAGCATCCATCATGCCGCCTGAGGCAGCTCCTGCACCAATAATCGTATGAATCTCATCAATAAAAAGAATGGCATGCGGCTCTTTTTTCAAGCCCGCTAACAATGTTTTCAATCGTTTTTCAAAATCACCTCGATATTTCGTTCCTGCAACTAAGGCCCCCATATCCAAAGAGTAAACCACGCTACCTGACAAGTACTCTGGAACATTCTCTTCTACAATCATCTTCGCCAGGCCTTCAGCAATTGCAGTTTTTCCCACGCCGGCATCACCAACCAATAATGGGTTATTCTTTCGGCGACGACACAGTATTTGCAACGTTCTTGCTATTTCTTCATGCCGGCCGATTAATGGATCAATTTTTCCTTCCATTGCTAGCGCATTAAGATTGGTTGCGTATTTTTGCAAGGACCCTATCGTTTCTTCATCGTCAGTCTTCGTCTCACCCTCAGAATCTGAATTACCTTCCTTACTTCCACTGTTTCCATGGGACAAATAGTTAACAATATCTAACCGAGTTACATCAAATTTATTTAATAAATAAACAGCATGGGAATCTTGCTCACTAAACAAGGCAACTAATAAATTAGCACCATCAACTTCTTTCTTATTTGAAGATTGCACATGAAAAACTGCACGCTGTAACACCCGTTGAAAACCAAGAGTTGGCTGTGTTTCTCGACCAGAATCTTTATCTAAAAGAGAAATCGTATCATCAATGAATTGTTCGATCTCATTTTTAAGTCCATTAATATTACAATTACAAACTGTCAGTACTGCATGAGCTGACTCATTATCTGTTAACGCTAATAATAAGTGCTCTACTGTTATAAACTCGTGATATTTCGCATGAGCTTGTTTAAACGCTTGGTTTAGGGTTACTTCTAGTTCTTTACTCAACATAATTTAGGCTAGGCTTCTTCCATCGAACATTTAAGAGGGTGTTGATGATCACGTGCATGTTGATTAACCAACTCCACCTTTGTTTCAGCGACATCTTTAGAAAAAACACCACAAACACCCACCCCCCGCGTATGTACATGCAACATAACACGTGTTGCTTTTTCTTCAGACATTGAAAAGAAATGTACCAAAATATCGACGACAAAGTCCATAGGGGTGAAATCGTCATTTAATAAGACCACTTTATATAACGGTGGCTTCTTTAGTTTAGGAGTAACATCCTGTACAGCAAGGTCGCCTACTTTATTGCCATTTGAATCTATCTCAGACATTGGTCACTAAAAATAATTCAACGTTTGTCATAAAATGAAGTTGTGAAATGTTAAAATTTAATTATATATCAAATTTGTTTCATGGCTATTGCTACATACTTTTTTATTTAATGAACGAACCTAATTCAATCTGGAAACCCCACGTTACTGTAGCTGCAGTAATAGAAAAAAACCAACACTTTTTAATGGTAGAAGAGCGCTGCTCAGGCCAGCTAGTTTTTAATCAACCGGCAGGACATCTAGAAAATGGCGAAGACCTTATCTCCGCTATTAAACGTGAAGTTCTAGAGGAAACCACGTGTCAATTTGAGCCCTCAGCGCTCATTGCAATTCAATTATGGCGCAAACATGACAAATTCCCTACTTTTCTACGCATTTGCTTTACAGGAAGCATCTCAGAACCCAACCCTACACTGCGTTTAGACGAAGGAATCATGGCAACCCATTGGTTAAACCACGAACATTTAACTCGTCATAAAGAACGATTACGTAGCCCATTAGTACTTGAGTCCATTAATCAATACTTATCTGGGCAACGCATTCCTTTGACTTTTCTTAAATCATTAATAACCATATGAGCAAACATATTGTTGTGGGCATGTCTGGCGGTGTTGACTCATCAGTAACCGCTCTAAAACTGGTCGAACAAGGGTACCAAGTAACCGGTTTATTTATGAAAAATTGGGATGAGGATGATGGCACTGATGAATGTACTGCATTGAAAGATTTAAAAGATGCCCAGCAAGTTTCTGACACTCTTAAGATTCCTCTTAAAACCGTTAACTTTGCCACTGAATACTGGGATCAGGTTTTTGAGATATTTCTGGCAGAATATCAATCAGGAAGAACACCTAACCCAGACATCCTATGCAATAAACATATTAAATTCAAAGCTTTCCTTGACTATGCCTTTGACTTAGGTGCTGATTATATTGCAACTGGACACTATGCTCGTGTCAGCCAAGAAAGCGGGCGCTATTTATTACGCAAAGGACTTGATCCAAATAAAGAACAAAGCTACTTCTTATATACGCTAAAGCAACATCAACTGGCCAAAACCCTCTTCCCTATTGGTGACATACATAAACCAGAACTACGAGATTTAGCCCATCGGTCTGGCTTTGATAACCACGGAAAAAAAGACAGCACTGGTATTTGTTTTATTGGTGAACGTAAGTTCACACAATTTTTAAAACGCTATCTCGCAACTCAACCAGGTGAAATGCGAACCCCCGAAGGTCAACTTGTCAGTAGCCACCAGGGACTCATGTATTACACCATTGGCCAACGTCAAGGACTTGGAATAGGGGGTGTTAAGGGCGCATCTGAAGAACCGTGGTATGTCCTCGATAAAGACTTAAACAATAATATTCTCATTGTTGGCCAGGGCCATAATCACCCGTTATTATTTCATAACTCATTAACCACGAGCCAATGTGACTGGGTCAGCGAACAAGCACCCAAAACTATCAAAAATTGTGCTGCCAAAATACGCTATCGCCAAGAAGATCAACTCTGTCAACTTGAACCTCTTGCAAATAACCGTTACCGCGTAACCTTTGAATCACCTCAGCGTGCCATTACACCCGGACAATCTGTAGTCTTCTATGATCAGGATATTTGCCTAGGCGGTGGTATTATTGATAATGCAGAAAACACCACCAACCCTAAAATTCGTTACAAAACCAAACAGGATATTAAATGAGCCAATCCTCTCTATTTGCTATTTCACCCATTGATGGTCGCTATGCTAACAAAGCTAGTGAATTACGCCCTATTTTCAGCGAGTATGGATTAATTCGCTACCGACTTCAGGTTGAAATTCATTGGCTAAAGGCCCTTGCTGAAAAACCAGAGATTACCGAAGTGCCCGTGCTCAGCTCTAATGCGCACGACATTCTTGATAACATCATTCAGAACTTCTCAGAGTCTGATGCCGAGCGGATCAAAACTATTGAGAAAACAACCAATCACGATGTAAAAGCTATAGAGTATTTCTTAAAAGAGTGTATCCAAGAAAATCAGGAATTAAAAAGTATTAATGAGTTTATTCATTTTGCCTGCACATCAGAAGATATCAATAATCTCTCCTATGCTCTAATGTTAAAAGAAGGTCGTGATGTTTTATTGAATTATATTGATGCATGTATCACAGCTATTAAAGATATTGCTATTAGTACAGCAACACAACCCATGTTATCGCGAACGCATGGTCAATCCGCATCCCCAACAACAACTGGTAAAGAATTTGCTAATGTCGTTGCTCGCCTTCAAAGACAAAGAAAACAACTAAGTCAAATAGCCCTATTAGGTAAGATCAATGGCGCTGTAGGTAATTATAATGCCCATCAGGTCGCATACCCAGAAGTAAACTGGCCAGAATTTTCAGAACATTTTGTAACATCACTGGGACTTTCTTGGAACCCATATACTATTCAGATTGAACCTCATGATTACATTGCTGAATTTTTCCATACAGTGTCACGGTTCAATACTATCCTGCTTGATTTTGATCGCGACATCTGGAGTTATATTTCACTTGGATATTTCAACCAAAAAACTATTGCCGGTGAAGTCGGCTCATCGACGATGCCACACAAAGTAAACCCGATTGATTTTGAGAACTCTGAAGGTAACCTAGGAGTCGCTAATGCAATTTTCTCACACTTAGCCGAAAAACTACCCGTTTCCCGTTGGCAGCGTGACCTCACAGATTCGACTGTGCTTAGAAATATTGGTGTAGGCGTTGCTCATACATTAATTGCTATACAAGCGACCTTAAAAGGCATTTCCAAATTACAAATTAATCCTAATACTATCAACGATGATCTTGATCATAACTGGGAAGTACTCGCAGAACCCATACAAACAGTTATGCGACGTTATCAAATTGAGAAACCCTACGAAAAACTCAAAGAATTGACTCGAGGCCATAAAATCGGCCAATCCGAAATTCAACAATTCATACTTAAACTCGATATTCCAGAACATGCAAAGGATTCATTACTCTCATTAACCCCCCAAAACTATATTGGTTACGCCTCATCATTAGCCAAAGCAATTGACTAATTGAATTTATGCAGAGCATCTGTTTTTTAGCCAATAATTAAGGCCGTAGTTTGTTAAATATCATTTGGCTCTTTTTCTTTATTGTTGCCTTCATAACGGCAACAATAAAGTTATTTTTTTTAGGCGACTCGAATATTTTCAACACAATAATAACGGCCATGTTTACTATGGCTAAAACAGCCTTTGAAATCTCTTTAGGCTTAACAGGTATTCTTTGCTTGTGGCTTGGAATCATGCGAATAGGAGAACGAAGCGGATTTATTGCACTACTCACCCGTGGGCTCTACCCATTATTTCAACGCCTTATGCCTGAAATCCCTAAAGACCACCCAGCACTCGGCGCGATTGTTATGAACATGTCGGCTAATGCTCTCGGTCTTGATAATGCAGCTACGCCTTTAGGCATAAAAGCAATGAGAGAATTACAAACACTCAACCCTGAGCCTGAAACGGCGAGTAATGCCCAAATACTATTCTTGGTCATTAATACCTCCTCGGTTACCTTATTTCCAGTCACTATATTTGCTTACCGTGCTCAACTTGGAGCATTAAACCCTAGCGATGTGTTTATACCTATTCTATTGGCCACCTATGTTTCAAGTATTGTAGGCCTTTTAGCCGTTGCCTTCATCCAAAAGATTAACCTCTTAGATAAAGTTATTTTAAGTTATCTTGGCGGATTCACCGTATTGCTTAGCAGTCTATTGCTTTACTTCTCGCAATTAGATCAAGTTAGTATGCAACAGCAATCAGCACTAGTAAGTAATACTATATTATTTTCATTAGTCATCACCTTTATGCTCGGTGCCGTTTATCATAAAATAAATGCTTACGAGGCCTTTATTGAGGGTGCTAAAGAAGGCTTTGAAACCGCAAAAACAATTATCCCCTATCTCGTCGCCATGCTGGTGGCCATCGCTGTGTTCAGGGCTAGCGGGGCATTAGATATCGGCCAAGAACTCATTCGTTCTCTTGTACGCGCCTTCAATATCGATGACCGCTTTATAGATGCATTACCAACAGCTCTAATGAAACCTTTTAGTGGTAGCGGTGCCCGTGCGATGATGGTAGAAACCATGCAAGCCAATGGAGTCGACTCTTTTTCAGGTCGTATGGCAGCAATTGTTCAAGGCAGTACTGAAACAACTTTTTATGTTCTTGCTGTCTATTTTGGTGCTGTAGGTATAAAAAACATACGCCATGCTGCCAGTTGTGGCCTTATTGCAGATATTGGCGGCATTACAGCAGCAATCATCGTAAGCTATTGGTTTTTTGGATAAAACATTCTAACAAACTGCCATCATGGCTTAGATGTATTGTTAACAACTCAATAAACATCAAAATACTTTTGTCTGCCTTGAAATGATCTTATAATAAGCCTCTAATCTAACACACCCTTAACCCACATGCAGGTCCACCTTAAAACACTTGGTTGTCGCCTTAATGAAGCTGAGCTCGAAACCTGGGCACAAGAATTTCAAAAAGCAGGACACACCATAACACTCGAACAACAAAGTGCTAATTTAATCGTTATTAATTCTTGTGCTGTTACACAAGAAGCTGTACGTAAATCCAAGCAACTTATCCGGCGTATCCATCGCAACAACCCAGAAGCTAAGTTAGTGCTCAGCGGTTGCTATGCGACATTAAACTCAAATGAGGCTGCTAACTTATTAGGTGTAGATCTTGTTATTAGTAACAAAGATAAAGATAAGCTCGTTTCACTATCTCTTGCAGAACTAAATACTGAAACCATGCCTGCTATGTCAACGGAACCAAGTGAATTTTCATTATTTCGACGGGGTCGTCAGCGTGCTTTTATTAAAGTTCAAGACGGTTGTCGTTATAAATGCACCTTTTGTATTGTAACTGTAGCTAGAGGGCAAGAAGTCAGTCGCCCTATTTCAGCGATTATTGACGAAATAAATCAACTCCATGAAGAAGGCGTTCAGGAAGTTATTCTTACTGGTGTTCACTTAGGTGGGTATGGTTCAGACATTAACACTCATTTATCTGCACTTATTCTTGAGATTCTAGAACAAACAACAATCCCTCGTCTCCGTCTTGGTTCACTCGAACCTTGGGATTTACCGGCTGAGTTTTTTACGTTATTTGAAAACTCGCGATTAATGCCACACTTACATTTACCGCTACAAAGTGGTTCTAACACCGTACTACAGCGCATGGCACGTCGATGCAAAACGGAGCAATATGAAAAACTGATCACACAAGCTCGACGTCAGATCAAAGATTTCACTATAAGCACTGATATCATCGTAGGGTTTCCGGGAGAAACTGAGCAAGAATGGCAACAAAGCATACAATTCATTAAAGCTATGAATTTTGCTCATATTCATATTTTCAGTTATTCACCGCGTCAGGGGACCTATGCAGCACAACTCCCCAATGCCGTGACAACAACGGTAAAAAAACAACGCAGCAAAACTTTGCATCTACTTGCTAAAGAAATGAAACAAAAAAACTACCAACAACACCTTGGTAAAACGTTCCCTGTACTCTGGGAAAGTCAGCACCAACTGACGGAACAAGGTACAGTTCAGGTCTCAGGCTATACGCCTAATTATTTACGTGTCACCGCTGAAATAGAACCCTTTACGACGATCGAAAATAAAATTATAGACTGCCATTTAACCATCGCGCAAGATGACCACATTGCAGTCACACTAAATCATTGATGTCCAATACTAGAGTCATTCAATAAAAAAGCTATATTTAATGCCAGCCACCGAATTGTTTCGTTGGGTCACCTCGAAAACCTGCTTGAGTTCGGTCCCTATCCGGTATAGCAACCCCTTCAAAAGCAGCCTGTTGCAAATTCTTTTTCGTATAACCTCCCATCTGCTTTGCTTTCTCTGCAATTACCGTTGTTAAACTGGTAATATCAAAATTAGCTGGCGTAGGATTAGCCACAACCACTCTCAACGGCTCTTCACCACTGGCAGGAAAAGCCGTCAATATAACCGGGTAGGACGTACCTGCGGGTAATTCAACACGATACCGTGCATTACCGACCAACGAAATAGCTGAAAGAACTTCCCCATTGATATCTGCCACTTCTATGCGCCCGTTTTTAATCGGATGTTTATCATTACTCACTAAGCCTTTCAAAGTATAAGGACCTTTAAAACGTTGTTGAGTTTTGCCTTGCTGGCCAGTTACTAATGTATTCGGTTCCTGACTACTCTCACAAGCTGAAATTAATACTGAAACGAAAACGACCGTAATAGCCACCCTATATCGTTTCCAATGCTGTTCGCTATTTTTCATAATATCATCCTCCCAAAAAAATTTTCTTAACTCATCCTCTCATTTATTGATTAATACCATCACGGTAAGCGGTTGCTCCGATGATCGCCGCTGCTGGGACCACAAAATTAACAATAGGAATACTCATACCCAACATTACAATTGCACCAAATACTAAACTACCCCATCGAGCTTGATTAATTTGTTCTCGTTGGTCAGGAAATAATAAACCCTCATTCTCAAACGGATAAGCCATATATTCTAAACACATTGCCCAGGCTGAAAAAATCAACCAACAAATAGGCGCTAACAAATTCACACCCGGAATAATAAATAACAAGATCAATGGAATTGCATATTTACCCAGATAGGTCAGTCGTTTTAATTCTGAAAGCATACTCATCCAAACTGAATTCTGCACTGCCTCTACATCAGTCTGATTATTAAATAATCGTTTGGCCTCAACAGCAATGCGACTATAAAAAGGCGCCGCCAAAATATTAGCTAAAATTGTAAAAGTAAAGACCCCTATCATGAAAAATCCAACAATAAAAACAGGCCAAATAAACCAATTTAACCAACTCAACCACTCAGGAATCATTTGCTCTAAAAAACCTGAAAAGAAGTACCAACCGGTAACAAACACACCCAGATACAACGACATATTAATTAATAGAGGTATCATTAAATATTGACGGAATTCAGGGCGACGTAAATCTTTAAATCCACGCATTAAACATGAAAATACAAATAAAGGGTTATTAGCTTTCTTGCCATCAATCATCATTTCCGCCATATCTCTTATACTCTTACGCTATTGAAAACTACGGAGCCTTAGCGTCTGCCGCTGCCCCATCAACTCAGTCATATATCACCGTTAAACGGTACGACTCATTAGTAAAATACTATAATAACGTGCTCGCAGATACAATTCACTCTTTATATATTTCATAAAACTTCTAAAAACACTTTCCATCATTACCATTCATACTTACGGCTAATAATCGATAAAAGTATTAACCTTCTATCGTACAATGTTATTAGTATAAAGACTGAATTTAACAACATCGTTAATAAGGAAATCGATATGAACAACTCACAAGTATTAGGAATTATTGGAGGTAGTGGAATTTATGAAATTGCTGGACTAAAAAACACTTCATGGAAAAGCTTTACCTCTTCTTTTGGCGAACCTTCTGATGCACTGTTTCATGGGGAGTTAAATGACCAAAAAGTAATTTTCTTGCCGCGACATGGCCGTGGCCATCGCATTCCTCCATCTCAAATTAATTATCGCGCCAATATTGACATCCTCAAAAAAGCAGGCGTCACAGACATCATCTCAGTCAGTGCTGTCGGTTCACTTCAAGAAAATTTAAAACCCGGCATGTTTGTAATTATTGATCAATTTATTGATCGCACTTTCGCCAGAGAAAAAAGTTTTTTTGGCCAAGGTTTAGTCGCCCACGTTTCTATGGCCCACCCCGTTTGTAATCGGCTAGGTAATCACTTAGAACAAGCCTGCCTCAATAGCAACATCGACGTAATCCGAGGCGGCACTTATCTAGTCATGGAAGGTCCTCAGTTTTCAACTGTGGCAGAATCTGAACTTTATCGCAGCTGGGGTTGTGACGTCATTGGCATGACAAATATGCCGGAAGCCAAATTAGCTAGAGAAGCCGAGCTCTGCTATGCTACAGTGGCCATGGTAACCGACTTTGACTGCTGGCACCCCGATCACGAAAATGTATCGGTTGAAGCGATTCTTAAAGTTTTAGACTCTAATGCAGTCAACGGCCGCACTATGATTAAACATGCCGCTCCGACAATCTATTTAGATTCCGACGCTCTAAACTGTCATTGTAAGAGGAGTCTCCAAAATGCAATTATCACCCCGTTGAAAGCACGCGATCAAGCGATGATAGACAAATTAAGTACCGTAGCAGGCCGTTTACTAAAATAAGCAAAGCCCTCTAAAGTTTTCATTTGACTGGTCACTCACATAAGCGACGTATCAGTTAAAAAACATCTTTTTAGGGAACCTATTTGTTTTAAACTTCCCCTTATGCCAAAAAATAAAATTGAAACCTTACGATGGACTGGTGACCATCTTGAAATGATCGACCAACGCCGATTACCGACTGAATTTCAGTACCTGACTTTTGATTCAGCAGAATCAGTTGCTAACGGCATACGTTCAATGGTTGTCCGCGGCGCTCCAGCTATCGGTTGCGCCGCCGCTTACGGTATTGCCTTAGCGGCACTCAAACTGAAACAGACAAATACTGAGAATTTTTTACAGGGTATGGAAAAGGCCTTTGACGTCTTATCACAAAGCCGCCCAACCGCCGTTAATCTTTTTTGGGCACTTGAAAGAATGCGTTTGAGAATGGAATATAATTCACAATTACCCCCTTCTCACATTGCAATTACGCTATTAACCGAAGCGCATAATATCGTTGCAGAAGATATTCAGAACAATCGAGCCTTAGGACACTTAGGAGCAACACTACTACCCGATGACGCTCGCGTTTTAACTCATTGTAATGCTGGAGCATTAGCTACAGCAGGCTATGGTACGGCCTTAGGTATCATTCGTGCCGCTGTGGAATTAGGAAAAAAAATATCTGTTATTGCCGACGAAACCCGACCTTTCCTACAGGGAGCCCGATTAACAGCTTGGGAAATGGTTCAAGAGAAAATTCCCGTCACTCTAATTACTGACAATATGGCCGGCCACCTAATGCGCTGTGGCCACATTGATGCCATTATTGTCGGAACAGACCGTGTTGCCAGCAATGGTGATGTTGCCAATAAAATAGGCACCTATATGATTGCTGTTTTAGCCAAACAACATAAAATACCCTTTTATGTTGCCTGCCCACTATCAACAATAGACCTTTCTATTGATCATGGCGACGACATTCCTATTGAAGAAAGGGCTAGCGAAGAAGTAACCGGTTATCAAAACACCCAATGGGCTGCCCAAGGCGTCAAAGTTCGAAACCCTGCATTCGATATAACACCAGCTGAGCTCGTAACTGCACTTATTACTGAAAAAGGCATTGTATCTCAGCCCAATAAAGACCGAATCTCTCAATTATTTTAGCAATCTCACTTCACAAATTTACAACCGCCATTTGAAGGGGCGCTATGCTTAAAATAATCTTCATCGGCTCATCGACTCCTTTTGCACTTACTGCCTTTCAGTGGTTAATTCAAAACAATCAAAAAATCATAGCCCTTTACACACCTGATTCGGCACCGCTACATAGATCGAAACGCTTTCCTATTCAAGTCGAAAATCATGAAACATTAATTCAACTCGCACGCTTACATCATATTCCTTACACTTACCTAGACAACCCCATTGAAGATTATTATCCCCAACTAAAAACCACTAATGCCGACTTAATTATGACCTGTTGTTTTGGCAAAAGATTACCTGCTAGCATTTTTACCCTACCGTCTTTAGGTTCTATCAACATTCACCCCTCTTTGCTTCCCCAGTTTCGAGGGCCCGACCCCATTTTCTGGCAATACAAATTAGCCTGTGACGCATGGGGGCTAAGCCTACATAAAATAACCCGTCAATTCGATACTGGTAATATCGTGGCACAACAACGCTGTGATATTCCAGACGGTATTCACGCTTCCCAATGCCAGCATATCTTAGCGGAGGCCATACCTGAGCTATTATCTCTCGGATTAACTCAATTAAAGTCAAGCCCGCAACTTTCAACTACCCAAAACGAGCACCATGCAAGCACTCAATCCCACCCCCGTCTCCAAGACTATAGTCTTGACTATATAAGCTCAGCCCGGCACACTTTTAATTTTATTTCTGCCTACGCTACGATCAATACACCGATAAAATACCATGCTCAAGAAGGTGTTTTTTCGCTTGTTAAAGCTATTTCATACAAAAATGACCTCCTTTTTAAACCGATTATTCGTAACCATCGTATTACTTTTCCATGCTATGGTGGACAGGTAACGGCGCAATTTCACCTTTAATGTTACATTGCATAATAACACCAGACAGGCTAAATTATTTTTCTATCATCACAATTCACTTTTTAAAACATGCAAGCTCCTGAAAACTATCAACTGGTCAAAACCGCTTTACAAACAACACTTCC
Source organism: uncultured Methylococcaceae bacterium (assembly GCA_964515235.1). Taxonomy (GTDB): domain Bacteria; phylum Pseudomonadota; class Gammaproteobacteria; order Methylococcales; family Methylomonadaceae; genus OPU3-GD-OMZ. Next base: position 5,337 of record CAZEVO010000021.1, on the reverse strand, counting down.
CAACGGAAGTACGCAATGTAATTTGTGCCTTTGGCGTTGCAACATTAATCATGGTCAACGTGGTTTTTGCCAAACTCACGTTAATCGACAAGGCACTTTATATAACCTCTCGTATGGCATCCTCTCATCCATAGCCATCGACTCCATTGAAAGTAAGCCCGTTAAACATTTTCATCCTAATACACGCGTCATGTCCGTGGGTAGCTATGGCTGTAATTTTCGTTGTGAGGGTTGTCATAACTTAGATATTTCCTGGGGTCTTTCCGCATTAGACGACCTCGCTAAAGGTCAATCAAAACATGCCTGGGTTACTCCTGAAACACTGGTAGACGCAGCAATCACTGCAGGAGTTGATGGCATAGCATTCACCTACTCAGAGCCGGCTGTTTGGTTAGAATATGTTTTAGCTGTAAGTATTCTCGCCCATCAAGCAGGACTTTATACCGTTTATGTAACCAATAGTTTTATTACCGATGAAGCTTTAGAACTTATCGCGCCTTATATTGACGTCCTTTGCTCAGATATAAAAAGCTTATCTAATGATTTTTATAAACAAATCTGTCCAGTAGCTACTGTTGAGCAGGTCTTAAATACCATTAAAAAGGCTGCAGCCTTAGGTATTCACGTAGAAACCCGAACAAACATTATCCCTACTAAGAATGATAACGCTAATGAACATTTTCGCATTGCGTGCTGGATTCGAGATAACCTAGGCCCTGATAGCCCTTGGCATATTACTCGATTTTTCCCCGCTTACAGACTTAATCACCTTCCTGCCACACCCGAAAAATTACTATTCGATGCGCAAGAATCAGCTCTTAATGCTGGATTGCAGAACGTCTATGTTTACAATGATAAAGGTTGTGATTGTGCTACAGACAATAAACCTATATCCTCTTTTTTTAATAGCAACAGTGAAGACATGCACGTCATTAAACAATGTGCAGCGAGCTGTTGTGGTGATGATGGAGTTCTCCTCAAAAAATACGAACCCTGACTCAGTTTTCAAAGAAAAAAAGAGGTTTACATGCCTAGAAAAGTACATTGCGTTGTTCTAAAAGAAGAAAGCGAAGGTTTAGAGAAAGCGCCGCACCCTGGTGAATTAGGTCAGCGTATTTACCATGAAGTCTCTAAAGAAGGGTGGAAACAATGGTTGGAGCGCGCCACAGCCATTATCAATGAAAATAATTTAAGTACAGCCGACCCTGCTAGTCTTAAATTAATTGAAAAACATATGTTAGGTTTTTTCTTTGCAGAAGGTGATTACGGTCAGCTACCCTCAGGTTTTAGACCCGCTGGCTCAGGTGGAAAGAAATAAGTTTACTCTGCCAGTAAAGAAAAAACGGGGGCTGTGACAACCGTTAAAAGAGAATGTGCCTGGCGCAAGGCTGCGACGACTCCCTGTGGTGTTCTCGCTTGTGCAAAAATATAACCTAAATAGCTGTTCCCCTCTGGCAATGGCACTAAGTAGTTACCTTCCCGAATAATAATATCAACTTTCTCAATACCTAAAACGTGTCTAGCTGCAGAAACCCCTTCAACACGCCTGAGCAATCCTTTTGTTGCAATCGGTATCATCATAACGCCTCGAGCCCATTCAAATGTTGGAACTTCGAAATCCTTTCCCATGGCCAGCTTAATAACCATTTGTTCTAAATCAACATCCTCGTCTAAACTGAATAACTGACCACAATCTCCTCCTATCGTGCGGGCAGCAATTTCGAGAATCCAAGCACCCTCTTGATTAACACGAAGCTCTGCATGCACAGGCCCTGTTATCAGGCCATAAGCCCGACACGCATCCTTGACACTAACAAATACTTCTCGTTGTTGTTGCTCGCTTAAGCGTGTCGGCGTGACATAAATAGTTTCTTCAAAGAAAGGCCCTTCTAAAGGGTCAGGTTTATCAAAAATAGCCAGTACTTTCAAAACCCCTTGTAGCAAATAACCCTCAAATGCTATTTCAACACCTGACAAGTATCGTTCAACAAGAACATGTGTACGTAAAAAAGGGTCCTTAGACCCTTTAATAATCTCCTTTATTCGCATACAGACTGGCACAAACTGATCTAAACTATCAACACGTATCACACCCTGACTGGCTGATAAATGAAGCGGCTTAACCACACAAGGAAAAATCAATGTACTTAATTGTGCAGACAATGATTGCGTTAAATTTAAAACTAAAAAGTCAGGTACACAACAACCTGTCTCATGCAATCGTAACCGCGCCAAGTCTTTTCTGCTTGAAAACCTTGCCGAAAGCGGTGGGTTATGCGGTAAGTTAAAACGTGCGGCTACTAATGCAGCTAATTCAACAGTACTATCGTCACAGCCAATAACAGCCATAATCGCTTTTTCTTTAAGTTCAGTGTATAAGGATTCTACGGCTTGCTGAGGATGTAAAAAATCGACATAAACACCTTGAACCACCTCTGAAATTAATGAGTTTTCGCTCTGCGAAGCAATAATGACACGAAAACCCAGTTGAGCCGCTGCTCTAACATATGCAGCAATACGATAGCTATAAGGCTGTGCTACTAATAAAACAGATGGTGTAATTATCAGCCGCACCCACCGCCAGCAGCACCACAGGTTCCACAAGTCCCTGAACCCCCGGTGGAAGCAAAAACATTCCTAAAGATGAAGTTTTTATTCAGCCCCTCTGACTTATAGTCAATCTCAACTCCTGCCAAAAACCCCAAAGCAATAGAATCGATATAAATATTAAGTCCTTCAGCCTCGTACACAAAATCAAATTCCGTCGGTGTCTCAACCAACGTCATCCCATACTCCATTCCACTACAGCCTCCCCCGGAAACAAAAACCCTTACGCCCTGTAGGTCCCCTTCATTTTCACTAATCGCAATTAACTGTGCTAATGCATCCGGTGAAACATTAATCTCATTGGATAATTTATTATCAAATGCTACCTCTGTCATATCAACCTCTTATCACAACTTACTTTTTAAAAACTAACGTACATTCTGTTCAACAAATAAAATGCACCCATTATTCTACTCTAGATACTAACTCTAAAATAACGCCAAATTAAAAAACGATCAATATTTGCACTACTTTAACCTCATTATGCCGTATAATCTGCTTTTTTCAAATTAGCCATTAACTATGACTGAGACCGAAAACGTCCACCCCCATGAAATAAATAAATTTGGCTCCCTCGCTGAGAAATGGTGGGACCCTAATGGTGAATTTAAAACATTACATGACATTAACCCACTAAGAATACAATTCATTCGTGAGTTCTTAGATATCTCAAAAATGAAAATGGTTGATGTTGGCTGTGGTGGTGGAATTCTTAGCGAAGGCCTAGCTAAATTAGGCAGTCAAGTCACCGGCATTGATCTCAGCACCGAATTAATAGACATTGCTGATTTACATGGGCTCGAATCTGGCGTTAAAGTTGACTATAAAACTATTAGTGCTGAAGCCTTTGCACAAAAAAACAATGCTAAATTTGACTATATTACGTGCATGGAAATGCTTGAGCATGTTCCCGACCCTGCATCTATAGTTACAGCCTGTGCACAAATGGTTAAACCTGGTGGATTTGTTTTCTTTTCGACACTCAACCGTAAGCCGAAAGCCTATCTTCTTGCTATCTTAGGTGCAGAGTACCTATTAAATATGCTCCCTAAAGGCACCCACGACTATAAGACCTTCATTAAACCTTCTGAGCTTTCCCGTTGGACACGCTCAACCGGTTTAGAAATACGAGGTATGATTGGCATTGAATACAACCCTTTAACTCGAAATTTTTATCTTAGCCAATCGGTTGACGTTAACTACATAGTTGCATACCAACGTCCGAAATAAATGACCCATGCTCCCTAAATTTTCACTCGCTTGCATGTTATTCGATCTTGATGGAACACTTCTAGATACCGCCCCCGACTTAATATCTTCGCTCAATTATGCTCTGAAAGCTGAGGGTTATCAGGAAGTTCCAGCGCACCATATAAAACCTTACGTTTCCTATGGTGCAGCTGTCATGATAAAACACAGTACCTTTGAAACCATTACACCCCATCAACAAAACAAACTATTGTCCTTGATGCTAGACCACTATGAACAAAATGTTGCTATCGACACTGACTATTTCCCAGGTATCCCAGCTATCTTAGACCGACTTGAAGAGAAAAAAATTAAGTGGGGCATTGTCACGAATAAGCGCTCTCGCTTTACTACTCCCTTGGTTTCATCTTTTGACCTAAAACACCGTGCTAACTGTATTATTTCTGGTGACAGTACACCACATCAAAAGCCCAGTCCTTTACCCTTGATAACTGCTTGCAAGCAAAGCAATGTTTTCCCAGAAAGTTGTATTTATATTGGTGATGCACTGCATGACATTGAAGCCGGGAAACAAGCTCACATGAAAACGATTGTTGCGACTTACGGTTATCTTAAAAACAATGATAAACCCGACACATGGGGCGCTGATGCGATGATTGATCACCCACAAGAACTAGCGTCTTGGATTTGAATAATAATCACTATGCCTCTAAATAATCAAACATTTTTAATTACTGGTGCCGGTGGCGGCTTAGGTCGTATTGCTGCTCTTGCTCTTGCTCAACACCGTGCTCAGGTCATTTTACTCGACAACAATATTGAAAAACTAGAATCTGTTTACGATCACATCATCGAATCAACAAAAACAGAACCGGCTATCTATCCCTTTGATCTGGTCGGTGCCACTGAACAAGACTTTCATGACCTGACAGAAGCCATTGAGAAAAAATACAACTCCCTCAACGGATTAATACACTCAGCGACCGAGAAGCCGACCCTGGGGCCTCTAGGTAGTATTTCTCCTCAGAGTTGGGAACACAGTATAAATCTCAATCTGAATGCTCCTTTTCTTTTAACAAAGGTTTTACTGCCTTTACTTGAAAAAAATGAACATGCTTCAATTCTTTTCACCTCTGACTCGACAGCCAGAAAAGGAACCGCTTACTCATCATCATACGGCGTTGCTAAAATAGCTATTGAAGGATTCGCGTTAATAATTGCTGATGAACTGGAATCTGCAGGTAAAATCCGTGTCAATATATTGATACCAGGAAAAGTTGACTCTCCAGTCAGAAACCACTTATTCCCAGGAGAAAACAAATCTTCTTTGGCTAATACTGAATCATTAACGCCAATTTATCAGTATTTATTAGGCCCTGAAAGTATTGGCGTAACCCGTCAAATTATTGAAGCTGAATCTTTTAAATCAAAAAATACAATATAAAAACATGTCGGAAAACGAAAGCATAATATTAACTCGTGATGTCAACGTTGTGATTATTCCTGATGGAAACCATGACA
>CAZEVO010000020.1:5181-36299 GCA_964515235.1 uncultured Methylococcaceae bacterium | reverse complement strand
TAATAAAACCTATTCGTGTGTATAAATAAAATAATATGGACTTTGACGGTCAAAATGCTTTTACAAATTCATCTGTCATAGTACTCATGATATCGTGATGAAGTAAACAGACAATCCAAGTTCTTGAAACATGTTTAAAGGTTCGTGTTAGCAAAAACTGTGTCATTTTTCACCTCGTTAGTTTTGATAATAATATCTAACTCGGGTGACCTTAATCATTACCGAAATGAATTAACGACAGCTCGAATGTGATTTTAGTTTCCTTAACCTACGCCTGTCAGGTATTGACAATGATCAACTCCTTTAGACGCGTAAAATTTCATCTGCCTTTTGTGGTAAGTCGTGGCTTAGGTATTAAATAGACCTTATCTAACTTTAAATCTATTTGGATATTTCTTTTCTATGGACGGTTGTAATATTACAGGCTCAAAGTGCTCAATCAACGAAGCAAAATAGAATGAAAGATCAGGAGCGTATTATGAAAATTAGTATTGTTGGTCCTGGTATTTCTGGTTTGTCTTCAGCCAGATTATTAAACCATAGTAATTTAAAAACAGAAATGTTTTTTAACCCTATATTGACTTGTTTTGTTTGGTGTCGTAACAATAAAGTAGGGTGGCTAATAGCGTTAAGACCAATACCAATAGATAAGTTAGTTCTTTTACGCCGACATAAGGTATAAAAAAGAATCCGGTTGCAAGAGCGGATAATACACTGGCAACAGTTGAAAAGGCATAAAGATCACCAGCTTTAGTGGCAACTTGGTCAAGAGAATGAACACTTAGCTTCAGAACATAAGGGGTCACACACCCAAGACAACTTAATGGAATTGTAAACAAACAGAGAGCTGTCAACATAACACTAAATTTGTAACCGAAATTACGAGAAAACATTGATAATGGCTCGGTAATATAGGGAAGAATAGATAGCCATAAAGCTGCTATCAAAATAAGTGTGGCAAGGACTCGGTAGGAAGGCTTATAGTCAGCAAGTAGGCCGCCGAAGAAGTACCCTAAAGCAAGCGCAATTAATGTAATGCTGAGTAAGGCAGTCCATAAAAAAAGATTGATACCAAAATAAGGACCAATCATTCGACTGCCAAGAATTTCAATCGCTAATATGCTAGCCCCTGTTGTAAAAACAATTCCATAATGCATTAATGAGTCTTTCATATTTATCTTGCCGTGTTATCGCTAGGTTGTTCTATTCTTCTTTGAGGAAGAGTACGAAAAATAAAGACGGTACTTGAATTAATTACCATAAAAGGGATGAGTCGATAGTTTTCTGTCCAGTACTTCTGGTTTTGAAATTAATTTCATCACCCCATAAATCGGCAGGGTTGTAATTATCAGTAAGAATTTTTCCAAACGGTTTACTAGAAAAATTGTTTTTGAATGACCGTGCTATGGCGTGGTGATAAACGTTATTTTTACTAGAAGGGTTGCGAAGAGAATTGTAAAGTTTTGGTATTATTTCCGCATCTGATGCAAAGATAATAAAATTTTGAATGTTGTCTCTTTTTGTAGCAGTCGGAAGTGCGGTGACATGAGTAAAAAACAGTTCAAGCGTTTTTAAAGTAGAGTGAACTAAAAGAGAGTCCCAGCCATCACCAATAACATTTAAACCCAGAACGCCGTTTGTATTAAGCCGTTTTTTTGCAAGCTCGAATACCTCTTGAGTGATCAGGTGGAAAGGAATTCCTGATCCACCGTAGGCATCCATCAAGATAGCATCAAATGAATCATTCGTTTCAAAGAGAAAACGTCGGCCGTCCATAGAATGGATTCTCGTGTCTGGAATGTCTATGCCAAAATGCTTGTAGGCCATATCAATAATGACCGGATTAATCTCAACAGCACTCATCCGCCAGTTAGCATCTGAAAATGGTTGAATAGTCGTCCCGGCACCCAGGCCGATAACCAATCCATTTCCTGGCTGATCGAACAGGTCTTTTGCTGTTTGAAAGAGAACAGGGTAAAGAAAACTGCTTTGGTTAGTATATGTATTGATTCCGGAGTGGACTTCACCTTCAAGGACTAAAAACTTCCCTCGATTTAGGTTGAGAACACGAACTTCACCATATGGACTATGATGGACTTCCAGCAATCTTTGATCATGGTCAGGATTATTAAACACCATTAACTCTGTTGCTAATAAAATTAGCGGGATATTGATAGTAAGTGGTAACCCTAAAATATGGTCACGATAAATATAAGCGGTAAGTAAACTCATAAAACTCAGTATCAAGACGACCGCCATGATGACATTGAAAGTTCCAAAAGCAGGAATAAAAAAGAATCCGGTTAGGATTGCAGCAAAAACACTTGCCACTGTTGATATCGCATAAAATCGGCCCGCAATATAGCCAATGGAAGAAAGCGTGTTTACACAGGTGCGAAGTATAAATGGAGTTACCATGCCAAGCATTGTTAGTGGAAAGGTAAATAACAAGGCTGCACTTAACAGCATATCCCATTTTAATCCCAAAAAAGAGAGTGCCTCTACGGTTTCTTTTTTGATAAATGGAATAATTAAAGTCCAAAGGGCACTAAACCACACCATCATGATTAGCATAGTATGTTCTTTATATCGGTCGGCTAAACGACCACCAATACTATAACCGACACTGAGAGAAAGAAGCGTTACGGCGATCAGCGCTGCCCACAAATTGATACTGGCGCCAAATGCTGGCCCTAATAGTCTTGTACCTAGTATTTCAAGTGAAAGGACACAGTATCCTTCCAGAAAAATGAGTAGTCCTGCAATAAACAGCTTTTTTTGAGTCATCTATAATTCGTTCTGGATTCGAGAACAGTTCTAAAATTGATCAGAATCAAGGAAGGCCGTGGATCGTCAATCATCTTTGCAAGTGGTTTGGTTTTATAAGGAGAATAATGCCAATTCATAAAGATAGCGCATGGGGTTTCGCTAAATTAAAAAGGCCATTAGATAGAAGATGGACGATTCTAACGCGAGCGTTAGAGATAAGCAATGTTATTACATAATAAACCTAACGCGTAGGTTATTAGTCGTAGAAAGGAAATGAAAGTTGGCAGTTTGAAATAGTGTGATAAACGTTACGTGTAGTACCAGAGGCAGTCTTCACTATTAAGTTGTATCATCAAAACCGGTGCAAATTTTTAACCTTGAATAAGTTTAACTTATAATGACTTAGGGTATATTTTTTACGATATGGTAAAAAATAAGAGCTGTAAAAACTAAACTGGAATAAATCCAACTTCTGAGTTATGTTCTATTGAGATAGGATCTAAAGTCACTATTTTGGTGGTCTGTTTACATTGAATTGTTTTAAACAGGACAACCAGTATAAATGATTGATTGTGGTAGGAAGCACTTAAAGGGTGTAATCCAAAAAAACGATCATTTCCAGTAACTCAGTGATGTGCTAGTTAGGTTGGTTCAATTGAGTTGTTCGACTGATGTGTTTTATTTGATAACTAACCGTTTTATTAAAAAATAAGTGAGAATCTATCGATGACTAATAGAAACGTAACACTTAAAGATAACAATGGTAATGATTATGTTGTGGCAGATATTGAGGCATTTCAGAAACATATTTTGGAATATCATTGCTCAGGAATCACTTTACATGAAGAAAAAGGGCATTACTTTACTGTTGACGACGAGTTTAGAAAATTAATTCAAGATCTGGCTTAAGACTCAATATAATCACTCAAATCATCTTTATTAATTTAAGTGAAAGTGATGAGGCTGATAGGAGAATTAATAACGTGATTGGAGTAGTACTTGGCTATCGTGTTCCGCTACTTTTTTAAAATATCTCGCTTTTACTTCAGTTCTATGACTTCTTTTGTCAATGTCGCTATTTTATGGTTTTTAAAAAACAATCTTCGTCGATTAAATACAAGCAAAAAAGCTAGTTTCTTATAAACTCAAATCCCCAGTAATCTTAGGTATGGTCATTCTTACTAGATCGAGGGCTCCTTATTGATGTTAGTTTCGCAACCAGGTCGGGGGGTTAATTTGGTCTATCGGGGACATGTTAAAAAAAAGGCCTTAACTTCATTTGAAATCAAGGCCCTTTCTAAATAACATCCTGTCGTTCTAAATTAAACTCTAGGGGGAGTTATAATCTCAGTCTTTAATCCTTTAAAGATAAGTTATTATAAAGTATAAAAAAAGTAAAAAAGTATCAGTTTGTAAAAAATTACAATTTGTGTGATATGCCCTAATCCTGCCGATTTAGTGTGCCTTAAAGTAGCTGTTAATTTTAACGACAACGCTTTCAACCCCTTTAAAGGTTAGCTTTTTTTGAGGGCCTTTAACTTCAACGACCCAATGTTCTTTGAGTTGAGCCGTTTTAACCTCGATAAGTTGTACCATCAGATAAGAAAATAAGAAGCTAGGTTTGTGTAATCGTCCAACTAGAATGTAATCCGCACTATTTGTCCGTGCTAGTTGAGCCGCAACATCAGGGTGATTAAAAAGATAACCTACGCCGCCATCCATAAATTGTTGTTGTTCTTTGTGGATTGGGATTATGTTGTAGCCTGCTTGTTGAAGTTGTTTTACCAACATAGGTTTAATGGCTGCAGTACGTTCAATTTCAACCTTGATCCCGGGTGCTAACGTCATATCTTTGAGTTCAAAATCAAGAACGGCTAATCTAGGCTGAGCTTGGGCGGGGCATGATAGGCTGAAGAAAATTAACAATAGGCGAATAAACATTGGATTTTTGGCTAAAAGGTTTTAATTTTTCAACATTAATAACTCAATGGTCAAGGTGTTTACCAAGAGTTAAAGTAACACGGACTGAGAAAAAAGGTCATCAATTCATTTCAATTAGAATGATATAAACGATCTTTTTTAGTGAAAAAAAATAATTTTATTTTTATAGTTTTAAATTCATGCCAAAATATAAAAATTTTTATAGGAAAATGTGAATAGCTCGATGGATGAATTTCAACGGATTAACCGCTTGCCACCTTATGTTTTTAACATTGTCAATGAGTTAAAAGCCAAAGCCCGCGCTGCAGGAGAAGATATTATTGATTTTGGGATGGGAAATCCAGACCAACCGACTCCTCAACATATAGTCGACAAACTGGTTGAAGCAACACACCGCAATAACACCCACCGGTATTCAATATCAAAAGGGATTCCACGATTACGCAGAGCGATTTGTAACTGGTATAAAAATCGTTATGACGTTAACCTTGACCCTGAAACTGAGGCTATTGTAACGATTGGGTCAAAAGAGGGCTTGGCACATCTGGCATTAGCAACATTAGGCCCAGGCGATGTTGTTATGGTTCCTAATCCTGCTTATCCAATTCATCCTTATGGGGTTGTTATTGCGGGTGCTGACTTACGCCATATTCGAATGGAAGCCGGTGTTGATTTCTTTCAAGAGTTGGAAAATGCCATTATTGATTCATGGCCAAGACCTAAAATGTTAATTTTAAATTTCCCTGGAAATCCAACTACGCAGTGCGTCGATTTGGAGTTTTTTGAGAAAGTTATTGCGATTGCGAAAGAGTACAATATATGGGTTGTCCATGATCTGGCTTACGCAGATATTGTTTTTGATGGCTATAAAGCCCCGTCCATTCTACAAGTACCAGGTGCTAAAGAGATTGCAGTTGAGTTTTTCTCACTTTCTAAAAGCTATAATATGCCAGGATGGCGTGTTGGGTTTATGTGTGGTAACAAAGAACTTGTGGCGGCGTTAACACGCATTAAATCTTATCTTGACTATGGGATGTTCACGCCGATTCAAGTCGCAGCCATTACAGCTCTGGAAGGGCCTCAGGATTGTGTCGCTGATATTTGTGAGATGTATCGTAAACGACGTGATGTGTTATGCGATGGTTTAAATGCTATTGGATGGGAGGTCGAAAAACCTAAAGCAACCATGTTTGTTTGGGCACCGATCCCCGAGCAATTTAAGGCATTAGGGTCTCTTGAGTTTTCCAAGAAATTGTTAATTGAAAGCAAAGTGGCCGTTTCGCCAGGGATTGGTTTTGGCCAATACGGTGACCAGTTTGTTCGTTTTAGTTTGATTGAGAATGAACACCGGACACGTCAGGCGATGCGTGGTATTCGTGATATGCTCAAAGGTAACAACAAGGTATAATGTTTCTTTTAATGTAATACGTTAGATTTTAAGTGGAGTGTGATTTGGATCCTGTAAGAGTCGGGCTGTTAGGCCTAGGAACGGTTGGCGGTGGTACGGTTAATGTTCTAACTCGTAATGCTGAAGAAATAACCCGTCGGGTTGGTTGTGGTATTACTGTAACCCATGCATCGGCTAAAAACCTTTCTCGGGAGCGAATCTGTGATACCTCAACGATTGAGCTCACGACAGACTCTTTTGCCATTGTTAATAATGATGAAATTGATGTGGTTGTTGAGTTGATCGGTGGAGATACTCTTGCTAAAGATTTGGTGATTGCAGCCATCAATAATGGTAAACATGTGGTCACTGCTAATAAAGCACTGATTGCTTTACATGGAACTGAAATTTTTTCTTTGGCACAGGAAAAAGGGGTTATGGTGCTCTTTGAAGCCGCCGTTGCCGGGGGCATTCCCATCATTAAAGCGATTAGAGAAGGGCTGAGCGCAAATAAAATTGAATGGTTAGCTGGTATTATTAATGGCACTGGTAATTTTATTTTAACGGAGATGCGTGATAAAGGCCGTGATTTTTCTGATGTTTTGGCAGAAGCCCAAGCATTAGGATACGCTGAAGCCGACCCAACCTTTGATGTGGAAGGTATTGATGCAGGGCATAAGCTAACCATTTTAGCTTCGATTGCTTTTGGAATTCCTTTGCAATTTGATCGACTTTATCACGAAGGGATCACTGAAATTTCTCAAGAAGATGTACAATATGCTGAGGAATTAGGTTACCGAATTAAACATTTAGGGATTGCGCGCAAAACCAATGCTGGCATTGAGCTTCGAGTTCATCCTGCGTTAATTCCTGACAAACGACTCTTGGCTAATGTCGATGGTGTTTTAAATGCGGTTGTTGTTCAAGGTGATGCCGTCGGGCCTACTCTTTATTATGGCCCTGGTGCAGGGGCAGAGCCAACAGCATCGGCTGTGGTAGCTGACTTAATAGATGTAGTCCGAAATATTAATTGTGAACCACAGCATTTAATACCTCACCTCTCTTTTCAGTCATCATCATTGTCACAGGACCCTATTTTATCAATTGACTCAATTGAAGTACCTTATTATCTTCGGATTACTGTGGCTGATAGCTTGGGTGTTTTGGCAGATATCACCAATATTTTGTCTTCACAAGGCATTAATATTGAAGCGTTGATTCAAAAAGAACCTCGCCAAGAGGGGACTGCAGTTGATGTCATTATTATCACATCCAAAGCACTTGAGAGAAAACTTAATCATTCTATTTTAGAAATAGAGAATCTTGATACGGTTATCGGTAAGGTTAATCGTATTCGTTTAGAAACACTGGGATAAATCTATGGCATTCAGACCACGTTATACAGGCCTTATTGAACGATATCAACAACGATTACCTTTTAATGATAACACCCGTATTATTAGTATCGGTGAAGGAAATACACCGCTAATTCAATTACAAAATATCCCGAATATTATCGGCAAAGATGTCGATATTTATGCAAAATTTGAAGGATTAAACCCATCTGGTTCTTTTAAAGATCGCGGTATGACTACTGCTGTGACGCATGCCGTATCAGAAGGAAGTGAAGCCATTATTTGTGCGTCTACCGGAAACACCTCAGCATCGGCTGCAGCCTATGCAGTACGTGCAGGAATTAAAGCTTTTGTGTTAATTCCAGACGGTAAAATTGCTCAAGGCAAACTGGCTCAAACTTTAATGTATGGTGCCAAAATAATTCAAATTAAAGGTAATTTTGATGATGGTATGCGTTTGGTTAAAGAAATAGTCGATCATGCACCTGTGACGATTGTAAATTCTATCAATCCTTATCGAATTGAAGGACAAAAAACAGCTGCTTTTGAAATTATTGATGAACTTGGAGCAGCACCGGATTACCATTGTTTACCTGTTGGTAACGCTGGCAATATAACAGCTTATTGGAAAGGGTATCAGGAATATTCAACTGATCAAGGCGATATTAAAGCGGTTGTTAATCAACGACCGGTAATGTGTGGTTATCAGGCTGCTGGTGCGACACCTTTTACGTTGGGTTATATGGTTGACGAGCCTGAAACTGTTGCAACAGCAATTCGTATTGGTCACCCGCAATCATGGGATTCAGCATGGGCTGCTAAAGAACAATCTGGAGGTTGGTTTGATTGTTTTGAAGATGGAAAAATACTAGAAGCTCAAAAAATGCTTTCTGCCCATGAAGGAATTTTTTGCGAACCTGCGTCTGCAACTTCTTTGGCAGGCGCTCTAAAAGATATTGCATCAGGAAAAATACCGGAAGGTAGTAAAGTTGTTTGTACACTGACGGGTAATGGTTTGAAAGACCCTGAAACGGCAATTGCACAATCAGTGATTAAACCTACCACAGTTGATGCAGAACTGGGTGCGGTTAAAACTGCGATTCTTGATAGCTTATAAAAGTCTAATGATTTTTTAGTGTTAAACAGTTACTGACTAGGATTCGTAACGGCTTAACGTGATGTTGAAAAAAATTGTTAAACGATCAGTTGACCATCACCGCGATCAATTGGGTGATCTCGACCCGGTATTAAAACGGATTTATCTTTCTCGTGGTATTTATACTACAAAAGCGCTGGATTATTCTTTAAAACAATTGCCATCCCCTTTTTTGCTTTCTGGAATGAAAGGGATGGTTTCAGCGTTATTATCGGCACTTAAAGCCAATCAGAAAATCCTGATTCTTGCGGACTTTGATGCCGATGGTGCGACCAGCTGTGCAGTTGCCATTAAGGGACTACGATTATTAGGTGCTCAACAGGTGAGCTATATCGTACCCAATCGGTTTGAATATGGATACGGATTGACCCCAGAAATTGTTGCCTTAGCTACTCAAGAAAAACCGGATGTTATTATTACAGTTGATAATGGTATCTCTAGTTTTGACGGTGTCGAGGCGGCAAGAAAAGCTGGCATCCAAGTACTTATTACTGATCATCATTTACCTGCTAGCCAATTACCATTGGCACAGGCTATAGTAAATCCTAATTTAGAAGGCGATTCTTTTCCTAGTAAAGCTTTAGCCGGAGTCGGTGTTATTTTTTATGTCCTATTAGCTCTCAGGGCCGAACTACGAACGGTCAATTGGTTCTCTGAGCAGCAGATTAAGGAACCCAATTTAGCTCAGTTACTCGATTTGGTCGCTTTAGGAACTGTAGCTGACGTCGTTCCATTAGATTATGTCAATAGAATTCTAGTCTTTCAGGGTTTGTCACGTATTCAATCAGGACAATGTGTGGCCGGAATAAACAGCCTGATTGGAATTTCAGGACGGAATCAAAAGAAATTATCAGCAACTGATTTGGGGTTTGCCATTGGTCCTCGTCTTAATGCAGCTGGACGACTAGATGATATGGCGCTTGGTATTGAGTGTTTATTGTCAACGGACCCGTTAGAGTGTCAGAAAATGGCTGAACAATTAGATCTTTTAAATAAAGACCGAAAAAATATAGAAGTACAGATGAAGTCCAGCGCAATGGCAATTCTATCGACGTTATCGGATCTTGACAAAAAGGCTACACAATCAGCCGTTTGTTTATATGATCAACAATGGCACCAAGGCGTTATTGGTATTTTAGCTTCAAGAATTAAAGATAAAATTAATAGACCCGTTATTGCCTTTGCTAAAGTTGATAATGGATACTTAAAAGGATCCGCGCGCTCAATTCCAGAAATCCATATTCGAGATGTTTTAAATGATATTGCTACTGAAAAACCGCAGTTATTATCAAAATTTGGTGGTCATGCAATGGCTGCTGGCATCACGATTAAAGCTTGCGATCTTGAACTCTTTACCCAAGCTTTTACGCAACGCATACAACAATTGATCGCTGATTTTGATTTAACCCCAGAAATTTATACCGATGGTTCACTGACAGAAGACTATTTAACACTCAATTTTACTGAATTGATTACAGCGTCAGGGCCCTGGGGGCAAAAATACCCAGAACCCCTTTTTGACGATACTTTTGATGTTTTACAAGTAAGAATTGTTGGGGAAAAACATTTGAAGTTAATTTTACGCCTTCCTTCGGGGGAGAAACTGATAGATGCTATTTATTTCTTCGTTGACTCACCTGAATCATGGCTTGGTGTGCGTAAAATAAAAGCCGTGTATAAACTGGATGTCAATGAATTTCGAGGGCAGAGGAATTTACAGTTCATCTTACAATATATCACTAAAATCACCTGACCTGTGTTGATTAACCTCTTCATATCAGTAATATACCTGCATAAAATAAACATCAAAGAATCAATGAGGACATCAACTTGATTGTCTTGTGTTATCAACGCATAATCAAAGCTAACTTCAATTCTGTTTGAAAAATATGAGAGTTCTTGGTTTTTTGTTTTTTTTACTGCTTACCTCGTGTTCCAAGGATACGATTAAATATAACGCTAAAACCTATGACTGGTGTAACGACATCATTATTGATTTTGAGCAACAAAAGAAGTCGGGTTTAAGTACTGAAACTTATCACTGGTGTTCTGCTTTGATGTCAGAATCAGGAGTTCCTATAACCGCTAAGTTACCGCCATCAGCACCTGTGACAAAAATAAAAGTCGAAAATAAAATAGACCTTACTAACGCTAAAAGTATTTTAGGTCTAACAAAAGAAGAAAAAGATTTTGAACCTAATCAGGAAATAATTCAATCGGATATAAAGGTTAAAAAAGAAATGAATTCTACTCATTCAGAACACTTGGAGCAGAATATACTCGCGCCTAATTTTAAGAGTGAACAGACTCAAATCAAAAAACCAACTCCCATTGTGGCACCTGAAATTAATTTAAAACTACTGGCCGCTGATCAGTTCAATTTAGCGCTAAATTATTTTCATGGTCAAGGTGTACAACAAGACTATATCAGTGCACATATGTTGCTAACACTTGCACAAAGAAATGGTGAAGAAGATGCATCGGATTATAAGTTGGCTTTAACTGAGAGAATGAGCGTTAGTCAAATACAAGAAGCCCAACAGCGCATCAGATTATTTGATGCAAGGGAAGACAAGAAACAGTCGGTGAATACAGAAACTAGAGAACAGGAGCTAGCAGAAGACCCATTTAGTTTAGGACTAATGTATTTCCAAGGGAAAGGGGTTCCTCAAGATTATGTGATGGCACTCATGCTTTTTAACATTGCTGCAACTAGTGGTAACCAAGAGGCCTTGTATTATCGTGATGCTGTTTCAGAACGAATGCAACCGGCAGAGATCCGCCGAGCTGATGCGTTGGCATTAGAGTGGTCAGCACAACATTCTGAGAATTAAGTGATTGTTTACAGAAAATAGGGCAGGAGAGAGCACGCTTTGTAGAGTAAAGTAAAACGCGCTCTCTGCTAAGATTGGTTTTTTTATTTAGACGTTTCTATTTCGTTACCGGTTGTTTTTTCTGTTGGCTTCTCATCATCAATGGCTGGAACTTTTAACGGCTCATTATTCTCAGCATCATTGGCTGATTGTTCACTGACTAGAAAATCAACTTCAGCAGCATCACGTAGTCCGGTTAAATATTCTTGAACTTTTTGTCGTTGCAAAGTTGGTAAAAGCTGCTTTTTAATCGCCTCAAAAGCAGGGGGTTGTTTGGATCTTGAATCTTCTCGTAACACAATATGCCAGCCAAAATCAGTTTTCACTGCCTGTTTGCTGTATTGTCCATTACTTAAAGCAATGACTGCTTCGGTGAAAGGAGGAACCATTTGCTGTGGTGAGAACCAGCCTAAATCACCCCCATTGACTGCAGAAGGACCGGTTGAATTTTCTTTAGCGAGGGTCGCAAAATCACTACCTTGATCAAGACGTTCGATTATTTTTTTAGCATCATCTTCAGTCTTAACTAGGATATGACGAGCCTTAAATTCCTCACCACCGCCATTAGCAACTTGTTTATCATATTCAGCCTTTAATTCATCGTCTGAAATTTCGTGGGTTTGTAAAAAATGGTGTAATGCAGATTGTGAAAGTACGGTGTTGGTTAATTCGCGAATTTTTTTAGCAACCTCAGGTTTGTCTGCTAAATTTAGCCGTTTTGATTCACTAAGTAAAAGTTTTCTCTGAATTAATTCTTCTATTAGATCTTTTTGTGGAAACTTCATTCCCGGAGAACGTTGTTGTATTTCTTGAGTTAAATTCGTTAAGGATTCTTTACTAATATAAGAACCGTTAACAATAGCAACAGCATCACTGATATCTATAGTAGGTTCATTTTCAACGGGTTGTTTTAAATTATCGCAAGCTGTGAGTAGACATGCTGAAAGTAGAATGAGTAAAAAAGATTTCATTATTTTTTATCCTTATTTTTTTTCTTGTGGTGTTGATGCATCAATTCCTAATGCATGAATATCTTGCTTCATCATATCTCCTAAAGCTTGATAGACTAACTGATGACGTTGAACGAGGGACTTGTCCAGAAAAGCATCTGCAACGATAATCACGTGATAATGACCACCGCCAGATTGCATACCGGCATGACCTGCGTGAGCACTTGAGTTGTCAATGACTTCTAATTCAGTCGGGTTTAATGCATCAGTAATTCTTGATCTTATTTCTGTAACACTCATTGAGGGAATACCTTTTTAAATGGTTTAACAATAACTTTTTCATAAACACCGGCGATAACATATGGGTCGGAATCGGCCCATGCTTTTGCATTGGCGAGGCTGTCAAATTCAGCAACGATTAAACTCCCGGTAAAACCAGATTCATTAGTTGCCTCAGAATCTATAGCAGGGTGTGGACCTGCTAAAACAAGATGCCCTAAATCTTGTAATTGTTCCAAACGAGCCAAATGGGCAGGGCGAGCTTGAAGTCTTTTTTCTAAACTATTTTCAATATCTTGACTAATAATGGCATATAGCATGATTAACTCTCTTTTTCCTCTTTAGGCATATATTTAGATAAATAAAGGGCTTGAATGACAATGAATAGGACAGTTAGGCCTAACATACCGAAGAGCTTAAAATTTACCCAGGTATCGGTATCAAAATGATTGATAACATATAAATTAATAAAACCCAGTGCGATAAAATAAAAACTCCATGCCAGATTCAATCGCTTCCAAACCGGTTGCGGTAGTTCGATATTACTTGCCATCATTCGTTCTACGAAAGGGCGCTTACCGAAAAATTGGCTCCCTAAAAAAGCAATACCAAAGAGCCAGTTGATAATCGAAGGTTTAAGTTTAATAAATTGTTCATCTTGTAGATAGAGTGTTAATCCGCCCATGACAACAATCAGGATTAAGGTAATCCAATGCATCATTTCAACCTTACGATAGCGAATCCAAGTGAATGCAACCTGCAAGATAGTAGCACCAATGGCTACAGCGGTTGCCACATAGATACCATAGAGCTTAAAGGCTCCAAAAAATAAAATTATTGGGAAAAAATCAAATAACAGTTTCATAATGACTCAAAATAGAAATGGACAATGTTTCAATTAATGGGGTTAATTTAAACAAATTAAAGTTGTTTGTTTAAGGAAGAGTATTTAAGACGCTTCAAGACTTTAATGGAAAATCTAAATGACTTTTCCAGTAAAAACAGTATTGTAGTTCTAACGGGTTAGATTGTATATGCTTATCCCACTCATCTGATAAAATGTGACAATTAATTTATGGAGTATTATCGTTATGCCTGATAAAGATCAACAGATTGAGTTGGAAGCGGCTGTTTTAAAAAGATTACTGCACCATCTACAAACTCATACGGAAGTACAGAATATAGAATTAATGAATTTGGCAGATTTCTGTCGAAATTGTTTAGCTAAATGGTATTTAGCTGCAGCTGAAGATAAAAATATAGCCCTTGATTATGATCAGGCGCGAGAATTTATCTATGGAATGCCTTACAGTGAATGGAAAGAAAAACATCAACAAAAAGCAACACCTGAACAATTAGCACAGTTTGAACTCAAACAAGCTAAAAAAAATAGCAATTAACAAGAACTTAAAACACAGATCAATTCGTGGACTTTTTTTATGGATAAAACCTATCTTTTTAATACCGATTTTTCAGGTGTATTAGGTGAGAACTATGACTTACTGAAACATATTTGTCCAGCAGCTATAGAGATGAGTCATTTAGTTGGTTCAGTGGTTAAAGATTATATGCCTCACCAGGGTTGTTCGACTGAAGTACCGTTAACTGTTGTCGAATTAGGATGCGGAACTGGAATAACAACATTATCTTTATTATCCGGGCGTTCAGATCTTTTAGTGACCGCTATTGATAATGAACCGACAATGCTCGATCAGGCTAAAAAGTCACTCGCAGATTACGTTAACTCTGAATCTCTTTTGTTTCTCGAAATAGATGCCTTGACCGCCTTATCGAAAATTCCTGATAACAGCGTAGATGTCATTGCTAGTGCTTATACCTTACATAATTTTTTAACTGATTATCGTCATGACGTGATTGAGCAGTGTTATCGGGTCTTAAAATCTGGAGGATTGTTTGTTAATGGTGACCGTTATGCTCTTGATGATATTTCTGCTCATACCTCTTTAATTCAACAAGAAGTGAAACAGTATTTCAAAATTCTGAAAGAACTTGACCGTATAGATTTACTGGAACATTGGATTGTTCATTTGTTTAGCGATGAGTCAGAAAATCATTGCATGCGAGAATCCATAGCTGTTTCACAAATGCTTAATTGTGGTTTCACAAATTTAGTCGTTAATAATAGAAATGATGTGAGCGCCTTGTTGGTGGCTAGTAAAGAATAATATATAACGCTATTAATTTAACATAATATGTATTATGCGCATATTTAAAATGGCCGTCATATTTAGGTTCTTAGAAAAAACTCTAAATAAATTCAATATTTCAATACCTTGGACGATAAAGTTAGTTAGGGATTATTACCTTTTGTTAAATGTCTGTGCAATTCAGGGAGCAGTTATGGAGACCCAAGTAAAAAAATCGTTACCAACTATTTTATTAACCAGCATAGTTGTAAGTTTTTTGGCCGGATTTGCTTCCCTCGGGTTTATTAAAATATTTGAATTTACTGAATCACAGTTATTTTCAACCAGTATTTATGATATGTCAGATACGGGATCAGTTGAGTATTTAACGATTATAGTTCCTCTGGTCATTGGCGGTCTTCTGGTCGGTTTGCTGACGCATTATTTAATGCCAGACCATCGTAATGTCGGGTTTGCCGGTGTCCTTGAAGCGGTACATTGTCGAAAAGGTATGATTTCTCTTCGTGAAGGCTTAGGCATCGGTATTGTTTCTGCAGTATCTTTGGGATCTGGAGCATCGGTCGGTCGTTATGGTCCTGCAGTTCATTTGTGTGCTTCTCTTGGATCTGCAATTGCACATCGTTTTAAATTTTCTAATGAAGGTTGCCTTATTCTTTTATCTTGTGGTGTTGCATCTGCCATAGCCACTTCTTTTCATGCCCCTTTTGCCGGTGTTTTCTTTGCTCATGAGTTAATTTTAAAACACTATTCGATTCGTGCTTTTTCTGCAGTTACAATGAGTGCTGTAATCGGTATGATCATTGGTGAAATTTTTCGACAAGATCATCCCGAACTTACCTTGATTTTGAATCACTCCCCCGTTTATAGCGACTATTTATTGTGCATTATTATTGGTTTTCTATCAGGCCTTTTTTGTGTCTTATTTATGAAAATGTTGATGTACTCGCAAGCGTTAACAGGCAAGTTAAAAATTGATAATCGATTGAAACCAATGGTTGGTGCATTTTTTCTAGCGGCAATTTTTTGCTTCTATCCCCAGTCGATGGGAGTGGGAGCTTGGGCTGTGCAATCTAGTTCTATCGGTGAATTAGGAATTCAATTAGCAATTGTTTTGCTATTTATGAAATTATTGGCCACCTGCTTAAGCTTTGGTTTTGGCTTTAATGGCGGGGTTTTTGGACCGGTTGTCTTTATGGGTGCTATGATTGGTACCAGTGTTGCTGGAATAGCGGATCTCAATGGTATTTCTATTAATGCAGATGGTCTTTATGCTGTGACCGGGATGGGTGCCATGGTGGCATCATTGTTTGGTGCACCTTTATCGGCTGTAATCATTGTACTGGAAATGACAGAACATTTTGATGCTACCACTTTTGTGTTATCTGGAGTGACGGCTTCTTACCTATTAACCCGATTATACTTCTCCCCTTCTTTATTTCATTATCAATTAGACAAAAAAGGGATTCAATTAACTGAAGGCCAAGAAAAACAAATCATACGCACGACCCCTATCACCGAATGCATGTCCACGGAATTTGTTTGTTGTCAACTGGATCAAACTGTGGGTGAAATAAAAAAAATCTATTCTGAATGTGAAGATGAAAATGATATTTATCTAGTTGACTCAAATCAACTTTTTAAAGGTCGCGTTGATATGAAACAATTACTTCATGCACCAGACTCTTTGACAGGTTTGGATATTCTACAAACTGATGTTTTTAAATTTGAAAATACTGATTCAATTGAGATGGCATTTAATCGGTTGACGGATTTCGTAGGTATTAGCGTCCCGATCACACAAGATAATAAATTAATCGGGATTACAAATGAAGGAATGTTGATTGAATTCTATCTTGATTCCTTAGATGAGGTACGCAATGAAGAACTTGGAATTATCAAGCCTTAAGACTCCTATTCTTCTTCTTCAGTTAGAAACCGTAAGACTTCAATTTCAAACCCAAGCTTTAAATCTTCTGAAACTTTCTTAGAAATACTTTGAGCCTTAATAATGGCCATTTCTTCATTCGTTTCAACTTTTTGATAGGATCTTCCTAACTTAAACATTTCTTTAGTAAATTCAGGAGGCATCCAAGTAAAAACAACGCCGTTGAGTTTGGATTCAAATCGCATAAATTCTTTAGGCCTAGGCAACTTCTTTTTTAATTCAGCTGTTAAGGGTACACCACTGTATTTTTCTTCAAAAGCCTCTGTTTCTTTAGCAGCATCAATAAAGGTTTTATCAAGATGGTTACGCATTTGCATAGCCATGCGTAATCGAGTGATTTCTGAGCGGTGACTATCATTATCAAGAGCCTTACACTCTTCATATTTTGCACGGACAACGGCTTTGGCTTGATCAAGTTTATTTGCAGGTTTTTTACTAATTCCAAACATGATTTATAAAGACCTATGTTAATTAGTTAAAATGACTAGCTAATATAATGACAAATTTTTTATAAAAAATCTCTTAAAATAATTTTTAGTTGGGCCATTGATGCTTTCTGTATCTGGCAAACACGCGATTCAGTCAAGTCTAAGACTTCTGCTATTTCTTTTAAATTAAGCTCATCTGAATAATATAAAGAAAAAATAATTTGTTCTCTTTCAGGAAGTTGATCAATGGCTTTGATGAGTTCCTGACTAAGAGCTTCTTTGTCAAGACTATCAATTATGGTTAAACCACTAAACAAAGGTTCAAGTGAGTGGTTATTCTCTGTTAGATAATCCAACGACGTTGTTTGCAGCGCATGATTTTTATGTTGTTGGGATTGTAATTCATTTATGGATAAACCCATATGTTCAGCAATCTCATGATCAGTAACAGCACGCCCTAAAGCTTGTTCTAGTTCATTTCTCGCTTGATTAACATCACGAATACTTTTCATTACAGAACGAGGAAGCTCACTTAAACGACGAACTTCATCAATCATGGCTCCTCTTATTCTGATTTTTGCAAAGGCCTCAAACTGGACATTTTTCTGGCTATCAAAGTTTTGGTATGCTTCTAATAAGCCAATTAAACCGACTTGAATTAAATCGTCCAGTTCAATATTAGAAGGGAGACGTGCTGCAATGTGGTTAGCAACCTGTTTTACTAAAGGGGAAAATTGCGTCAGTACTTGTGAGTAATCAGATTTTTCTTGACTCTCCGCGTAGAGTGCTAAATCTCTCATTAATTCTGTGACATTTGTTCAAAAAAACGTTCAAAAAAGAATTCAATATCACCTCGTGGAATGACAGGTGTTGGCCAGTTTGAAATGCTTCTTGCAATCCGCATATAAGATAAACTGGCAGATGCTCTTGGATCTGAAGTAATAATCGGCGTTTGATATCGGTTTGATATGGTGATTTGCCTGTCAAACGGTACACTGCCTAAAAAAATTAAACCGCCTCCTAAAAACCGGTCAACAGTTTTGTTTATTTTTTCATATAAGATACGTCCTTGATTGGCACTGTCGACCATATTGGCTATAAAAAATAAATTACTTATTCCATGCTCTTTTTTTAGAACTTTAATTAATGCATAAGCATCAGTAATAGAAGACGGCTCATCAGTTGCGATAATGACGACTTGGTGAGCTGCTTTTAAAAAATATAAAACACTTCCAGAAATACCGGCGGCAGTATCAATGACTAAATAATCATAATCCTCTTCTAACTCACTAAAAACCTGAATTAATAACCCAATATCGCGCTCATTTAATTCGCTCATATATTGGATGCCAGAAGAAGAAGGAATAATTTTAATGTTTTCAGGACCTGGGAGAAGAATCTCTGATAATGACTTCTCACCATTTAAGACGTGAGATAAGTTAAATTCAGGTCGTAAGCCGAGCATTACATTGATATTCGCTAAGCCTAAATCAGCATCTAGCAGTAAAACCTTTTTACCCTTTCTAGCTAAGGCTATCGATAGATTAATAGAGGTATTACTTTTACCTACGCCCCCTTTTCCACTGGTAACAGCAATGACCTGAACTGGTTTTTTCCTAGCTAATTTATCATTATTCATGATTTTTAAACCCAGACCTTTTTAACACTTATTCTCCTTTCAATGCAGTTAAAACGCCTTTTATGCGCTGATTAAGGAAAGTTAATGTAGCCTGATAACGCATGGTATTATCTGCAAATAAATTGTTTTCAGTATCTGATTCAACGGTATTACCATCAATGGATGGTGTCGTTGGAATTCGGTATTTTAAGCCTAAATCTAAAGCATTCTTGGAGAAGTCTATATGATCTTTGTGCGTTGATCGTATAGATTGGGTTTCCATATCTTTGAGTAGAGAATAAAAATCAAAATCCCGTGCTTGATATTTAGGTGTATCGGCATTAGCAATATTTGATGCTAATACAGTGGTACGCATTTGCCGTAAGTTCAATGCTTGTTCATGTACCCCTAAAACATTATGTAATAATTTCATCTCTCTCCCCTTTCGACTAAACGCAAAATAAAAATGTAACTGCGTTCTTAAAACAAAATAACAATGTTAGTGACTATTCATCAACCGTGACCTTTTGACTACCTTCTCTTTCTAAGAGTGACTGTACTAGTTCTTTAGCCATTATTCGGTGTAAATCATTCGGTATTTGTTGTCCATCAGTTAATAATACAATTTCAGATTCAGTTTCAATGACGGTCGATAATATTTCACCTAAATTAAACGCTTCATCCGTTTTTGTGATGATGACGCCATCGGTTTCTTTCGCGAGCGTATCACAAAATAATTGATTTGCACTAGCTTGGCTATTGGCAGAAAGGGTTAAAAAAACCTGTGATGAGACATCATCACTTTTTAAAACAGCAATCGTATCCAGAAAGTCATCATTCTGAAAATTATTCCCTGGCGTATCAATTAAAATCAAATCATAGTCATGCAAAGAATCCAGCATGCTAGGCAATTCTGTTTTATCCAAAACTTCACAGACCTCAATACCTAACATGAAACCAACTAATTTCATTTGTTCCTTAGCACCAATGCGATTATGGTCTAATGTTAGTAAGGCAATTTTATCCATACCATTAGTCATCGCATACTGTGATGCTATTTTGGCAATAGTGGTCGATTTACCAACACCGGCCATGCCGACAAAAGCAAAAACACCACCTTCTCTCACCGGGTCTATCGATGAAATATTAATGTATTCTGACAACCACTCTTCAGCACTCATCCAGTTAAGATCACTATCGTTAGTATCCAAGCAGTTTTGCTTAATCGTATTAATAATATGATTTGAAAAACCTAAAGATTGTAAATGTTGAAAAACTGGATCAGCCTCAACAGAATCACGAGCAGGATTAGGATTTTGAATATGTGATTCAAAGAGCGTCCTCAAAGTAGAGAGTTCTTGGCTCATGGATTCAATTAAGTGGTCAGATTTTGAATTTTGAACCTTAATGTCATCAGTTGCTATTTCTGTTGATTGAGTTTTGTTTTTCTCTACCCGAGGTGTTTTTTGAGCACTAGATTGCAACGTTTTGATTTTGTTCTCTGAAAGTGAACTTTTAGAAACGCTAGCTTTCTTTATTTTAGGAATCGTATTTTTTTTGATTTTAGTCGTGGCTTTTAAACTGGATTTTTCTCCTGATGTTTTTCTTATATTTTTTCGTTTTCTTGACGATGTGACAGCATTGAAACTACCCTTTTTATCGGTACGTAATTTAATCGGCAATTCGTCATGGAGTGGATGGTTTTTGTCTACAGCTGATAAAGGCTGGTTCAAATTTGTCCCGTAAGTTGTTATTTTTTGCTGAGCCTTGTAATGAGATTCAGCAGATAATGACTGATAATCAACGGCGTTGCTTTCATTTTGCATTACTTTAAAAAAAGACTCATACTCATGATCGACAGATTCTTTATTAACCGCATTAGTTTTAGATTGATTAAAATCAACAACGCCATCTTCAATATCAATAGCTGCAATAATTTCTACCTTTTTACCTAGTTTCTTATTCGATAAAATGACCGCATCATCACCAAATAACTCTCTAACCTTATCCATGGCAGTTCGTGTGTCGATTTCTACAATTCTCTTAATATTCATAACAAGCCGTTATTGATCAGATTTATATTCAACAGTATGAATCACATGGACTTCCTTTTCTTCAGGAATTTCATTGTAGCCAATGATGGTCATGCCATGAATTCTATGACGTATCATTTTTGCGATCCAAGGCCTAATGCCGGGAGAAACCACTAAAATGGGTTGTATTCCTTGATTAACAATATCCTCGCTACTGGTTTTAAGGTTGGTTAATAATTGCTCTGCTAACCCAGGCTCAATCGCCAGTCCCTGTTCCTGACTTCTGGTTAATACATCATGTAATAGTTGTTCCATCTCCGTGGACAATGTAATTATCTTTAATGATTCATCCACGTCAACAAGTGATTGAATGATCATCCGTCCAATATTAGGTCTGACTGCTGCAGTTAACATATCTGGGTTTTGGGTTTGCTCTGCTGTTTCTAATAATGTTTCTACAATAGTGCGCATATCTCGTATAGGAACTTCTTCAGCCAGAAGATTTTGTAACACCGTTGTAAAAGCACCTAAAGATAACTTGTTAGGAACGAGTGTTTCAACCAGTTTAGGTGCTACTTCGCCTAATTGATCAAGAAGTTGCTGGGCTTCATCATAGCCAAAAACATCTTTGGCATTTTCTAAAATAATTTTATTTAAGTGCGTGGCCAAAGCAGTTGATGGGTCCACGACGGTATAACCCAAAGTATGCGCATATTCGCGTTCCGAAGGGTCAATCCAGACCGCTGGCATACCAAAAGCGGGGTCTTGCGTGTCAACGCCGCTTAACTCTCCGTGGGTGACGCCAGGGTTAATTGCAAGTTCCTTTCCAGGAATTAATTCACTTTGTCCACGGCTTACACCATTAATATTGATCCGATATTGGTTGGGAGAAAATTCTAAGTTATCACGTAACCTGACCGTAGGAACTAAAAAGCCTAGATCATGAGATACTTTTTTTCTGACCCCTTTTATTCGTTGCATTAGGTCACCGCCTTGAGCCTGATCTATCAAGGGGATTAAGGCATAGCCGACTTCAAGCCCAATCACGTCGAGGCGTGGCACATCGTCCCAACTTAACTCTTTAGTCTGAGGGTCATCATTATCCTCATCACCCTGACCTTCATCTTGTTCACTGGTGTCTGTCAGGAGATAATTTCCTGTACGTGCTGAATAAAAAGCAATGCCTCCAGCGACCGCCGCCAGTAATAAGAAGATAAAATGCGGCATGCCAGGGATAAAACCTAAAATCGTGAGAATCCCTGCCGTAACGGCTAAGGGTTGAGGGTCACCCATTTGTAATTTTAATTGACTATGCATCGATGAGCTTGAGGATACTCGAGTGATGATAATGGCCGTCGCCGTGGACAATAACAGTGATGGAATTTGAGCAACTAAACCATCTCCAATGGTTAATAACACGTAGGTATGTGCAGCATCATCAAATGTCATTCCATGCGATGATGTACCAATAACTAGACCACCAACAATATTGATGATTAGAATAATAAAACCAGCAATGACATCGCCTTTTACAAATTTAGAAGCACCATCCATAGAACCATAAAATTCAGATTCAGCGGCAACTTCTTCGCGACGTAGTTTAGCGACTTCTTTGGTAATTATTCCGGCATTTAAGTCAGCATCAATAGCCATTTGCTTACCAGGCATTGCATCTAAGGTAAAACGTGCTGTCACTTCTGAAACGCGTCCTGCTCCCTTGGTAATAACTATAAAATTGATAATCATCAAAATGGAAAAAACGATGATGCCGACAAAATAATTGCCTCCAATTATAAAGTCGCCAAAGGCTTGTATAACAGTTCCAGCAGAATCAGTACCATTATGCCCTTCTACCAAAATGACACGAGTTGAGGCGACGTTTAGGGCAAGTCGAAGCAATGTGGCAAATAATAAAACAGTAGGAAAGGACGAAAAATCCAAAGGTTTAAGAGCATTAATACAAATCATAGCTATCACTAACGATAACGTGATATTAAAGGTAAAAAATAAATCCAGTAATATCGGTGGAAGTGGAACCACCATCATCATAATAATGCAGAATAAAACGCTTGGTATCACCAATGAAGATGAGTTAGGTACCGAAAATGACTGCCAAAAATTTGACAGTGCTGCGTTATTAATCATTCTTTTCCACACTATTTTGACGGATGACTAACTTCATAGATTTATAAGTTATTGATTATTATTATTAATATTTAGCCCTAATTACTATCAGAGATCTTGATAACGAACCTACATTATTAATAGGCAACTATAATGCCAATTAATTACGAATTAACTTTATTGATTAATTATTTAAGATATTTTTTCTTAGCTACATTGAGTCAGTAGGAAAACCATAGTTTTTTTAAAAAAACGGCAAATGATTGCCGATTTTAAAACCCAAGAAGAAATTATAACCGTAGAATAACCGCTAGTAGCGTTGTAATACTGGAGCTTGGCGAACAGGCATGTTTATTGCACGTTATTCAGTTAGTAACTGCTACAAAATTGAGTAGCTATGGATTTGTTTATTATTCTTTGCATTGGAGCATTGTGATGCTGAAAAAAATATTAATAATGTTATCTGTTTTTTTGATAACAGCCTGTTCGGCGAAAACTGATTATAAAATTCTATCTGAAGAAAAAACGTCAGACCAGAATTTTTTACCCGTTTATAAAAAAGAAGTATTAATTGCCGTTGGTTATGCCAATATCAGTACGCAAAACAGCGATAACATCTCACAACGACGGTTAATGGCGATGAGAGCTTCAAAATTAGATGCCTATCGGAACTTAATTGAACAGGTCTATGGTCAAAACATTAATTCAACAACTACGGTTGAAGATATGGTGGTTTCAAGTGATACCTTAAGGGCCCATGTTCAAGGCCTTATTTATGGTGCGAATCTTGTTAGCATAACACCGGTAGGAGATGACAGTTATGAAACCAAATTGGAGTTAACCTCAACGATTGTTAACGATTTACGTTCGATGCTAAATAATAGTTAAACGAATGAAGAAAGTGATTGGTGTTTTTTTGGCCTTTGTGTGTACCACAGCTCAGGCGAATTATATTGAGTCAGAAGGGAATGCAACTATTCAGTCTGGTGAACTGATACAAGCTAAAAAACTGGCAATTTCTGATGCACTCAGAAAAGCCGCTTTAAGTCAAAAAGCTAATCTGGTGAGTAATAGCATGCTTGATAGTGCTGGTCAGTTACATGAAACCGTGATTTTAAAATCAAATCTTTCAATTCAGAAAATTGATATTCTTGAAGAAACATCAGCGGGTAAGAATCATTATGTGAAAGCAGGGATTCATTTTTTAAAAGATGCTGATCCTAGTTCTTGCTCAAGTAATCGATTAAGAAAACAAGTTGCTGTTAAAGTGATTCGAGATACTAATATTACTTCAGATTCCACACATGATCTCAGTGCTATCTTGCGTACGGCATCGAAAACAATGAATCGCTTGGTTCAGAATGAAAATGGTTTTGTTTTAAAAAAACAATATCAATACAAAAGCTATTATGGTGAAAGCTTTTTACCTTCCAATGGAAAAACCAACACCCAAATGATTACTATTATGGCTAAATGGCATCAGCCCGACCTTGCCACAAATATTACTGATGATGTGTATCGCGGGTTAACTGCCTCATTTGAATATCTTGATAGTATTACCCGAATGGTAAGTGTCGATATCGAAAACACCTTACCAGTTAACAAAGAATTTAAATTATCGATGGTTTATCAAGATAATAAACCGCCCTTTGAACAGCATGAAATCACGAAAATTTTTGCAGCCACACCTGTTGACTATTTTTCTGATCAAAATGCAGCTCGTTTAGATCATCAAGTTGAAGCATGGTTAACTCAGTCATGGCGCAAAGTCAAAGCTCAGTTTAATTGTCAGCCGCCCATAACCCATGTCTCTGTAAAACCTAAATCTATTCAATTACAAATGGGGTCATTGCATAATATTACTCTGGGACAGTTATTACTGGTCTTGCCATTGGATTATACCGATAACATTACTGAAAAATTAAGCAGTGATTTTATTGATTTATTTAAAGTTATTTCGGTAAAAAAGAACAGCTCACTTGTCATTCCCCTAGGGCGTGATTTAAGTGAAATGCAACCCCTAAGTGAACAAAAATTTGTTATTGCACTCTAAAATGAAGGTGCCAATTCATGAAAATCAAGAAAATTAACTGTTTTATTTTATTTTCCATCTTAATCATACCGTTTAAGATGAGTTATGCTGATGTTGACTCTGCTAACCAACATGCGCTGTCTATTTTGATGAATGAATTTAAAATAGCTAAACGAATTCTTAAAAGCAAACCAGGCAAAATTGCTCCGGGGCAACGCTATACGATAGCTAAAGGAGATACACTTAAAGGCATTGCATTAAAAGCCTATGGTAATACTAATTTGAGTATACGATTAGTACGAGATGTCATCATGAAACAAAATCCTAAAGCATTTTTTCGGGGAAATGAAAATTATTTGTTTGCGGGTAAAGTCCTTAAGATACCTTCTGTGGACGATATAAGAAAACACGTTTTTTCATCGACCTCAACAACCAAAAGAAGCCGTCAGAGTAAAAGGAATTGGTTACGCTTTCCTTAAACCAGTTATACAACTAACGCATAGATCTTTTTTTCAAGTATATTAATTAAACCGGAGTAATCACTTTCTTTTTGAAGTTGTAACGACTCAATCAGAAGAGGTTTTAATTGTAAGATCTTATCTTCTGGCCACGTAGTAGCTTCAGATTTTATTAGGTCAATTAACGAAATTAATTTTTCATTGCCAATGGAATTATTTTCTTGTTTAAAGGCCTCGATAGTGGCCTCTAATGTTTCAAGTAAGTCGGTATTAAACTGGTCAATAGTTTCGCTCATTGAGTATTCATTACCTGTTTTTTCAAGTAAAGGTAATAACTCATTTGACAGTTTATCTGCCAAATTTAAATAATCTTTTTCCTCAAAATAGGCTAATGACTCATTCAAAAGAACTTGAAAAGGGGTTATTTTTTCTACCGGTAACTCTGTTAGAAAAGGGTCTAATAGATTGAGGAAATCCATTAAAGATTCATTACCTTCATCAATGTTATTTAGACTAAATTCTTTGATAGCTGCTGACAAAGCAGTATATAACTCAGCGTAATTGCTCGTCATATCAGTTATCTCCCTTAGATTTAAATATCATGTGTCACCAATGTTTTGCAATTTTTATCACTCCGTTATTTTTTACAAAGGAGATGATTGCTTTTCCAATTAAAATAACACGGAGTAGACAGTTCAAGGTGTGGTACTCTCCGTATTTTCAGTCTTCGTTATTTTACCTTCTTCATTCCAAAAGGTTGATTTCTTGATGATGTCATCAACGTAAAGGATCTCCCATTTTTTCTGACCATTGGGATGCCACATAGTATTTAAGCCATCTTGTTTGCCAAATTTGTAATACATCTCCCAGCCTTTGTTACCATTTTCATCCCATAAGGTGTAACGACCATGTAATTGACCTTTTAGATAATGTTTTTCTAAATTTTTTCGACCACTTTGATCCCAAGAAATCGTTAATCCTGACGGATCACCATGGCTAAACATTTTTTCTTCTTTTAGTTTACCTGTTTTATACCAAAAGCGTGCAATTCCTTCTTCTTTGCCATTTCTATAGTGTATTTCTTTTTTCTTTTTTCCATTAGAAAACCAAACGGTTTGTACACCAGATTTTTTTCCTTCGTGGTAATTAGTTTCAGTGTATTTTTTTCCTTTAACATAAAGTTCAATTTTATTTGGAAGCCCACTTTTTGACCAGTAGGTTGCTATTCCGTCTTTTTGTCCTTTGTTATAATTAATTTCGGCTTTCTTTTCACCCGAGTTATACCAGAACGACTCTTTCCCT
The DNA here is from genome assembly GCA_964515235.1 of uncultured Methylococcaceae bacterium. Taxonomy (GTDB): domain Bacteria; phylum Pseudomonadota; class Gammaproteobacteria; order Methylococcales; family Methylomonadaceae; genus OPU3-GD-OMZ. Next base: position 9,481 of record CAZEVO010000020.1, on the reverse strand, counting down.
TGTTCTTGCCGATTAACAAAATTTACGCTACGAATTAAAACATTATTATGGAAGGTTGACGTTTGGTTTACATTACCATCAATCCCCCATTGTGTTTTAAGACCGTCTTTGACATTAAACTTATAACGTTCCTGAGATGCTAATAATCCATTATCACGCCATTGTCGTAACCAGCCATGTTTCTGGTCATTAAGATAGTTTACTAATTGTTTTTTCTGTCCGTTAGCATACCAAATGGTGTGTGGCCCGTGTTTTTTGCCTTGTTGATAATAAATTTCAGTGATTTTTTTACCATCATAAAAATCGCTATGCGATTGTCGTTGTCCACCTCTAAAAAACTCTTGCCATATTTTTTGGCCTTGATTATTCCAGGCAATAGAGATACCTTCTTTTAGACCTTGATGATATTGTTCTGATTTAATCTGATTCCCTGATTCATTATAAAAAGTGACTAGTCCGTGCAGTTGTCCTAAGGAAAAGTTTTTAACGACTCTAAAGTAATCTTCCCCTTTTTCGGAGGTATGTTGATAATCAATAAACTCACCGGTAAAAGGTTGTTTTTCACCAGTAACATAAAATAACTGGTTTTGTTCAATCAGTGCTACAGGTTTTTTGATATTCTGCCTTTTGATAGCAACAGAATGATCCATTTCTTCAATAGGGTTCGATTGAATTAAAGCATTTTGATTTATTGTGCTTTGATCAATAATCTCCTCAGAAACAAGGGTTAAGGACGGCATTGTCGTCATTGTAAAAATAGTGATTGTGATAACGACCAAAATGCTAATGAGTAGAAAATAAGTGACATTATCTTGTTCGTCTTGTTCTTGATCAGGATATACATCACCGAACATATTCAAGTCTTCGGTTTGTTTCAGTTCATCTTTGAGAATTTGCTTTCGATATTTGATGTAAAGTGATTTCTGTAAATTCAAATCACCGCCACTATTCATTTGTGCTTTAGCCCACAGTCCTTCACGAACATAGTTTGATTTAAGTTCTTGACAGACTGATTGATAGAGATACTCTTCAATCAATCGGTCATGGGCATATTTTCGCTTTAATTTTGTGAAAAAAAACATCGCTGTTAATAGTTAGTGAGAACTAAAGAGAGATTGTGGTTAAGCTAAAAAAATTAAATACTGCTGTTAATTTTAATAATGCAATTTGCTTGTAGTTGAGTGATATTACAGCCATAGTTTTACGTCTCAAAAACCGATTTATTGTCAATGTTATAGTGGTTCGATTAAGGTATTTTTAACAGGTTAAGGCAACAAAATACCTTGGTTGTATTGTCGAGTTAATAGTATGTCACCGTCATCATCCCACCAAACCCAATTTCCATTAATTGTTCCCTTATCGTGGTACCCTTCATAACGTTTTTGTCCATTAGCATACCATGTAGTTTCAATACCATTAACGATATTATTTTCATAATTTATCTGTGATAATTTGTTACCCAGTTTAGACCAGCGGGTGGACAAACCCTCAAGTTTGTTTTGACGAAAATTAAATTCCTGAATTTTATTGTTTCCATTTCCCCATTGGCTTAAATGCCCATGTAGTTTCCCTTTTTCATAATTAGCTTGAACTGTTTTATTACCTTCAACCCACCATGTTAATTCCCCGTCTCGCTTATTGTTTATATAAGTACCTTGAAATAATTTTTGGCCAAATTTATTTCGCCAGATTAGAGGGCCGTTCAGTTTATTATTTTTATAATGAGCCTTCATGTTTTCTTTAGTCTTTGCATCCCACCTAAAACAACTACCGTCCAGATTGCCAGACTTATATTGACAATTACTGGTTTTCCAACCGGACTGATTCCAGCGGATTAATTCACCATCTAAGCGATTATTTTTATAATGTGCTTTGACTTTTTCTTGCCCATTTTCATACCACCAGGTTGAAACGGCATCCTTTTTGTTATTTTGATAAAAGGCATCAACTTTTTTGTGACCATTCTCATACCATAAAATTAAATTCCCCTGCAATTGCCCCTCTGAAAAGTTCGCCTCTAATTTTTTTTGTCCATTTCCATACCACTCTGAACGTAATCCATGTGGTTTTCCATCTTGATAATTAATCTCTATTTCTTTAAATCCATTCTCTTGCCAAAGTGTTCTTAACCCTTGTATTACATTGCCTTTAAAACTAACTTCTTCTTTTTTCTGACCGTTGTCGTACCATTCAGTCCAAAGTACATCATTACTTTCGGGGTGATAATTCACTTCAATCTTTTTATTACCTTGTTCACTCCAAAGTGTAACAAGCCCTGAAATCTTGCCATTTTTAATAATCCGCTCACTTTCTTTTTGCCCTTGTGCATACCATGAGGTCCAAAGGCCTGTGATTTCCCCGTTTTTATAAAAGCCTTCTGCTTTTTTTTGTCCGTTTTCATACCACCAGGTATACAAGCCTTCACGTTGATCATTTCGTATCCCACCTTCAACTTTTTTTTGACCATTCTGATAAAAAGCAGCATAGGTTCCAGACAGCACCGGTGGACCCAATTTAATGACTAAACCTTGTTCTTGTAATGCCTGAAAGATCTCTGTTTCGGCACACCCAGTTAACCCTAGAGTTATCACGAACTGGCATAGTACTAGTTTTATCTTTTTATCTAAATACATGACCTTTCCTTAATTCAGAGGTAACAATAAAATGTTCTTTTGCGGAGAATCATTGTTACCTCAATTTAATACACTTACGTCATAGTTTTAAAAATCGTAGGTAAACGTTAATGGTTGATTGTTACCAGTATATACCCCGTTTCCACCTTAGTTATTTGATTCTTTAACTTCTTTAACTTCTTTAACTTCTCTTGGAGGATATTGTATCGCTTCTACACTCGCTTGACGTCTGTCAGCAGCAGAAATAACCTCAAAATATTTATTTTGCTCCAAGGTGATTAAGGCATTTAGTTTTTGAACTAATTTTTGGTCTTTAAATTTTTTAACTTCACCTTGTAAAACTTGTACTTTTTTACCTAAATTAGAGACTTGATTTTTAGTATCCAGTATACGATTTTTAAGGTCAGCGTTACTCTTGTTAATTTTATTAAAACTTTTATCAAAGTGTTGATTCAGTGTTTTAGTCATAGACTCATTCTTAGCAAGGTACCCTTCTTCACGTCGCTTCGCAGCACGAAAAGAAACATCAAAAACACTCATGGACTCATCAATTTTATTTTTTAACCGTTGATTAGTTTCGTTTAATGATAAAACCTCAGACTGCATTTCATCTAATCGTTGTAATTCTGTATCAAGGTGAATTACTTTTTTGCCTACTGCTAGGGTGATGGCATCGGCTTGAGTTATAGACTCTTGTAATCGTCCCATAAAGACGCCGCCTATGGAAACAACAACTAAAATGAGAACACTAAATACCGAAAAAATAATGGTTTGTTTTTTTTGTATGGCATTAATGGAATTCTCCAGTGAAACCACACTTTCATTTATCAAATTAGATGAATTATTGACACGGATGGCTGCATTATTAACAACATCGGCTGTCTCTCCCATACTACTCGCTAAGGTATCCTGGTCAGGCAAACTTTTTTTTGAGCTACTTTTGGGTTTTACAGAGGCATCATCGGATAAAGACAAGTCATCTGTAAATTCCTCAAATTCTGCATACTCAGACTGGTTATCAGTAGTTTGTTTAGTTGTCGTATCCTCAGCTGATAATTCTTCAGTAATAGCATCTTCCTTATCCGGTTTTTCTTTATCTTCAGCCATGGTATTTCTCCTGTAGTTTAAAAATGAATGTTATGTTTATATCGTTAAAAAATGTATTGTTAATAGATTGGGTTTCCTTCTTGATCAAATTGGAAATCATTCGGTACAGTAGGCGATGGCATCGCCGGTTTTGGTGCGCCTGCTTGTGACTCATTAAGTTGAAAAACATAGGCCAAAACTTGTGCAACAGCGGTATATAATGAATCCGGTATTTCTTGTTTTACTTCGGTGGTAAAAAATAAGGCCCTTGCCAGAAGAGGGATGCGTAAAATTTGTATTTGATGATCTTGTGCGATTTCGAGTATTTTTTTAGCTATTTCATCAGCACCTTTGGCAACTAGTATAGGCGCAGCTTCACTATTACGATCATAAGATAACGCAACAGCAAAATGTTCTGGGTTTACAATTAACACATCGGCAGAAGGAACGTCTTCAAGCATTCGTGCGGTTGCCATTTCATGTTGTTTCTGACGGATATGTTGTTTGACTTCAGGGCGCCCTTCAACATCTTTGAGTTCATCTTTAATCTCTTGAAGGGACATTTTAAGTTTTTTAACATG
>CAZEVO010000020.1:0-5081 GCA_964515235.1 uncultured Methylococcaceae bacterium | reverse complement strand
CCCATCGCTGAATTGATTAGTAATAAGGTGATCATAGCCGGTAAAGCAATCATGATGGCACCTGAAAAAATGAGTGAAGACCATTGTAAAATAGCCCAGAGCATTTCTCTATTGAGATAGAACTCATTAATTGGGATTAATCTGAAACTATCAAGCATCATCTCAATGACAATTAAATGCCCACCAATAGATAAAAAAACTAATGTTGCAATGACCAGTAAAAATTGTGCTAGTACAGGCGATTGGTGACCATTAACTGGATCGGCAACAACCGCCATACTTAAACCCATCGAGGTAGCAATAAAGGCACCGGCACTGGTAATAGCGGCAAATGCAAATTGCATAATTAAGCCGATGGTAACGCCAATCAGTACTTGTTGTAAAAATAGTGTTAAGCCGATCCCTGAGGTGACATCAATAATAGGCCAGTCATAAAGCGGGTAAATTAAAAATGTTAGTAATAATGCAAGACTGACGCGTGTTCTTACCGTCACTATGGTAGATGAAAAAATCGGGGCGACTAATAGAACAGCGCTAATTCGACTAAAAGGCCAGAGAAAGGTATAAAACCACTCGATAATGTCATCCCATAAAATAATCATAGCCGTTTCTCATTACATCAAACTAGGGATCCGATTGATGACCCCAGTGGCAAAATTAGTTAATAAATTGAGTTGCCAGGCGCCGAAAAAATATAACGCTGCAACGACTGCCAACAGTTTAGGAATAAAACTTAAAGTAACCTCGTTAATCGATGTAGCTGCTTGAATAACGCCAATTAATAAACCAACAGCGAGTGCTGTCAATAATAATGGACTTGCAACCATAACAACGACCCATAGCGCTTCACGACCGATATCCAGTGCTTCTCCTTGAGTCATCTATTTTTCCTATCAGGCTGCATAAAAACTCCCCGCTAAGGTTCCCATAATTAACGACCAGCCATCAATTAAAACAAATAAAAGAATCTTGAACGGAAGTGAAATCATCATCGGCGATAACATCATCATCCCCATAGACATCAGAACACTAGCAACGACTAAATCTATCACCATAAAAGGTACGAAAATTAAAAACCCAATTTGGAACGCCGTTTTCAATTCACTGGTTACAAATGCAGGCAGTAGAAAACGTAGTGGAACATCATCTGTACCTTTTAATTCTTCATGGCCTGCCAGTTGTACAAATAATTCAATGTCAGTATGGCGTGTTTGTTTGAGCATAAAGCTCTTGATCGGAATGAGTGCTTTTTCAATAGCAACTTCTGCCTTAATGGTTTCTTCTAAATAAGGTTGGATAGCATCGTCATTAACTTGGGTAAAAACAGGAGCCATGATAAAAAATGACAAGAATAATGCTAAACCAATGAGCACTTGATTAGGCGGTGTTTGTTGTGTCCCTAACGCCTGCCTGAGGATCGATAAAACAATAATGATCCGTGTAAAAGAAGTCATCATTAATAACACTGCAGGTAGCAGTGTTAATAAAGTCATTAATGCTAAAATCTGTAATGTCAGACTATAGCTTTGCCCTCCTCCAGGCAAATCTTCAATCACGATCCCCGGAAGTCCTGGGGCTTGAGCTAATGTTATTTCAGGAACTAGGAATAAAAATACCAAGATAACTCGGAAAATAACCATTACGACGACCTAAGTATATCTTTAGTCACTTCTGAAAATGGTAGTTTAACGTTAGTTTCCTCGGTTAACTTGTTATGCTCAGATATCTCAGAAAGTAGAACGACATTTTGGGGTGAAACACCCAATAATAAAGTACGAGAATCTACCTTAATTAACACCACACGTTCTTTTGTTCCAACAGACAGTGTTTCCAAATACACCAGGCGGCCGGTTTTAGAATTCTTTTTTAGATAATATTGTTTCAAGTACCATAAAAAGGCGATAACTAAAAGCAATACCAACGCCAAATTAAGGAGGGGTTGAATTAATTCGGCTTGATCTGTCATATGAAAAACTACAATTTACGTAACCGATCAGCTGCATCAAGAACCTGCGTGAGTCTAATACCATACCGCTCATTAACTACCACAACTTCAGCACGTGCGACTGCAGTATTATTGACTAAAACATCAATTGACTCTCCAGCAATTCGATCCAGTTCAACAATACTGCCTTCACTAAGTTGTAAGATGTCCCTGATTTTCATCACAGTACGCCCTACTTCTGCAGACAGTGTGACCGGTATATTCTGTAAAACATCAATATCCACTTCATCTTCAATGGTGTTAATGGTGGGTGCCTTAACTTGTTCTTCAACTGAGTCAGGGATGTTTTCAGCAGAATCTTCACTCATAATAACTCCTATTAATCCTGTTCATGTATTTGTAATACTTTAATAGCTGCATGCCCGTTTGTGGTCCCGTATAGACCATCAAATACCGGTACACCTTCAATAACAAGGGGCAGAGTATCATTTACCTTAATAGGTATGATCAAGTCTTCTTTAAAATTAACTAACTCATAAAGGGTAATTTTCGGATGAGCGATATTTGATCTTATTTCTAAGTCGACATCACAGATCGCGTCAAATAATTTCCGATGCCAGTCCACATCACGTTCATCAGTTGAATTACCCGAAACCTGTTTTTTTAATAAATCTTTAATCGGTTTCATGGTTGCAAAAGGATAAACCACTTCAAGCGTCGCTGTGACATCATTCATCATTTCAATACTAAAGCGTTTAATAATGACAGGGTCGTTTTCTTCAGCAATGGTTACAAATTGAGGATTAACTTCAGAACTTAAATATTCATAATTAATTTCACAAATAGGTTTCCAAGATTCGACTAAATCTTTAAACATATCCTGAAGTAACATCTCAATCACTCGTGTTTCGGTAGGCGTAAATTCTCGAAAATTATCATTGTCTCCCGAACTCTTCCCTTGTCCGCCAAAAAAACTTTCCAGTGTATTAAAAATTAAATCAGGGTCGATAACAAATAATGCATTCCCACGTAAAGGACGGAGCCTGGCAATATTCATAGAAACAGGTAATTGAATTGAATTCCGATAATCACCAAATGTTTCGACACGTAATTCAGAAACTTTGATTTTGGGTTGATAACGCAGCATCCCAACCAAGGTGGTTCGAAATAACCTAGAAAATCGGTCACAGACCATTTCCAACGCCCCTAACTGAGTCGATAAGGTGCTATCTTCCATGGTCAGGTCGTAGCTTTCGACAGCTACATCAGTGTTATACCCTCCCGAGGCCTTAGCACCGTCGTCAGTATTACTAACCAGGGCATCAATTTCTTCTTCTGACAGTAATTCATTGCGATTCATCAGTCACCTTATTTACTGAATGACAAATTCGGTAAAAAATACTTCCTCAATACCGCCAAAATCTTCATAACCCATTAAAACACTATTCATAGCCTCTTTAATTTCAATGAGCACACCAGCCATTCCTTCCTCTGAGTTATAAGTATCAACTGTTTTTTGTCGCACCACCTGTAGAATTGCAGAGCGAAGTGCCGTTTGATGTTTATCTACATTTCCTAAAACTTTCTCATCATAGTGGGTCATGACACTAAGAGAAAATTGTAAATATTTTTTTGAATTAGGAACGTTGACAGTAAATTTGTTCTTCATTTCCTGATAACTTTGTTCAAATTGCTGAGTTTCAGGCGTTTCTTTCTTTTGTTTTTCCGGTAATTCTTTTTCTTTTAAATTACCATCAGCATCTTTAGTTGAGTCCTCAAGTTCATTTAAAACTTCTACGGATTGTTCATCTTTCACATCAAAAAAACCAGTCAGATAAAGGGTTGCAGCCACAGTCACTCCAACTAACAATAAGGCAGCTAAAACAAACACCAAAATCTTTAATATATTCTTGGGTTCTTTTTCTTCTAAGTCGTCGTCTTCATCTAGTGCATCTTCAGCCATTGTTTACTCACTATATTGGTTATACAAAGGTATCTAAATCACCATCATGGGTTGATCTTTGTTTTTCTTCTGTCAATTCTTCACTGTTATTATCTGCAATTTTAGTTTGAAAGTTAAACTGTTCTTCATTGCTATGCTCTTGTTGTTGTTTTTGTTGTGCATCTCGGCCAACAGAGGTATCAGCCAGATTAATGCCCGATTCTGCTAAAGAGTCACGTAATCGAGGGATTGAAGATTCAACTAATTCCCGGACATTATTATGCTGCGATATAAACATAACTTTAAGTTGGTCTTTGTCCATAACCATATTAATTTTAATGGGGCCTAAATTTTCTGGATTAAGTTTCATATCAGCACTCCACTGACCAGCACGTAACATCTGAGTAATACGTTCTGACATTTGTGACTGAAGGTGCTGTTGATTTCGAGCAGTTATTAAATTAAAACGAGTTAAGTCTCCAGCACGGCGAACCTCAGTTTCTTTAATTTTTTCTTCTCCGTGCTCAGAGGTAGTTGTTAATTGTAAAGCAATGCTGTCATCGGTTGCTTTTTGAGGTGTTGGTTTTATTTCATTGTTGTTAAGTAATACCGTTGAGGTAACAGCAGTATTAATTGCAACATCACGTAATTTTGAGCGATTCTCAATAAACGTTGAAGTGGAAATTATTTCACCATTACCTTTAGCTGTTGATTTGAAAGTCTGATCATTGGTTTTTTGTTTTAGGCTTAGGTTTTTTCCAACTAATTGAGAAGCATATGGGTTATTAAATTTCTTTAATTCATCCATAATCGCCGGTGTCGTTTTAGTAACAACGACATCGACTGACTCTTTAAGATGAGAGGAATGATTTGTTACTGCTGGATTAGAACCTTTAAGATCTGTTTTGGGTACATTATTTTGAACCAACGTCTGTGTTTTAGGCGGGTTTAAAACGCCGAGCTGTTTTACGCTTTCAAGAGTCTCTTGTGTTGTTGCTTTTGCTATCACCTCAGGTTGCACTGGTGAGGGCTGCGTTGTAGCAGGTTTTGCTGTTTCCACCGTGCCTTGTGTTGCTTTTGCCATCACCTCAGGTTGCACTGGCGAAGGCTGCGTTGTAGCAGGCTTCACTGTTTCCACTGTGCCTTGTGTTGCTTTTGCCATCACCTCAGGTTGCACTGGCGAAGGCTGCATAG
>CAZEVO010000019.1:0-39682 GCA_964515235.1 uncultured Methylococcaceae bacterium | reverse complement strand
GACCGGTCAGCGGTTTAAACCAGTGACCGTGACAAAATTCAATCGTGGTACAACCCAGTTGGTGGGCGTTCTTTTTAGCGAGAGCGAGTGCTTTCGCGCTGGCATCGGTTGCGGTGACAGTCAATTGCCGGCGTTCGGCGGCCAAGGTAATCGCGATAGCCCCGCTACCGGTTCCTAAGTCGAGTATGCTCAGGGCCTTGTTTTCAGGCAGGGCTAATAACGCCAGTTCAATTAATAATTCAGTATCAGGGCGGGGGATTAATACGTCAGAATTGACGGTGAAAGGGCGCGACCAGAATTCCCGGGTTCCGGTTAAATAGGCAATAGGCTGGCCTGTGTAGCGTTTGTTAACGAGCGTCTTAAATTGTTGGCAATGATTCTCAGTGAGTTCTTTTTCAGGCCAAGCGGTTAAGTGTGAGCGGTCTTTTTGCAATATAAAGCTCAGCAGTATTTCAGCATCAAGAATCGGCGAGTCTGAAATAGCCGTGAGTTTTTGGCTAGCAGTGCTCAGCAGTGAATGTATAGTAGTCATAAGGGTCTGATTTTGACAGTTTGAGCTATTATAACAAGTTGCGTGGGTATGATTTTAAGTGAACGATCACAGAAAGTTGACGGCTTAGAGGGGGAGTGGTGTTAAGACAAGAGGAATTGTGGGTCGGGTGTCCTTATTGCGGTGAAATGATTGAGATATTAGTCGATGTTTCTTTAGGGGAGCAACAATATATTGAAGATTGTTCGGTCTGTTGTGCGCCTATTTTAATGTATACACAGGTGGATCCAGCAGGACAGTTCAGTCATGTTGACCTGAAAAGGGATGATGAGTAAGGGTAACTAAATACATTTGACGTATGCTAACTCTTGCCATTGGGTGGTGTAATGTGGCGATAGCCACTGCGGCGGGGCTTGCCAAGCAGTCTGTAAACCACTGGCGGCGAATGTTAAACGGTTAGGAAAGCGTTGATTGACCGTGTCGATTGTTTTCATCAGTTTTTTGGTGTGTGATTGATGCGCGTTGTCCGTAAACAGGTCTGCTTGTCGTGGTGTTGTGGGGTGATCAAAATGGCTTAAGATAATACCGCACTGATGGTAGCGGTAGCCTGGTTGAATTAATTGTGTGAGCAGTTTTTTTGCCTGAGCGATAATAACCCGGCTGTCTTGTGTGGCCTGCGGTAGTTTTAAGCTGGCTGAGCGATTATCTGCAGGTGTGTCTTTAGCAAAGGGATGGGTGTTAACAAACAAGGTAATACGGCTCGTCAAGCTGTTTTGAATTCGTAACTTTTCACCGGCACGGAGGCAAAAATGGCTGAGTGCTTGAGCCAATAACCGATGGTCACGAAGACCGCCTTTGAAACTTCTGGAGCAAATAATTTGTTGTTTAGTGGCGGGAGCCTCATCGAGTGTTAAGCAAGTAAAGCCGTTGAGCTCCTGAACGGTTCGGGCGATTGTGACAGTGAATAGCGATCGAATCCATTCAGGGTCTTGTTGTGCTAAATCCCAGGCCGTTATGATATTAAGCGCCTGTAATTTTTTGGCGGTTTTAGAGCCGATACCCCAAAGGTCTTTAACGGCGGTCAATTTTAAGGTGTGGGCTCTGTCGATGGGACAAGAAAGGTTGAAAATACCGGTGGTTTTTTCTTGCTTAGCGATCTTATTGGCAAGTTTTGCAAGTGTTTTAGTGGGGCCCAGGCCGATACTCACAGGGATGCCGGTGTGTCGTTGCACCGTGCGGCGAATAGCTTGAGCTTGTTCTTCAAGACTTTGGCTTGGCAATGTCTCTAGTGTTAAAAAAGATTCATCAATGGAATAGATTTCAAGGTGTGGGGTAAAGGCTGCTAGGGTATTCATGACGCGGTTGGAAAGGTCGCCGTAGAGTGAATAGTTCGACGAAAAAAGCGCTACTCGGTGTTGTTTAATTAAAGGCATGACCTGATGGACAGGCGTGGCCATTTGAATGCCGAGTGCTTTGACTTCTTCGCTACGAGCAATAATACAGCCGTCATTGTTACTGAGTACGGCGACGGCTTTATCGTGCAGGTCCGGTCGAAATAAACGCTCACAACTGACATAAAAATTGTTGCAATCGACTAAGGCAAAACAGGGCATTATGGTATCTTCTTAAGGATTATTTGTAGAGAGTTTAAAGGGCGTGAATAACATTAGTCACTACGCCCCAAATCACCAAATCAAAATCTTCCCGTATTAGGATGTCGGGGTAATCACTGTTTTCGCTGGCAAGGATGAGTTGTTCGTGGCGTTGAATTAAACGTTTAACGGTGAGTTCGCTGTTGACTGCACAAATAACGATCTTTCCCGGTGTGGCCTCAAGTGAGCGATCGACCACTAAAATATCATTAGGGTGGATCCCGGCACCCAGCATCGACTCACCTTCGGCGCGGACAAAAAAAGTGGCAGTCGGTTTGTTGATTAGCAGTTCATTTAAATCCAGTGTTTTTTCAATATGGTCATCGGCTGGAGATGGAAATCCAGCAGCGACTTTTCCGGTAAAAAGAGGACAGGTAAGGGGGTTAGGGTTTTGCGCAGGATGAAGAAAGCTATCAGTCATCGTTTTTTCCAGTGATGCGTGTTGTTTGCGAATATTGAGTAGTTGCCTAACGGTTGGTATAAGACTTTCAGGTACACGAATAGCCTGAGTGCTTTCGCCATAGACAGAGGAGCCTTTTTTTCGACCAGCGCCGGATCGTGGGCCGCCATGGTTATTTTGCATACAAGCGATCAAGAAGTAATGTTATTATCTTGAAAAGTGTACAGTAATTAGTTGGCCGAAAGCAAGGGTTGATGTTTCAGTGGGTTGGGTTCTTTGAGATTGCCGGGTTTTCTTGAATGTGATAAGACCTGCGAATTACACTGTAGAGGCGTTACGACCAACAGGTGTTGGCCGTAACTAAAAGGGTTAAAGTATCTAAAACGTATAGTAGACCGAGCCTGAGAAAGTACGTTCATAGTTAGTGGGGTAGACGACAGTGGTTGTGCCGTAGTCGATGAATTGACCGTTAGCGACTTCAAGTAGGTTGTTAACAGAGAAATCTATTGTCCAGTGTTGATTATCAGAGAGTTGATAATTTATAGCACTGGAGTTGTAGCTTTGATGTTCGAATTGGCTATTGTCAAAGTCATCCATATGATAACTTCGTGATTTGTATTTATGTGAGACTCTTATCCTATGGTGTTGTAAGGGGAGTAGGGTGTTGGTAAATTGTTTGCCAACAGAGGCAAAAATAACATGGTGAGGTTGGCCGCCTATTTCATAAACATCGGCGCCTAATTTAGCGCGAGTATCAGTGTAGGTGTAGTTGATATTAGCGTCAAAAAAATCGAAGTTTTTGTAAAGGGATAGTTCTAAACCGTATTTTTCTGAGTTGTCGTAATTAGTGTTATTGAAAGTACCTGTATCGAAGAAAATTTCTTTCTTGAGGTCAGAATAATATAAATCCAACTTGATCGTTAAAGTATCGTCTATATGTTTATAACCTGTCGAATAAGTATCCATAGTCATGGTATCGATAAATGTGTTGAACTCAGTTGGTTGCCCCCAGGGGGTAGTAAAAAAGCGGTCAATATCTGGTGATTGGTAGGCATGTTGGTAACTGAAAAATAAGGCATCGTTTTTGAATAACGAATAGTTAAGTGCCGCATTGTAAGCACTGGGTGATTCGGTACTGGTTAAGACGGGGGTGTTTTGTTTGTCGTGATTGAACGAGATATAAGCTTGTCTGAAGCCTGCGTTAAGGCTTAAATGGTCGGTAATGAAAAAGTCACCGGAAATAAAACCGGCAAGGTTTTCTTTTGAGGTGAATTCGGTGCTGCTAGTATTTGCACGTTCATTGAATTTATAGTCAAAACCAGTTTTTACAATAAAACGGTCCTGAATGGTCTGAAGTACGAATCGATGGTTATGGCCATCGTAGTGCAGATCGGAACCCCAACCACTTGACCAAGTGGTTTCTCTGGTTCTGTCGGTTTTACCAAAAGTATAAGATAAGTTAAATACCTCGTTAATTTTATATTTTAAGGAAGTAGTAATATCTTCATCACGAGAAATTAATCGTGTGCCTCCTGTAACATCTTGGTCAGGATCATTGCTGAATTGTTCGTGACTAAGAGAGCCTGTGTAAAATACTTTAGAGTCGTTTTTATGATAGCTGGCTATGGCTTCGAAGTCACCGGCCTTGAAGCCCCAAGTGGCTTTGCCATTAAGGTTTTCATTAGTGTCTCTTCGACCGCCTGGCCACATATTATTGTCAGCAAGGACTTGTTTTTTACCGTCAGAACCGCTGTAGGAAAATTGTGCGTCAGCGAGCAATTTCACACCATGAAGTTCGGTGACTGAGCCAAGGTGGGCATCAGCAATTCTGTTGGCGTAGGTACCGCCGCTAGCTTTTAGTGAACCAAATAACTTTTTTCGGTCAAAAGAATTATTGGTTTGAATAATAATGGTACCGGCTGCTGAATTGTCACCATAAAGGACAGAGCCACTGCTGTTGAGGATTTCAATCTTTTCAATTGATTGGAGTGGAATAGAACCTATTTGTTGGGGAACCATATCAATGGCATTAATAGAAACGCCATCGACAATAATGTTAATGGTCTGATAGCCATCTTGTATGCCAAATCCACGCATGGCTATTTTGGGAGTTAATGGATTGCCTGAGCTTGGATCTATTTGTAGAGTAGTGTTGTATTTAAAAAAATTCAGTAATGTATCCGCGCCACTCTTTTTGATATCTTTCTTAGAATAGATGGAGACGGACTTAGGCGATAACAGTTCGTCTAATAGTGAGGCGCTTGCTGTAACGGTAACCGGCGACAAAATTGCTTGATCAACGTTGTTTAAGTTGTAAGATTTAATGGCTTCTTGATTAGTTGAAAACTGATGAGAAGGCTTGATGTTGGGGTCTTCCTCAGCGTGTATTGATAGTGCAGCGGTCGCTAAGACCAAGCTGCTTAAAATTTTTTTCATGTTTCTCTCCGCGCCGCCCGCGCTTAAATGTTATTTTCTTAGATGACAGCGGAAAGAAGAGAAATAGCCGGTTCGCAATGAACCAGCCGATTCGTAACCAGCCTCCCCGCTGTAGCGAATTGCATTCAGGCCGGTCTCCGGGCTTATAAGTGGCGTGTACCGCAATCATTAACCTTCCCGTGTCTTAATAACACAGTGGTATAAGCAATGATTGTTATCCTTATTTACCGTTGCGGGGGCAGCATCGGCTTTGATGAATGTCATCGCACCGATTTCCCGTTTACCCCTTAAAACACTCTTGTGCGGTAAGGGACCTAAAGCAGCGGATTATTATGACAGATTAAGCTGCTAGGGTATAGTGAAGCGATAATAGGGAAAACTTTAGTAGTGCGGTGGTTTTTCATCGATGATGGAATCGGTATTGAGAGTGTCGACCATTTCCTGAACGCGGCCTGCAAGTTGTTGGCACAATAGTTCGAGGCGGTCGATTTGTTTTTGTTGTTGGTGTAGTGTGTCGCTGAGTTGCAAGCTAGTGACCTCTTGAAAGGCGAGTTTACTTTCGATTGTTTCTAGTCTTGAGTCGGTCATAATGAGTTGTCGGTCTGGTGAGTAAAGGAGTTAAATAAGTGTTGTAAATGGGGAGTGCCTAGGTGGTTCATCAGGGTAATGTTATGTTCAACAATCGCTCCGGGGTCACTGCAGTATAACAGCGCCTTTTCGATACTGCTTTCTCTGAGTAAATGCAAAATCGGATACGGTGAGCGATTGGTATAGTTTTCCGCCGCATCAGGTTCCGTATGGTCAAAAATATACCGCGGGTGAAAACTGGCTAACTGGTAAATACCTTCGTAACCTTGAGCTTTGAGTAACGGTTCTGCAATGGCAAGAAGATCCAGAAAGTCATCGAAGTCGGAGAGTCCTTGGGGACAAATAAACAAGGTCGTTTCAAGTGATGCTTGGTTATCGAGACGTTGACATTCGTTGATTAAGGCTTCAAGTCGGTCGGCAATTGCGGTGTTGTGGTCTATTTGGTAGTGAATCTTTTTTTGAATAAAAACAGTCTTTGCAAAAGGGCAAAGGTTTTTCTCAATGACCAGCGTTTTAATCCATTGTTGGCAATGCTCGATGATTGTATTGTCGGGAACGACTAGGGTGTTAGACATAAAGGTTATGGCTGAAATTTAAATTTGTCATTAGTTTACGCATTTGTGTAGAGAAAGTATTGATCTGATCTTTTATAATAACCATTATTTTAGGCTGAAGGCCGTGATGGTTACTTTGTTACGTTCCCCGTGGGTATTAATAATGCAATTATGAATGAAATTCCTTTTGTCTATGAGATTCGCTATAGCCAGAGAGCTAAAAGATTACGATTGGTGGTGACAGCTGAAAAAGTAGAGGTAGTGGTTCCGAAACGTACCGCAGGAGCTGATATCCGGCAATTTGTACATGAGCAACAAGACTGGGTATGCAAAACATTGGCGAAAGTAACAGCGCAGCCGAATCAATTACCAAAGCCTGTTGATTATCAAGAGGGTGCTAAAATTCCTTATCGCGGTGAACTTTGGTCTTTAGTCCTCAAATCATCAAGGCGCAAGCGGGTTAAGATTAGTTTTGATCAGGCTTTTATTGTTGAGTTACCGATCTTATTACCTCCTGATGCTGTGTCAGACGCAATCAAGAAGGCATTGACGGTGTGGTTGAAGAAACAGGCACTTATTATTGCTGAGCAATTTTGCGAGCAACATAGTAAACGATTTCAGTTATACCCCAACTCTATTCGAGTACGGCAACAGAAAACACGATGGGGGAGTTGTGGGATACATAACGATATTAATTTAAATTGGTTGCTTATTTTAGCGCCACCTTCGGTGTTTGAATATGTCATGGTTCATGAGTTATGTCATATCAGAGAAAGAAATCATTCGCGTCAGTTTTGGAATTTAGTAGCCAAACATTTGCCGAATTATCAGCAGCAACGTGATTGGCTGAAAGCGCACGGTGCACAACTTATGATGGGGTTATAAATGTCGGTACCAAAGAGTTTATTTTATGGTTTTTTAGTACTTGTTGTTCTATTGGGCCAACAGGTCGTAAATAAGGATCTTGTTGAGGGTGTGCCGCCGAAAATTCATGGGGTGGTTATTAATTCTCAGGTGCCTTGGGAAGGATCTATTGATGGCCCGGGAGTTATTTATTTTTGGGCCAGTTGGTGTGGCATTTGTCAATCTATTCAAGGCACGATGAGTGATGTGCTAGTACAAACACCAAGTATAACGGTCGCAGTGAAATCGGGGTCCAATGAAGATATTCAAGAATACCTGAAAAAGTCAGAACTTGACTGGCCTGTCGTTAATGATGCAGACGGTACGATAGGCGACGCTTTTGGTATACGCGGGGTGCCAACTATTTTTGTGATAGGCCCTTCTGGGAAAATTAAATTTACGGCGGTGGGTTATACCAGTGCGTTGGGTTTGCAGTTACGTTTGTGGTTAGCTCGTTTTGAATAGTATTTTGACTCGAGAGCACAGCGTAATACTGCTGTTCTTTTTTTCCGGAGTAACGGGACTTATCTATGAGGTCTTTTGGTTTAAGGAATTAAGCCTCTTGCTAGGTAGTTCGAGCCAAGCGATGGCCACGACGTTAGCAGCCTTTTTTTTAGGGTTAGCGGTAGGCAGTTTTTACTGGGGTGTGCGGGCTGCGAATTGTAAAAACCCGCTGCGACTTTATGGGTTGTTAGAGTTGGCTGTGGTTCTGTCGGTCGGAGGCTATTTTTTATTAATTGAGGGCTATGCGGCTATTTACCCAGATTTATTTAATGCGCTAGGTAATAACCCGAAAGTATTTTTAGTCACTAAGTTTTTATTGGCAATGATGGTCTTATTTCCACCGGCCTTTTTTATAGGCGGTACGTTACCAGTTTTGGGGCACTATATGACTCAGACCAGACGACAGCGTGGAGTTAAAGTTACATCACTTTATTTTGTAAATACCTTAGGTGCCGTCGTGGGAGCACTGTTGGCAGGCTTTTATTTGCCAGTTGCTTTAGGGTATGAGCAAAGCTATTGGATGACTATGGTGTTAACCCTGCTCATTGGTTTGTCAGCACTGGGTTTATCGTGGCAAAGAATGCCAACCCATATTTCAGCAGTTGAAGAGAGTCCAGACCCAAAAAGTCCTTCTAATAGTTTCACAACACAAGATATCAGGAGTTTAACGAGATTAAAGCAGTTATCGTTTTTGTGTGGGTTTACGGTGCTGTCGCTTGAGGTTTTATGGGGTCGGATGTTTGAACAGGTCTTGCAAAATTCGGTCTATACCTTTGCGATTATTTTGGTGTTATTTTTGATGTTTATAGCATTGGGGAGTTTATTGGCTACTCGCCTAATGCGAAGTTCATTACTTAATGAGGCGTGTTTTTTTTGGCAGTTAATAGGAAGTGCCTTGTTGATTGGTTTGTCGCCGTTTGTTTTTTTACATTTGACAGAAAACTTAAATTATTTAGGGTCGCATACCGGTTGGGTTGATTATCTTTTAACGATTATGGCTATAGCCATAATCGTGATGGGGCCAGTCTTATTATGTCTTGGTGGCCTACTGCCACAGTTGATTAAGTTCAGTGAAGCGAGCGGTGGTATTACTGGAAGCGTTGTTGGTGTCTTGGTTGCATTCAATACCGCAGGAGGTATTGCGGGCTCTTTAGTAACGGGTTTTTTTGTTTTTGATTATTTAGGACTGTGGTCCGGAATTCGTTGTTTGGCCGTTTTGTGTTGTTTAGCTGCTTGGTTTTGGTTATCCCATTGTCAACATTCATTGTCAAAAATGTCAGTTTTGCCGGCAGCATGCTTATTCTTGTTAGTCTCGTTTTTGGATACGGGGCAGTTACCTGCAGTTAAGATTGATTCAGTCAATGACGGAGAAAGCTTGTTGATGGTAGCCGAAGGGAGTGCAGCGACGGTTGCAGTTATTCGTCGTGGCGATGACGTTAAAATAAAGATTAATAATCACTATACATTAGGAGGGAGTGGTTCAAGAATTTTGGAAGCATTTCAAGGGGAATTGCCTTTATTAATTCATCCTGATCCTAAAGTCGTTAATGTTTTAGGTTTAGGAACGGGCATTACGGCGGGAGCCGCACTCTACCACCCTATTCAATCATTAACAGTAACGGAAGTAATTCCTGAAGTCATTCAATCTGCAGATGATTATTTCGCTGATTATAACAATGGTCTTTTTTATGACCCCAGAGCGCTTGTAATTGCTGAAGATGGGCGCAATTATTTACGGGGGACGGCAACTACTTTTGATGTCATTATTAGTGATTTATTTGTCCCGTGGAGAGCTGGTGTTGGCGGTCTCTATTCGGTTGAGCACTATCATTCGGTGCGTGCTCACCTGCAAGCAGGAGGTATTTTTATGCAGTGGTTGCCCGCCTATCAGTTAACCAGAGAGTCTTTTAACACGATTACGCGAACCTTATTGACAGTTTTCCCTCAGGTAACTGTTTGGCGCGGAGATTTCTCGTCCAGAACCCCAGTCATTGGTTTAATTGGTCACTTAACGCCGGGTAGCTTTGATAAAAATACCGTAGGGGTGTCTTTGCAGCGACCTACAGCATCAGGGTTGCCATTGTTAACTCATTATATGGGGAGTTTTTTAGCCGATGATAATCCGTTAGGATTAGGTTTGATCAATAGTGATGAGCAACCGTTAATTGAATTTCAAGCGCCAATTAATCAACGAGAAATCAAGGCAGGGAAGCAGCAATGGCTGGCAGGAGATGCTTTAATCAGTTTAATGGACATGTTGCAACGGCGTATAACCTCTGGTGAAGATGGTTTTGTAGCAGCATTGTCA
The DNA here is from genome assembly GCA_964515235.1 of uncultured Methylococcaceae bacterium. GTDB lineage: Bacteria > Pseudomonadota > Gammaproteobacteria > Methylococcales > Methylomonadaceae > OPU3-GD-OMZ. Next base: position 29,847 of record CAZEVO010000019.1, on the reverse strand, counting down.
AAGATCGATAAAGAGTTGGCGGCTGCCGGTCTTTATTTTCATAAAGCGCAATGGTTAAAAGCACAAGGACGTATTAAAGCAGCCGAGGTGCAATTGGCAAAATTTCATGAAAGTTCTGGTATCAGTACACGACTATCGGGGACAATTTTAGAGTAGTTAGTCTAAAAAACAGCATTGCCATGTTAATAAGCGATAAAAGAAGGCTGTATTTATATTAAAATAAGCAGTTTGGTTCTTTCTGGTCTGTTGGGTGGTCAAGGCCTGAAGATGTTGTTGTATTGTAAATCGGGGTTGTTATGCGAATTATTTTATTGGGAAGTCCTGGTTCTGGGAAGGGAACACAGGCGCAGTTTATTACAAAGAAGTACGAGATTCCTCAAATATCTACGGGCGATATGTTGCGTGCGGCGGTGAGAGCCGGAACGCCTTTAGGGGTTGAGGCAAAAAAGGTGATGGATGCGGGTGGTTTAGTCTCAGATGAAATTATTTTAGGTTTGATTTCAGAGCGGATTGTTGAGGCGGATTGTGATAATGGTTTCTTATTAGATGGTTTTCCACGCACTATTGCACAAGCAGAAGGCTTAAATGCAATGGGGATAGCTATAGACCATGTTATTGAAATTGCAGTAGAAGATGATGACATCATTAACAGAATGAGTGGTCGACGGGTGCATCTGGAATCTGGACGTAGTTATCATCTTGAATTTAATCCACCAGCACGGCCAGGGCTGGATGATGTTACCGGTGATCCTTTGGTTCAACGAGAAGATGATCAGGAAGAAACGGTTCGTAAACGTTTAGATGTTTATCATCAGCAAACGAAGCCGTTGGTGGATTTTTATCAGGAAGCGAGTCGTTCTGGCACCGTGAAATTTAGTTCCGTCATTGGTACGGGAGAGGTAAGCGATATTACGGCAGTTGTATTTTCTCGTTTGGAAAGCTAAGTCATCCTAAAGGCGTGAGTGCTTAGTAATGTTTGTGAAATTGTAAGAGGATTGGAATGGCCAAAAAGTTTAATGTAGCAATCGTAGGTGCAACCGGTGCGGTGGGTGAGGCAATGCTGTCGATTTTGGAACAACGTGATTTTCCAATAGGTGACATCTATCCCTTAGCCAGTAGCCGCTCTGTCGGAAAGCGTATTAGTTTTAACGGTGAATCAGTCAGAATTGGTGATTTAGCTGAATTTGATTTTAGCAAGGCAGAGATAGGACTGTTCTCTGCAGGGGCTTCTGTTTCAGCAGAATATGCGCCAAAAGCAGCCGCTGCGGGCTGTGTGGTGATTGATAATACCTCGCAATTTAGATACGAGGATGATATTCCTTTAGTGGTTCCGGAAGTGAATCCAGCCAGTATTGCGGCATTTTCTAATCAAGGTATTATTGCAAATCCTAATTGTTCAACAATTCAGATGGTTGTTGCATTAAAGCCTATTTATGATGCCGTCGGTATTGACAGAATTAATGTCTGTACTTATCAGGCCGTGTCAGGGTCAGGTAAAGTTGGCGTTGAAGAAGTGGTTTCTCAGACGGCTAAATTATTAAATGGTAAGCCGGTGACCCCCTCGGTTTACCCTAAACAGATTGCTTTTAATGTTTTGCCACAGATTGATGTCTTTATGGAAAATGGTTATACCAAAGAAGAAATGAAAATGGTTTGGGAAACCCAAAAAATAATGGCTGATGACGATATTAAAGTAAATGCAACGGCCGTACGGGTTCCTGTCTTCTTCGGTCATTCTGAGGCAGTACATTTGGAAACGCGAGAGCCTATTAGTGTCAGCGAAGCCCGGGTGTTACTTGAACAGGCGCCGGGTGTTACCGTTGTTGATGTGCGTGAAGAGGGGGGGTACCCAACTGCGGTGACTGAATCTTCAGGCGATGATGCTGTTTTTGTCGGACGCATTCGGTCAGATATTTCACACCCTAAGGGCCTTAATTTATGGGTGGTAAGTGATAATGTTCGTAAAGGTGCGGCCTTAAATAGTGTACAGATCGCTGAGCTTCTGGCGCAAGATTATTTATAAACGAGCAGCTGCTGAGTGCAGTGATTTACTCTTTTAGTTGATCTAAAAGTTGTTCTTGGTGATTGATTAATGATTGCACGCTTTTTTCTAGCGTTTCAAAAGCGCTAGCGAGTTCCTTGGTTGCATGGGTTTGGGCAAGTTTTTCTAGTTTTTGAGCAGCTTGCTGAATTGAGGTGAAGCCACAAAAGGCAGCCGAACCATTGAGTTTATGAGCACAGTTTTGTAGTTGCTCAATATTATGTTGGGCGAGGTGGGCTTTTAGTTCAGACAGTTGTTTTGGAAAATCATCAAAACAGCATTTAAGCATGGTTTGTGCGAGCTTTTTATTGTTTTGTGTTTTTTTTAGTAGTGAGGATAGAAAGTCGGCGGTTAAAGTGTTGTTGGAATGATGTACTGACTCTTCAATAATTGGGGTCATGATGGTTGTAATTGTTTTCTCTAAAAATGGTTTTGTTAAGTGGTCATTGAAGGTATGTGGGAGAACAGTTTCAGACAAACCCTTAGTGCCCGAATGAACTGCAATAAGATGACAGCGCGTATTTTTACCAAGTTGGTTAAGTAAGTGTGTTGTATTAAAGTAGGGGTCTTCTAAATCAATAAAGGCGACATCAAAGTTATTTTTTTGCAGTTCGTTTAAACCGTTTGGGAGAGCCTGGGAATAAACAGTTTTTGGATTATATGGACTGAGAAGATGTTTCAATTGCTGTGAAGTAAAAGGATTTGAACTGTTAATTAGTATTGTTACAGATGCTCGCATCGTAAAAATCTCTCAACTTGGATATAAAGTTATTAATGTAGCAAATTTTAAGAAATAAAGTATTTCACCAGCATTCAGCGTAAAACGCATCAGAATCTTACTGTTTTTTTGTGTTTTGAGTCGTGATGTTGGTAGTTGTTCGGATTATTATCAATAGATCATAACCTCTAGAGGGAGTTGTTTTATTGCTTCAGTCCACTGAAATATGGGTGATCTGGTTTACAATAGCGTGATCAGTCCGTATTATTTTCAACCATTTGGCTGAGGATATTGATTGTTCTATGCCTTTGTACACAGTAAATGATAACAAATAGATATGACTAAAAAGATGTATAGCCTTAAACCTAATCAAGATTATCGGGACGAGAGTTTGTTTCCCAATGTCGACCTTTCGCCTGAAGATTTACTCGAAGATACTGCAAAACATTACGATGATTGTTATTGGGATTATTTACGGGTGTGGTGTAATCGTCGTAATTTGGCTTTGCATTATGGACATTGGACCAGTAATGAAAAATATAATCATCACCAAGCTTTATTAAATAAAAATCAATTGCTTTATGATTTAGCAGGTATCAAGTCTTCAGATCATGTCTTGGATGCGGGGTGTGGTATCGGCGGAAGTTCTATCTGGATGGCTGAAACACACCAAAATCGAGTGACCGGCATTACCGTAAGTGCAAAACAAACTCGGTATGCCAAAAAACACGCAGAACGTCATGGTGTCGCTGATAAGGTGAACTTTGAGGTTTCAGATTTTTGCCATACTCCTTTTGAAGACGAGTCTTTTGATATTATTTGGGGTTTAGAAAGTGTTTGTTACGCGGTCGATAAGGCAGATTTTTTAAGAGAAGCTTATCGGTTATTACGCAAAGGCGGGAAAGTCGTGGTTTGTGATGGTTTTTTCGCGCGTGAAGAGTTTGACCAACGAGAGTGGGATGCAAACATGGCTTTCTTTAACGGCTGGGCAGTACCTAATCTGGCAACGCGATGCGACTTTAATGAAAAGTTGGAGCAAGAGCAATTTAAATCTATTGCGGTGCATGAGGTCACAGCGGCGACAATGCCTTCGTCGGACTATATGTACAAAATTGCTAAGTGGCTACGGCCAGTACAAACGTTTAGAGAATGGTTTGGCTTAAGCTCAAAAGCGCAAACGGCCAATTTTGAAGTCGGTTTTGCACAAAATATTATGTTTCGGGAAGGATTGGTCGAATATTGTATTTTTACTGCCGAAAAATAATGATTTTTTATTAAAAATCTATCGCCGTTACCTCTGAGACTAAAGCAACGCAATGTATGTCAGGTGAGGTCTTTCTAGCTAAAAAAAGGCCCACTGCATCGTTTTGTCTTGTTGTTTAACACTTACCAAAATGACTTTGAAATTGCTTTATACAATCACCTAAAAGCAATGAGTGATTTGCAATGTGTTTGTGAAATGATTGCAATCGCACCGGCTTCTATCAATTAAATTAATAAGGGTTCCGGTCTAGGAGCAATTAAAAGGATTATTTCAGCCGTTGGCATTAATATATTTGCTTTTCGTGCGGGACTTTCTATGCTTGTTAATCAATGTGATGATGATTTTTCGAGACCATCATGGGGTTGAAATGATTGCATCGTGGTTTGTAAAAATAGTTTGAAATCACTCATTTTTCATTTGATTCGACAAGTTTCTTTATTGGTTTTTGTCAGAACTTAAAAAGTAGAGGTAACCGATGAATTATCTTTTAACATTTCCTCTTGTTTTTTTGATTGTGAATTTGTTGACCGGTTGTACTGTAGCTCTGGTTGGTGCAGGTGCTGTCGGTGGCTATCTGGTAGGAGAGGATGGTCGTCCAGTAGCAAGTATCGTCGATGATGCTACGATAACCACGAAAATTAAAGCTTTGTTTTTAGGTGATCGTGAAATTGATTCATTTAAAATTGCAGTAGATACCTCTCTTGGCGTTGTCACTCTGACAGGCCGTGTTTCAAACCAAAAAAAACTTAATCATATCATTGAGCTGACTCGAACTGTTAAAGGGGTTAAGCAGGTTAATTCTCTTTTATCTGTGACTAATGGGAAAAATACAGCACAGTAGAAAAAGCGCAGTTAAAACTAGTATGGTTTATACGCTAGCTTATTTAAATTCTGGCCTAAATTATATTTTTTCTATCAGTCCAATCTGAGAGATTTTATCTAAAGGTTGAGTGTCTGTTTTATTTGACTCAGTGATCATGATTTTTATCATTTCTTAGGTCTTGTAACGTTGGCCCCATTTTTAGTTAAAATGTATTAGATTTGTTGAGTATGCAAATTGTTTTAATTGCAAGTTGTTGGTGTTATTAATATGAACGATGGTATGGTAACTCATGATCGATAAAGGGTGTTTAACCGAAGATGGAAAAAGTGAATGAGTGGAAGTGAAACTATTTCACAATTTCAAGAATCAATTGTTAATGCGCGGCTTGAAAAAACACAGCTACAGATTGTCGGAGGCGACACCAAAGGGTTTCTAAAACCTAATGTGCCAGCACAACTCACACGATTAGAAACAAAGAGCTATCAAGGCGTAATTGATTACCAGCCTAGTGAATTGGTTTTGACAGCGCGCGCGGGAACGTCTTTGAATAACATTAATGAAATCTTAGCTGAGCAGGGGCAAATATTAGCCTTTGAGCCGCCGGCATTTGGGTGCTCAGCGACCCTGGGAGGGGTTGTAGCCAGTGGCTTATCAGGTCCTAGGCGAGCTTTTTCGGGGGCCGTTCGTGATTTTGTATTAGGATGTAAAATCATGAATGGTCAGGGTGAAGTGTTAACCTTTGGGGGGCAGGTTATGAAAAATGTGGCTGGTTATGATGTATCTCGATTGATGGCAGGGTCTGAAGGATCTTTGGGCGTTATTTTAGAGGTTTCATTGAAAGTATTACCTATGCCGAAGCAAGAACAAACCCTTAACATCGAAATGTCCATTGAATCGGCATTGGCTCAAATGATTGTGATTCGTCGTCAGTATTTGCCAATAAGTGCTCTAGCTTATGATGGTCGATTCTTACGGGTTCGATTTTCTGGATCAAAATCAGTGATTTTATCAGCACTAGATAAATCGCTGCTAGCTGAGGTACAGATTGAATCCAGTCAAAATTATTGGTATGAGTTAAAAGAACAACAATTGGATTTTTTCCACACCAAGGATGATTTATGGCGTATATCCGTGCCGCCGGCAACGCCCGTTTTAAGTGTTTCCGGGCATTGGTTTTATGATTGGGCAGGTGGGCTGCGTTGGCTTAAAACAACGGTGCCTGCAGCGGCTGTTTTTGCTTCGGTTGCCGCTCACGGAGGCATTGCACGGTTGTTCCGTTCGGGACAGTCATCACCGTGGCCTCAAGCAGAGGCGCCGCCGCATTTAGCACAGCTCAATGCCCGTGTCAGGGCCGCTTTTGATCCGGATGCATTATTTGTATAACTTTATGGTTCGGCATTAATTATTATGCAAACAAAATTAGCTGCATTCGTTCAGGCGAGGCCTGATTGTAATGAAATAGACAGAATTCTTAGGTCTTGTGTTCATTGTGGGTTCTGTAATGCGACCTGTCCGACTTACAATGTCTTAGGTAATGAGATGGACAGTCCTCGAGGTCGCATCTATTTGCTCAAGCAATTGTTTGAAGGGGGGCGTGTCTCAACGGTGACGCAATCCCACCTTGACCGATGTTTGACGTGTAGGGCATGTGAAACGACATGTCCTTCGGGGGTTCGTTATGGTCGTCTGCTTGATATTGGCCGGAGCATTGTTGAAGTGGAGGTGCCGCGTACCATAAGCGCTAAACTTATTCGTTTTTGTTTCCGAAACATATTGCCTTATCGTCGCCGGTTTAAGGTCCTATTTTACATGGCGCAGGCGATAAGGCCCATAATGCCGAAAAAGATTAAAAAGAGAATAGCTGTCGTTGCATTACCTCTTGATCACTGGCCAGAATCTAGGCATTCACGTCAGATCTTATTGTTAGAGGGTTGTGTGCAGCCCGCCTTGGCACCGGCTATTAACCTTAAAGTCGCTATGGTGTTGGATAAGTTAGGCATCACGGCATTAAAGATCAAGGATGAGGGTTGTTGTGGAGCATTAAGTCATCATCTTGCAGCTCATCAGCAAAGTACGGATTTTATAAAGCGTAATATTGATCAATGGTGGCCTTTTATCGAGTCCGGTATTGAGGCGATTGTTTCGACAACCAGTGGTTGTGGGGTGATGGTTAAAGATTATGGTGATATTCTGCAGTACGATATTGTTTATGCGGAAAAAGCACGGCGTATTGCTGCAATGACTTATGATATTAGTGAATTAATCATGGCAGAAGCAGTCCCTGTTTCTAATTTTGGACAAGGAACAACTGTTGCTTTGCATAACCCCTGCACTTTGCAACATGGCCAGAAAGTTATCAATACCATTGAAACTATTTTGCAGCGTCAAGGTTATCAGTTGCTAGAAACAGATGGCGTTCAGGAGTGTTGTGGATCAGCAGGGGTGTATTCTTTTTTAGAGCGTATTATTTCACAACAATTATTAGCGGAAAAAATTTCTTCTTTAGAGGGCGTGAGTCCAGATGTGATTGTAACGGCCAATGTGGGATGTCAGATGCATTTGCAATCAGTAGCGAGTGTGCCAGTTAGGCATTGGATTGAATTATTATAATCATCGGCTATTCATCAACTGAAAATAGAGTAAATCGGGGTGGATTTAAGTAGAAAAGCAGGTGCTTTTTTAGATTTTTGCCCTTTTCGTGACTAAATGCGTTGGTTGAGTTCTCTTTTATTTGAGTTAGACCGTGCATTTTTTAGGATAGAATCTGCTAAAATACCGACTAAATAGCGTTTTTATGAGTCTAGTAATAGAATTTTAGCAAGTAGCAGGGTGGTAGATTAAAAGGCATATGGCAAAAAAATTATACGTGTTGACAAGTGGCTGTCAGATGAATGAATATGATTCTGATAAAATGCGTGATGTACTGAGAGATTCTCACGGGTTGGAGACGGCGAATAACCCAGAAGAAGCGGATATATTATTACTTAATACCTGTTCTGTCAGGGAGAAAGCTCAGGAAAAAGTTTTTTCACAACTGGGCGTGTGGCGTAAGCTCAAAAATAAAAACCCTGATCTTATTATTGGTGTGGGTGGTTGTGTTGCCAGTCAGGAAGGTGAGATGATCCAAAAAAGAGCACCTTATGTGGATTTGGTGTTTGGCCCTCAGACCTTACATCGGCTACCGCAATTACTAGATCAGACCCAAAGTAATCACGCGAAGGTAATCGATGTTTCTTTTCCTGAAATTGAGAAATTTGATGCTTTGCCGGAACCTCGTGCTGACGGACCAAAAGCCTTTGTTTCTATCATGGAAGGATGTAGTAAATATTGTACCTTTTGTGTTGTACCATATACTCGGGGTGAAGAAATTAGTCGCCCGTTATCCAGTGTCATTGAAGAAATTACTACATTAGCTGCTCAAGGTGTTCGAGAAGTTAATTTATTGGGTCAAAATGTAAATGCCTACCAAGGTGAAATGGACGATGGTGATATCGCTGATTTTGCTTTGTTATTGCATTATGTTGCTGCAATTCCAGGGATCGGTCGGATTCGTTTTACCACATCTCATCCGGTTGAATTTTCTGATAGTCTAATTGAGGCTTACGCTGAAATTCCGGAATTAGTTAGTCACCTACATTTACCGGTACAAAGTGGTAGTAACAACATTCTTAAGCGTATGAAGCGTGGGCATACGCGTGAGCAATATGTCGATAAAATAAACCGTTTGCGAGAGCATCGTCCTGAATTAAGTTTGTCATCGGACTTTATTATTGGTTTTCCTGGTGAAACTGATGATGAGTTTGCAGAGACGATGGAATTGATTGAAATGATGGCTTTTGATACTTCGTTTAGTTTTATTTATAGTGCTCGCCCTGGAACGCCGGCGGCAGACTTTGCTGATGATGTTGATATTGCGATTAAAAAGGAACGGTTGAAACGTTTACAAGACTATATTAATCAAAATGCTTTAGCGATTTCTGAGAGCATGGTTGGAACTGTGCAAACGGTCTTGGTTGAAGGGTTATCGAAAAAGAATCAATTACAGGTTACGGGTAGAACGGAAAACAATCGAGTTGTTAATTTTACTGGCCACCCGCGTCTTAGAGGACAGTTTGTTGATGTGATGATTACTGAAGCCTTGCCGAATTCATTACGGGGAAGGTTAGTTGAAGCATCAGTTGATAAAATTGCTCAAAATTTTTAAATGAAGGCATTGGATATTCATTCAAATTCGTTGGATCTGACTTTAATTCCTGCTGATAATTCTCGATTGGCTAATCTATGTGGACAATTAAATAGTCATCTTCAACAGATAGAGAAACGTTTAGGCATAGAAATATCAAATCGGGGTAATCGTTTTCGTTTAAAAGGATCGGGCGAAGCTATTAAAATAGCGTCTGTGCTTTTAGAAAAACTATTTGCCAACACAGAGGCTGAGGTATTAACGCCCGAACATATCCACCTGTCACTGCAAGAATCACATGTCCAATCATTATTAGCCGGTCAAGATGTGAATAATAAGCCGCCGATTACCATTAAAACCCGACGGGGTATTATTAAGGGTCGAGGCACGAATCAGCAACAATATCTGAAAAATATTTTATCACATCATATTAATTTTGGAGTGGGGCCTGCGGGGACTGGTAAAACTTATTTAGCAGTTGCTTGTGCTGTACAGGCTTTAGAGCGTGAGGATGTAAGGCGAATTATTTTGGTTCGTCCTGCAGTAGAGGCGGGTGAAAGTTTAGGCTTTTTACCTGGGGATATGGCTCAGAAGGTTGATCCTTACTTACGTCCTCTCTATGATGCTTTATATGAAATGTTAGGCTTTGAGCGGGTTGATAAATTAATTGAACGCAACGTAATTGAGGTTGCACCTTTAGCCTTTATGCGTGGGCGAACTTTAAATGATTCGTTTATTATTTTAGATGAAGCACAAAATACGACGAAAGAGCAGATTAAAATGTTTCTGACTCGGGTTGGTTTTGGTTCAACTGCTGTGATTAATGGGGATGTTACACAGATTGACTTACCTAAAAAAACTGCGTCGGGGTTAGGGCATGTATTAAAAGTTTTAAATGGGGTTGACGGTATTAGTTTTACCTTTTTTGGCGTTCAAGACGTTGTTCGTCATCCCTTAGTGCAGAAAATTGTCAGTGCTTATGAAAGCTATGATAAGGCTCATTCAGATGAGTCTTAGTTTAATATGATTGATATTGAATTGCAGCGGCTCTGTCATGTTGATAATGAACCGTCACTTGATCAATTTAAATTATGGGTAGAGGCTGTGCTTGGTGATCAGTCAAATGATATTGAATTGGTTATTCGTGTTGTTGATGAGCCGGAGAGTGCTGCACTTAACGAACAATATCGTCATAAATCAGGGCCGACAAATATACTTAGTTTTCCAGTGGAATTACCGGTTGGTTTTGAAACACCGTTATTAGGCGATTTAGTTATTTGTGCGCCTGTTGTGGTTCGTGAAGCCGGTGAACAAAATAAATTAGTAAATGATCATTGGGCTCATATAGTGATTCATGGTGTCTTGCATTTGTTGGGTTTTGATCATATTGAAGATCAACAAGCAGAACGCATGGAAGCGGAAGAAATTGCGGTATTACAAAAACTATCAATCAATAATCCCTATATAGAGGCTGTGAATTCATGAGTGAAAATAATCCCAACGAATCGGCAAAGCCTAGAGGTTGGGTGGAAAGCTTTAGTCATTTCTTGACAGGAGAGCCACGCGATAAAGATGATTTAATTGAATCCTTGCGTGAGATGCAAGTTAAAAACCTAATTGGCATGGAAACACTGTCAATGATAGAAGGTGTTTTACAAGTTTCGGAAATGCGAGTGAGAGATATTATGATTCCTCGTATTCAAATGGTTGTCGTCCCTAGAGAAGCTGATTTAGCGACTATTTTTCCTTTGGTTATTGAATCTGCCCACTCCCGTTTCCCTGTTATTGATGAAGATCGAAGCGAAGTTGTGGGTGTTTTGTTGGCTAAAGACTTATTGGTCCATAGTCGTCAGGATGAAACATTACGTGTTGAAGAAATTATGCGAACTGCCCGCTTTATTCCTGAAAGTAAACGGCTTAATGTTTTATTAAACGAATTTCGGGCAAATCGAAATCATATGGCAATTGTAGTTGATGAATACGGTGTGGCTGCAGGACTAGTAACCATTGAGGATGTACTTGAGCAGATTGTTGGCGAGATAGAAGATGAACATGATTTAGAAGATGAGGCTTATATCTTCAGACGCAGTGACCGCGTTTTTACAGTTAAAGCAATTACGCCGATAGCTGAATTTAATGATTATTTTAATACTCGTTTTGATGACCAGGATGTGGGTACTATTGGAGGGTTGGTCGTGCAGCACTTAAAACACTTACCTAAGAAAGGTGAAAAAATAACTATTGAAGGTTTTAATTTTGATGTGATTCGCGCAGATAGCCGACGCGTACATATGTTGCAGTTGAAATTAAATGAAGACTGGTTGCCAAAAGAAGAAGATGATCAAGTCGGTGAATAACCTCATATGTTTTGTATTCAGAACACATTATTTTAGTAGTCATTTGTGTTTAGCTAGGCTTGCAAAATAGCCAACATGATGTGGGCTTTGGAAATTAAGTGCAGCGACGCCATTTTCTTCAAGCCTTAATCGCGTTAGGTTTCTTACCCGGTATGCGCCGTGCTAATTCGGCCAGCCTTGAAGATATTTATCGTTTCCCGGCTTTTGGTAATGCTTCCATTTTGCATTTTACTGATTGCCATGCTCAGTTAATGCCGCTTTATTACCGCGAACCCGATAATGAATCTTTACGAGCATTGAAAGGCAATCAGTTCTCTTTATTAGCTGGTCTGGATTTCCTCAATTTTTTTGGTATTACACCCCATAGTTTTCAGGCACATGCTTTTACGTCGGTTGATTTTATTGAAGCAGCAGAACATTATGGAAAAATGGGAGGCTTTTCCTACTTAGCTAGTTTAGTAAAGCAAATGCGTGCAGAGCGAGGTGAAGGCAACACGATGTTGCTTGATGGCGGTGATAGTTGGCAAGGTTCAGCAACGGCTTTGTGGACCCAAGGCCAAGATATGGTCGGAGCCAGTAATTTATTATCCGTAGACGCGATGACCGGACATTGGGAGTTTACTTACGGTGAGCGCCAAGTTAAAGAAAATTTGGCTAATTTCCAAGGGGAATTTTTAGGCCAAAATATTACTTTGACGGAAGAGGCTGCTTTTAGATCCGGTATTGAGCAAGGTCGGGTTTTTAAGCCTTATTTTATCAAGGAATTGGCCAATGCGCGTATTGCTGTGATAGGTCAGGCTTTTCCCTATACGCCAATTGCTAACCCACGTTATCTGATGCCTGATTGGCAGTTTGGAATTCAAGAGCAAACATTACAGAAACAGATTGATGAGATTCGAGACAGTAAAGTTGCTGATGCGGTGGTGTTATTATCACATAATGGCTTGGCGGTTGATTTGAAATTGGCGGCTAGAGTATCGGGATTAGACGTTATTTTAGGTGGGCATACTCACCATGCTTTGCCCCGACCGATCACTGTTTCAAATGCGCGGGGAAAAACATTAGTGACTAATGCAGGAAGTCATGGAAAATTCTTAGCTGTTTTAGATTTGGTGATTAAGGCAGGAGGTGTTCGAGATTTTCGTTATCGGTTAGTACCTGTTTTTTCAAATATATTGGCAGCTGATCAGCAGATGACGACATATATTAAACAAGTTAGAGCGCCTTATTTGCAACAGTTGAGAGAACCTCTGGCGCAAATTGGAAGATTATTTTACCGCCGCGATAGCTTTGGTGGGCCGTTTGATCAGCTTATTTTATCGGCTCTACAAGAAGCGACAGATTGTCAGATTGTTTTATCACCGGGGTTTAGATGGGGGAGTTCACTATTGCCGGGAGACGTTATTACCGTTGAGGATGTTTTTAATCAGACTGCTATTACTTATCCGGAGACCTATCAGACAATTTTAACAGGGGAGCAATTAAAGGTTTTATTGGAAGATGTTTGTGATAACTTATTTAATCCTGACCCTTATTACCAGCAAGGCGGTGATATGGTGCGGGTAACAGGTATGCGATATTGTTGTCATCCTGCAAGAAGACAGGGGCAGAGAATTAGTGAAATGCGCTTAGACTCGGGGGAGTTGATTGAGTCAAATAAGCGTTATAGTGTCGCAGGCTGGGCAACTACCCAGCAGCAATCAAAAGGGTTGCCGATCTGGTCAATTGTTATTGATTATTTAAGCCAGCACTCAGGTGAAAAAATCAGTTCAGCCTATCAGTCAGTTACCGTGGAGCGGTAGGTAATTTGATGTGTCGGTAGTAGTGTTTCTTCATATTCATTATAATGAACCGAATCATTTGTCTCTGTTTGATGAAGTAAAAGGGTTTTGTAATTTAAAAAATGCCTGACAGTTCAGAACAGTTTAATAAAATTTAATAAAACGATTATGTCGCCAAGATTAAACCCAATTACAGAAAAGCAGAGTGAAACAAAAGAATCCCTTTATTCAAGAGGTGAATGGAAAATAGTGGAGTGTTTGGATACAGGTATGGTTTATTTACAAAACCCACCTGATTATGCACAACTGATAGATGAATTAGCTTGGGAAAAAAGATTCACTGAGGAAAAAAGAAGAAGAAAGGCAAAAGAACCGGTTTTGTCAGTGTTCAGTAGCCTGATAAAAAAAGTTAGGAAATTTATTAGAAAAAAAGAAAGAATAGAAACTGAATCGGCAGAACAGCTAAAAATCTTGATGAACACAACTGATGGCAAAGAATTAACTGTTGTTGATGTAGGTTGTGGAACGGGAGACAAGCTACAAAAAATTATAAAAGAACATCAGAATAACCATGACATTGAAATGCAACCGATCGGTATCGAGTTATCTCAGGTTCAATCGGAACAGGCGAATTTAAACCTGAAACGAGTAGGTGGTTTTTGTCTTCATGAAACAGCAATTGATGGTTTAAAAGAAATTTCAGATAACACGGTTGATTTAATTATCTTATGTTCTTTTCTGGAGCATGAATTACACCCACTAAAATTATTATCAGAATGTAAATTAAAACTAAATAAACAGGGAGTAATAATAATTAAAGTCCCTAATTTTGATTCAATAAACAGAAAGGTAAGGCAAAAAAGATGGTGTGGTTTTAGATATCCAGACCATGTGAATTACTTTACTCCGGAAACACTAAAGGTAATTTTATTGAATGCAGGTTTGAAAATGACAAGGTTAGATAATTTCCCATTAAATGACAATATGTGGGCTATTGTGACTAAATAATTTTATGCTTAAATTAAGTACAAGAAATTTCTATCCGAGATAAGTCTCCTTACTAAATCAAGGCAAGAGGTGATTGGCTTTCAACAAGTTATATTGGTGCTTTATCATCAGAGGGTGAGGCGACAACCCTAACTATTAAGGGGTAATTTGTTTGTTTAAGTTACATTATTTGTCCTTGATGATTTATAAAAAAGGTTTATAGGTCAATGAAAAATAAGATTACCAAAGCAGTTTTTCCTGTTGCAGGGCTAGGAACGCGGTTTTTACCGGTTACCAAGGTCAGTCCGAAAGAAATGTTACCCATCGTTGATAAGCCGCTGATTCAATATGCAGTTGAAGAAGCGGTTGCTGCAGGGATTGATACTATGATTTTCATTACCGGTAGAAATAAACGCTCTATTGATGATCATTTTGATAAGGCTTATGAGTTGGAGCGGGAATTATCGGATAAAGGTAAAACAGATGCTTTAGCAGAATTGGCTCGTATTTTACCCGATCATGTTTCCTGTATTTTTATCAGGCAGTCTGAGGCTTTGGGTTTAGGGCATGCGGTTCAATGTGCGCAATCTGTTATCGGTGTTGAGCCTTTTGCAGTTATTTTGCCGGATGATTTAATCGCTGATGGTACTCGTGGGTGCCTGCGGCAAATGGTTGAGCAATTTGACCAGCAGCACAATAGTATTATTGGTGTTGAGCGGATAGCGCCTGAAGACACTCAGAGTTATGGGATTGTAGAGGTTGCGTCAGCAAGCACGAGTGTTAGTGCAATTGAGTATATCGTTGAGAAACCACTTCCTGAAGATGCTCCCTCAAATTTAGCAGTTGTTGGGCGTTACCTTTTTACTCCGACTATTTTCGAAAAGCTATCGGGGCTAACGAAGGGTGCTGGTGGCGAAATACAGTTGACTGACGCAATTGCTAAGTTACTGGAAGATGAGTCGGTGAGTGCATTTGAGTTTGAAGGGAAGCGTTATGATTGTGGTTCTAAGCTGGGCTTTCTCATTGCAAATGTTGAATACGGTTTGGTGCATCCAGAATTGAGGAATGCATTTGAAACATATTTGAATAACCGATAGGGCTGTTGTTTTTTAACTCACTGTAGCCAGCTTTTTTAGGGTAGAAAATGCTTACTATTTCGGGTGCTGATTTACAGTGAGGGTAGTTACTTTAATGAAATGGCTATTGGTCTTGCTACTGAGTTTGACGAGTTGCTTTGCGCAAGAGCCTATGCCACAGAGAATTGTTTCACTGAGCTTATGTACAGATCAGCTATTGTTAATGTTGGCCCCTCGCCAACACATAGCCGCTTTAACTCAGGGAGCTAAGGACCCTCATTTATCATATATGGCTGCTGAGTCCAGTGGCTTTTTATTAACTAAGGGTCGCGTTGAAGAAGTGTTATCTTTCAATCCTGATTTGATTGTAGGCAGTACTTTTGCCTCTCAAGACAGTGTTCATATTTTGAAACAATTAGGGTATCCGGTTAAATTAATTGGGCTACCTGTTTCGATAGCGGGGATTCGAGATTTATTGTTAACCTTTGGTCAGTGGATTGGATCCTTAGATCGTGCAGAAAAAGTCGTAGAAAAAATGAACCGGCAATTGACGAGCCTTAATCTACAGCAGGCTAGGGTTAAAAAGACGGCGCTTATTTATTCTCCTAATGGTTATACAATGGGTTCTGGTACTTTGGAGAACGTAATGCTTAATGTGGCTGGTTTTCATAATCTTGCTGTTGATATGGGGGTTGTTGGGTTTGAGCAAATAACTTTGGAGCAAGTGGTTGCAGCGCAGCCGGAATTCTTATTTATTGACAATCCTATGAATGATTCAAAGGCCTTGGCCAGTCAATATATCAACCATCCTGTGCTTGATAAAATGCTTTTAAGTAAGCAGCGTCAATTTATTCCTTATCGGCTTAGAGCTTGTGCAGGACCCATGGTGGTGGAAGGCATTAATTATCTTTCTGAGAGTTATCATGATAGTAAGCCATAGTTATTACGGTGTTTTAATTGGTTTATTAGTGGTAATGATCGGTAGTTTTTTTACCCATTTATTAGTCGGTCCTGTGTCCTTGCAATGGCTGAATATTTGGTCGGCTATTATCGAAAATAAGGTGAGTCTTGATTCGTTGATTTTTTTTGAAATCCGTTTGCCGCGAGCCATTTTGGCATTATTGGTGGGGGCAACGCTGGGGATTTCTGGGGCAGCATTGCAGGGGCTATTGCGAAATCCCTTGGCTGAATCTGGGATAATTGGGGTTTCTAATTGTGCTGCATTGGGTGCAGTTTTGGTGTTTTATTTTGGTTTTACACAATCGGTTTGGTTTGCATTACCTTTGGCGGGGTTGCTGGGCGCCTTAGTTTCGGTGGTTCTGGTTTTTTTATTAGCGGGGCGTTCGGGATCTACAGTGACTTTGATTTTGGCAGGTATTGCTATTAATACGATTGCTGGTGCGTTAATGGCCATGGCGCTTAATTTTGCACCCAATCCGTATGCTATGCAGGAAATTATTTTTTGGTTATTAGGCTCTGTTGCTAATCGTAGCGTGGGCGATATTCTGATTATTGTGCCCTTTACTCTGTTGGGGTGGGTGCTTATTCTTAGTTGTGGGCGATTTTTGAATGCTATGACACTGGGTGAAGAGACTGCTAACTCATTGGGGTTTAATGTAAGAGTGTTACGGTGGCGCTTGGTTGTGGGTGTGGTAGCTTGTGTGGGTGCGGCAGTTTCTGTTTGTGGCAATATTGGTTTTATTGGTTTGGTGATACCGCATTTATTGAGACCGTTAGTTGGTTATGACCCGCAGCGCTTACTTAATGTCAGTGCTTTAGGAGGTGCTGTATTACTATTATTATCTGATATTGTTGTTCAGGTCTTATCCAGTGGTGGTGAGTTGAAGTTAGGAGTTATAACTTCATTAGTGGGAGGGCCATTCTTCTTGTATTTAATTCTAAAAAACCGCAACCTTTGGAGTTGAAAACCATTTTGTCTGATCAATCATTAATTTTAACAGGACAACAACTGACTTTTAATGTTGCTAAGGATGTAACGTTATTAAATGAGGTGAATATTGCTGTGAATCAAGGTGAGTTGGTCGGTCTGATCGGTCCTAATGGCGCAGGTAAAAGCACCTTATTAAGACTTCTTAGTGGTGTTGAAGCGCCTTCTAAAGGCTGTGTTTCGATGGTTGTCTCAGGTTCTTTAGAGTCTGTTTCTGCATTATCTGTGCGTGAGCGTGCACAAAAAATGAGCTATTTAGTGCAAGGTGCAAAAGCATATTGGCCGATAGAGGTTGAAAAAATGATTGCCCTTGGGCGTCTCCCTTTTCAACAGTGGTGGCAGAAACCCAGTCATCATGATCAAGCGAAAGTGGTCAAGGCCATGCAGTTAACAGAAACGTTAAGCTACCGTCACCGTATTGTGACGACCTTATCGGGAGGTGAGCAAGCCTTAGTGATGATGGCTCGAGTGCTTGCAGGTGAACCCGAAGTGATTTTTGCCGATGAGCCGGTTGCGACATTAGATCCTTATCACCAGTTACATGTTATGGAGTTACTTCGTGGACATGCGGAAGGAGAGAAGGCAGCAGTCGTAGTTTTGCATGATCTGAGTTTAGCTGCGCGATTTTGCGATCGAATTTATTTGCTTAATGATGGAGAATTGTTTTCAGAAGGGTCGCCGGAGACTGTCTTAAGTGCGCAAAATATTGCTTGTGTTTATGGTGTTGAAAGCCAGGTCTCGAAGATTGGTCAAGACTTTTCGGTGTGCTCCATTGCCCGATTAAAAAGCCATAAAAAAGGCGATTAATCGGGGCTTTCGTTCGATACATTGCTTTTAAAGTGCAAGGCCTATTCTTTTAATAGCGTTCTCAAGATTCTCCATGCTTGTGGCGATAGAAATTCTGATGTGATCAGAACAGCCAAAGGCAGATCCTGGAACCACGGCGACACCGGCATCCATAATAAGGTGCTCTGCAAATTCGATATCATTGTCGATGTGGGCTAAGCGCGCAATAGCTTCGCTAACATCAGGGAAGACATAGAAAGTGCCATCGGTTGGTAGACAGTCTATTCCGGGGATTTGGTTGAGTTTTTTGACAACATAATCATGGCGTTTTTTGAATTCAAATAACCGTGTTTGCATACAGTCTTGGTTTCCTGAAATGGCTGCTTCAGCTGCCACTTGAGAAATAGACGTAGGATTGGAGGTGCTTTGAGACTGGATTTTTTTCATGGCCTGAATTATTTCTTGGGGGCCTCCAGCATAACCAATGCGCCAACCGGTCATAGAATAAGCCTTAGAAACACCGTTAAGTACAACGGTACGGTTGTATAGTTCAGGTGCTGCATTGAGAATATTGACAAAACGACCTTTTTCCCAGGTGATATGCTCGTACATATCATCGGTGGCAATAATAACATTAGGGAAGTCATTTAGAACCTCGGCTAAGGCTTTGAGCTCGTCTAGTGAATAGGTGACGCCGGTTGGATTCGAGGGACTATTGATGACAAATAAGCGGGTTTTGTGGGTAAGTGCTGCACGCAATTGGTCGGGGCTTATTTTGAATTTTTGGTCTTGTGTGGCGGTGATGATTACTGGTTTGCCCTGAGCTAATAAAACCATATCTGGATATGATACCCAATAAGGCCCTAAAATAATAACTTCATCGCCGGGGTTCAGAAGGGCTTGGGTGAGATTGAAAAAACTTTGTTTTCCACCGCAAGAGACTAAAATCTGATTATTGTCGTAATGTAATCCGTTATCAGTTTCAAATTTTTTAATGATTGCGCTTTTAAGTGATGGTGTTCCATCAACCGGCGTATATTTTGTAAAGCCTTCGGCCAGAGCTTTGATGGCTGCTTTTTTGATATGTTCTGGGGTATCAAAATCTGGCTCGCCAGCGCCCAAACTAATAATATCTTTTCCGCTGGAGCGAAGTTGAGCAGCACGAGCTGTAATAGCTAATGTGGGCGATGGTTTAACCGCGTTGACACGATCAGAAAGAGTAATATTCATAAAGTCTATAGTATTACTTAGTTTAAACTAATCAATTATACGCTAAGTTGTAACACTTGCTAGAATCCTAATTTAATTAATATAGTTAAAAGGTGTTTTTTCAGATGAAAAAGGCATTCAAAATTCACAGTCGCTTCGAACCAGCCGGTGATCAGCCAGAAGCAATTAAAGCCTTAATAGCGGGTTTGTCAAACGGCGAAGTGCATCAATCGTTGTTAGGCGTGACTGGTTCGGGTAAGACCTTCACTATAGCTAATGTCATTCAGGAAACGCAACGCGTCACTATGGTTTTGGCACCGAATAAAACTCTGGCAGCGCAATTATATGGCGAGATGAAGGAGTTTTTCCCGAATAACAGTGTTGAGTACTTTGTGTCTTATTACGATTACTATCAGCCAGAAGCGTATGTGCCGGCATCAGATACTTTTATCGATAAAGATGCT
The DNA here is from genome assembly GCA_964515235.1 of uncultured Methylococcaceae bacterium. Classification (GTDB taxonomy): domain Bacteria; phylum Pseudomonadota; class Gammaproteobacteria; order Methylococcales; family Methylomonadaceae; genus OPU3-GD-OMZ. Next base: position 10,210 of record CAZEVO010000019.1, on the reverse strand, counting down.
TCATTGAATGAGCATATTGAGCAAATGCGTTTATCAGCAACAAAAGCATTAATTGAGCGTACAGATACTATTGTGGTTGCTACGGTATCAGCGATTTATGGACTAGGAGAGCCGGAATCATATTTTAAGATGGTTTTGCATTTAGTTCGTGGGGATATGGTTAAGCAGAGAGATATTGTCCGTCGATTGACAGAAATGCAATACACTCGCAATGATGTTGAACTGCGTCGGGCAACATATCGTGTGCGAGGGGATGTGATTGATATTTTTCCGGCCGAATCAGAGCAAGATGCGTTACGCATTGAATTGTTTGATGATGAAATTGAACGTATTTCATTATTTGACCCATTAACGGGTGAGATTCTGTCGCGGGTAGCACGTTATACGGTTTATCCAAGGAATCATTATGTTACACCCCGGCAAACATTGCTCACCGCGGTAGGGAAGATTAAAGAGGAATTAAAGATACGATTAGAGCAATTGCGATCACTTAATAAGTTAGTTGAGGCGCAGCGACTGGAGCAACGAACGCTATTTGATATTGAAATGATCTTGGAGGTAGGTTATTGCTCTGGTATTGAGAATTATTCGCGGTATTTATCGGGTCGGGAAGATGGTGAATCACCTCCTACGATGTTTGATTATTTGCCGAAAAATGCTTTGGTGGTTGTTGATGAGAGCCATGTAACAATTCCGCAATTAGGCGCAATGTATAGAGGGGATCGGTCACGTAAAGAAACATTGGTTGAGTATGGGTTTCGCTTACCCTCTGCTTTAGATAATAGGCCGTTAAAGTTTGAAGAGTTTGAATTACGATCTTCACAAAAGATTTATGTTTCGGCAACCCCGGGACCCTATGAGTATGAATATTCTGGCAATGTAGTGGAGCAGGTAGTGCGGCCTACTGGTTTATTAGACCCTATTGTTGAAGTGCGACCCGCCACCACACAGGTTGACGATGTTTTGTCTGAAATAAATAAGCGCGCAACAAAGGGAGAGCGAGTTTTAGTAACGACCTTGACTAAGCGCATGTCGGAAGATTTAACCGACTATTTACAGGAGCATGGAGTGAGGGTGCGATATTTGCACTCTGATGTAGATACTGTAGAGCGAGTTGAAATTATTCAAGATTTACGGTTAGGTAAGTTTGATGTTTTGGTTGGTATTAACTTATTAAGAGAGGGGTTGGATCTCCCAGAGGTCTCGTTGGTTGCTATTTTAGATGCTGATAAAGAAGGCTTTTTACGGTCGATTACATCATTGATTCAGACTATTGGCCGTGCTGCTAGAAATGTGAATGGTCAGGCTATTCTTTACGGTGACAAAGTTACCCGCTCAATGCAACAAGCGATTGATGAAACTGAGCGGCGACGTGAAAAGCAAGAAAAATATAATGTTGTGCATGGTATTCGTCCGCAGTCAATTTATAAGTCAGTGACAGATATTCTAGAATTGTCTATACCGGGTTCTGGTGCGGTAAATGGTAAGAGATTAACTACCGATACTGATCTTGATCCAGGAGTGAAGAACTACACTCCGCAAGAAATTAGCCGAAAAATAAAGAAATTAGAGGATGAAATGTACCATTTTGCCAAAAATCTTGAATTTGAAGAGGCCGCGAGAGTTCGAGATCAGATTGAAACCTTAAATAAGGGTTTGCTGATTTGATATTGCGTCTTAGGTGATAATTTGTTAAAGTCATGGGTTAAATTCAGCATGAGAATTTAGGCGCGTAGCTCAGTTGGTTAGAGCACCACCTTGACATGGTGGGGGTCGGTGGTTCGAATCCACTCGTGCCTACCAGAACTTTTGAAAGCATCGCTTTGCGGTGCTTTTTTTATTAAAGAATTAAGAGAGTATTTTAAGCAATATGCCAGTTATAACTTTGCCTGATGGTTCGAAGCGTCCTTTTGATGGGGCAGTTACCGTTATGGAGGTAGCACAGTCGATTGGGAGTGGGTTGGCTAAGGCAACGCTAGCCGGTAAGGTTGACGGGGATCTTGTTGATGCTGCGACAGTAATAGAGCGCGATGCAAGCGTGCAACTTATTACTGCTAAAGATGATGAGGGTGTTGAAGTTATACGCCATTCAACAGCGCATTTATTGGCGCAGGCAGTTAAGCAGTTATTTCCAAGTGCGCAGGTGACCATTGGCCCAGTTATCGAAAATGGTTTTTATTATGACTTTTCTTTTGAGCGTCCCTTTACTCCTGAAGATTTACTGAAAATAGAAAAAAAGATGGCTGAATTGGTTTCTGAAGACTATCCGGTCACACGTGATATTAAGTCTAGAGATGATGCAGTGACTTTTTTCCGAAGTATTGCAGAGGATTATAAGGCTGAAATTATTGAGAGTATCCCTGCTAATGAGGATTTATCGCTTTATACGCAAGGTGATTTTACCGATTTATGTCGAGGCCCACATGTTCCGAGTACTGGTAAATTAAAGGCTTTTAAGCTAATGAAAATTGCCGGTGCTTATTGGCGAGGAAATTCAGATAATGAAATGTTGCAACGAATATATGGAACAGCATGGTCTGATAAAAAAGCACTGAAAGGTTATTTACATCGATTGCAGGAAGCGGAAAAACGAGATCATCGTCGTTTAGGGAAACAATTAGATCTATTTCATTCACAAGAAGAAGCACCGGGCATGGTGTTTTGGCATGAGAGTGGATGGATTGTATATCAGGCTGTTGAGCAGTATATTCGTGAAAGGTTACGGGATCACGGATATGGTGAAGTGAAAACTCCTCAAGTTGTTGATCGTTCACTTTGGGAGAAGTCTGGTCATTGGGATAAGTTTGGAGACATGATTTTCACCACCCATTCGGAAAATCGTGATTATGCCGTTAAGCCGATGAATTGTCCGTGTCATGTCCAGATTTATAACCAAGGACTAAAAAGCTATCGTGATTTACCAATCAGAATGGCTGAGTTTGGTTCGTGTCACCGGAATGAGCCTTCTGGGACATTGCATGGATTAATGCGGGTTCGAAATTTTGTTCAGGATGATGCGCATATCTTTTGTACAGAAGATCAGATTCAAACTGAGGTTTCAGAATTTATAGATTTGTTGTTTTCGGTTTATAACGATTTTGGTTTTGATGAAGTATTGGTTAAATTGTCGACTCGGCCGGAAAATAGGGTCGGTGATGATGCGGTGTGGGATAAATCTGAACAAGCTTTGGAACTAGCACTGAACAATAAACAGTTAGACTGGGAATTACAACCTGGAGAAGGTGCCTTTTATGGTCCTAAAATTGAGTTTTCGCTAAAAGATTGTCTTGGTCGGGTTTGGCAGTGTGGAACTATTCAGGTTGATTTTTCAATGCCTGGACGCCTAGGGGCTACCTATGTCGCGGAAGACGGGAGTAAGCAAGTGCCGGTTATGTTACACCGTGCTATCTTAGGTTCGCTGGAGCGATTTATTGGTATTTTGATTGAGCAACATGCTGGAACACTGCCGATTTGGTTAGCACCAGTTCAAGTGGTTGTCCTTAATATTGCAGGCCGACATGATGAATTTGCCCAAAAAGTTGAGCAAACTCTGAAAAAACAAGGTGTTAGGGTTAAAATTGACTTGAGAAATGAGAAGATAGGCTTTAAAATTCGCGAGCACTCCATGCAGAGAGTCCCCTATCTTGTAATTATAGGTGATAAAGAATTAGAGACTCAGCAAGTCACAGTAAGGACTCAGAGTGGAGAAGACCTAGGTCGTTTTTCTGTCAATGAATTTTTTGACAGGATTCAACAAGAAATTGATTATAAAAAGTAAGAATTTAGGAGGATAAGGGTATCGCTGCAAAAAAGACTGAACGACTGAATAATGAAATTACGGCGCGTCGTATTAGATTAATAGGGGCGGATGGAGAACAGGCGGGTGTTGTTAGTTTGGCCGAAGCGAAGGAACTCGCGTCAATAGCCGGCTTAGATTTAGTTGAGATTTCTCCCAATGCGGATCCTCCGGTATGTCGGATTATGGATTTTGGGAAGTTCCAATTCGAACTTAACAAAAAACAGCAAGCGGCAAAGAAAAAGCAAAAACAGATTCAAGTTAAGGAAATTAAATTTCGACCGGGAACTGAAGAAGGCGATTACCAAGTTAAACTTAGAAGTTTGACTAAATTCTTAAATGAAGGGAATAAAACCAAAATTACCGTACGTTTTAGAGGTCGAGAAATGGCGCATCGTGAAATTGGTATGAAGTTGCTCAAGCGATTAGAAAAAGATTTGACAGCATTAGCAGAAGTCGAACAGTTTCCTAAAATGGAAGGTCGGCAAATGGTTATGGTGATGTCTGCTTTGAAAAAGAAATAGCATAAAGCGCTCGCTATCTAGGTGTGAGCGTTAAACTATGGTTCACACCATAGTCTATCGACAGAGGATCTGTCGGTATTAATCATTTAAGGTGATTAAAACTCCAGTCGGGCCATGCATTTTGCCTACCTGGAGACAGATACAGGGATTAATTAATTTAAACTTTAAAAGTTGGAGTAAAAACAAATGCCAAAAATAAAAACGAACCGAGGAGCGTCAAAGCGTTTTAAACGTACGGGCTCAGGTGGTTTCAAATGTGGTCAATCACATCGACGTCATATCCTGACTAAAAAAAGCACGAAGCGGAAAAGACAGTTGCGTAAAGTAGCAACCCTTCATGCATCAGATGTGCGCAGTGCAGCGCGCATGATGCCTTATAGTTGATTTTTAGGAAATAGGATTAGGTTATGGCAAGAGTAAAAAGAGGTGTCACAGCGAGAGCAAGACACAAAAAGATATTAAAGCAAGCGAAAGGTTATTATGGTGCGCGGAGTCGGGTTTATCGCGTTGCGAAGCAGGCGGTTATTAAAGCAGGTCAATATGCATACCGAGATCGTAAACAGCGTAAACGTCAATTCAGAGCACTTTGGATTGTTCGTATTAATGCGGCAGCACGTGAATGTGGATTGTCTTACAGTCGTTTCATGAATGGGTTAAGCAAAGCAAATGTCGCGATTGACCGTAAGGCATTGGCAGACATCGCCGTACATGACAGTGAGACTTTTGCTGAACTAGCAAAACTAGCACAGGAAAACTTATAGTAATACACTAAAAGCACCTATTTTAAATTTTAGGAATAGGTGCTTTTAATGATCAAAAAGGCTATTTCCTTACCATATAATTTATTGGGGAGCAGGGTGTGTCAGTGACCCGAGAAGAAATCTTAGCCGAGGCATTAGTCTTGGTTTCAGGCGCGCAGGACTTAAATGAACTGGATCAGATTCGAGTTCGATATTTAGGTAAAAAAGGCGAATTTACTCAGCAAATGAAGGCATTGGGTAAGTTGGATGCTGAACAGCGTCCTATCGTTGGGGCCGCGATTAACCATTCTAAAGAACAGTTTCAAACTGCTTTGGAATTACGTAAAGAGGCATTGCAATCAGCTCAGTTAGCCGAACGACTTAATCAAGAAAAGATTGATGTGAGTTTACCTGGGCGTTGTCAATCGGTGGGCGGTATTCATCCCGTTACGATTACCCTCAGAAGGATAACGGAAATTTTTAAAGGCGTCGGTTTTACCGTGGTTGAAGGGCCTGAAATCGAAGATGATTATCATAATTTTGAGGCTTTAAATATTCCCGAACACCATCCGGCGCGGGCAATGCATGATACTTTTTATTTTGACCCGCATACCGTTTTAAGAACCCATACATCGCCAGTTCAAGTCAGAGTTATGGAGGAAGGGGCGCCGCCTTTGAAAGTCATTGCTCCGGGACGCGTTTATCGTTGTGATTCAGATATTACCCATACCCCGATGTTTCATCAGGTTGAGGGGTTTGTCGTAGATACGGATGTCAGTTTCGCCGATCTTAAAGGGGTTGTGTTTGAATTCTTAAGGGCTTTTTTTGAGAAAGATATTCAGGTTCGATTTAGACCTTCATACTTTCCATTTACCGAACCATCAGCAGAAGTTGATATTGAATGCGTTATGTGCGATGGCATTGGCTGTCGAGTGTGTAGCCATACGGGGTGGCTTGAGGTCATGGGCTGTGGAATGATCCATCCTGCGGTCTTTAAATCTGTTGAAATCGATTCCGATCAATTTACCGGATTAGCTTTTGGTATGGGTGTCGAACGATTAGCCATGTTACGTTATGGCATTAATGATTTACGGTTGTTTTTTGAAAACGACCTAAAATTTCTTGAACAATTTAATTGATTGGGGACGATTGAAGCATGCGTTTTAGTGAAGTCTGGTTAAGAGAGCAAGTTAACCCCGATCTTACGACAGAAGCCTTGGTTGAACAGTTGACCATGGCGGGTCTAGAAGTCGATTCTGTAACACCAGCTGCAGCAGATTTTTCTGGTGTAGTTGTGGGTAAAGTCATTGCATTGGAGCCGCATAGTAATGCAGATAAATTAAAAGTCTGCTCAGTTGATGTTGGTGTCGATGAGCCACTGCAAATTGTTTGCGGAGCAAACAACGTTGGTATAGGCCTATGTGTGCCAGCAGCTTTGGTTGGTGCTATATTGCCGGGTGGATTTAAAATTAAGAAATCAAAACTTCGGGGTGAGTTATCTTTAGGTATGCTCTGTTCGGAGCAGGAATTAGGGATAGCAGAAACTGCTGAAGGGCTGATGGTTTTACCATCTGATGCTCCCGTTGGAACTGATATTCGTGACTATTTGGCACTTGACGATACGTTAATAGAATTAGATTTAACGCCAAACCGAGCAGATTGTTTAAGTATTGAGGGTGTACGGCGTGAAGTTGCACTATTAAATAAACTAGACTGGCAACCTGTTGAGCAGGAAGCCGTTGTCGTTGAGCATGATGAGACCTTAGGTGTTAGCGTTAATGACCCAGCGCTTTGTTCGCGTTATTTGGGGCGTTTAATTAAGGGTGTTAATGTTGGCGCGCAAACGCCACTATGGATGCAAGAACGATTACGCCGCTCCGGACATAGGAGTCTTGGGCCCTTAGTTGATATTACTAATTATATTTTATTGGAGTTAGGTCAACCATTACATGCTTTTGATGCAGCCCAGTTGTCGGGTGACATTGTGATTCGTTATGCCAATCAGGATGAAGAAATAGCGTTATTAAATGATCAGTCAGTCACTTTGAGTGATGATGTTTTAGTCATTGCAGATCAAAAAGGTCCAGTTGCTTTAGCTGGTGTTATGGGAGGTAAGGACTCGGCTGTAAGTGACGATACTGTTGATATTTTTCTGGAGTGTGCTTTTTTTACTCCTGAGATGATGATGGGTAAAGCACGTGACTTAGGGTTACATACTGATTCATCGCACCGTTTTGAACGAGGAGTGGATCCGTTTATTCAGCGTCGGGCGATAGAGCGGGCTAGTCAAATGATTATTGATATAGCTGGAGGATGCGCAGGTCCCATTACTGAAATAGTAGATGAAATGTTTTTACCTAAACGACCACCAGTCTTATTGCGTGAAGAGCGTATTGCGAAGGTGTTGGGTGTAACGATGGTTCCGGAAACAGTTGAGGATGTTTTTCATCGGTTAGGAATGACTGTAGAGCGTCAAGAAAATGGTTGGCTAATGACACCGCCGGGTTTTCGTTTTGATATTGCGATAGAAGCAGATCTTATTGAAGAACTGGGGCGTATCTATGGTTACAATAATTTACCGCAACAAAGTTTATTAATGCATGCTCAGTTATCATCTGTGCCAGAAGCAATTTTAGGTGTTGATCGCATTAAAGATTTGTTGGTTGACCGCGGTTACCAGGAGGCGATTACATATAGCTTTGTTGACGCAGCAGACCAACAAGCAGTGGCACCCGATGAGACGGTTATTGCTCTGAAGAATCCGATCTCCTCTGAATTATCGGTCATGCGAACGACGATTTGGTGTGGTTTATTGAATGCAGCGTATCGAAATGTGAGTCGACAACATAGCCGGGTACGTTTATTTGAAGGGGGTTTGTGTTTCAAATCTGGTGATAGTGATATTTCACAGGAAAATATGTTGGCGGGCCTAGTATTAGGTTCACAATTACCGGAGCAGTGGTCTGAGGGGTCGAAAAAAGTTGATTTTTATGATGTTAAGGCCGATTTAGAAGCCATTTTTTCATTAAATGGTTTAGCGGTAGAGTTTGTCGCGCAAGAACACCCCGCGTTACATCCTGGGCAAACTGCAGCAATTCAGACGAATACGGGAGAGCATATTGGTTGGTTAGGCGTATTGCATCCAACATTAGAAAAACAATATGGTTTTGATACTTCTGTATTCTTATTTGAATTAAAGCAGAAGTTTGTATTAAATAGGGAGGTACCTAAATTTGCTCCATTATCGAAGTTTCCATCCGTTCGACGTGATTTAGCGCTGATTGTAGATGAAAATATGCCGGTGAGCCAGATTTTAGCTGAAATTAATAGCTTTGACGAAGAAGCGATTAGAGAGGTCATTGTTTTTGATATTTACAGCGGTGAAGGGGTTGAAGTCGGCAAAAAGAGTATAGGTTTAGGGTTTTTTATTCAGAATTTGACGCAAACGATGACAGATACAGAAATTGATGGCTTGATGGCGTTAGTTTTGAGTCAATTAGCATTGAATTTGAATGCAAAGCTGAGGGATTAAAAGATTATGGCGATCACAAAAGCAGATTTTGCAGAAGGTTTATTTGATGAAATGGGGTTAAATAAGCGTGAAGCAAAAGAAATTGTTGAGTTGTTCTTTGAAGAGATTAAATCTTCTTTAGAGGTCGGAGAACAAGTAAAAATCTCCGGTTTTGGCAAGTTTGAGTTAAAAGACAAAAGTAGTCGTCCAGGTAGAAACCCTAAAACAGGGGAAGAAATTCCTATTTCAGCACGTCGTGTGGTAACATTCCGCTCAGGTATGAAATTAAAAGCTCGGGTGGAAGCATATGCTGGAACCAAGTAATAATAATCAATTGCCGGAAATTCCGGCTAAACGCTATTTTACCATTGGTGAAGTAAGCGATCTTTGTGATGTTAAGCCACATGTTCTGCGGTACTGGGAACAAGAATTTACCCAGTTAGAACCGGTTAAAAGGCGAGGTAACAGACGTTACTATCAGCGCCATGATGTGTTGATTATTCGTCAGATTCGTTCTTTACTATATGAGCACGGTTATACGATCAGTGGTGCAAGAAGTCATTTGGAAAGTGACAATAATCGAGTTGATAGTAATGTGACGAAACAATTAATCCAGCAAATGCGAGGGGAATTAGAAGAAGTGCTGGTATTACTTAAATAAGTTTTTTGATATCGTCGGGGCGTAGCGCAGCTTGGTAGCGCACCACAATGGGGTTGTGGGGGTCGAAGGTTCAAATCCTTTCGCCCCGACCAAAAAAAGGTTACATGTCTTGTAACTGTTAACAATAATGAAAGATTATAGATTAGACTTTTAAATGAAAGTCGTTCAAAGGTTATCTATTCGGGTCACCTTCTTCTTAAAACTACAGATGTTTAGTGTATAGACAAAGATTTTCATCAGTGTGAGGTCTTTAGTCAACTTTAAGGCCTGGGCTATTTTAAAGTTCGATAGAATAAGGCGCAAACGAATTACATTCTTGTGAAATCTTGTTTTGTGCATTCGAGTCAGAACAAACAACAAAATTGCAGGTCAATATAGCCCTGATTGACTCTGAGAACGAAATCAGCACGCTATATCGTTGTAATCTTGATGCTGATTTCGTAATACTACCTCCAAAAACAAGACGTTGTTTCAGATGCAATAAAAACATCCTTTGGCGCTACGCTTGATAAGTGTTGAGTACTATCCTGTGCTTATCTCTGACTACCAGTTTTTATTTCGTTTTTGGATAAAAAATAGTTGTATATAACAGAAAATATTTTACCTTTAGTCTAGTAGTCACTGATTCATGAATTCTATGGAAAACGGTTTCTTCATAGTGTTTCAGCAATTGTGATTGAGGTTAAGTTGTTTATTTTCGAGATGAGTTAGAGCTTCAATTTGTATGAAAAAACAATCAATTTCATTGTATAGCCAATTTGTGTTGATTCCTTGTTTGATGTTGATATTAACAGTAGTTATGTTGAACTCCTGGTGGTTTGTAAATTCATCACAGCGTGAATTATTACGTACGATAGGTGATGAGATTCTTCCATTAGGTTTTGATTTAACACAGTTGAGTACACAATTAACACAAATGTTACGGAGCTATAGTCATTTCTGGTGTATGAGTTAAAAAGATAGCGGTGTATCCTGTTG
>CAZEVO010000018.1:0-40791 GCA_964515235.1 uncultured Methylococcaceae bacterium | reverse complement strand
TATCTTGTTTATAAACCATTTGAACACCGATAGTTTCGGTTTTATCAATCCCTAAAAAGGTTGAAAGATTTTGTCCATCAACAAGCTTTCTGGTATTCATAATTTCATCTTCAATGGTGTTGTAGAAGAAATCCACACTGACTAATCCTTGAGGAATTTCATACGCTAAGGTTAAGTTATGAAAATTTCCATTTTCAGGCCCTAACGATGGGTCCGCTACACTCTTATTCGCACCGGCAGAAACACTTTCATAAAGTTCTTGGGCTAAAGCAAAGCGATAAGCTCTGGAGAATGAATAACGGGCACTAAATTCATTGGGTGCCCATGAAATCGAGGCTTTGGGTGAAACCCGTGTTTGTTCACGGTCGTCAAAAGATCGATTATATCCGCCCCAGCCATTTTTAACATCATGACCACCAGATGCAGCCCAGTAGTCAAAACGCGCTCCTGCCATCACATTAAAATCACCTAAGAAGTCGTAATCCAGTTGAGCAAAACCGCTGTGAAGTTGAGTTTCACCACCGGCATCTTGTTTAATAGAACTCTGTTCTTTAGCTGCGATATTATCAGAATTCCAAGTAATGGTATTTAAGTCAGCTTGGTGATATTGATAACCCCACATAAAACCCAGATCTTTGTTTCCAAAAAGGTGGTCGGTTGCTAATTTAAAATCAAACGTTGCCCACCACATTTCTTTATCAACAATATCGCCCTCTCCATTATTGTTAATATCTAAAGGACTATTATCGTATCTGTAGTTTAGATCTTTAAAGGCATCAAAATAGCTGGCTGAGGTGTCAATACTCCAGTCATCATTGATTTGACCTGATAAATTAAAGCCATATGATAAAGTTTGTCTTACGCTTTCAGAAGGTGCGTATCGACTAGCACCCCATGAACGTTTGGTCGGTTTAAATGCGTAACCATCTTGGCTTGCCCAAGTTTTACCTGTTCCCCAATACTGTGTACCATCGGCTTGTCTTATATAATTTCTGGCCCCCAAATCATCCATGCCGGTTGTTCTTTCAAAGTCTTCAAAATTGATATTAAACATGGCCCGCAAATTTTCAGTCAGGTCATAACTCATTTTCAAAGAATACAAATCATTTATTGTTTCTTCAATACCTGAGTCGCCTGTAATTAGGGTCGTTTGTCCTGCAGTGTCCTGACCATACTGAGCGCCTGTCACTGGTGTTACCGTTTCACCAACTAAAGAAGCATCATCATCAGGAATTAATGTTTGTGCATCCCACATTTGTGGTTGGCCCTGGTTTTCTATGTGGTTAAAAAAACCTGAGATAGCAAAGTCTCCAAAACGGTCACCGGCAGAGATAAATTCTTTATGGCCCCACAAGGTTTCATCGCGGCCAAAACGATCAGATTCTTGCATGAAGCCTGTCGCATCCATATGCATTTCAAAATCTTCCGGCATTTTGGATTTAATATCAATCACACTACCAAATGAGCCGCCTGAGTGCTGGGCTGAAAATGGGCCGTAAAATATTTTGACTGACTCGACTGAGTTTGGTGCAACTTGAGTCCACCGTGGCGCACCATTCCATTTGGTTTGCGTTAAATTAGAGAGCGGAATGCCATCTAGAAACATCATGGTATGAGCAGTTTGCATATTGGTTGAGCCACGTGTTGCGACAATGCCGTTGGTATCGCCAATAAAACGGCGACGGACTTGTAGGCCCGGTGCCATTCGGACTATATCTTCCGTGGTGGCAATGTTGACTTTTTCAATATCCTTAACACCAATTTCAAAACTGGGTGTAGCCAGTGTAGTATCAGGAAATAGTGCGCCACTGGTGGTAATAACCATCTCATCTAATTGGTGTGTTGGCTTATTTTCGGCCATCACACCTGAGGCGGGTACTAACAACAGCGGTATAAATGCTTTTGTTATTTTCATTCGGTTACCTGTAACGGTTGTTGTTTAGACGTAAAAAAATGTTGTTTACACACCAATTTTACAAGATGTAAAGATCAGTGAGGAAAATAAGGTCCGTTATTTTAGAAAATAGGGGAAATAACACAAGAATGCCATTGATTAGCCGTGAATGTTGTTTCTACAACAACTTTAGGCTACTGAATGTCAACACCAATTTAAAACTGACCCACTCTGGGCTGTTCATATACTACAACGCGGACCTCAGTCCTATCCGAGGGTTTTTAAATTAGTATTGTTGGAAACTAGCGATATACTCGATCCATTGCTGCGCCGTTTTCTTCGACTTCTTATTTTTTTGTTGTTTGGCTTTTTTAAAAGTCTCAATCGCTTTAGGGTAATCTTTTAATTCAAAATAACTCATGCCTAATAAAATATAGGTATCGCCTTTGCGTTTAATGCCACCTTTTTTAAGCGCTTTGGTTAAAACAGTCGCAGCTTTTCGCCACTGTTCCCCTTCTACATAACTGTGTCCTAACTGTTTGTAGAGCTTACCGGTATCGGCTAGTTTAGAAGCGGTTTCTAATGCGGCAATTGCCTTTTCAGACTCTTGAGCCAGTGTCCAGGCATTAGCTAATAGTTCCCAGTTTTTTGCCGTCTGTTTAACTTGTTTTTTATTAAGCGCTTGTTCTAATAAATGAGCGGCTTTATAAGGCGCCTGATTAAACAAAAATAAATGCGCAATGTTCACTATTTCCTTACTCTTGGTGATTAAACCACGCTGATAAGCTAAGTGCTTAACAGAAAGTGATTTTTTATAATCCTTAAGCTGGATATAGACCCCTGACAATTGAGTCCAGTAGACTTTTTTATCCGGGTATAAACGAACAAGTTGTTCCAACAACTGAGCCGCTTGCGGGTATTGTTGCAGTTGATAATGAAGCGCAAGCTTTAATTGTAGCCAACCTTCAACCGGCTCTTTAGAAGCCTTTACCGCTTTTGTGATATAAACCAATGCTTTGGCATACTGTTTTAATTGGGCATAGGCACTGCCGATTAAAGCATTAATTCCTGGCGAGGGATTCGGGTTGTCTTGAAGCCAGAGCTCGATTAAATCAATCGCCTTTTGATAATGCCCTTCCGCTAAATAAAGCTGACCTAAATTAATTAATAATTGTTGTTCCTGATCTTCAGGCAGCACGTCTAGTTTCTGACACTGCAACAATATTTTAATCGCCTTGGGGTATTGTTCATTTTGAATATAAACTGAAGCCTTCAAGCGCAGCACCACCGCTTCTTCATAAGTGCCTTTTTTAATATCTTCAGTTAAACCATTCAACTGGGTTAGCGCTTCTTTATAGGCCTTATCGACAATCAATAATTCAATCTTTTGCAGGTTCTCAAATAAGCGTGGTGAGATCACTGCTTTTTTAGCCGCCAAAGTAGGTTGACAGACAAAAAAGAACCCCAGTGCCATTAACAATAAAAAACGTTTCATCATTTAGTCAGTTTAAATTCTAAGAGTTGCTCTGCACGCTGCTCAAACGCCATACCTTCTATTATTTTCGCTTTAAATTTCCAGCGTTTAATAGCCGATAATGCTGCTCTGTCAAAAGTGTTTTTCGGTTCCGAATCAACCACAATCGCATCGGTAACCGTGCCTTCTTTCGTAATCGTAAATTGCACCTTCACCCACCCTTCGATACGCCGATTAGCCGCGCGCATCGGATAACGCGGCGCAATACGCACCAGTGGAATCACATTAGTACTGATATTGCCTACACCAATTTGCACTCCTTTCATCCCCATATGTGTTAATTCCAATGGCAAATCAAGATCTGGAACCTCCATTTTGGGTTGTATATTTTTAATGGGGTTGGCCTGCATATTCATTTTAGGTGGCGGTGGCCGCTTATTCGGTTTTGGCTTTTCAGGAATTCTACGATCTTTGGTATTTAAGTTGCTGTCTTTTTTCAGCCGAATAAATTCGGTCATTTGAAGATTGGCAACTTTAGCTAATCCTTGCTGGTTATTACTAATCATAAATTGCATTAACCAAAACAAGGCAATAGAAATACCAAACCCTGCGGCAATAATAGAAAGAGTTTGCTTCATTATTTATCAGAATTAGTGGCTATTGAAGCATTCATAATGCCGGCTAAACGGACCTGGTCCATCACTTTAACTAACGAGTCGGTTTTGCTTTCTTTATCAGCGGTAATAATAACCGCACCTAAAGGATTTTCGGCATGGAGCCTTGCAACATTAGCACGTACCGCTCTAACATCAACTTCACGTTTATCAATCCAAATTGCACCGTTAGGCTTTATCGCGATAATAATATTACCTTGCTCCTTTCGTTCTGCGGTTTTAGCTGTTGGTCGATTCACATCAACCCCAGACTCTTTAACAAAAGAAGTGGTAACAATAAAAAAGATCAACATAATGAAGACAATATCCAACATTGGGGTCATGTCTATATCAGAATTATGATCACTGGTAGAGCGGTGTTTACGTCGACTCATAATTAATACTTTAATGAAATTTTAATAAATCGGCCAGATGATGGGTTTCTTCATCGGTACGGTCTTCAATATAACGGCTAAAATACAAACCGGCGATGGCCACGACCATGCCGGCCATGGTTGGAATGGTTGCCTGAGAAACGCCTGAGGCCATTGCTCTGGCATTTCCTGTGCCAGTAACCGCCATAATGTCAAAAACATGAATCATCCCTGTCACTGTGCCTAATAAACCCATTAATGGACATAAGGCAATCAACATTTTAATAATCAATGTCGTTTTAGCCATTTCCAATTTTGCTTCTGAAATAACTGCAATACGAATTGTTTTAGCCCGCGGTGAAGATTTATCAGACCGAGCATTCCAATCCGTTACCCACTGCTTTTTTAACAATGGGTAAGAGCGTTTAAAAAAAACTAACCGTTCAACTATTAAGCACCAAAGACCTATAGAAACTAATAAAATAAGCCATAAAACAGTGCCGCCGGTATTTAGAAATTGCGTTATCGCCGCAAATTGATCGCTAATAAAAAACATTATTTTTCAGCACGACGACTAATAATTCCAGCAGTTTGCTCATCTAATATTTGTATTAGTGATTTACTACGAGAAGCTAATAGACTGTGTAAAAATAACAGCGGAATAGCAATACAAAGTCCTAACATGGTTGTGACCAATGCTTGTGAAATCCCGTTAGCCATAAGCTTGGGGTCGCCGGTACCAAACAAACTAATACTTTGGAAGGTTTCAATCATACCGGTTACCGTTCCCAACAACCCTAACAAAGGTGCCACAGCAGCTAGTAATTTAATCATTCCTAAGCCCTTTTCTAACACAGGAACTTCGCGAGTAATCGCCTCATCCAAAACTAACTCCAGTGTTTCTACATCAGGACTATGGTGTGATTCCGCATCTTTGATGACACGTCCTAAAGGGTTATCGGTCACAGCCGTATTACTCATTAGTTGAGCTGTCATTTTCTGACCTGTTTGTATTAATACAAACAACCGATACAGGGCAAAAACAAACCCAATTGCACCCAAGACCAGAATGATATAACCGATAATGCCGCCCTGATCAATTCGCTCAAAGGTATTGGGTGTTTGTATCAGCATACTTAAAATCACACCACGAGTCGGATCAATACCCAGATCGGCATTGCCTTTTGGTGCGCTATTAAAATCGTTTGCCAAATCTAAATAACGAGACTCGGGCTGGCGCGCTAAAGCTACTAATTGTTCAGATTCCGGTAAGTAACGTAAATACTGGCCTTCTGATAGCGCATTAAAAGCGCCGATACGAACAACTTTACTTGGCTTCGCCTCACCTGCAGCCGATAAGACCTCGGTATTAAAATGCACAACCTTACCTGACTCGGTCATTTCTTGTTGCATCAAAAACCACAACTGTTCTAATTGATCAATCGTTGGCAATGCTTTGTTATCAGCTATAACACTTAACTGCTGGCCACGGCCGGTAAATTGTGAGGAAACTAATGAGTGTTCAAAGTCTACTCGCAAATCACCTGCGGCCTGTCGGGCAACCCCTAAAAGCTCACCGAGAATACCACTTTTTTGACGTAATTCAGACTCTAAAACTGTTAACACTTTTTCGTTATCTTCCAAGTGTTTTTTTAGTTTCTTACTAATCCTTTCTTGTTTTTTTAATTCGGCTTTGACTTCTTTTAACCGTTGCTTCTGTTTCAGTTGTTCAGAAATAAATTCAGTTTCGCGCGCTTGATTTCGCTTACCTTCAATCCCTTGGTTATTTTTAACATCTTCCAATAGTTGGTCGAGCGCAAGGTGTTCAGCTTGAATTGCAGGAGTAACTAAAAGGGCTATTAGCAGTATTAATTTTCTCATTGTCCTGCCTCCGCTGCCGGAATCGGTAAGGTTAATAAATTAGGCGCGGCTTCTTTTCTTGCAATTCTAAGTCCTTCTAAAATCACATTGTCATACCTTGAATCCAATTGTTTCCATTTTGACGATTCTTTATCCCAATAACCGGTTTCACTACCATCAAGACGCTGATAATACAATGAGACTCGACCTAAACGAAGACACTCCACAGCACTATCTTGACCATTTAAACTAATGTGTGTTCGGTATGCCTCAATTGTATTGCCGTATTCATTTTCGATTTGATAAGCCTCTAAAATACGGCGGTATTTTTCCGCATTGGTGACATCGGCTCGAATCATAATTTTTTTCAATTCAGCCACGCGTTGATTTCTTTCGACCGTTAAAAAAGGCAAATCAAGGCTGACAAATTTTTGCAAATTATCAAGCATTCGAAGCATCAACGGAACAATTTCGCGCTGCGTGACTTCAATTTCTTTTAATTGCTTTTTGATCGAAGCCATCTCTTGTTCTTGTGACTGAATTAAATCACGTAAATGCTGGTTATAAACTAAAAGCGATTCAACTTGATGCGAGACGGTTCGATACTCATCTAACAATACTTTGGTGCGCTCACTAACCTTGTCGATTTTTTTCTGTGATTTGGCTGCGGCTTGATTAGTTTTACCATCAATAGCTATGCTCTCCGTAATCACATCGGCCTGGACCTGAGTGACGGTTAATAAAAAGAAAGATAAACTACTAATTACTACTTTTTTCAACGAGAAAGTCTGTTTCATAAAGGTCTGTAAAGTGAAAATTAACGCTTGATTTAAACAAGATATTGTAAAGAAATTAACAGCCCCTTTTCATTAAATTCTATTAGAGAATATTACTTTCTTAAAAACTGAGTCAAATAACAGTTTTTAAATCGTGTTATTTGACTCAAAAAGGTGGTTAATTAATTTTTTTAATTTGTAATTGCTTACTGCCCTCTTCGGCCATTTCAGTCCAAAAGAGCAAAAAACCCTCATCAACTGAAACAACTTTTGGATGGGTAGCATCCATTTCAGATTTAGAGTGGACAGTTCCTTTCGACCAAGTTTTACCATGATCGTTAGATTGACTAGTTACAATAGACATCCCATTAGGACCTGCAACATCCCAACTGGCTAATAATTGGCCCTTCGTGTTCACTGCAATATCGCTGTGTACAGCCATCCCTTCTCCCATCCGTTGTTCAGGTGACCAGTTATTGCCACCATCAGAGGAAGACAGATAATAAAGCCCTGCTTTTTCAGGTTTCATGGTTCCTACCATTGCATGCAATTGAACTTGATCACCTTGTTCATAAACCGCTAAAGCACCCCCAACATGTGGACAACCTTGAAACTCCCAATCAAACTCACCAACACGAGCCAATCTTTTTGAAACACCACTGGCAGCTTCTACCTTAACCAATGCCATATCACTGGGCTTTTTGTCACGATAGAGGGCGTAAAGATTATTCTGACTATCGGAGACCAACGTATTCCAACAGCAATAACACGTCTTAGCATCTAAAGTCGTTTCAGGCTTCCATGACTCACCGCCATCAGTCGAATGTGCATAATAAAGACCTTGTTTACCATTGCGACTGTCTAACCATACAAAATGCATCCCTTTTTCATTGGCTGTTAATTCCAAAAAGGCATGGGTACCCTCTTTATATTGAGAGGCTGCCATTTCGCCCATCTCCCAGGTTTGTCCTTTATCATGTGAATAAGCCACACTCATTGGACCTGAACCATGACGATTGGTATAGCCGCGGTTCATCCATGCGACAACAACATTGTCGCCCCAAGCTGCAATCTGAGAATCATTGCCGCGGTGAAAATTAAAGTCCGTTCCTTTAGGTGCAATATTGACTGGCTGACTCCAACTACGGCCCTGATCATCAGAACGTTGGTATTGCAGAGTTGAAACCCCTTGATCATGAATACCGGTTAAAACATGAACTTTTTTGTTTTCTTTAAAAACATCCAAACTTAAAATTCCGCTTTGTTGCTTATGCATACTATGCATTTTCTTGGCCTTACCTGCATCACTCGGCGCTTTTGCTTCAGCATGTTTTGTCGGTGCAGCAGGCGTTTTAGCAACGGCTATTGGTTGCGTACTACACCCCAATAAGCCAACACTAAAAGCAGTGAGTGTTAACACAGTACGAATTGAAAAATAACTTCTAGTTTTCATAAAAACACCTCAAATAAAAATTATTGCAAATTAAACTTCTTTAAAGCTATTGAAGATTGCGGATTTAAATTGTCTAAACCGGATTCCACAATCATCAAAAATCAAATACAAAGTCGGTAATAAAAATAAGGTAATCAACGTTGCATAAATAATTCCATAAGCTAATGAAACTGCCATAGGTATTAAAAATTGCGCTTGAGTGTCTTTCTCAAGCATTAAAGGAACTAAACCCAGAAATGTGGTTAAAGACGTTAAAATAATTGCCCGAAAACGCCGGCTGGCCGCATCTGAAACCGCATTAAATAAGGTTTCAGATCGCTCTTTAAGATGATTAACACAATCCACTAAAACAAGACTATCGTTCACCACCACACCGGTTAAAGCGACAATACCTAATACGCTGTAAACCGTTAAATCGATCCCGGCTAAAAAATGCCCTAAAATAGCTCCGGTTATTCCAAAGGGGATAACAATCATAACCATTAAGGGTTGAAAATAAGATTGTAACGGAATGGCCAACAAACAATAAATGCCTAGTAATACAAAAATGGTGCCGTAAAAAACACTATCAAAGGCCTCTTCTTTTTCTCGCATTTCACCTTCTAATGAATAGTTAATGCTGGGGTATTGATATTTGATCTCATTCATACCTGAAACAATTAATTCACGTAAAATTGCTTCATCGGTCGATTTTTTATCCAGATTAGCCTTCACAGTGACCACCCGTTTTCTGTTAACACGATCAATATCAACTAACCCACGACTCACGGTGAGATCTGCAACATCTGAAAAATTAACTTCTACTCCGGTCTCTGTTCGTATTTTCATGCTATTTAAGTTCAACATGGATTTTCGCTGCTCTAAGGGGTAACGCAATAATACTTGGATATCTTCCCCTTGACGCTGAAGGACCTGTACTTCTTCTCCATAAAAACCTTGGCGAATTTGTTTAGATAAATCTATGACGGACAGTCCTAATAATTCAGCTTCCGGCTTCAACTTAATTTGGACTTCTTCTTTACCTATTTCAAAGGTATCTTCAATATCATAAAGACCTGGAATTTGATCTAACAGGGCCCGTGTTGACTGTGCTGCTAAAGATAGTGTTTTAAAGTCATCACCATGGAGTTGTACTTCGACAGGACTTGTCACCCCATGAAAAATATCTGACTTATAATAAATTTTTTCAGCGCCCGGGATACTACCCACGCGCTTTCGCCATTCGGTAACCACTTCATGACCCGTCCAGTCTAGGTTTCGCAGTTCCGGTGGCAACAAACTAATTCTAAGGTAGCCGACATTCGATTGTGGGTGGCCCATAGAATCTTCTTTGCCGTTAATCACTAAAATATTGGTAATTAATTGTTGTCCCGAATCAGGGTCAACAAATTCAGCCTGTAAATCTTTGGCGACACGCGTGATTCTATCCGTATGTTTTTTGGTCACGCTATAAGGCGTTCCGACGGGCATCGTCAAGGTGACTTGAATACTTTCACTTTCAACTTTTGGAAAAAAAACAAAGCGAATTTGCCCCCCTGCTGTCATTGCCATCATAATAATAAATAAGCCAATGAAACCACATAAGGTGGAGTAACGATGGACCAATAATACATTTAAGGTTGGCTTGTAGATATGGGTAATAAAATATTGTAACTTACGGTCAATCAAAGACTGTACCCGCTGTAATGGTGACTCTTTCCCTTCACCAGGGCGAGGTATTTTCAAATGTTTTAAGTGATAGGGCAAAATACATTTGCTTTCTACCAACGAAAATAAAAGGACCGGAATAACCACCAAAGCAATAGATTCAAACATCTGCCCCCGTCGACCTTCAACTGACAGTAGAGGTAAGAATGCAATCACAGTCGTTAATACACCAAAAGTAACAGGCACCCCAACTTCGTGCGTCCCTTCGATCGCTGCTTTTTCAGCGTTATTATGCAGTGTTAAATGATGATAAATATTTTCGCCCGTCACAATGGCATCATCCACCACAATACCTAGCACTAAGATAAATGCAAATAACGAACTAATATTAATCGTTACCCCAAGCTCTGGCATCATCGCCAGTGCTCCTAAAAAAGAAATAGGAATGCCGGCACATACCCAGGCTGCAACGGATAGTCGTAAAAATAAAGTTAATAAAATAAAGACCAACACTGCCCCTTGAATCGCATTTGAGGTGAGTGTGGAAATACGCCCTTTTACAATCTTGGCACGATCTCGCCAAACACTGAGTGTTACACCCGGCGGTAAAAAGTTTTTAGACTCAGTAATGTAATTTTTGACTCGTTCTGATATTTCAATCGCACTTTGATCCCCCAGACGAAAGACCTCAATAATGACGGACTGGTAGCCATTGAAAGTCGCTTCTAATTGCTCTTCTTCAAAGCCATCTTTAATATCAGCAATTTCACCGAGCAGAACAAAACTACCGTCATCGCGCTTTAATATGGGGATGCGGGAAAAATCGTCACGATTATACGATTGTCCAAAGGTTCTTAATAAGACTTCGCCTTTATCCGTTTTCATTGAGCCTGCCGGCATACTCAATGAGTTATTATTAATTTCTTTAGCAATCTTTTGAAACGATAATCCATATTGACGTAGGGTTTGTTCTGAAACTTCAATAGAAAATTCAGCCGGACGTATCGCGCCTAATGTGGCCTGCGAGACTTCCGGCAGCATTAAAATCTCATCACGAATTCGTTTACCTAATTGTTGTAATTCTGCTTCTTGAAGTTTCCCCGACACCACCACGCCCATGACTTCATGTTTTCTTTCGGCAACGGTTATTCTTATTTCATCTAACAGTTCCGGAAAATCAGTAATAGCATCAACCCGCTCTTTGATATCCCCTAAAACTTGTCGTACATTAAAACCAGAATTAATTTCAACACTAATGGATGCAAAACCTTCACTGGAAACAGAGCTTATTTCTTCAATGCCATTAATATCTTGAATTTGCTCTTCAATCTTGGCAACCACATGCTCTTCAACCTCACCCGGTGTTGCGCCTTGATAAGGGGCTTTAATACTGATGACATTCATTTCATAACTAGGCAAAAACTCTGCCGGAATAGATGGCAGGGTAAAAAAACCAGCTGCAATAATCATTGCCATTAATAAATTGGCAGCGACTTTGTTATGAACAAAAAAGGTAATAATTGAATGCATCAGGGTGTAACCTCCAGTTTAGGGTCGTATATTTCAACTTTCCGGCCTTCAGTGACAAAATTGATTGGCGTAATACATAAACGCTCACTGTCTTCTAGACCGTCTGAAATCACGTAATTATCTTGATCTGACCAGAGGACCTTGACGGTGCGAAATTTTAAGGTATTTTCTGGTGAAATAATCAACACCTTATTATTTTCACGCAATGCAATACGAGGAATCACAAATACATTGTTCAGTTCTTTCCCTTTAATCCGTGCGGTCACATATTGACCCACTTTCAAAGGTGGGTTATCGCCCACTTTTCCGTAGGGATTTTGAACTTGAGCAACAATAAACAATTGCCGGCTTTTAATGTCAATTGAGCCTTCTGCTCGGGCAATATCACCATGCCATTGGTACGTCGTGAGCCCGACTTGGGCGCTAATTTCAACCGGCGTTTTAGGTGTATCTGTTACAGCACTATCAAAATAGTCATCTTCAAAATTTAAAAACTCAATCTGTTGATTATTCAAAGGTAAACGAATTTCAGCGACATCAACCGAATAAATTCGTGCTAAAACAGACCCGGTTGAGACAAACTGACCCACGTCTGCAAGTTGCTCAACAATCCGCCCGTCATACGGAGCGATAATTTGTGTTTTTTCAAGATTGATTTGTGCTTTTTCTAATTGCGCTTGGGCTGAGTCTACTGCAGATTGTGCTAATTTAAGTTGTGGAATACGCAGCGTTAAATCACCGGCTTTTTTATTAGGATTAATCTTTTTCCAATTTTTAAGCGCTAAGTTAACCCGAGCTTTTTCTTCTTCAAGTCGGAACTGTTGCTCTGCTAAATTAGCCTCTGCTACACGAATATCAATTTTATAATTGCGCGGGTCAATTTGAACTAAGAGTTGGCCTTGTTTAAAAAAACCACCAGACCTGAACGCATCAGACACATGCGTAATACGCCCAGAAATTTCTGGAATCAAACTACTTTCAGTACGGGCTTTAACAGTTCCCTGCGTTTCCAAAGTAACAGAATAACTGGAACGCTGGGTGGTAAATGTTTCAACTAATAAAGGCGGTTGAGGCCGATAAAATTTCTTCGGCTCTTCACCAAAGACAATAAACAATAATGCAAGGGCTGAACTGAATAATAAAATTGCAATGGGTAAAATTATTTTCACCCATTGAGGCGGTAGGTTAATTTTCATCATCACTCATGGGCAGCTTGCTTTGTGCATAATCACCACCTAATGCCAAATGTAGATTAATGCGATTTTGAACTTGTGTCATTTTAGTTTGGATCAGAGATCTTTGGGTATCAAAGGAACGACGTTGGGCCTCTAACAAAGTAACAATGGTCGTTAATCCGGCCTGATATTGTTCTTGGGCTAAAATCTCTGCTTCACGACCTTCTTCGGCAGAAACTTGAGCTGTTTCAAGTTGTTTTTTAAGTTGTAGGTCAGCATTTAAAAAAGACTCAACTTCTTGAAAAGCAATGAGTGCGGTTTGTGCATATTGCGCTTGAGCTTGTCTGACCGAGGCTTCTGTTTGATCCACTTGCGCCCATAACCGCCCGCCCTGAAAAATTGGCTGCACAACACTGGAGGCAATATTCCAGATGAAAAAATTAAAATTCAAAATATCGGAGAGCTCTCGAGTCTGGTTACCAACTGCGCCTGATAACGAAATATTCGGTAAAAATGCTTTTTTAGCCTCAGCAACACGATGATCTGCCGCTGCTAAACGCCGGCGCGCAGCCAAAACATCATGACGCCTTTCAAGTAAGGTGGCCGGAATGCCGAGCGGAATATCATGTTGTATTTTGGGTAAAGTCTCAGATATAACTAACTCACCTTTCGGATAATGTCCTGATAAGACCTCTAAAGTCCGTACCGAATCATTTTTAATCACTTCTTGAGCGTACAGTTGATTTTCTGCTTGCGCTAAACTCGAGCGCATCAGCCGCAGATCAAGTGCTGTAAAAATACCTTGATCATAGCCTTGTTCAATAATCTCTAAATTATTTTGATAATTTTTAACGGTATCAATATTTAATTGGTATAAGACTTTCGCCGCGACGGCTTCGGCCCATGAGCGCCCAATATTAGCTGCCAGCGACAAATAAGCGGCTTTAAAATCTTCTTGAGAGGCTTCATACTCTAATTCAGTCGCCTCAACACGATTGGCTATTTTCCCCCAAAGGTCAAATTCCCAGTTGACGTTTAAATTAATACGAAAAGTATCGACATAACCACGACTCACACCAAAACCACCGGCATTGTTTCTTTTATTACGACTGGGATTGAAAGAGCCACTAATTTGAGGTAATTGATCCGCACCGTTAACACGGGCATTGGCATGACTCATAAACATCGCAGAGCGAATCGATTCTAAATCATAATTATGATTTATTGATTCATCAATAAATGCATTTAAAAGTGGGTCATTAAAGTCTTCTGCCCACGGCCTAATCTCAACAGAAGTGTCATGATGAGGGTCTTCCCACTGTGAAGGAATATCTAAAACTTCAGGTTGAGAATCATTTTTTAATAAGGAACTACAGGCTGTTAACTGAACCAGTACCATACTTAAAAAAATAATTCTTAATGATGAAAATGTCATCGTATTTTAGCTACCTTAATAAAAACGTTAATAGTTTATGATTATATGGCTTAATTACGCATCGATTACTCATCAAAGACCATACTTTTCGTAAGCCTTTGAGTAAACAGCATCCTGCTAGGCCTTATATATTTTGTGTATTGACAACATTAGTAATCAAATAACGCTAAAAGAAAACTTACAATTGGTATTTTTAAAAGCATCAAAAAACAAAGTCAATGTGCCTTTAATTAATATTACAAATCTCAGATTATAAGACGACTTCTCAGATACCAGCGATTAATCAGCTAAAAGCAACAGCTGATTTCATTTTAACGTCATAGAAAATACCCATTAAAAAACAATAGCGCACCAAAATTTTAATAGAGTATTGTAAGAGGAATTAAGAAAAAAATAACCGGTTATGAGAATAAAACCTCTTTTTATGTCATTTGACCTAAAAATATCATTTTTTCTTAGAAAACCGATTCAGTTTACTGGCTCACTTTCAAAAACTGGGCACTTAAATGACCTCCGTTTTAGAAATTAACTTTGATTTCCAGATTTTTGCGACTGATAATTTACTTTTTTCTAAAATAACATACAAGCAAGGTACTAAAATCAACGTGATAAACGTGGTAAATAAAATCCCAAAACCTAAGGAAACCGCTAAAGGAACTAAAAATTTTGCTTGGGTATTGGTCGTGAAAATAAAAGGAATTAAGCCGATAAACGTGGTTAGCGACGTTAATATAATAGCTCTGAAACGTGCACTTCCCGCACTGCTGGCAGCTACAATCAGATCAACCCCTTTACGTCGTGCCTGATTAATATAATCGACCAAGACCAAACTATCGTTCACCACGACACCCGATAAAGCAAGAATCCCCATAATACTTTGACTACTCAGATTCAAACCTAATATTAAGTGCCCGAAAATAGCACCCAAGACACCAAAAGGGATAACAGATAGAACCACCAATGGCTGAGTATAGGAGTGAAATGGCATCGCCAACAACGCATACATGAAAAACAACACTAACAGAAAGCCATTTAATAAACTATTGTAAGTCCGACTGGCTTCTTTAGACTCGCCTTCAAAACTATATATAATTTCAGGGTATTTAGTCTGAATATCACGCAAAAACAATTCTGTTTCTTCAATCAGGTTAGGGACTTGAACCACCTTCTGATCAACATTTGCTGTGACATGGACCGTTCTGAAACCATCCGTATGGCTAATTGCAGCAGGCCCGCGCATATATTCCATATCAACAACTTCTTTAATAGGAATTTTTGTCCCTTGTGCATTACTAATGTACATATTTTCAAGTGTTGCCAATGACTCTCTTTCATTCAGTGGGTAGCGCACAAAAACTTTGACTTCATCTTGATTTCTTAAAATCCGCTGTACTTCTCGACCCTCAAAAGCCTGACGAACCTGATGACCAATATCTACAGAAGAAAGCCCCAA
Source organism: uncultured Methylococcaceae bacterium (assembly GCA_964515235.1). Lineage (GTDB taxonomy): Bacteria > Pseudomonadota > Gammaproteobacteria > Methylococcales > Methylomonadaceae > OPU3-GD-OMZ. The sequence goes on along the minus strand of CAZEVO010000018.1, from coordinate 25,067 downwards.
TAACTGCGCTTCTGGTTTAATGGTGAGTTTAATTTGTTCTTTGCCTTCAACAAAACTATCCTGAACTTCTCTAACACCGTCATAATTAACCAGAAATTGCTTAATATCCTGAGCCAAGGCATCTAATTCAGCAAAGTTACTGCCTCTCAACATGACATCAACCGGTGCAGAAGCGCCGTGTATATAAGAGGTCATAGAAATTTTTTCAACACCTGGCAATTCTCCAACAAGTTTTAACCATTCTCGCCCAAACTCCATACTGGTGATTTTATTATCACGCATTTCAACGGCACTCATTTCAACTTGAACCACTCCTTTTTCAGCGCTCCTGTTTCTTGAACCTGTACCTAAAATACCCGCACTTGCGTGAATATCATTAATAACCGTTTCATCTTCGGTATTATATTTTTCTCTTAAGCTCATGGCCGCCGTTTCTATGCGCCCAATATACTGATCTGTTAATTCGAAAGGGGTTCCAATCGGCATTTCTAAATTAATGCGGGCCGTTTCACTATTAACACGAGGGAAGTAGCTATAACGAATCCAACCACTAAACACCATACTGAGACATACAATGAGGAGACCTACAAAAACCGCTACGGTTACCCATGGCCTTCTAATACATTTTGCCAACAGTGGGTCATAGTAATATTCACAAAAATACGCCATAAAAAAAGATGCTTTATTACGAAGTGGCGTTAGGTAAGGAATAAACTTTTCTTCTCCTAAATCTTTTAGATGCGCCGGTAGAATGAGTTTCGTCTCAACCAATGAAATTAATAAAATAGGAATAACGACTAAAGGCAACATGGTAAACATGCGACTACGTTCGCCATCAATAAATAATAACGCAGCAAAAGCAACGACTGTCGTTAACACACCAAAGGTCACCGCAGTTGAAACTTCACGAGTTCCCTCAACGACCGCAGTTAAAGAATCTTTACTTTTATCCTCAAGGTGTTTAAAAATATTTTCGCCGGTAACAATCGCATCATCGACAACAATACCCAGCACCAAGATAAACGCAAACATGGTGGTGTAATTGATGGTTAAATCAAAAACGGGTAAAAAGGTAAAGGAGCCTAGAACTGCTACCGGAATACCAAAAACCACCCACAACGCTAATTTCATTCTTAAAAACAATGACAGCATGATAAAGACCAATATCATTCCATTCAATGCATTATCAACCAACGATTGTATCCGTTTTTGTATATATTTAGAGCGGTCTTTCCAGTAACTGATTGCTATGCCCGGGGGCATTTCTGCTTGCATCTGGTTAATATAAGTTTTAACTTTCTTAGAAATATCAAGAGCATCTTCTTTAGCAAGTCGGTAAACATCAATGGAAACAGCATTTTCCCCATTAAACCGAGACAGAATTGGCAACTCTTCAAAACCGTCATTGACCTTTGCAATATCGCCAATCCGTAAATAACTGCCATTCTCTTGCTGTTTTAGAACAATATTCTCAAAATCAACACCGACATAGGCCTGTCCTACTGTTCTGACTAAAACCGCATTATCTTTAGATTTAATATTCCCACCGGGCATATCTATAGAAGCGCGTTGCACCGCCGTACTGACATCATTAATCGTTAAACCGTATTTGCGAAGCTGTTGTTCTGATACTTCTATCGAAATCTCATAATCTCTAACCCCCGATAATGCAACTTGAGTAATTCCCTCTATTGCAGAGAGTTCATTTTGGACCCGTCGTCCCATTCGGCGTAATTCATTTTCAGGAACATCACCTGACACCATCACACTGATGACATCACGCTTTCGAGACATGACCGTAACTTCCATCTCGTCGACTTCTTCAGGTAGGCCCCGAATCGCATCTACTTGGACTTTTACAGCATCAATGACTTCTGTCTCTGAAAAGCCATCGGCAACTTTAAAAACCACAGAGCCGGCGGCCTCATTAGCCGTCGAGGTCATATCAATGACCCCCTCAACACCAGTGATACTCTCTTCAATTCGGTTCACAACGGATTGCTCAACATCTTCAGGCGATGCCCCCCGATAAGTAAACTTAATGACAAAGCGGGGCTTACTATAATCAGGATTTGCCTCAACCTGAACATTATTATAAATGGTATAGATTCCAGAAAATAAAATAGCACCTGCTAATAAATTAGCGGCAACTGTGTTTCGAGCAAACCATGCAATTATGCCTTCCATTAACTGTGACCCTTTTTATCTATTTTTTTTACGACAGATGAATAATTCTTTGAATGCCCCGGCTTACCATGTTCTTTAGCTAACGCCTCACCCTTGATTTTAACTCTGCTACCATTAGCAACAAACGGCAAATAAGTTGATAAAATCCGGTCCCCCTGAGCGAGAGCTTTAGCTGAAAGGACTGCCTCCTGGTCATTTTCCCACAACAGTTTTATCTGTGTTCTTTTAACCTTTGACTGACGATCAACAACCATAACGTAATTATTTTCCCTGACAATACTCCGTGGAACCACAATGACATTTTCTAAGGTAACCCCTTTAACTTTAGCCGAAACAAACTGACCAATTTTCAAAGGTGGTCTGTTGTCACCATTAGTATCGTATGGGTTATCGATTTTAATCACTAAAAATATTTGCCGGGTAGAAACATCGACAGTACCTTCTGTTCTGACTACCGTACCGGTCCAAACAAATTTTTCCCCTGCTACATTTGATTCTATAAAGGCTTTAGGTTGATTGACTGATTTCGTTGGTACCTCATCCCGGTAATGTTCAGGCAAACCCACTAACGCATATTGCTCTTCTGTAATAGGAACTCTTAACTCAACATAATCAGTTGAAAAGATACGCAACAATTGTGTACCCGGTGTTACATATTGACCAATGTCAACAAACTGGTCTAAAACACGCCCGGAATAAGGCGCAATGATTTTGGTTCGACTTAGGTCCTGCCTTGCTTTTCTTAACTTTGCCTGTGCCGATGAAAATTGTGCTTTGGCCAATTCCAATTGCGGTATATTCAACACTAAGTCATTAGCCTTCCTGCCTTTGCTCAATTTTGACCAATTCAGTTTTGCTTGTTTTGAACGCGCTTTTTCTTGCTCATAATTCAATTTAGCTTGCGCAAATTCAGACTTCATGCCTTCAAGAGCAACTTCGTAATCTAAAGTATCTAATTCTAAGAGCACATCTCCTTTATTAAAAAAGCCACCTGGTTTGAAAAACGGCGCAACCTTAACGACTGAACCTGACACTCGCGGAACGACGGTAGTGATTGTTTTAGGGTCAATGGTGCCATAGCCATTTATTTCAACCGCATATTGTGTCTGTACGGTTGAAACAACTTCAGCAATTGGGATTTTCTTCCTATGATGGCGTTTTTTAACGCTAGGTTTGTTAAATAAAATAGCTATCGCAACCAATGAGGCAAGTAAAAGCACCCAAAGAGGTAACCATTTTGTATTTAGATGTTGATGTATTTTATTTAACATTGGTTCCTAGCAAAAATATGATTAATGTTTAGTGTGATGAGCGTGGAGCTTTTTCATGACTTTTTGTCGTTGCTCCTTAGTCAAAAGACCCATAACGGCTTGTCGTGTGTGAATGTTCTGTAACTCCAACTGTGTGCGTATGGCAGCTTTTTTGTTTAATACTTGGGTTAACACACGGTCATTAGCTTTTGATTTGATTGCATCGTGCAATTCTTTGCTGACTAATTTTATTTGGTCATGCGCAACTTTATTGTTTTCTTTCATTTTTTTCATTAAAGCATCTAATTGACTCTTTTGTGCCTTATCTAAGGTCAGGTGATGCTTAATATACGCTATTGTAGCAAAATATTTGCCATGCCCTTGACGGCGAGCATGACTTTGATGTTTACCGTGTCCTTTAGCGTCGCCATGACCTAAATGGCCACCGTGCTTCTGATGGCAACTTTTACCTTTGTGTTTGCCATACCCTTTGTGACCTTCATGGCCTTGATGATTGCCATGCCCGCCGTGTTTCTTATGACCTTCGTGACCTTTATGATCACCATGACCGCCGTGTTTATGATGGCAACTTTTACCCTTGTGTTTACCATGGCCCTTATGATCGCCATGTCCTTTGTGACCTTCATGTCCTTTGTGACCTTCATGTCCTTTGTGACCTTCATGTCCTTTGTGACCTTCATGCCCCTTGTGACCTTCATGCCCCTTGTGACCTGCATGTCCTTTATGACCTTGATGTTTTTTGGCATGGTCATTGGGACCAGATCCATTTTCAGGTTTAACCCCCACGGCACTACAAGATACTAAAAACAACACCGAACAAACAATAAGTAATTTTTTCATGTCAATCCTTTTATAAGAATTTAAAACAGATCGCTAACAACACTCTAAATTGAGCGCGAATAAGGTCCTGAATTAAAAAAAGCGGGTAAAAAACCCGCTCATTATTTAGTGATAATTAAAAACTAATTAATAACTTTCTTTGGATAATTTATAAGGCAGACCCCGAAAAGGCAAACTACTATAAATAAGATCTAGAACCATATATAAAACCAGTGATAAGCCTAACAACGGCATAAATAAAGCAAACCCGACGGTAGTCACAATCACACCTTTGGTTTGGGCATAATTCCGTGGTTCTTTAGGTTCCCCCACTTTCCCTTTTGGTCGACGCTTGAGCCATAAAACCAGACCCGAAAAAGCCATTAACATCAACACTAGAGAGGTCACTAAGACCAACATAAGATTAGCTGTGCCAAAATACTCACCACGGTGTAACTTAATGCCATAGGTCACCGCTTTTGCCATGAGCGGCACTTTATCCCATTCGGTTTTACCCAAGACAGAACCGCTATATTGATCAAAGTGCATCGAGGGTCTGAGTGCTGGATCATCTGAGACACGTTGAATCGCGAAGGTATCCATTTTATCGCGAGGTACTTTAATATTTAGCTTGTCTCCATAACCATCGGCCTTAGCCGTATTAATGACGTAATCAATACTGATTCGTGATGTACCTTGTTGCGGGGTGGATTTTAACACATGCGAATGAAACCCTGCCGGCGCATTCATTTTTAACGATTTTTGCACACTACGGAAACCCGTTCCCCAAACATCAGTCCAAGGTAATCCGCTAATTACTAAGAAGATAATAAAGAAAGAAAAATAAAAGGCCGGAACCGCATGTAAATCACGCCAGAAAATTCGTTTATTACCATTGAGCCTTGGTATTAAAGTACCCATCCATTTTGTTTTGCCGCGAGGCCACCACATAATCAGTCCAGTAACCATCAACACCATGACCCAACAAGACGCTAATTCAACAAATTTAGTCCCGATTTTGCCAGTTAATAAATTACCGTGTAAATCTTTCATAAAACTCATGAGTCGGTCACTACTGTTAACCGAACCTAAAATACTGCCAGTGTAAGGGTTAACAAAAACACTCACTCGCTCACGGTTCATATTCATGTCCATAGGAACTTTATTGGGTCCGCCACCTGCCCATTCCATCGACATTGCTGGTTTGGTTTTACGCATCATCGGGCGCATAATCATTTCAACGCTTCGAGTTGGATCATCATAAGTCTTAACATTACTTAACTTCAAATCCGTCATTTCAGAATTAACACGAGATAATAATTGCTCAACAGGCAATCGCTGACTATCAGGTTCTACAAAAAAAAGATCCTGATAAACAATATTTTCGTATTCGTGTTCAAACAAATAAATAATACCGCTGGCAGTCACCACCAAGATCAGCGGTGTGAAAATTAAAGCGCAAATAAAGTGCCAACGAATAATCAATTGGTAGAATTTTCTACTCGCTGCATTTTTCGCCTTTTGCTCTGAATTTAACGCGACGCCTTGAGACATTTGGAGCTCCATAGTTGGGATAAATAAAACTATATAGCAATAATCAGACCAACCGCAGAGCGACTGGCCTGACTCTCGTTGTAAAAAAATACCAAACTAAAAAAAGGTTATATGACTTATTATTAGTGGGTTATATGCCGCACTTTTTTATCATAATGAACAAATTAACGACTGCCCTCCCTTCGCCAACTTAAGGTAACTCGGCACGACTAAACAGTTTAAAAATAACATTGACAATGAGTTGAGGCACCTCTTCAGGCTCGATGACCCATCCCACACAAACAGCTAACGTTAGTAATAAAAAAAGTGAAAATAAAAAAATAAAAACTTTACTCATAAAGTGATCACCCGTAAATTTAAAAAGGATCTACAACTTATTGAACATTAAAAAGCAATTGACCGGTCACCGGCACAGCAGCACTGATTGAAGGCAATTTAGCGATGGCGATTAATGCTTCTAAGCCCTCCAGAAGGTCAAAGTCAGTAACATTAATAACAACGGGCTCGGTCATGCTCACCGATAACTGATGATTCTCCAACATAGTGACTTGAACATGCACGGGTATATCGGCCTTAACGCCATGTAAATCAACTGTAACTTCGACCTGCTGCTTGATTAACTGACCGGCTTTTAATGCCTCTATTGCAGTTAGATCAAGTTGCCCCGTCGCTACCGCGTGTGGGAATGTTTCGGTTTCAAAAAACAATGCCTTTAACCGCTCATTTCTTACCGGAATTAAGGTCTCAACACTGTTGAGATCTAGACGGATATCAAACTGACCCTCATTACTAATTGTTCCTGAAATACCATTTAAGGTATGAGACTCGCCAATCGCATTTTTCTTCACTGAAACAAAATTTACCTGACTTGCATCTTCTTGAACAGACCAACTCGCAGCAGCGGGAAAACTTAAGGTCACTAGCATCATTGCTGTAACCATTGATACTTTCTTAAATAGACTCATTAGATTATTTTTTTATAAAAGATAAATGACTGATATGAAAGAAGAGCAAAAGATCTGCTTTCATACCCATAAAACATGGTAATTCAACAAAAAACACACCACCTCTAATAGCGTGATGTGTTTTTGTTTTGAACTCATGCTACGGACTTAACGTAATCGTTTAAGCACCCTAGTACAAGTGGTTTCTTTTAACGACTAAAAGTTATACGCAATCCCCCCGTAAATCTCTAAGCCATTAACCGTTCTGATATTACGCTCTCCATCTCTACCGCTCCATCCCACTCGATCTTCTTTCACATCACCCATATTGAGCGCATGGAACCAGAGTTCATACGGTCCTTTGTCGTAAGTGGCACGGAGGTTAATACGCGGATCGCGTTGAAAACGACCAGCAGGGTCATCTGAAGCCATGTCTGCGGTTGAATAATCGGTTTGATGATCTACCCCTAATTCAATGGCTAAGCCTTCTATCGGCATCACCGCAACACGGCCATTAATATGGTGGTGTGGCGAACGACGCATTTCTTCACCATTGTAATTAACACCATCTCCATCGGTATAATCTACGTAAATATTATCAGCAAAGGTATGCGTCACGCCTAATCTTAACCAGTCTAACGGTTGGTATTCAAAGACACTTTCCACCCCTTCAATATTCACTTTTCCTGCATTTAAATACTGCCCAGGACAAGTCGCACATTGTCGACTATCTACAATATAATTGGTAATATCCTGATTGTAATAAGACAGGTCGTAAGTCACTTCAAAGCCTTTAAAAGGAAGCTGACCACGAAGACCAACTTCAAAATGCTCCGCCTCTTCCGGTTTTAAATTAGGATTTGGATCTGATCGGGTCGACGTCCATAAAGCGCCGGTAGTCGGTGCTAAGAACCCTTCACCATAACCAAAAAAGACTCGTTGATTTTCAAAAAAGTCATAGGTAACCCCAACTTTTGGTAACGTGGCATCAAAGGATTTACTTAAGTTTGTTAAACCTGAAATTGCATTACCGGATGCATCACTTTTATCGTAGGTTAATTCAATACTTTCATGACGCCCCCCTGCGGTAACCGTTAAATTCTCAATGGGGGAGAATTGCAACTGCGCAAAGCCAGCATTAATATTGGTGGTGCTTAACTCAAATGTTTTTGGGTTATTTCTAACCCTGCCCCTGCTTCTTGTATTGGACTCTGGATTCATATCGTCCGATTGTCCCCAATAAATATTGGTCCCCACAATCAAATTTGCATTTAAAAAATCAAAATCATGTTTCCAACGAAGTTCACCGGTTATATCGGTATCTAAATCGTCTTTCGCTCCCCCTCGTACTGCTGGACCCACAGCATCGTTATACTGATAAGAAAAGCTCACATCTAAATGATCAACATCAGTCACTTCACGCTTGTAAGCGGCTGAACCAATATAAGTTTCTTCATCGGTATAAAAACCAAGCTTCGAACCACTTTGACTGTCATCGGCATCAAACTCAGATTGTTTCAGTTCAGACCAACCTGTTTCATGGCGATTAAAATAAGACCCTCGAAGAACAAGTGATGAAACATCATCAGGGTGAAAAATAAATTTAGAGCTTAATTGTTGACGCTCTTCTCCTGGCGTTTTTTCTCCAGTAAATGCATCCGTCGTAAGATCTGAAGGCTCTTTAATTTTAGCTTGCTTCCGATAAGCTTCTAAATTCCAGGTACTGTAATCAAGCATATAACCAACCCCTTCAATTTCACCTTGGGTACTTAAGCCCCCGCGAAACCGATTATATTGCCCTGCTTCAAACCAAGCGCGACTGGCTTGTTCGGGTAACTGTCCAGTACCTTTGGTGATAACATTAATTGTTCCTCCAAAAGCATTGTTACCATAAAGAGCAGAAACGGGCCCTTTAAAAATCTCAATCCGCTCAATATCTTGAGCACTGACGTCGGTACCAAAATGCTGCGTTGCACCAGCCAACGGATTAGCCATGGCATTACCATCTAATTGTGAAATGGTATAACTTTTTCCACCATTAGGAATCCGTAAATTTCGCGTCATTGATTCGCCAGGAATTCTATCTAACAACTCATCTGGGTCAACATACTTTAATCGTTTGATTTCTTCACTATTTACAATAGTGGAGGCAATCGGCAGTGATTTAACATCAATACCGCCTAATGTCGACTGGTTAACATTGGCAGTAACACCCATGGTGTTCAGCGTTAAAGTCCCATCAGTATGATCCGCATATAGCGGATGACTAAAAATCAACGCAGCAATAAACAACGGCTTTCGCTTGAACATTTCTATCCTTACTTAATTAAAAATATTCTAAGCAAGCAAATACCATGCCGCCATGTCAAAAACAAAAGTCACCTCTATTTTTATCAAATGAAAAGAGCATATAACTCAGGTACTTAATTGAAAACACCCATGAAATTTTGATTTTTAAGCGTACGTTCCATTAAAGAGCCATAACCTCTCTAATCTCACTATTTATGTCATATCCCCTACTTTCTATAGGGGATATGACACACTACTGCCTCGGGTTAGGTATTTTAGCAACACCCTTCATTGATCGTAGAACACAATAAATCGCTACTTGGAGGACTTAAAATCGTTTTTTAAGGCTAACGTGTATTTAAAATTGTAAGACCAATGGTCTAATGTCGACTTAACTTATACTAGGCACAACATCTCCTTATTATATTCTGATTCAATACTGTTATACCTCCTGATGCTCGGGCAAAAAGTACCATTCAACACGGCGCTGCTTTGCTAATTCCGGCTCCTCCTTTCCGAGCTGTTCACCATAACCCATTGTGATGATTTGTTCTGGGCTTGCACCCAAATAAATCATCATCTTGGCGACTTCATGAGCTCTTTTAACACTGAGTTGCTGATTGTATTTCACTGGTCCTGTCGAATCACTAAAACCAGCTAAAAACACACAAGACTCTGAGTTATGGCTTAACTTATCAGCCAGATTTGCGATTAACTCAACAAAAGGCTGACTAATCAAAATACTATCGTGACTAAAATAAGTAACGCCTTTTTTAACATCACTTGCTTGTTCTAGAAAAGAACTGGAATTAATCAGTACGGTACAGTTTAAAGGCCTCTGATTATTAACTGGATTCACATTAGCCGTTAAGTCGCTAGGTTGATCACCTTTTAAAATCGGATTAGCCGCATCACTAAATCCCACCACAAAAAATAAGCTCAGTAATACTGATAACTTACAATGCTTTAATTGAAACATACGAAAATCTCCTGCGCTAAAATACCCTAACTTCAAACGGGTCATTGAATGAATGTGGTGTTTATTTAAGCATTAATTATTTAAATTAATTACTAAGGATTAATGAACAAATAATGAAGAAAAAATGAACCCGTTAATCAGCCAACATCTAAATAGCCGGTAAAGTTAGCAGCACTACAACACCTGAACCATCTATACGATTGTTCACTTGAATATTGCCTCGGTGTGATTGAATAATATGATGGGCAATATACAACCCAATACCTAAATGTGGGCTATCGACGGTCGTATTCTGACGAGGAATAATCCCTGTGAAAAGCGCCTTTAACACCGATTCACTGACTAACGGACCATCGTTGCTTATTGTGACTATAATCCATTCCCCATTGCAGTTCAAAGAGATGTCAATACTGCCGTCTTTACTTAGATGATTGATAGCATTATCTTTGATCTTATCTAGAAGTTGTACAAAACGAAGGTCATTCCCTTGTATCAAGGCCTCTTGGCCTAAATCACTATAATTAAATCGAACGGCGGGATGCAATTGGCGAATATTTTCAACATAATCACGAAGTAAATAAGCTAAATCAATAGTCGATATCACATCCGTTGCCAACGCCTCCTCAATATGAGCTGCCTCAGTTAATCGACTCACAATTAATTCCAACTGCAAAATAGAACGCTTGGTTTTTTTAACGATCTCTGTCACTTTTTCAGGTGATGATTCTAATTGCTGTAATCCTAAACTGATCGCATTAACCGGATTTAAGATTTCATGGCGAAGCGTTCTTGGAATGGTTTCTAAGAAATGTGTGTAGCGTCCTAAACGCCCTAACAGTTCAGTTGCGCCTCGCGATAAATCCCCTAAATCATCATGCGCATTTTTTTCTGACTGGATATCCGTTTTAACCAACCGCCCTTCTGAATTAATCACACTATTTAATTCACTACTCAAGCGTAAAATCCGAAATGACAAACGCAAAATAAATAAGAAAATACCAATCACGACACCAATTATGACATAGGCCAAACGATCTAAGGTTTTACGCTGATGGGTTAAAATTTCTTGGCTGTCTTTTTCAAGTAACACTGCACCGATGATCTCCTGTTTAAGAAAAACAGGTTCAGCACTCGCAATTACCGTATTTAAAATACCCTGATCATTTTCACGCTGATAGGTTATGACCTGACTGCTACCAGCCAAAGCGGAATCAATTAATTGTTTATTTTTGGTATTATTTTTATTACATATATTGTTCGACTGAGAAACCGATGGCGTTACAGTTCTGACTCGCTGATAACGATCAATCACACAAATACGCGTATTTTCAAGACGGTCAAGCCCCGTGAGTATTTTTTGTAATGGATAAGATAAAATTATTAATTGATTCAACTCACCCGACCATTGCGCAGGTAATGTTCCGATCACTGTTTCAACTTGGCGTAAATATGAGTCATTTACATCAGCCACCATCACAACAAGACGGTGTTCAAACCCTACCCAATCATAAGGTAATTGAAATTCAACTTGATAACCCTTTTCAGACGGTTTCAAGAAGGCCTTAATTTGATATTCAGGCTCTCCTGATATAGTGTGCCGCCAGTCTTCATGAACTTCAAAAGCTGTCATTTCACCCGGCTGGGATGCTACTAAGACATAACGTTTTGGCAAACCATTGCGCTTAATAATTAAGCGAATATGATCGCTGTTATCCAGCCGACGGTATTTTAAAGGATCCCTAAAGACTAATTGAGAATCCTCAACGGCAACAAACCCATAAAGACTGTCTGCTCGCTCCCCTAATAACAAATTAAACGCAAGGGATTGTGAAGAGTTGCTCTCTTCATCATATAACGTACTGTTTTGACTATAACGGTTTAAAAAATTATCGGTTATCTCCCAATCGTCCTTATAACCATTCAGGGTCACCGGGGTTCGTAAATGAAACACATTAAGCGAAGATTTTTCTATCCATTCACTATCTAACTCACTGGAATAAAAAAACAAATCAGAACGTTCATGTAAAACCTTAGCAATGGCCTGTGCTGATAACAATTGTGCTTCAGTTTGCACTTGTAAATGAAGTTGTTTCATTTCCTGAAAATAACGATAACCCAAAATAAAAGTCATAATCAGGAACAAACTAATAATCACTAAAGGGCCTCGTCCGATTCGTAATCGAAAAGAAGTCTTTTTCATTCCAACAATAATTTATATCCGAAACCATAACGCGTTTTAATTGCATTAAAGTCCGGATCAACTGCTTTAAATTTATGTCGAATTTGAGCTATGTGAGTATTGATCGTATTGTTTTCAACAACACCTTGACGAGTCGCTTCTGAAAAACCGTCATAACTCACGCCATCAGGACATTCTAACAACCGTTTTAACATTGCAAATTCTGTGGGGGTTAAAAATACGCCTTGGTTCTTCCAAGTTACTTTACAGGTTGTTGAGTTTATTGCTAAGGCTCCCAATTGTTGACATGAGGAACTGTTAGCAACTGATTCAGTAGCCAAGCCTTGTTTGATATTAAGCAATGAACGAACGCGGGCTAAAAGATATTCAAAAGTAATAGGTTTGGTCTGATAGTCCCAAGCGCCAAGATTTAGCCCGTAGATTTCATCAACTTCATTACCTCGGCTGGTTAAAAATAAAATAGGAACTTCACGTGGTTTAATTTGTTCAATAAAACGACAAATTTCAAATCCGCCTTCTAAATCCTGGCCGAGCATAATATCCAAAATAGCTAAATCGGGAAGCTGTTGACTAAACCTTCTTTCCGCCTGATCTCTATTTGAATATTCATCAACATGATAACCTTGATTACGCAAAGCAGTACTGTACTGGCTGCGTTGTTGCTCATCATCCTCTACAATTGCAATTGTTTTTTTAGCCATTTATGAGTTCCGTTCCTACTATATTTTCTTTATTCCACTTGTAGTTTACCAAAACTGATCGGCATATACGGTCTTGAGGGAAGCCTTCATCTTTTACCCATGATTTAACAAATTAAAAAACAATATCCCATAAGGCTATACTATAAACACACTTTTTTTAAAGCCGGTATTGTTATTAAAAATAATCATTATATCTGTGGCATTGATCTCGCTTGGCATTGTGACAAAAACAATTCCGCCATGGCTTTGGGTCAACTATCTGATAATGAATTAATCATTACTGAATTAATCCCTAGCATCAAAACTATTTCTGAAATTATCAGGACAATTAAAGAAAGGCCTAGACTGACCGGACTAGCCCTTGATGCATCTCTGATTATTCCTAATCAGACAGGGCAAAGAACTTGTGAGAAACAATTAAACACCTATTACCGATCAAAAAAGGCAGGGTGCCACCCCACTAACCTGACACTCTACCCTCATGCCGATAGTGTTTTATTATCGAAAAAATTATCACATGAGGGTTTTCAACATTTAAACGACCCATTACAAGGCTTATGGCAAATAGAATGTTATCCACACCCTGCACTCATTGAGATATTTTCCTTAACTGAACGTCATCTTTACAAAAAAGGAACCGTAGCGTCTAAAATACAAGGCCAAATAACATTGGCAAGATATCTTCACCAACTCCAATGCTCTCCCATACTAAAACTAACTTTTAACACACCGCATCAACACCATACAGACCCTGACTATATCTCAACTCTAAAAGGCAAGCACCTAAAACAAAACGAAGATATGCTTGATGCAATTATTTGTGCTTATATTGGCGGATTATATATCACCGATGTTAACCATCTGTGTTTCGGCGATACTGAACAGGGCTATATTTATGTTCCAAAACAAAACTGTATATGAATAATTGAAGTAACATTTAACACCTTCATCAGAACCTATTTCATCTATAAACAATTATGCACTCTATGTTAAGATTAAATCGATTAGTACTTTTTAATTAACGACGAGCGATAAATATGCATAAACTTATTACACTACCTTTTTTACTTTTGGCGCTATTACTTCCCTTTAACTCAATGGCCGAAGAAATCGAAATTGATGCATCTTATTTCACTGGCAGTTGGAAGTTAATTGCAGCAGGCCCTAAACTTTTTGCAAAAAAACCTGACCGTGTTGATGATAATCCATTCAGTTATATTGAAGAAAAGAAAATTGAAGAGAACCAGACTTGGACATTTAATTCAGATGGAACATTCAGTCTAACCGCCATTGACCACCGCGCCTCTGCTCCTTTTACCGTTTCATCAACCTTTACAGTTGAAAACAACACATTGAGCATTAAACGTGTCGGACGTTCACTTTATGATCGTTATAAAGTATTTCAACGGGAAGGAAAAAAACTAGTTTTAAAAGGTGGCATGATGGGTTACGGGGTATTTGAGAAACTATAAACCCTTCACTCACGTTAAATTAATACCTATCTGGTAGTCATTGTTTTAATGCTCAGCTGGATAGGTTTTTTTTTGACACCTAACTTGAGAAACAAACAACACTTAATTTTAATTATCTGGCCACAACCACGCAGCACCGCGAACACCGCTTGAATCCCCATACTGGGCCGCCCTCAGTCGGGTGTTGACTGTATCTGAAAAAACATAATCACCCCATAAAGCCGGCACACGGTCATAAAGTGGTAAAATATTAGACATCCCTCCGCCTAAAACAATAACCTCAGGATCAAGCACATTGATAATACTCGCTAATGATCGAGCAACTTGATCGCAGTATCTTTCAAAAGCCTGTTCAGCGGGTAAATCTTCTTTTGCAACTAGGTCGAGAATTTTTTTGCTATCAAAATCACGCTGATTTTCTGTATTAAAACGTGCAGCAAACCCCGGACCTGACAAGAAGGTTTCTATACAATTGTACCGACCACAATAGCAAGCCACAGGCCCACCATCAGAGTCTTTTAGCCACGGTAACGGGTTGTGTCCCCACTCACCCCCAATCGCATTGCTACCGGAAATTAGGTTACCGTTAACAACAATACCCGCCCCAACACCAGTGCCTAAAATAACACCAAACAACGAATCATATTGTTCACCTGCACTGCCGTTGTATTCTGAAAATGCAAAACAATTAGCATCATTTGCTAAACGAACAGAACGCTCAAGAAGAAGCTCTAGATCAGATTGCAGCGCTTTACCATTAAGACAAACTGAATTAGCATTCTTTACCAATCCAGTCTCTGGCGATATGACGCCAGGATGACCAACGCCAACTGAGCCTCTAAAATCTAACTCACGCTCACAATTAAAGACTAAACTACCAATAGCTTCGATAGTCTTAGAATAACTGTTTTTAGGTGTTTCTATACGTTTTTTATAAAGTTCTGAACCGTCATAATCAAGGGCAACCAACTCAATTTTAGTTCCCCCTAAATCTATTCCAATCCGCATAACTTAAAAGTAACGCCTAAATTTTGATTTACAAAAAACGTCTACGCTAAAAAAATTAACACAAAATAAATTCACATCACCTCGTTAAAAAATATATAAGTTCAAATCACTTATTTATTCCCGTAAAGGTACGAAATGATTTAGTCTATGCTTTTTTGGCTGCTGGCTTTTTTGCTGCTGCTTTTTTAGCTGCTGGCTTTTTTGCTGCTGCTTTTTTAGCTGCTGGCTTTTTTGCTGGCGCTTCATCTTCAGTTGGGTTATGTGTGCCAGTTTCTGACTCTAAACACGACTCTTTGATAAGACCAAATGCGATACCTGCAATGAGGCCAAATGCAATAATTGATTCCACTGTTTTCTCCTATTTTCTATCTTAATCTCAGCTTAAAAGCGAACTAAGAAACCTTAAGATTTGATAACTTTATTATTATTGTTTATAAACAACACTAACTTTCTAATAAAAAATATTAGAGGTTCATCTTAACCGAATTTTGTTCTCAAAACACCACAAAACATAAAATAATTTTCTAAACATTAGTGACCATAGAGTAATAAATGAAAACTCATTAAACTTTATGAATCAACAATTAGATAGGTGATTATTGTTTTGACTCCTCAATAAGACCTTCCCATTCTGTCTCAGAAATAACCGTGACAGACAAATTGTTTGCACGTGAAATTTTATTTGCGCCAACATTCTCACCACAAACAAGATAATCTGTTAATTGAGAAATTGAATTCGGTATTTCACACCCTAAAGACAACGCTTGCTCTTGCATTGCCTTTCTACTCTGCCGCATTTTTCCTGTAAAAACAATTTTCTTACCTGCCAGTTTGGATTGAATACTGCTTTGTTCATTTACAATTAAAGTCTTTTCCAGTGTAAAACCCATGTCCATCAAAAACTTTATCGTTGCCCATTTATGCTCTAATTGTCTAACTACTGCCTCTGCAGTTGCCTCACCAAAACCATTTATTGCCGCCATTGTAGGTACAGTCATGTTTGGCAATTGCTCCAAGGGAATATGTTTTAATAACCGCCTAGAATCACCCAAACCTAATCTATTCAACCCAAATGCTGCTAAAAAACGATAGTCTTCAACTGACTCCGTTCGTGACCTTTTGAGTTCCTTAATAATATTTTCTGATTGTTTAGGACCAAAACTCATCGCTTCTAATTCTTCTTGCTTAAGGTGGTAAATTTCTTCTAATGTTGTGACTCCAAAGACTATTATCTTTTCAATACTCTTAGGTCCTAATAAATCAACATTTCCCAAAATTTTAAAAAAATGTTCAAGCCTTGCCTGTAATTGTGCGGGACAATTTGCTTCATAACAAACAAGGAAATCATTCTCCCATTCAAGTCCTTTATTACAACTCGGACAATTCATAGGAACCACGACGTTAGCGTCTCCTGAAACTTTTCGTTCATATTTAGGGATGACTTCACCAGCTCTTGATATTTCAATACAATCACCGATCGCAATATTATCTTTTAAAATATTACCCGCATGATGCCCTGTGACTCGGCTAATCGTTGCTCCCGATAAAAACACCGGCCTGACACTAAACACGGGTGTTACTCTGCCTGTTCGGCCAGTTTGCCAAATAATTTTTTCAATCTTCGTTTGAGCTATCTCGCCTAAATCTTTTTTAGCTATCTGATAACAATGATGATGATTGGTAGACCCCATCACCAACTGAATCTCACGATTTAAAACATCAATAACAGCACCGTCCGTTGGAAATCCGCAATCTTTAACCGAAGCGCAAATTTCATCAAGATCAGCCATCAACTCCTCAATTGTACCTTGCCAATTCTTTAATGCCGTATAAGGAACAAATTTCGCAGCGCCTGCTTCCAAGGCTCCTTTAGCATACTGATTCAGACTATCTGCACCAACAAGGCCCACCATAAAATTTCTTGGATGGGTAAATATATCTTGAAGGTGGCTATCAAAGTACTCCGATGCTAATACTAATTCGCCTAAGCCTGAATGACCACCAACATGCTGAACACCCAGATCAAAAACATGCGTTACATTGGTTCCAGACTCTCCATTACCCCGAGTTGCCAAAATACCTTCATCAAAAGATGCAGCTAGGCCATCTAATTTTGCCGTCACACGAACCATTATCGCATCATGATTAAAATCAATTTTATCTGCAGCCTTTTTTACTCGTTGAAAAAAACGCCCCATATCATCGTAACTATATGCCTTATCGGTACTCAGCATCGGCGTTTTGTGCTTAACCTTTTGTTCCGAAAAAAGTGGTTCGACTTCAATACTGCTAAGTAACTGGTGGTCGGGGTATCGTCTTTGAAGTTCAGCTAAATATTCATGATCATAAACTGAGTCTTCCATAATCGGTTGCCCTGAACGATAAGCCTTATTTGCCTTTTGGATTAACTGTTCGAGTTCACTATCGGTAAGTTGAATTGCAGGAAGATAACTAGCCATAAATGTAATCTAAAAATTCTATACTTAAATTGCTTTTGTTTGAGCCATTATACGCTTTAAACAAAATCATTATTTCAACACTTATCAGGCTATAATTACTTTTTCTATAGCCTTGAAAGGCTATCTTTAAGATAACAAAAGTTAATGGTTCGTTCTGATATTATCAACTATGATGCTACGTAATAATAAATATACTCTTGTCTTATTTTTCTCAATAGTACTTTTATCTGGTTGCCAGTCCTCCTTTGGACCCAACGTTGTTAAAGACACCCATCCAGGCTATAACAGCGCAGTTGCCACGACACTAAATCATCAGATGTTACTTAACTTAGTACGATTAAAATACCGTGATGAGGCGTATTTTCTTAAAGTAAGTAGCATTACCGCATCAATGAGTTTTAGTGGAAACTTAGGCGTCAATTCTAGTTTTGATCTCGCGCCCGGTGGAAACTTGATCAAACCAGATTTCGGTGTTGGTTATACTGACAAACCAACAATCACCTATCAACCTGTGCAAGGTGAAGATTTCCTCAAAAATGTATTATCTGGCATTTCTCTGGATGCAATCATGGTGTTAACTCAATCAGGATGGAGTGTCGAACGGGTTTTTGGTTTATGTGTGGAAAGAACCAACGAACTTTTGAACGCCCCTACAGCCTCTGGACCTACCCCTATTCAAGAACCTAAATTTAAACGATTTAAACAATTATTATTATTATTAAAACATCAACTTAATCAAGGCAATATTGAAATTGGTTCAGATAACACTCATAAAGAAATAAATGTTTTATTTAAAGCTAATAATCAAAACGATATCGCTGAAATGACTACCCTTAGTGAATTATTAGGCTTTAAACTGGACTCAAACCACTCTGCTCTCGTTAATTTAAACACTAACTTTCTAAAACAAGAAAAGAACCAACTAACGATTAGAACACGTTCAATATTGAGTATTATGTTCTACTTGGCTCAAAATATTGATATTCCTATTGAACATATCCATGCAGGTTTAGTCACTATTACCAAAAACCAACAAGGCCATGCCTTTAACTGGAGTCAAACACCTGCAGGCTCTGTATTTAAAATATTAAGTAGTCGAGACAAACCTGAAAAAGCACACCTTGCGATTCCTTATCGCGATTATTGGTATTATATAGCTGACAATGACTTACAAAGTAAAACGACTTTTATGTTATTAAAACAGTTATTTGATATTCAGTCAGGACAGACTAAATTCTCTGGCCCAGCACTAACATTACCAGTTCGGTAATAACAATTTATTCATATCGTTGTTTGAAAAAAACAATACCATACTATTTAGAATATAACCGGGTGAGAAGCGAACAAATGGATCCAGCCTGAAATAATAATAGCTGGTCCAAAAGGAATAGCTTGTTGTAAATCAGCTTTTTTTAGTAATACAGGTAATGCAATTAATAGCGCCAACATTGCAGAAAGAGCAATCATACTCGCTAACATTTGTATACCTAACAAAGCACCAAAAACGGCCATTAATTTAAAATCACCATACCCTAACCCTTCTTGGTGACGATAAAATTTATAAACCCAATAAACACTCCAAAGACTTAGATAGCCTGAAACTGCACCCAAAATAGTCTCTGATGGTGTATTGATATAACCCAAACTTGAGGCAATTAGAATAATCCATAACAGAGGAAAAACTAAACTGTCTGGAATGATCTGATGAAAAAAATCAATAAAAGCAATGACTATCAAATAATACGAAATGATCAATATCAGCAGTCCTTCAATCGTCAAACCATAAACTACAACAACTAAAACTGAAAAACATGCTGCCAGTATTTCAACCAAAGGATAACTAATAGAAATAGCTGTTTTGCAATGACTACACTTACCTCTTAATAATAACCAAGAAAGAACGGGGATGTTTTCCCAAAATCTAATGACTTTAAAACATTGCCTACAATGAGAACGTGGCATAAATAAAGAAATGGCTTTTTCTTTTTGTCTATCTAAATCAAGAATTTCACGGGCCTGTTGTCGCCATTCAATAAAGATTATTTCAGGCAGTCGAAAAATAACTACATTTAAAAAACTACCAATTAATAACCCTCCAATAAATAATAAAATCAATATGTGAGTGGAATCAAGGACATGTAATGGTTCGAAGCTATTGATCATCGTATTAAAAATGGGAACATGATTTAAATTAATTATAAAGTTGAAATTGTTACAAATTCTAATCCCATCAAGGTATTCGTACATTGCGCATCATATTTAAACCAAACGACCTTAACGACACCTGACATATTTCTGGTCTTAATTTCAAACTTGACCTTTTTTCCTTTTTCAAACTCAGAAGGTCCGTTAATTAACACCATCATGCCTAACGGGGAAGTATTATTCGTCGTGAAATTATAACTAAACCCCTCATATTCAATGATTCCTTCGATTATCTTCTTGGTACGAAAATAACGCCTTTTACTTTCCACATCTAAGCGCTCATATTTAGACTCATAAAACTCAAATCCTGTCAAAAAATGACCCTCTACCGTCTTACTCCAAACCATGGTGCATATCCCTGAGATATTGAGTTCTATTAAATTAAACTCAATAAATTTATGCTCTCTAATTCCTTGAAATAATTCTCGAACTGTTGGCATTAGAATCGTAGGCTCAATAGTAGCTAAAAACCCTGTTAAAGAGATATTTTTTACTGAAATAGCTAACTCTTCTCTACCAACTAAAATATAACCAATGGTTTCGAATGAAACACGTTCACACCTTTTAAACTTAGACATTGGGTTAAACCTGATTAAAAGATCACACTTCAAGAAAATTAGTTGAACTTTTAAAAATTTCCAGATTAGGAATTTTTTTAATTGAAACTAGAAGGAACTTTTTTATTTTGTAAATTCAAAATTACCGAACCTTTACAAGGCCTAGAACAACAATCGTTATTAGCTGCCTCCCATTAATTTATACGTTATAGTTAAGTTCAAAAATCAAAGTTATTTCACGCAACTGAGAACACTAAATTTTTTCTTCAACAAGGAGATATCGAATGCCTTACCTAAAATTAACCACAAATATTAAGTTACCACATTCAGATCAACCTGAACTTATAGAACACCTTTCAAAATTAATGGCTGCTGAGACAGGAAAACCAGAGAATTATGTTTTAATTGAACTGAATGAAAATAGACAAATGTTATTTGCAGGAAACACAAAGCCTTTGGCTTATCTTGAATGCAAAAGTATAGGGTTAACCTCAGAGCAGGCAAAATCCATTTCCAAGGCTATCAGTCAATGCTTAGAAACTTTATTAGCAATTCAATCAGAGAGAATTTATATCGAATTTATTAATTGTCCGGGAGAATTTTGGGGGTGGAACGGATCAACTTTCAGGTAAATCCATACCAGTGCTTTATTAAAGAATAAACCACTGGAAAAACACCACATTTAAAAAATAATTAATCAAGTATACTCAATCGCCATTAAAGGTTGTCCTTTAGAAATCAAATCACCATTACTGACCAGCACTTTTACTATTTTACAATTTGAGGGTGCTGATATTTCATTAAATAATTTCATTGCTTCAATAATACAAATAACATCACCTTCCTCTACAACTGACCCTTCAGTCACAAATGGGGCCGTATCAACACCTGATGCATGGTAAAAAGTTCCACCCATAATAGAATCAATCGTATTTGGAAAATTATTAGCACTTATTTTCTCAGTACTCGGTTCGACTTTTGGCTCTTCAACCGTTTTATTTTCGGTCATTTTAGGTGAAGAAGGCGTACTAGGAACACTCTTCATCTCCGTGCCAACCGCAACCGCACCCGAACGCAAAGATAAATTAAAATCCCCTTTATTAAGGGTTAACTCATTTAATTGCAAGTTAGAAGCCTTTTCTATCAGAGTGCTCATACCACTGTAATCATCTGGATGCAAGATAGGATTTAATACATCCGGATTTTGTATACTTGTTCTACTCTCTGTTTCGACTAACTTAGCTGGCGTATGAAGCTCTTCCAACTCAAGGTCTGCGGGTGTTGGAGGTCGTTGATTTTCAGGTAATGCTCTCCATTTAAAGAATTCAAGGGCGACTTCTGGAAAAAGACAATACGATAAAATATCCTCTTCATTAGTAATTAAGGTTGGGTCCGATATTGACTCACCTGCTGTGGGTAAAGTATCTTCTAGATCATCAGCCGGTCGATAATCTATAGGCTTTTCTTCGCCAAGGATCTTCTCAATAAAAGACGCCTCTATTTCAGCTGGTGACTTACCGTACAAACCTTTGACATAACTTTTTACTTCTTGAGGAACAATCTTATATCGCTCTTCACAAATAATATTCATTACGGCCTGAGTACCTACAATTTGACTGGTAGGGGTTACCAATGGGGGGTAACCTAGATCCTTTCTGACTCGAGAAACCTCGACTAATACCTCCGGTAATTTATCAAGTGCATCTTGCTGTTCTAATTGTGAACGAAAATTTGAAATCATTCCGCCTGGAATTTGATGAACCAAAATTTCAGAATCTATAATCGGATCATTACTCCGACGCCCTGCTGTCCTTTTTGGAGCTAACTTAAGAAAATATTTATTAACCGTTCTTAGTGCATCAAGATCTAAATTTATATCAAATTCTGTTTCATCAAAAATAGCCAGCATCGTTTCAACCGGCGGTTGTGATGAAAATCCAGCCATGGAGGAAACAGCACAGTCAATGGCCCCAGCACCGGCTCTAACCCCGTCTAAATATGCAGAACAAGCCATTCCACTAGTCGCATGAGAATGAATTTGAATAGGAATATTTAAGTGCTCATTTAATGCCGATACTAAGTTGTTCGCTTTGGTAGGTGATAATAATCCAGCCATATCTTTGACGCACAAAGAATCAATCCCCATTTCAACTTGCGCTTTAGCATCATTAATATACTTTTCAATCGTATGGACTGGACTGATCGTATATGACAACGTACCTTGTGCATGAGCTCCGCTCTTCTTAACAGCTTCAATAGCTGAGCGCACGTTCCTGTGATCATTCAAAGCATCAAAAATTCTGAAAATATCAACACCATTATCATGAGCAGTACCTACAAAACGCTCAACAAGGTCATCAGAATAATTTTTATAGCCGACAATATTCTGTCCTCTCATAAGCATCTGCAAGGGTGTTTTCACGGCTCTTGCTTTAATAAGTCTGAGTCGCTCCCAGGGATTTTCCCGTAAGAAACGTAAACAAACATCAAAAGTAGCCCCTCCCCATACTTCCAGAGAATAATAACCTACCGTGTCAATCGTATCGATAATATCAAGAATATCACTCGTACGCATTCGGGTAGCCCAAAGTGATTGATGGGCGTCTCTCAATGTAGTGTCAGTAATTCTTAACGTTTTATTTTTTGTATTTTCCATTTTTAAACCACGAAAAGTAGGTCATTGATCCAAAGAAGAAGCTATTATTTCTTTATTGAGTCTACATGACAAAAATATTTTTGGCAGAAAAATTTTAATATGTATTATTTTAACCCTCTTCAACCGTATCAAAAAAACTTTACCTAAATTTATTAGGTTAAATCGCTTAAAAGTAACAACAAAGATTTTTATGGCCTTAGAAAATACGTTACTATGGAAGATAGTGTTTCAAAATAAGACCATCTCTTAGTTAATTACTGTTATTCAATTCATCCTCTATCTTATGAAAAAAATATTTTATATCCTTACAATTGTCTGCATTGCTACAATCAGTCAAGGCTGTGTTTTAAGCAAATTAGTTGCCGTTCCGATGAGAGTCGGTGGTGCTGTGATTTCGATAGTTCCTGTTGTTGGCAATCAAGCTCATGATGCTATTGATACGATGGCTGATACTGTCGATGAATTACCGCTTTAATAGTTTACTGTCACATAACAATAACTGAAATACGCTCTTAATCTAGCGGATCAACACTTTAGTCTTTATCACATCTATTTTTCAAGTCATTAAGCTGACGTTGTAACCGACTATTCTTCATTTGTAATTGTTTTAATTGCCTTTGCAGGTGTAACAAAGACTTATCTGGAGTGGAGGATGCTGTTGATAATGGGTTATCTACATTGAAATACTCAGTAGAAAAAGTAACTTTATTTTGACTTAATTCATCGTTTACTTTTAAGCAACTTATTTTAGGATCTTCTTTTAAAGACTCATTCAACGCTGAGGGGCCCAGATTAGAAATTTTCCCATATGCCTCGATAAGTTGATTAATTCCCCGTTGTTCTGCTTTTACTGAACGCTTGCCCTGGTAGATATGCTGTAACTGGTCGCTAGATTCAGCAGACTTTCTAAACCATTCTACAGCTTTTTGATTATTCTTTCCCGTCCCCTGCCCTTGTGAATACATAACACCTAGATGAAATTGAGAAATGGCATCCCCTTGTTCTGCCGCCTTAAGACAATTATCAAAATTCTGTGTGTTATCAAGAGAAATATCGATACAAGCCAAAATATTTTCTGTAAACAACATCAATAAATAAAACCAGATACCCTTTTTCACGGTCAGTCCTCAATTATTTCCAAAATAATTTTTTAGATCCTCCGTTACCAATTACTATATTATATGTAAGATGTCAAATTGGTAGACTATTTGAGTCCTGTTAATATCGTTTATCTATAGACCCTTAACTTTTATTACAAAACGCTATGAAAAAAAAATATTTCACTCTTTTGCTGCTACTACTTTTTTTGACATCAAATAAAATCTCATTTGCCTATGAATCGGCCACAACTAAATCAATATCTTCTGCCAAAAAAACCAAGCTCACACCTAAAATGGCGGCATTTAATCATTGCAACCGCTATATTGAAAAAATATATTTGAATGAATTCACCTTTGAATTTCTTGACCGACCTAAAGGTGTTTATCAAAACAAGACTAACTTTACTATCAATTCTTCAGCTAAAGTCATTAGTGGACCTAACGATTTTAAAAAGAAGGGTTACATTTGCAGAATCCGTTATTTATTCAAAAACAACTACAAACGTATCGACAATATCAATAGTTGGTCCATCATCGGTGTCTCTGGACTTGAGGAAAAACTAATTGAAATTGAATAATAAAACTATTCCTTTAAAAGAAGTCTTTGTTTTATATTGTCAATATAACGCCTTATGTTTAAAACTGAATTCTCTGAATTTCACTTGG
>CAZEVO010000017.1:0-41188 GCA_964515235.1 uncultured Methylococcaceae bacterium | reverse complement strand
GGATGAGTCCTATTGATAATCAGTTGTTTTGATGTGTTTCGTGCAAAGGTCTCAGATAGTAATTAAGTAGATTCTCTCAGAGAAAAATAGCTTTAGTGTATCCATTATTGCTCATAACTAATACCTAATTGCTGCCCTTGTTGGATTTTATCGCCGGGTTTTAGTTCAGTTAACCAGTTCATTTGGTCTTGACCGAAAAGAACGATAATGGTTGACCCCATATTAAAACGTCCCATTTCATCTGCAAACTTCAATATAGGTGGGTTATCAGAATATTTCCAACGTCTTATTTTTTTTGAACTTGGAGGTGTTACAACTCCATGCCAGATGGTTTCAATACTGGAAACAAAAATAGCGCCTACGAGAATTAGAGCCATAGGACCCGATTCAGTTTCATAAATAGTAACGACGCGTTCATTTCTGGCAAAAAGGTTGGGAACAGCTTCGGTAGTTGCGGTGTTTACACTAAACAAACGGCCTGGAATATGAATCATTTCTTTAAGTGTTCCGGTGAGCGGCATGTGTAGGCGGTGGTAGTCTTTAGGTGATAAGTAAATAGTGGCAAATTGGCCATGATTAAAAATTTCAGCAGTAGCACTATCACCACCTAAAAGGCTTTTGGCTGAGAAGTATTTGCCTTTAGCTTGAATGATTTGGTCGTTGGTGATGGATCCTATTTGACTTATGGCGCCATCGGCTGGGCTGATGATGGCGTGTGGTTCTTGACAAATTGGGCGTGTTCCCGGTTTAAGTGTTCGTGTAAAAAAGGCGTTAAAATGGCTATAGGAAGTCGGGTCAGAATTGATTGCTTCATTCATGTTGACACGATAATGTTTAATGATTAACTTAATCGCAAAGTTTTTCCATGGTTCGTAGGTGGATTCGGTAAAAAACTGCATCAACCGTGATAGCAGATGATGTGGCAGTAAGCCTTGAAAGAAAGCATTGATTTGTTGTGATAAGGCCATTTTTAAAAGAAGATTAAAAGTTAAATAAGGGTATTAGTTGGGCGATGCTCTGTTAAGGCAATGTGATTAAATTGTCTGGTTGCCAGTCTGGTTCGCGATGTTCAGCGATAACAGTGGTGGCAATACCACCCCGAACCCAGAATTCAGCATTTACTCGCATGAAGTTGGGTTGAATTTTATTGACAATATCATTTAATATTTTATTGGTAACTGCCTCGTGAAAGGCGCCTTCATTTCGATATGACCAATAATAAAGTTTAAGAGATTTGAGCTCAATACAGTAGTGCTTGGGAATGTATTCAAGGGTAATGTTTGCAAAATCAGGTTGACCTGTTTTTGGGCATAAGCAGGTGAATTCAGGCGTTTCTATACGGATAGTGTAGTTTCGTCCGGGCTGAGGGTTCTCAAAAGTTTCAAGATTTTCAATTGGGTTTGTTGTCATGGCGTCAATTAAGGAAGAGAATTGATTCTAAGAAGTGAATGATCTATAGTGATTGTTCACAAAATTACTTTGGAAACCTTTTTTTGGTTTTCGGCGTAATCCAAATGCACACATTTGCTTAAAAGTTCACATTAAAAAATAGGGATATTCTACCAGTAATGCGACTGGAAAAAATCAAACTTTCGGGGTTTAAATCGTTTGTTGATCCAACGACGGTTCATTTGACTAGCAATCTTATAGGTATTGTTGGTCCTAATGGTTGTGGTAAATCAAATATTATTGACGCTGTTCGGTGGGTAATGGGCGAAAGTTCGGCTAAGCATCTCCGTGGGGGTCATATGGCGGATGTGATCTTTAATGGTTCAGCTACGCGTCAACCAGTCAGTCATGCATCGGTTGAGTTGTTTTTTGATAATAACGAAGGCGTATTAGGTGGGGCTTATGCACAATACAGTTCAATCTCAGTAAAGCGCCAACTGAATCGTGATGGGCAGTCAGTTTACTTTTTGAATAATTTGCGCTGTCGTCGTCGAGATATTGTTGAGATCTTTTTAGGTACCGGTTTGGGTGCAAGAAGTTATGCCATCATTGAACAAGGTACTATTTCAAGAATGGTTGAATCTAAGCCGGAAGAATTAAGAGAGCATATTGAAGAAGCGGCTGGAATTTCAAAGTATAAAGAAAAACGGCATGAAACAGAAATCAGGATGCGCCATACGCGTGAAAATCTTGACCGATTAAATGACATCAGAAGTGAGGTTGAGAAACAACTGAAGCGATTAAAGTCGCAAGCTAAAAAAGCGGAAAGTTTTAAACAGTTGAAAAAAGAAGAGCGCCAATGTCGAGTTGAGTTATTAGCACTACGTTGGCAGGGGTATCATGCTGAAGTTTGTGATTATGAGCATAAAATTCAGGAAATTGCTGAACAACATAATAGTTTATCGGTTCGGCAGATAGAACTAAAGAGCACGATAACAACAAAACAGAATTTACTGAGAAGTCATCGTGAACTTTCAGGCCAAGAGCAAGAACGGTACTATCAATCAGTTGCACAAGTTGATCAGTTATCTCAGAAGATTGATAACACAATTCAAAATAATGAGCGATTGCAGCTTGAAATCACACGATTAAGAAATCAGGAAAAGAATATTGCGGTTGAGATCACGGCCGATAAAGAACAGCTTTTAAGATGTATCGAGGATATGGATGCTGCTAAGTTAGCTTATCAAGCAGCAGCTGAAAAAGAATTAAAACTCTCGCAACTTGCACAAGTCGCCTTATCAAATCAACAGCAATGGCAGGCGGAATGGGAAGCTTTTAGTAATAATTATAGTCAGGCTAAGGGGCAGCTTGAGATTCAGCAGTCGCAGCTTATTCAACTTGAGCGTCAGCATACCCAAACGCAGAATCATTTGGTGCAATTACAAAGCGAAAGAACTGAGCTATCGGATACGACAATACAATTAGAAATTGAAACTTTGGGTCAGGCTATTGATGAGATTAGTTTAAAACGTGCTGAGTTTCGGCACCAGCTAGAGCAGCAAGTTCAAGAAATCAGTCAATGTCGTCAACAAGTAAAAAAGAGCCGAGAAGAGCTAAATTCATTGCATGCCAAAGACCATGCGCTAAAAGGAAAGATTGAGTCATTGTCCGTGTTGCAACAACACTCTATAGGTAAAAAAAATAAAAAAATAGTGCAGTGGCTACAATCTAATGCTTTGTCAGATAAAAAACGCTTAGCTGAAATGATTGAAGTGGATAGTGGTTGGGAATTAGCAGTAGAAATGGTGTTAACACAAAGCCTTGATGCTATTTATGTCGAAAATCTAGGCCTATATATCGGGTCGCTTGAGCACTTAAAGGATGAAACGCTGACTTTGTTTACCGATGCAACTAAAAGTAATTATCAAGGTAAAGATCAATTGCCTTTATTGATGGGTAAGATTCAAGCACCGGTCGGTGTGCAAGTGTTTTTAGAAGGTATTTATTGCGCAGATTCCTTGAGTATTGCCTATGATTATGTGAAAAACTTAGTAGGACGCGAGTCAATTATTACGCCTAACGGGGTTTGGGTGGGTTCTGGGTGGATAAGATTAGCCCAGAGTAAAACGCCGCAAAGTGGTATTTTGCAACGCGAAAAAGAGTTGCGGTCGCTTAAACAAGAACAATCGAGTTTGGCATCTGAGTTAATTCAGCAGGAACAATCTGTGTCTTCATTTGAAAATCGATTGAAGTATGCAGAAGAACAACGCGAATTATTTCAACAGAAAGATAAGACTATTGCAGAAGACTTGACTGTGAAAAGTGCCGAATTCAGTGCTAATTCAGCACGCTTGGACCAGCAGAGTCAGCGATTGAAGCAGGTTTTGCGTAATATTGAGGCGATGGAAATGCAATTGTCAGAGATTGATTTAGCAATGAAACGCTTGAGTGAGGCTAAGGTTCAAGCAGTTCAGTTGATGACAGGATTAGAAAAAGAAAAACATGCGTTGGAACTTCAGAAGAAAATTCGTCAAGAGGATTGGCAAGAAGCGAGCCAGAATGCTACGAATGCAAAACAAATTTTATTGGAGTTACAAGGGCAAATTGAGTCATTCCAAAATTCTAAGAATTTAATCCAGAAACAGGTTGATCGCTTATCAGATATATCTAAACAAGATAATGAGCGGTTGATTGAGTTAGAAACAAAGTATCAGGAATCAGTTGAGCCTTTAAGTCATGAAAAAAATGAGCTAGTTAATTTGACTTCTAAAAATAAACAATTACATCTTTCAGTTCAGAAGATGAGCGAACAGTTGCAGAAAATGGAAGAGGCCTTGCATGAACATGTTAGTGATTTAGATAAATGTACTCAACAAATTGATAGCCTTAAAGAGGCCTTAAATAAGCACCGTTTACTTCAGGAAGAAAGTAAAATCAGAGAAAAGACAGTTGCTGAACAATTAACAGAACTCAATGCTACTGTAGAGGATGTGATTGCAGGGTGTTCTGATGAAGCAGAAGAACACGCATGGCGTCGCAAGTTAGATGATCTGGTAAATAAAATCGAGAAATTAGGGGCGATTAATTTAACTGCAATTGATGAGTATAATTCAGAGCAGCAGCGATTGGATTTTCTGAATGATCAACATGTTGATTTGACTACAGCGCTTGATAAATTGGATCAAGCGATCAATAAAATTGATCAGGAAACACAGGTTTGTTTTAAGACAACTTTTGATGCAATTAATTTAGGTCTCCAACAAAAATTTGAAAAGTTATTTGAAGGCGGGCAGGCTTATCTTGAATTGACAGAGGGTGATATGCTTGAGGCGGGTGTAAATATTGTTGCTCGCCCACCCGGGAAGAAAACACGGTCTATACATTTATTATCAGGAGGCGAAAAGGCCCTAACTGCGGTAGCCTTGATTTTTTCATTTTTTGATTTGAACCCAGCCCCTTTTTGTATGTTGGACGAAGTTGATGCGCCATTAGATGATGCGAATGTTGAACGATTCTCAAAATTAGTTGAAGAGATGTCTGAAAATGTGCAATTGATGTTTATTTCACACAATAAAGTAACAATGGAAATTGCAAAACAATTGGCAGGTGTTACCATGAGAGAGTCAGGCGTTTCCCGAATGGTCGCTGTAGATATTGATGAAGCAATAGATTTGGCGGAAAGTTAATGGATAAAGATTTACTGAGATTGGTGATAATTGGTTTAGGGTTAGTCGTAGTGGTTGGTTTTTTAACAGTATCATATTTGAAAAACAAACCGGCGCAAAAGCGCCAGTTATTTAACAAAGGCGATAGAGGGCTTGAGGCCATTGATGACTCTCTTGTAATTAATACGTCAAATGATGATTTTGATATTATTTCAATTGATGGTGCAGATAAATTAACTGAAGGGCCGGAAGATGAGCGTCATAGTCGTGATAATGGTGGTCCGCCGGCTTTTATTCAATTGAGTGTTGTGGCAATTTCTGAGGAAGGTTTTAATGGGCTTTCATTACAAAAAGAATTTGAATCCTTAGGATTGGTTTATACTGATTTAAAGATTTTTCAGAGTGTTAGCCCCAAAAATGAAGTTGGGTTTAGTATTGCTTGCCTTGTAGAGCCTGGTGTTTTTCCTATAGACAATATGGCCGACTTCTTTTGTCCGGGAGTCGTTTTTTTTATGCAACCTGATGAGGTGGATAATCCTGTGCAGTGTTTTGATCAATTAGTCGCATCCATCAGTCATGTGGCGCAGGCGCTTAAAGGTGAAGTAAGAGATGCGGATCATAGTTTATCTAGTTCACAATCTATAGAAGCGATTCGGCAGACATTAAATTACGGTTAATATCGTTTTTACAATGTTTTTTAAGAATGTTGTCGAAAGTGTTTGCAGTCACTTTGTGTAGATTATTAGTCATATAAATCATATTGGTTTTAATATCAGGTTAATCAGATGAAGATTAAAGTTTTATTCGTATGTATGGGTAATATTTGTCGATCACCAACAGCGGAGGGCGTCTTTAAAAAAACAATTTCATCCCATGGTTTGGCGCATTGTTTTACGGTAGCCTCTGCAGGCACGCATGCGTATCATGTGGGTGATGCACCTGATTTTCGAGCCCAGCAGGCTGCTGCGCGTCGAGATATTGATTTGTCACAGCAACGAGCACGGAAATTTATTCGGGGAGATTTTGAGGATTTTGATTATATTCTAGCTATGGATCAAGATAACTTTGATATTTTGACAGCAGCCTGTCCTACTATTTATCAGTCTAAGATTCACTATTTTCTTGATTTTGCCTCTGAATTGAATGTGCGTGATGTTCCTGATCCTTACTATGGTGGGGAGGTTGGCTTCGAGAAAGTTTTAGATTTAGTAGAGGTTGCATCAGAGGCTTTCCTCTCTGAACTCAAGGAGCAAAAGGCATTACTATGAAGCTGTTGTTTCGTGAATTGTCTTGTATATTGGTTCTGTTAACTTGTTTTTTTTCAAGTAGTGCTCGAGCAAGTGAGTCTGATCAAAGATTCACGCATGTGACTGTTGTTTGGTTAAAGAATCCTGGAGATCCAGCTCAGCGTCAGAAATTTTTGGATATTAGCCGGAAACTAAATCATAGCCCAGGAATTATTAGCAGGCATGTCGGTATCGTTAATCACAATAGCGGACATGGGGTCGATTCAAGTTATGATGTGGCGGTATCCGTCACCTTAGAAAATGAACAGGCTATGGATACTTATATGAATTCATCATTACATCAGCAACTCATCAAGAAACAGCTGCACCCGATCATTCGTAAGATGATTACTTATAATTTTAATAGTCAATAATTGTTTTATGGTGATCACTACTACAACGATCGATTATTATGATAAAGAGACTCTTTTACAGGGCTTTGTCGCTTATGATTCTTCATTCGAAGGGCCTCGGCCAGTTGTTTTGATTGCTCATGCTTGGGCTGGGCGGGATGAATTTGTTGAAGAAAAGGCGCGTTGTCTCGCTAAGCAAGGATATATTGGTTTTGCATTGGATATGTATGGGAAAGGGGTTTTAGGGCGTAATCGAGATGAGAATGCGCAATTAATGCAGCCCTTGATTGAGCGACGGGAATTATTACAACAGCGAATTTATGCCGCGTTGAAAACAGTACGTCTAATGCCTTTTGCGGACAAAAAAAAAGTCGCTGCAATTGGTTTTTGTTTTGGTGGCTTGTGTGTTTTGGATTTGGCGCGGACAGGCGCTACTTTACAAGGGGTTATTAGTTTTCACGGCTTGTTGATGGCGGCTGATAATATACCCGAACCTGAAATAGCCGCTAAAGTATTACTTCTTCACGGTCATGATGACTCTATGGTTTCAATTGATCAGGTGTTGGCAATACAAGCAGAGTTAACCCGTTCTGGTGCAGATTGGCAGTTCCATCATTATGGGAAAACAATGCATGCGTTCACAAATCCTGTGGCTAATGACCCAGCTTTTGGTACTGTTTATAATCACACAGCAGATTATCGTTCAGGGTTATTGATGCAGCAATTTTTGGATGAATTATTTGCTTAAAAGTATCTTGTATAGGTTCATAAAAAGTCAATTTTTTGTTATAATAATTTCAATTTTCTATCTATGCTAAATATGCACATAAGTGCTATTTAGCCTAACCTGCTCTCCGTGATTTTCACAAGTCATGCCGGTTTAGTTTGTTACTAACCCGGCATTTCTTTTATGAATAAATAATATGTCTGAATTTGCAAAAGAAATAGTACCAGTCAATCTAGAAGATGAGATGAAACAGTCTTATCTGGATTATGCAATGAGCGTTATTGTAGGTCGAGCGTTACCCGATGTTAGGGATGGACTTAAGCCGGTTCATCGAAGGGTTTTATATGCAATGCGTGAGTTAGGAAATGACTGGAATAAGCCTTATAAGAAGTCAGCTCGGGTCGTCGGTGATGTGATTGGTAAATATCACCCGCATGGTGATTCAGCGGTTTACGATACCATTGTAAGGATGGCACAACCTTTTGCGATGCGTTATTTAATGATCGATGGTCAAGGAAACTTTGGTTCGGTCGATGGAGACTCGCCTGCGGCGATGCGTTATACCGAAGTCAGAATGGCTAAGATAGCCCATGAGCTATTAGCTGATTTAGATAAAGAAACAGTAGATTTTATTCTCAATTATGATGAATCAGAAAGTGAGCCTGCTGTATTGCCAACTAAAATCCCGACGCTGCTTATTAATGGGTCTACCGGCATCGCTGTTGGGATGGCTACAAATATTCCACCGCATAATTTAGCCGAGGTTATTAATGCTTGTTTGGCGCTTATAGATAACCCTGATTTTAGTGCTACAGATTTAATGCGTTATATTCCAGGGCCTGACTTCCCGACTGCAGCCATGATCAATGGGGCGCAAGGTATTCGCGATGCCTATTTAACCGGCAGAGGTAAGATTTATTTGAGGGCGAGAGCCAGTTTTGAGGAGAATGATGATAATGGCAAGTACGCTATTGTTATCACTGAATTGCCATATCAGGTTAATAAAGCGAGATTACTGGAAAAAATAGCATTCTTGGTGAAGGAAGGGAAGTTAGAAGGTATAACTGCTTTGCGTGATGAGTCTGATAAAGATGGTATGCGCATGGTGATTGAGTTGCGTCGAGGCGAAGTGCCGGCCGTTATTTTAAATAATTTGTATCAAAACACCCAGCTGCAGACCGTTTTTGGTATCAATATGGTTGCGTTAATTGATGGGCGCCCTAAGTGCATGAATCTAAAAGAGGTTTTAGATGCATTTGTCGATCACCGTCGTGAAGTTGTGACTCGAAGAACTATTTATAATTTAAGGAAAGCAAGGGAACGGGCCCACATTCTTGAGGGTCTTGCTGTGGCCATGGCTAATATTGATGAAATGATTGCCCTGATTAAGGCTGCTCAGAATCCAGCTGAGGCTAAGCTGGGTTTATTGGCTAAGACATGGTCGGCGGGTATTGTTTTTACCTTGCTTGAAAGTGCTGATGCTGCTCGGTCAAGGCCGGAAGGGCTGCCAGAAGAGTTTGGTGTTCATGGTCAACAGTATCGGCTTTCTGTAGAGCAGGCGCAGGCCATTTTAAATCTTCAATTACATCGTTTGACAGGCCTTGAGCAAGAGAAAATCGTTTCAGAATATCAAAACCTGTTGGAGCAAATCGATGATTATTTGGATATTTTGTCCAGTAGTCGACGATTAATGATGGTTATACGGGAAGAGCTTGAAAGCATTAAGGAGCAATTTTCGGATGAGCGACGGACTGAGATTATTCAAGAGCATCTTAACTTGTCTGCTGAGGATCTGATTACCGAAGAAGATGTCGTTGTTACCGTATCGCATGAAGGTTATGTGAAATCGCAATCTTTAGAAACATATAAGTCGCAGCGACGAGGCGGACGTGGTAAATCAGCGACTAAAACAAAAGATGCCGACTTCATTGATCAGATTATCATTACGAATACTCATGATATTATTTTATGTTTTTCTAGTGCCGGTAAAGTTTATTGGTTGAAAACTTACCAGTTACCATCGGCAAGCAGAAATTCAAGAGGTAAGCCGTTTGTTAATTTATTCAATCTGGATAAAAATGAACGGATTAATGCTATTTTGCCGGTTCGAGAATACACAGAAAATCAATTTATTTTCATGGCTACTGCACAAGGTACGGTTAAGAAAACCCCTTTAATTGAGTTTAAGCGCCAACGTGCTAGCGGAAAAATTGCAATCGATCTGAAAGAAAATGATCGTTTGGTGGGTGTCGCAATTACTGATGGAGCCCAAGATGTTCTTTTGTTTAGTAGTGCAGGTAAATCAGTTTGTTTTAATGAAACAGATGTTCGGTCGATGGGACGAACGGCCGCAGGCGTAAGAGGAATTCGTTTGGCACAAGATCAACAGGTAATCTCGCTCATTATCGCCACCGAAGGGACGGTATTGAATATCACTGAGAATGGCTATGGTAAACGTACGCAGTTATCTGATTTCCCCTGTCATAAACGTGGTGGTCAGGGTGTCATTGCCATTCAAACGACAGAGCGTAATGGCAATGTGGTTGGTGCTGTCTTGGTCTCTGATGATGATGAAATCATGTTGATTACCGATGCAGGTACACTGGTGAGAACGCGAATAAATGAAATTACGGTGGTCGGTAGAAATACACAAGGTGTCACTATTATTAAGTTAGGTAAGAATGAACGAGTAGTCGGAGTGGATCGAATTGCTGGATTGCCAGATGACATCTCGGAAGAAACACATAATAAAGGAGAGGATCATTAATGAGTAGAGTGTTGAATTTCAGTGCAGGACCATCAATGCTGCCGGAGGTTGTTTTAAATCGCGCTAAGGATGAGTTGCTTAACTGGCAAGGTAGTGGCCAATCCGTGATGGAGATGAGTCATCGAGGTAAATCGTTTTTATCGATTGCCCAAAAACTCGAGTCATCATTGCGATCGGTTATGGGTATTCCTGATAATTATAAGGTATTATTTTTACAGGGTGGTGCAACAGCGCAATTTGCAATGATACCCATGAACTTATTACAAGGAAAGCAATCTGCTTGTTATATTAATTCAGGGGCATGGTCAAAAAAAGCAATTAGTGAGGCTAAAAAGTTTTGTGAAGTAACCGTTTCAGCCAGTGGTGAAGAAGGTGGTTTTTCTACTGTTCCAGACATTGAACAATGGCAGATTGATGAGCAATCGGCTTATTTGCACTATACTAGTAATGAAACTATTAACGGTGTTGAGTTCCCCTTTATTCCAGAAGTAGAGTTACCGTTGGTGGCAGATATGTCATCGAACATTCTATCTAGAGTTGTTGACGTTAGTAAACTTGGTCTGATTTATGCGGGTTCTCAGAAAAACATGGGTCCTTCTGGGGTCACCGTGGTTATCGTTCGTGATGATTTGTTAGAGGCACAAAACCCATTACTCCCCTCAGTTTTCAGTTATGCACAGCAATCGGCTAGCGATTCCATGTTAAACACGCCTGCGACCTATAACTGGTATTTACTCAGTTTAATGTTGGATTGGCTTGAGGACTTAGGCGGGGTGAGTGTCATTGAAAAGATTAATATCAGTAAGGCTGGAAAGTTATATGCGGCGATTGATGATTCTGAACTTTTCAAAAATAATATTGATGTGCCTTATCGTTCTAGAATGAATGTTCCTTTTGTTTTAACAAATCCTGATTTGTTACCAGAGTTTTTGCTTAAAGCCAGTGATAACGGAATGGTTGAGTTGAAAGGGCATCGTTCAGTTGGTGGTGTTCGTGCAAGCATTTATAATGCAATGCCTGAAAAAGGTGTGGATAAACTAATACAGTTTATGAAAGAATTTGAGCGTACTCATTAGCTTATAACATAACTTTATGACTTCAGTCTTACCTTTAAATGAATTAAGAGTCAAAATTGATGAGATTGATCAAAGTATACTAGCTTTGATCAATCAGCGTGCTGAGTTGGCGATTGAAGTGGCCAAGACCAAAATGGCAACAGGCGATGACGGCTGCTTTTATCGTCCCGACCGGGAAGCCTTAGTGCTTCGACGGATCAGAGAAATTAATGAAGGCCCGTTACATGATGATGTTGCCATGAGTTTTTTTCGAGAGCTTATGTCGGCTTGTCTAGCTCTGGAGAAGCCCTTAACGGTTGCGTATTTAGGTCCGAAAGGAACTTTCACTCAGCAAGCCGCAGTTAAGCATTTTGGTCAAGGTGCACAATGTGTTGCCGTTTCCTCAATTAATGATATTTTTTGGTCGGTAGAAAATAAACATTGTCAATTTGGTGTGGTTCCGGTTGAAAATTCAACAGGTGGTGTGATTTCGCGTACTTTAGACCGGTTTGCTAAATCTGAATTAAGTATCTGTGGTGAGGTTGAAATACGCGTTAATCAAAATTTAATGACCAAAGAAGAAGGCTTAGAAGCTATTTCGACGGTGTTTTCCCATGAGCAGTCGTTGGCGCAATGTCAGAAATGGTTAGATGAGCATTTACCTGGTGTGGTTCAGCAGTCAGTAAGTAGTAATGCGGAAGCAGCAAAATTGGCTGCGGAGCAAGAAGGGAGCGCTGCGATTGCGCCGTTAGTTGCGGCTGGGCTTTATGGTTTGAATGTTTTGCACCGTAATATCGAAGACGAAACAGATAATACCACGCGATTTTTGATTATTGGCGAGCAAACGGCTTCTAAAACAGGCGATGACAAGACAACGTTATTACTCTCAATTGGTAATCAATCAGGCGCTTTACATCAGATCTTGCAACCGTTTGCAAAATATAATATTAGTATGACGCGTATAGAATCACGGCCTTCACGTCAGGGTCTTTGGGAGTATGTTTTTTTTATTGATATTGAAGGCCATGTTCAAAATGAAGAGGTTTCTCAAGCATTAAGTGAATTGGAAGGTTCGGTCAATATGTTGACTATTTTAGGTTCTTACCCCAAAGCTGTCATTTAAGTATAAATTTATGAATTCAGAGACCAGTCAGATTTATAAATTGGCTTTGCCAGGTGTCCAGGCGTTAATACCTTATCAGCCTGGTAAACCTATGAGTGAGCTTGAACGGGAGCTAGGATTATCCCGAATAATTAAGTTGGCATCGAATGAAAACCCTAGGGGTCCAAGTGAGTTGGTTTTGTCAGAAGTACGTCAGGTGCTTGCTGAGACTTCTCGTTATCCCGATGGTAATGGTTTTTCTTTGAAAACTGCTTTGGCTAAGAAATTAGCGGTAGAAACAAAACAAATTACTTTGGGGAATGGTTCTAATGATGTTTTAGAAATTATTGCTAGAACATTCTTATCACCGCAGTGTGAGGCTATTTTTTCTGAATATGCGTTTGCTGTTTACCCGATCGTGACGCAGGCTATGGGCGCTCGAGCTGTCGTTTCAAAAGCTTCAACGCAAGGCGAATACCCAGAATATGGCCATGATTTGTCAGCGATGTTAAAGTTGGTGAGCGACAAAACTAAGATAGTGTTTATTGCAAATCCAAATAACCCAACAGGTACATTCTTAACGCCAGAGCAGTTGTATAGTTTTCTTGAAGAATTGCCGAGACATATTATTTGTGTTTTAGATGAAGCGTATTATGAATATGTTAGTTCTGATGATTGCCCAGATTCGATTGACTGGTTAACGATTTTTCCAAATTTAATTGTTACCCGTACATTTTCTAAGGCTTATGGGTTAGCAGGGATGAGGATTGGGTACAGTGTTTCAAGTACGGTAATAGCAGATTTACTGAATCGTGTTCGCCAACCTTTTAATACTAATCTAATGGCTCTCTCAGCGGCAGAAGTTGCTTTGGTAGATAGTGAGTATTTAAATGAAACTATTGCACTAAATCAGCAAGGAATGAATCAGTTGACTCGTGCTTTCTCAGACTTGGGGCTTAATTGGATTCCTTCTAAGGGTAATTTTATTACGGTCGACATGGGTTGTCCTGCCATGGCTGTTTATGAGGAATTGTTAAAGACTGGGGTTATTGTCAGGCCAATAGCCAACTATGGTTTGCCAAGTTTTCTAAGAATTAGTATTGGTACAGCCGCTGAAAATACATTTTTCATTAATGCACTCATTAAAATTCTTGGCTAATGTTTAATAATTTATCTGTTATTGGAGTTGGGTTGATTGGTGGTTCTATCGCGCGCAAAGCTCGAGAACAGCAATTGGCCAAGAATATTGTTGGTGTGGGTTATCCTGCGCAGCGAGTAAATTTGCAGCGTGCTCAAAAGTTAGGTGTTGTGGATCAGGTTAGTTATTTTGGTGAAACAGCTGAAGCTGTTTTGGCTCAATCAGACTGCGTTATTATTGCCGTTCCTGTGGGTTCTGTAGAAAAAATTTTCCTTGCATTAAAGGATGTTTGGAACCCGGATTCGGTATATTCAGATGTTGGAAGTACAAAAGGAAGTGTGATTCAATCAGCACGGAATATCTTTGGTACAGTTCCAGAAAATTTTATTCCAATTCACCCAATAGCAGGGGCAGAAAACAGCGGCGTCAATGCTGCTCAACTTGAGTTGTTTACCGGTAAACGGGTTATTATTACCCCATTGGAGAACACTTCGGGACAGGCTCTGGAGCGAATTCATTTTTTTTGGGAAAATCTGGGGGCAGAAGTCTCTACGATGGGTGTTAGTCATCATGATGCAGTGTTAGCGGCAACAAGTCATTTACCTCATGTTCTAGCATTTGCATTAGTTCGATTGCTGGATAAAAAAGATAGTCATGATGAGGTCTTTAAGTATGCAGCTGGGGGATTTAAGGATTTTACCCGCATTGCCTCGAGTGACCCGGGTATGTGGCTTGATATTTGTATGAATAATAAAGATGAAATTGTTCCTTTAATTCGTCAAATAAATGAAGAATTAGAAGAAGTTGCTCAACGATTAATAGAGGGTGATTCAGAAGCTGTTTATCAAACATTCGCTACTGCAAAATCTGCCCGTCAACGTTTTTTAGATCAGTGTAATTAATAAAATATGTCCGATTCAATAACTTTTAAAGTACAACCTGGAGGCTCTTTGCGCGGTGAAATTCGTGTTCCAGGCGACAAATCAATCTCCCATCGTTCGATTATGTTAGGTTCAATCGCAGAAGGAGTAACTCATGTAACCGGTTTTCTTGAAGCAGAAGATGCTTTGGCTACATTAAAAGCCTTTCAGGCGATGGGTGTTGAAATTGAGGGGCCCGATGAGGGGAATGTAACAATCTACGGTGTCGGGCTAAATGGGTTAAAAGAACCAAAAGAATCTCTTTACTTAGGTAACTCTGGAACATCAATGCGGTTACTTTCAGGCTTATTAGCAGGTCAAATATTTGACTCTGTGTTAACAGGGGATGAGTCGTTATCCAAAAGACCAATGCGCAGGGTAACATTGCCATTAGCAGAAATGTCTGCAGAAATAATAACGGAAGATGATGGTACGGCACCATTGGCAATTAAGGGTAATACTACACTTACTGGTATTCATTATGAAATGCCAATTGCGAGTGCCCAAGTTAAATCTTGTCTGTTATTGGCAGGTCTTTATGCTGAAGGAAAAACGACAATAATAGAGCCGGCTCCCACTCGAGATCATACGGAGCGAATGTTGGAAGGCTACGGCTACCCAGTTGAACGATGTGGCAATAAGGTTTCAATTACCAGTGGCCATCGTTTAAATGCAGTTGATATTGATGTGCCCAGTGATATTTCTTCGGCTGCTTTTTTTCTGGTAGGTGCTTCTATTGCACCCAATTCTTCAGTTCGATTAAACCATGTTGGTATTAATGAAACTCGGACCGGTATTATTGAAATATTAAAATTAATGGGTGCAGATATTACCCTAATAAATGAAAGAGAGGTTGGAGGAGAATGTGTTGCGGATATTCAAGTCAACTCATCTGAGCTCAAAGGTATTGAAATACCGGAGCATTTAGTCCCATTAGCCATTGATGAATTTCCAGTGTTATTTGTTGCGGCAGCTTGTGCAACGGGTGTTACGGTATTAACTGGTGCTGAGGAATTGCGGGTGAAAGAAAGTGACCGTATTCAAGTAATGGCGGATGGCTTACATCAATTGCAGGTTAAGGCTGATCCAACTCCTGACGGCATGATTATTCAGGGAGGTGAAATTGTTGGGGGAGAAGTGATTTCGCATGGTGACCACCGTATTGCGATGGCTTTCGCAATTGCAGGATTACGGTCGAAAGAACCTATTGTGATTAATGATTGTGAGAATGTGAATACTTCATTTCCCGAATTTGTAGCGTTGGCTGGTGGATTGGGGCTTGATATTTCACAGACAAGCGAATGAATAGTCCGATCTTAACAATTGACGGTCCAAGTGGTGCCGGCAAAGGGACGGTTAGTCGTGTTATTGCTAATCACAAAAGGTGGCATTATTTAGACAGTGGTTCTATTTATCGTTCTTTGGCCATTGATATATTAGATCACTCCATTGATATAGAGGATACAGTTGAAATTGTTCAGCTTGCTAAAACTATGATGCTTGAGTTTTCAGGTGTTGAGGTTTTAACGGTCAAGTTAAATGGCTCCGAAATTACGGCGCGCTTAGCAACTGAGGCTACAGGTAGTGTGGCTTCTCAAATTGCTGCAATTCCTGAGGTTCGTGCTGCATTATTACAAAAACAACGCGACTTTAGGCGGCGGCCTGGGCTTGTTGCTGATGGCAGGGATATGGGCACAGTCG
This sequence comes from uncultured Methylococcaceae bacterium, assembly GCA_964515235.1. Classification (GTDB taxonomy): domain Bacteria; phylum Pseudomonadota; class Gammaproteobacteria; order Methylococcales; family Methylomonadaceae; genus OPU3-GD-OMZ. The sequence goes on along the minus strand of CAZEVO010000017.1, from coordinate 25,082 downwards.
TTTTCCCTGACGCTAATTACAAAGTATTCTTAACCGCTTCAGCAGAAAAAAGGGCGTTAAGGCGGTATAAGCAGTTGATTGAAAAAGGATTTAATGCTAATCTAGCGCAAATAACTCAAGAGATAGAGAGTCGGGACCTTCGTGATAGTCAACGCGCAATAGCACCGTTGGCCCAAGCAGAAGGTGCCTTTTATGTGGATTCAACAGATAAAACTGTTGAAGAGGTTATAGCGGAGATTGTTTCTTTTATATCTTGAGTCTAAAGGCGATCCTTAAAGATACTTAATTTAAGGTTTTTTATCAACTTAACAGAGAAATGTTTGTTTGAAGTTAAAACAAGCGCGGGAAAAGAATTATGAGCGAAAGCTTTGCAGAATTATTTGAAGAGAGTCTAGCTAAGACTGAAATGCGTACAGGCTCAATGCTAATGGGTACTGTCGTAGAAATTGATAGCGATAAAGTCATCGTTAATGCAGGATTAAAATCAGAAGGTGTTATTCCTAAATGGCAGTTTTTGAATGCAGATGGTGAATTAGAAGTTGAAGTCGGGGATGAAATAGAAGTTGCTCTGGATTTAATTGAAGATGGCTTAGGCGCTACATTACTTTCCCGCGATAAAGCAAAACGAAATAAAGCTTGGATGGAGCTTGAAAAAGCATTTGAAGCAAATGAGACGATTACTGGGCGTATTAATGGTCGCGTTCGTGGTGGACTTACGGTTGCTATTGGTGCTTTACAAGGTTTCTTGCCAGGGTCATTAGTTGATGTGAGACCTATTAGGGATACCAGTTTCTTGGAAGGTCATGATCTTGACTTCAAAATTATTAAAATTGATCAGAAACGCAATAATGTTGTTGTGTCTCGTCGAGCAGTTGTTGAATCAGAATACAGTGCTGAACGTGAAGAACTACTGAATTCTTTAAAAGAAGGTATCGTTATTCCTGGCATTGTTAAGAATTTAACTGATTATGGTGCTTTCATCGATCTAGGTGGTGTTGATGGCTTATTGCATATTACCGATATGGCTTGGCGTCGTATTCGTCACCCTTCAGAATGTGTAGAAATCGGCCAGGAAATACAAGTTAAAGTTCTCAAGTACGATGAGGAAAAGAATCGTGTTTCATTAGGAATGAAACAAATGGGTGAAGATCCTTGGCAAAATATTGCAAGAAGATACCCATCGGGCGCTAAATTATTTGGTAAAGTCAATAATCTTACAGATTATGGTTGTTTTGTTGAAATCGAAGAGGGTGTTGAGGGATTGGTTCATGTCTCTGAAATGGACTGGACGAATAAAAATGTTAACCCATCTAAGTTAGTTCAACTAGGCGATGAAGTTGAGGTTATGGTGTTGGAGATTGATGAAGAGCGCCGTCGTATCTCATTAGGTATGAAGCATTGCCAAACAAACCCTTGGGAAGAGTTTGGAGCATTGCACAATAAAGGCGATAAAATTACTGGTAAAATTAAATCGATTACTGATTTTGGTATTTTTATTGGTCTTAATGGAAATATTGATGGTTTGGTGCATATGTCTGATATTTCATGGTCAGAAAGTGGCGAAGATGTAGCACGTGATTATAAGAAAGGTGATGAGATTGAAACAGTTATTTTAACTGTTGATACGGAGCGTGAACGTATTTCATTAGGCATTAAGCAATTAGAACAGGACCCATTCCAAGGTTTCTTGGCTCAGCATGAAAAAGGAACACCGGTTAAAGGTGTTATTACTGAGGTTGATGTTAAAGGTGCTGTCGTAAAGATTACAGATACTATTGAAGGCTACATTAGAGCATCGGAAGTTAAGCGGGATCGTGTTGAAGATGTTCGTACTCACCTTAAAGAAGGTGATGAAATTGAAGCTAAATACATTGGTATTGATAAAAAGAACAAGTCAATTTCCTTATCTATTAAAGCTTTAAGTGAAGATGAAGAAACTGCAACTATTAAGGATTACAAGAAAAAGTCTTCTGGTTCTGCGGTGACAAGTGCGCCAACATTAGGTGATTTATTCAAACAAATGGATAAATAATTAAAGGTATTTTTGAGGCAGTCACGGGATGTGGCTGCCTTTATTTTTTTAAGTGTTAAACAGGAATAATCACTTGTGACAAAATCAGAACTAATTGAAGAGTTGTCAAAGAAACAACCTCATTTACCACCTAAGGATGTTGAATTAGCGGTTAATTGCATGTTGGAACAGATTAACCAGTCATTGTCTTCGGGTGAAAGAATAGAAATACGTGGTTTTGGTAGCTTTTCTCTTCATTATCGACCATCTCGTATGGGCCGAAACCCTAAAACCGGAGGTGCTGTGGCATTGGCACCTAAATTTGTTCCGCATTTTAAGCCGGGTCGAGAATTAAAAGAGCGTGTTGATGCCTCAAAATCTAGCTATAAAATAACCTGTTAGGTTTCTTCCCCCTCCCTCCCTTATCTCCAATTTCGTCGTTAATATTCTTTATTAACTTTTTATTGATCTCTGTTAGAAGAAACAGTTTTAAATTTTTAAGGCTATAGAATGATGTTTTTCCTTAATTTTTTGTTACTGGTATGGATTTAAAACTAAAAGTAGTGGTAGATTGGAAATAAAATGAGTTTAGATTATAATGAGAATCATTATTAATTAGAATCTTAATTAGCTTGCTTTTATGATACCGCTTATTTTCAAAGATCTTGCTATTGGGGATCGTGTTCGTATAACTGGATTTGATAATGCGGGCCGAGCCTATCGTAAACGACTATTAGCCATGGGTTTAACTCCAGGCACTGAATTTATCGTTTCGCGCTTTGCTCCTATGGGAGATCCCGTCCAAATTAAATTGCGTGGTTTTTCTTTGTCATTGAGAAAAGATGAGGCGCGTGTTTTGTTATTAGAACCTGTGATAGATGCAAAATAATTTTTCTGTCGGGGTGTTAGGAAACCCTAATTGTGGGAAAACTACATTATTTAATGCATTAACAGGGTCGCGGCAACAGGTAGGAAACTGGCCAGGTGTCACCGTTGAGCGCAAAATTGGTGAATATCGTCATAATGCTATTAAAATAGAATTAGTTGATCTGCCGGGAACTTATTCATTAGAAGTGACCGATGATAGTGTGTCTCTAGACGAAAAAATAGCACGTGATTACGCGGCATCAAGCCAAGCGGATTTGGTTATTAATATTATTGATGCATCTAATATTGAGCGGAATCTTTACTTAACAACACAATTATTAGAAATGAAAGTGCCGGTGTTGGTGGTGCTTAATATGATGGATACCGCAAAAAATAATGGGGTTGACATCAACATTTTGGGTCTGGCTAAAAGTTTAGATTGCCCAGTAGTGCCAATCATAGCTTCAACTAAGTATGGTATTGGGGCATTGAAAGAAGCCGTTAATCAAGCCTTATTTACACCACACATTCCAGAAATCACCATAGATTATCATCATCATTTAGAGCAGGCAATTTCAGAGTTATCAACGGCCTTGTCAATGACTGGAGATGATAAATGTAATCATAATGATCGCTGGTTAGCATTACGTCTCCTAGAGGGAGATACCTTGGCTAAGCAATTAGTAAGCGATGAAATAAAAAAGATCTCTGCCCGGTTAGCTAATCAGGTCGAAGAGTTTGTCGAAGAAGAAATTGATATTCTAACAGCAGATGCACGGTATAATTTTGCTAATAAACTAAACTACCAGTGTATTAATAAAGCAACAGAGGTGTCCCGCCAGTTTTCAGATTTTATAGATCAGGTTGTGTTAAATCGCTTTTTTGGAATACCAATATTTTTGTTAGTAATGTATCTGATGTTTATGTTTACTATCAATATAGGAAGTGCATTTATCGATTTTTTTGATCAATTTGTAGGTGTTTTCCTGATAGAGGGATTGAGTATTCTTCTTGAAGGTTCGGGCTGTCCTGATTGGTTTATCGTATTATGCGCAGATGGGTTAGGAGGTGGCGTTCAGGTTGTTGCGACCTTTATTCCTATCGTTGGCTTTTTGTTTTTATTTTTATCCGTACTTGAAGACTCTGGTTATATGGCTCGAGCGGCTTTTGTTATGGACCGTTTTATGCGTTTTATTGGCTTACCAGGTAAATCATTTGTGCCGATGATTGTTGGTTTTGGTTGTAATGTACCGGCTATTATGGCAACTCGGACGCTAGAAAGTTCTCGTGATCGTATTCTGACAAACTTAATGAATCCATTTATGTCATGTGGTGCACGATTACCGGTTTATGCCTTATTTGCTGCAGCTTTCTTCCCGGTTGGTGGTCAGAATTTAGTTTTTGGATTGTATTTAATTGGCATTCTTGTTGCTGTTTTGACAGGGCTGATAATGAAATGGGCACTGTTTAGAGGAAAGTCAATGCCTTTCATTATGGAGCTTCCACCTTATCATCTACCTACTTTACGGGGAATTTTAATTCGGGCCTGGGAGCGATTAAAAACATTTATTTTTAATGCTGGTAAAGTAATTGTTCCAATGGTCATAGTGTTAAATTTCATGAGCGCAATGGGTACAAATGGAACTTTTAGCCGTGAAAATAGTGAGCAATCAATTTTAAGTTTGGTGGGTCGAGAGTTGACACCGGTGTTTGAGCCCATGGGGATTACTCCTGATAATTGGCCAGCAACGGTAGGTATTTTTACGGGATTGTTAGCTAAGGAAGCTGTTGTCGGAACACTAGATACCCTATATTCTGAACGTTCTGCACAATTTGAAGAGCGGACGATTCAACCAGAAGTTTTTAATTTATCGAAAGGCATTACGGAAGCTTTTCTAACTATTCCTGAGAATCTTATTGATGTTGCGGATAATCTTTTGGATCCTTTAGGGTTAAATATTGGAGAAACCGGAGACCTTGTTTTAGCAGCAGAAGAACAGGAGGTTAATGCTGGCACCTATAAAGCAATGCAATTGAGTTTTAATGGTAAGGCAGGGGCATTTTCTTATTTGTTATTTATTTTACTCTATGCGCCGTGTGTTGCAGCAACAGCGGCTATTTATAAGGAAACAAGCGTTTCTTGGGCTGTTTTTGTGTTGTTTTGGACAACAGGCATTGCCTATATGACTGCTGTTGTATCTTATCAGTCGCTTACCTTTGAGTTTCACCCCTTCTATTCAATGGGTTGGATTGTTGGCTTGTTAAGCGGATTTCTTTTCATTGTGCTAATGCTTAAGTTCTGGGGTAATAGGCAGCATAGAAAATCGTCGAAAGTCTCTTCAGCGACAGGTAATAAGGCATGATCCTTTCTGAATTACGAAGTTATATAAAGGACCGTAAGCGCGTTGCTATTATTGATTTAGTGAATCATTTTGATATAGATGCTGATGCCATACGAGGAATGCTAGGAAAATGGATAACTAAAGGCCAGATAAAAAAGATGTCAGTTGAGGAAGGTTGTGGTACTCAATGTTGTAAATGTGATCCGCTACTAACCGAATTTTATGAATGGGTTGGTTCAGGAAACGTAAAGTCCTAATTGTGGAAAGAGTTCTATTGTTTTCAAGATAGTTTTTTCAATTAAATGAAAAAACATGATGGTCACAACGTTATGTTCTTTTTGATTAGGGTGCAAAAATTCTAAAAAGATTATTTAGCCATTAAAAGTATATTTTAAGACCTAAATAGATTGAGGGTATGAGTCCAATATAGGCAAGATTTAAAGTATAATGCAGCACTTTTGTCACTGAAAAATTATGGCTGATTTTATAACTGAATTACAGCGTCGGCGAACCTTTGCTATTATTTCGCATCCTGACGCAGGAAAAACAACACTCACGGAAAAGTTATTACTGTTTGGCGGTGCAATACAGCTAGCTGGGTCGGTTAAGGGTCGAAAGGCTGCGCGTCATGCGACATCCGATTGGATGGAAATGGAAAAGCAGCGTGGTATTTCAGTGACTACATCGGTCATGCAATTTGATCATAAAGATAAGATTCTTAATTTACTGGATACTCCTGGGCATGCGGATTTTTCTGAAGATACTTATCGTACTTTGACGGCTGTTGATTCTGCCTTGATGGTCATAGACATTGCAAAAGGTGTAGAAGAACGAACCGTTAAATTAATGGAAATTTGCCGGTTACGAGATACCCCTATTTTAACATTTATTAATAAATTAGATCGGGAAGGACGTGATCCCATCGATCTTCTTGATGAAGTTGAAAATATATTAAAAATAGACTGTGCCCCGATGACATGGCCAATCGGAATGGGAAAACGTTTTAAAGGTGTCTATCATATATATAACGATGTCGTACATCTATTTACTCCTAATCATGGCGGAAAAATTGCAGAAGGGACTATTATTGAAGGCCTAGATAATCCGCAATTAGATGTTTTAGTGGGGGACCAAGCAGATGAATTGCGTGAAGAGATAGAATTAGTAAAAGGTGCAAGTCATGTCTTTAATTTAGATGAATATTTACAGGGAAATCAGACTCCAGTTTTTTTTGGATCTGCAATCAATAATTTTGGAATTAAAGAGTTGCTGGATGCTTTTGCTGATTATGCGCCGATGCCTCAAAGTCGCCAAGCAATTCAGCGGAAAGTAGAATCTTCGGAAAAAGAATTTTCTGGCTTTGTCTTTAAGGTGCAAGCTAATATGGATCCAGCACACCGTGATAGAGTTGCATTTATGCGAGTCTGCTCAGGTCAGTTTAGTAAAGGTATGAAAATTAACCATGTTCGAGTAGGTAAAAATATTCAGGTTGGTAATGCGATCACGTTTCAGGCAGATAGTCGTCAAAATGTTGAGGAGGCATACCCTGGAGATATCATTGGGTTGCATAATCATGGAACAATTCAGGTAGGGGATACTTTTTCACAAGGTGAAACGCTTAAATATAGTGGGATCCCTTTTTTTTCACCAGAATTATATCGCAAGGTTGTTTTAAAAGACCCATTGAGAACTAAAGCATTGCAAAAAGGGTTGGCTCAGTTAACTGAAGAAGGGGCCACGCAGTTATTTAAACCACTCAGAAATAATGACCTAATTTTAGGTGCTGTAGGAGTACTTCAGTTTGATGTAACTGCATTTAGGTTAAAAGGTGAATATAACGTTGAATGTGTTTATGATGCAGTAAGTGTTTTTGGTGCCCGCTGGATTACTTCTGATAATTCAGAGCAATTGGCGTTGTTTAAGAAGAAGGCCTTTGATAATTTAGCGGAAGATGGAGGCGGCTATTTGGTGTATTTAGCTAGTAGTCGTGTTAATTTACAACTCGCAGAAGAGCGCTGGCCAGAAATTAATTTTAATGCGACGCGTGAATTGTAAGAAAGAGTCTTTTGGGATCATTCAATAATATTAGCATCTTGTAATTTCGTGCGTAAATGCATTATGCGTTTACGGTTAACACCTAAGTCGCTATAACCCACTCTAGATGCAGAACGTACGTCAATGGTTTGGTTATCATTGAGCAATAAGGTTAGGTCATCTGTAAATCGAAAAATAAGACTAGTGACTTCAGCCGTAATTAGTTCATGTGTGGCTTCTTTGATGTGTGTACGTGGTTGTTCTTGGATAATCTTTAATATCAGTGGCCAGGCCTTTGATGAGGCCATTGAAAGAGTAAAGGGTTCTATAAAGTGTTCTTTATCGGTTGGAGAGGCTTTGCTAGACACGCAGTTTGGTGTGTGAGGGCATTGAACTAACTGTGAGATAGTTTCGGCGCGGCTTTGTGAGGTCATTGTCAAGATGAATAAAAAAATTAAGATTAAAGTATAACGAATATGAGTAGTCATTATTAGAAAGGTAGTGCAACTGGAAAGAATAGTAAGTCAGAAAGTTTTTATCGGTAATTTAATATAAACCATTTTACTTGGAATTAGAATTCCTAAGAAGATATTACATATGAGATCTGTTCTATTTACTACAACCTTGAAATCATAATTATTGTGGCTTTACTGTGAAATGGAAATTTTTTTGTTATTCTAAAATATGCAGAATCAAATAAACCGGAAAGTGTGTGTTGCACCAATGCTAGATTGGACGGATAAGCATTGCCGTTTTTTTCATCGTTTAATTTCTAAGTATACGGTCTTGTATACTGAAATGATAACTACAAATGCCTTATTACGAGGCGATAGAGATTCATTGTTAGCATTTAATCCATGTGAATCACAACTTGCATTACAGCTAGGAGGATCTAATCCAAAGGATTTAGCTGAGTGTAGTGTTATGGCAGAAGATTTTGGTTATGATGAGATTAACCTTAATGTCGGCTGTCCGAGTGATCGTGTGCAAAATGGGCGGTTTGGTGCTTGTCTGATGGCAGAACCAGAGGTTGTAGCTGAGTGTATCTCTGAAATGCAAAATAAGGTCAATATTCCGGTAACAGTTAAGAATAGAATTGGCATTGATGGCAAAGAGACTTTTGGTGATTTGTACGCATTTATTGATACAGTAGCTAAAGGCGGGTGTGAAGTTTTTATTATTCATGCACGGATTGCAATTTTAAATGGCTTATCGCCCAAACAAAACAGAGAGATCCCGCCGCTACAATATGAATTAGTTAATCAGATTAAGAGTTTATTCCCTGCTTTGGAAATTGTAGTTAATGGAGGGATTAAAACACTTGATCAGGTTGAGCATCATTTGAACAATCTTGATGGCGTCATGATTGGTCGAGAGGCATATCATAACCCTTATTTACTTTCATCGGTAGACTCACTTTTTTATCAGGCGCGGGGTGATTGTTTAACGCGTCATGAAATCATTAAGGCGATGATACCTTATATTCAGCAACAACTAGAGGAAGGCGTTCGGTTGAATCAAATGACGCGACATATTTTAGGGTTATTTCATGGTCAGCCTGGTGCTCGAAAGTGGCGACGATATTTAAGTGAGTATGCGCATAAACAAGGTGCGGATGAGTCTGTTTTGTTAGCAGCTTTAGATTTTGTCTGATGAAAAGGGGTTATAATAAACTTTTTTTTATCCTTAAACTTAAATAAGTTGAGAAACTATATGGAAGATTATTTTTCAAAAATCATTGAATCGGTAGGTGAAGACCTTGGTCGCGAGGGGTTAGTGGATACACCGAAACGTGCAGCAAAAGCATTTCAGTTTTTAAATAATGGCTATACAAAAAACATTGATGAAGTTCTTAATAATGCTATTTTTGAGGCTGATACAGATGATATGGTTATTGTGAAGAATATTGAAATGTATTCTTTATGTGAACATCACTTGTTACCTTTTATTGGTCAGTGTCATATTGGCTATTTGCCCTGCAAAAAAGTAATTGGGTTATCCAAAATAGCGCGGATTGTGGATATGTATTCACGACGAATGCAGATTCAAGAACGCTTAACTAAGCAAATTGCAAGTGCTATTGGTGATGCTGTGGGGGCTCGAGGTGTTGCTGTTGTTATTGAAGCTAAGCATCTTTGCATGATGATGCGAGGTGTAGAAAAGCAAAATTCAGTTATGACAACTTCTGTCATGACGGGGATTTTTCGTGACGAATTAAACACCCGAATGGAGTTTATGAATCTAATTAAAGAGCGGTAGGCCGGATTAACTTTTTAGGTTGTATTTGACTCAGAGATTGAAGATAGAGGGCTTTAAATGAATAAAACTGTAATGGAGTCTTGGGGAGATCAGTCGCCAAACATACGTTGTGTTAAATCATCTGGGGTTGGTGAAGGCGTAATTGATGAGGGAACATTCACAACTTTAGAAGTTGATGAGTTATTTGATACAGTCAATTATGCAACGACTACTTTTGGTCAGGCAGTATTGTATCGATCGCTTATTAAACCCGAAGATTCATTTTCTTTCATTACTGATAAGCAGGGAGCAGTTAATGAAATTCAAGAAAACAGTGTATTAAAAGAAAAAATTGTAACCACTATTGAGCAGGTCAAGGAGAATGAGTTCCGGTTGCTACAATTATTGTATGGTCGATTCTCGGGTTTTCTTGGTTCCAGTAATGAAGAGAATGTGGTTGATGGCTATGGGTATATGCCGTACCGGACTGGGACACGAACCATCTTAGAGTTAGTCGGTAATATTAATCAGATGCCTGAGGTGAAAAACCCCTATTTGACTCATTTGTTTGACACGATCCGACTTTTTGCACAAACACGAGAATATTCTTTAATGAAGGGGCCTGTGTATGTGAGAGAGCATTCTATTCAGTCTAAAAAAGATCGTGTTGGTTCTTTTATGCCGGCAATGATCTTTAAGCCCACTCTATTTAAGCCGTTCTTCATCGTTTTTATGATTTTTCTCAGTTGGGTTTTGAGTCAGTTAAATCCATTACAAGCGAGTGATGCAGCATTTAGTTTAAGTTTTGATCCCTCTTTTTATGTCCTGCTTTTACCGCTAATATTATTATATATACCCGTGATTGGGGCTTTTGACCGAGATCATTGTATCTATCCTTTGCGTGATGAGTTTAGGCAATCTGATAATGTTCAGAGAGCATTAGATGCTTTAGGGCAGCTAGATGAGTTACTTTCATTTACCAAGTTAAAAGAGGATTATCCTTCGGAGATGATTATGCCGAAAATAATGGATAAAAAGCATTATGAAGTTAGTTTAACTGCAGCCGTGAACCCTATTTTAGGTAAGACGCTAACCCATTATGTTGGTAATGATTTTAGCTTACAGGAAGAGAGGTTAGCATTTATAACCGGACCAAATAGTGGTGGGAAAACAGCCTTTTGTAAAACATTAACTCAAATTCAATTGTTATCGCAGATTGGCTGTTATGTTCCTGCGAGCGCTGCAATGTTAACGGTTGCGGATCGAATATTCTATCAGGTTCCTGTAGTCAGTCAGTTAGATGATGGTGAAGGACGGTTTGGTACTGAGTTAAAAAGAACGAAGGGGATTTTTTTGGCATCAACTGCAAAAAGTCTGGTTATTTTAGATGAATTATCCGAAGGCACTACTTTCGAAGAAAGAATTGAAACCGGACGAAATATTATGGGTGGGTTCTTAAAGAAAAATAATGGTACGATTCTGATCACGCATAACCATCAACTGGTTGATGATTTTATTCATCGAGGTATAGGGTTGCCTTGTCAGGTTGAATTTCAAGATGAACAACCAACATTTAGATTGATTTCTGGTATTTCACGTAATAGTCATGCAAATCGTGTTGCTAAAAAAGTTGGTTTTTCCAAGAGTGATATTGAAAATTACTTAAAACAAGAAGAGCAGTGATGATGGAGGAGGAAATTCACACAATCGATTTTTAAGCTTGTTTTTGTTGAGCATCAGGTTTGTAATTTGTTCTCGTGATACTAGCTTTACTCTAATTTGTGAGGTTAAAAATAGCACTAGTGATTGTGCTGTTGCGTAAGTGAATTAGTGAGGCTGAGTATGAGTTTGGAGAAAAATAAAAACAGTAATGGAACGGTGCTTGTCGTCGATGATGCGATTGAGAATATTATGATTCTTGAGGCATTTTTGGAGCAGGAATATTGTGTTCTATCTGCGGATAATGGCCAACGAGCAATCGAAATTTGTTTAAGTAAGCAACCACCCGACTTGATTTTACTTGATGTAGAGATGCCTGGTTTAAGTGGGTTTGATGTCTGTAATTATTTAAAGTCAGATCCTCGAACTGTTAAGATTCCTGTCATTTTTGTGACTGGATATTCAGACAAGGAATCCGAAACGCGTGGCTTTAACGAAGGCGGTGTGGATTTTATTTCTAAGCCAATTGATGTCAATATTCTTACGGCGAGAGTGAGGGCACATCTCAATTTATCGAAAACGGAACGGTTTTTAGAAGCGAAGGTGCAGCAACGAACAGAGCAGTTACTGCAAACTCAGAAAGAGGTCCTGTATGCATTAGGGCGCGCTGGCGAGTATAAAGATAATGAAACAGGGGCGCATGTAGATAGAATGAGTCGTTATGCCAAAATTATTGCAAGTAAGGTCACTCAAAATAAAGCATGGCTAGAATCGCTTATGGTCGCAGCGACAATGCATGATATTGGGAAAATTGGAATACCTGACGCAATAATTCTTAAAGACGGCCCTTTGGATGCAAAAGAATGGGAAATCATGAAAACGCATCCTTGGATAGGTAATGAGATCATTGGTGACCAGAATTACTCTGAGGTCATGTCTTTGGCAAAAGAAATTGCTTTTAGTCATCATGAAAAGTGGGATGGAAGTGGTTATCCGTCGGGATTGATTGGTGATGATATTCCATTTTCAGCGCGAGTCGTTGCTTTGGCTGATGTTTTTGATGCTTTAACATCTGAGCGTCCCTATAAAGAAGCGTGGCCATTAGAGAAGGCAATTAATTGTATTGATGATTCATTTGGTCTGCATTTTGATCCTAGTTTATCGGAGCCCTTTCATCAGTCCTTGTCAGAAATTTTAATAGTTAAAGAAACCTTCAAAGATACCGTAGATTGAGTGGGTGCTAGGACGCCTTTAGAATAGCAGAACATTAAAGCTTTCCAGAATGGAGATTAGTTTTATTAATGGTAGACCAATCAATGCGTTAGGGTCTTCAGTTTGAATGCTTTCAAATAACGCAATGCCTCTTTTTTCAGCTTGAAATCCACCAGCACAATGTGTGGAGGGTTCAATCTGAACATAACGTTCAATTTGATTATAGGTTAAGGGTTTAAATTTCACTTTGGTGATATCTAGTTGGGTTATTTGTTCATTTGTCCTTGTATTAAGAACACTTACACTGGTATAAAATTTAACTTCATGGTTAGCACATAACAGGAGTTGGGAGATATTATTTTTAATCGTCTTCGGTTTTGTTAATTGTTTATTATTTAACATGGCAACTTGGTCAGAGCCAATAATTAAATGATCTGAATAATGAGGAGCTAATTTTTTTGCTTTGGCAATGGCGAGTGTATTCGCAAGAGCAGAAGGCGTTTTTTCGGTGTAACTTCTCTCATCTACTTCGGGGGTATCAATAGTAAAAGGTAACTGAAGAGTTTCCAATAATGCTTTTCTGGACCTTGAGCTGGATGCCAAAATAATTTTAGTCATCGGTTTCTCCAACAAATTGATTAATAAAGGAATTGACGATCAAAGACAATAAATATATCATTGTATAGTTATGTTAGATCGAATCCCTGATTTTGTAAATCCTTTGTCTTTAGCGGAAAAAAACCGTGAATATAAAGGTGACTTCAGTGTTTTGTCTATGCAGCGATTGACTGACCTTCTGGTCAATGGTGAAGGCTGGGTGCGTTTTCATTTGTTTTTCTCGAAGCAGGGGAAGTTGGCGACGATAACGGGTGAAGTTGAAGCTGAAGTCTATCTTGAGTGTCAAAATTGTTTGTCTGCCATGAGCCATATTGTTCGTAAAACTGTTCAATTAGGAGTTGTTAATTCGACAGATGAAATGACGCAGTTACCAGATCATTTTGAACCGTTGGTGCAGAGTGTAGATAAAATAGTGTTTAGAGAAATTGTTGAAGATGAAATTATTTTGTCAATTCCAGATGTTCCAAAGCATGCTGAGGAATGCTTGAAGCTAACTTTGGGAAAGACTGAAGGTGAACTGGAAAAGGAATCTCCTTTTTCGATATTAAAAGATTTTAAAAAAAACGGAGTATAGAGATGGCTGTTCAAAAAAGTCGCAAAACACGTGCTAAACGAGGTGATCGTAGAGCCCATGATAGTTTGACTGCAAAAACTTTAACACAGGACCCCATGAGTGGTGAAATGCATTTACGTCACCATGTAAGTCCTGATGGATATTATAAGGGTCGTCAAATTGTTTCGACTACTGAAGAAGATTAATAATAACATTTGTAGCCATTGATACCGTTTTAAAAGGGATCAGTGGCTGTTTTGTGTTTGAGACATAGGAAAGAAGTTCTGTCTGTTTGAATATAAGTGAATTCCGGAGTTATATGTGAGTATTGGTTCAACAATTGCTATTGATGCTATGGGAGGGGATTTTGGGCCAGAAGTCACTATTCCAGCATCGCTACAATGCCTTAAAAACAGTGCTAATTTACGAATAATTTTTGTAGGTGATGAAAAAGTTATTAAGGAGTATATAGAGGCGCAAGGACAGCAAAATTCGAATCGAATAAAAATTCAGCATGCCTCTCAAAAAGTTGAAATGGATGACTCGCCTGCGAAAGTACTTCGTACTAAGAAAGATTCATCAATGCGTGTTGCTATTGATTTGGTTCGCAGTGGTGAGGCAGATGCTTGTGTCAGTGCTGGTAATACAGGAGCATTAATGGCAACAGCACGATTTGTTTTGAAAATGATTCCAGGTATTGATCGCCCTGCGATTATCTCCACTTTACCCTCCATTTTTGGGCATACGCATGTTCTTGACTTAGGTGCAAACGTAGATAGTAGTGCAGAACATTTATTTCAATTTGGTGTGATGGGTTCAGAATTAGTTAAAGCTATCGACGGGATTGATAACCCAACTTTAGGCCTTTTAAATATTGGCGAAGAGGATATGAAAGGTAATGAGCAAGTTAAGATGGCCGCACAATTATTTGATGATTCACATTTAAATTATATTGGATTTGTTGAGGGGACTGCGTTGAATGCCGGTTCATCGAAGGTTGATTTAATTGTGACCGATGGTTTTGTCGGTAATGTAGCTCTTAAATCAATAGAAGGGGCGGCTAAAATGATTGGTTCTGCCCTGAAAGAAGCCTTTAAAAAGAATTTATTAACTAAATTAACAGCATTGCTCGTCATGCCGGTATTGAAAAATTTTAAAAAAAGAATAGATCCGCGGCTTTACAATGGAGCAACCTTTTTAGGTCTTCGTGGTACCGTGATAAAAAGCCACGGTGGTGCTGATGTGGTTGCATTTGCTAATGCGGTTCAAATTGCAGAAGTTGAAATAGAAAAAGATATTCCTAAAAAAATAAGTGAACGTGTACAGCTGGTTTTGGCTGAGAGGAAACACTAATGACTTTTTATTCACGTATCGCAGGAACGGGCGGTTATTTACCGGAAGAAATTCGTAGTAATGATGATATCTCTAAAATGGTTGATACTTCTGATGCGTGGATATATGAACGTACCGGGATTAAGAGTCGTCATGTAGCATCAGCTGATGAAACAGCGTCAAGTATGGCGGAAGTTGTCGCCCGTCAAGCGTTAGAAGCAGCTAACATGGATGCTCAAGAAATAGACTTAATAGTCTTTTCGACTAGTACACCTGACCGAGTATTTCCTAGTGCAGCCTGCTTATTGCAACAACGACTGGATATTCGTGAATGTGCTGCTTTTGATGTTTCTGCAGCTTGTTCTGGATTTATCTACGCACTAAGTATCGCGGACCAATATATTAAGGCTGGGTCGGCTAAAAAAGTATTAGTAGTTGGCTCTGAGCTAAATACACGTGTAGTCGACTGGACTGATAGAGGAACTTGTATACTTTTTGGTGATGGTGCGGGTGGCGTTATTCTCGAGGCCTCAGAACAACCAGGTGTATTATCAACGCACATACATTCAGATGGCAAATATCAAGACTTACTCTATTTACCTAACCCACAGGCTGGAATTGAAGCAGAAAAGGATGGGAATATTGTCATGAAAGGAAATGAGGTTTTCCGGATTGCCGTTAATACCTTAGGGCGGATTGTTGAAGAAACATTAGCAGCTAACGACATGACAAGGGCAGATATTGATTGGTTAGTTCCCCATCAAGCAAATACGCGTATTATCGCTGCCACAGCAAAAAAATTAAAAATGTCTATGGATCATGTGGTTATGACGCTTGAGAATCAGGGGAATACATCATCGGCATCAGTGCCATTAGCACTGAATGAAGCAGTGCGAGATGGACGGATTCAGCGAGGCCAAACGATCTTGTTAGAAGCGTTTGGTGGTGGTTTTACGTGGGGTTCTGCGTTAATTAAATATTAATTTGAGGTGGGTTTTAATGGAAGATCAACAAGGTAATTTAGCATTTGTATTCCCCGGTCAAGGATCACAATCTGTAGGAATGCTAACAGCACTAGCTGAGAGTCATGCCGAAGTTAAGCAAGTTTTTGAACAGGCTTCAGATGTTCTAAGATTTGATGTTTGGAAATTAATTCAGGATGGCCCCGTTGCAGATCTTAATAAAACGCAATACACGCAGCCAGTCATGTTAGCAGCAGGTATTGCAACGTGAGCATTAGGCCTCAGTATGTAGCTGGACATAGCTTAGGTGAATATACGGCTTTAGTGGCGGCAGGTGCTATCTCTTTTGAAGATGCTATTTTATTGGTTTCTGAGCGTGGTCGTTTGATGCAAGAAGCTGTTCCAGAAGGAATTGGTGCAATGGCTGCCATTCTAGGATTAACAGACGAGCAAGTTGTGACGATTTGTGAAGAAGCAGCTAACGATGAAATTGTTTCGGCTGTTAATTTTAATTCGCCTGGGCAGGTTGTAATTGCAGGTAATACAGCAGCTGTTGATCGTGCGATGGCGGCGGCAAAAGATGCTGGTGCGAAACGAGCTCTTTTATTGCCGGTCAGTGTCCCTTCACATTGCGCATTGATGGAATCTGCAGCAAATAAATTAGCTGATGTACTAGCGCCCATCACTATACAGTCACCTAATATGACACTGATTCACAATGTGGATGTGGATTCTCACTCTGATCCTGATGCGATTAAAGCGCAACTTAAAGCGCAACTTTTTCAACCGGTTCGTTGGGTTGAGACTGTTAAATATTTACAAAATAAAGAAGTAGAGTATTTTGTTGAATGTGGTCCGGGTAAAGTTTTAATGAGTTTGAATAAACGTATTGCGAAAAGTGCAAATCATCTGGCGATTATTGATTCATCAACCCTAGATAATGTATTGGAGGCAGTTAATGACTAAACAAATTGCATTGGTAACTGGAGCAAGTCGCGGAATTGGTCGCGCTATTGCAGAAAAACTAGCACAAGATGGTTTTTTTGTTATTGGTACTGCAACATCTCAAAAAGGTGCTGACGCAATCACCTCTTACTTATCAGAAAGTAATTTATCAGGAATCGGCTGTGAATTGAATGTTTCGGATTCTGACTCGATTACTGAGCTGATTAAAAGTGTTAACGAAGATCATGGTGCTCCAACTGTTTTGGTTAATAATGCAGGAATTACGCGTGATAATTTGTTGATGCGTATGAAAGAAGACGAATGGAATGATATTATCAATACTAATTTAACCTCTATTTTTCGGATGAGTAAAGCCTGTCTTAGAGGGATGATGAAAGCAAAATTTGGACGTGTTATTAATATTTCGTCGGTTGTGGGTTCTACTGGGAATGCAGGTCAAACAAATTATTCAGCAGCGAAAGCTGGACTAGTTGGGTTTACAAAGTCAATGGCAAAAGAAGTGGGAAGCCGAAATATAACAGTAAATACGGTGGCGCCAGGTTTTATTGATACTGATATGACTCGGGAATTAGCGGATGAACATAAAGATGTTTTACTTTCATCAATTCCCTTAAACCGTTTAGGTGCTCCTGAGGAAATTGCACATGCAGTTTCTTTTTTAGCTTCTGAGGGAGCTTCTTATGTGACAGGGGAAACCTTACATGTGAATGGTGGTATGTTTATGCCATAACCTACTGAAATAATAAATATTTTTAATCATGGTATTGGATTGTAAATTTCTAGAGTGACTTTTCTAGAAATTGCCGTATAATTTAGCCGCAATTGTGACTATTCTATGGGTTCGTTTTATTCTGTAGATATAGCCTAATTTTAGAAAATTTCAAGGAAATAAAATGAGTGATATTGAAGAACGTGTAAAAAAGATTGTTGCCGAGCAGTTAGGAGTTAAAGAGGATATTGCAAATGATTCTTCTTTTGTTGATGATTTAGGTGCTGATTCATTAGATACTGTTGAGTTAGTGATGGCGCTTGAAGAAGAATTTGAATGTGAAATTCCAGACGAAGAAGCTGAGAAAATTACTAGCGTTCAACAAGCTATCGATTACGTTAACGCTAATCAATAAGGCTGAAATATTTAACTAGCGGGTTTTTTATACTTCCCGCTTGGTTTTGTGTTGTTTTTTTATAAAGACTTTTAAGGTAACAAATTGAGTTCTCGTCGAGTTGTGATCACTGGTTTAGGAGCTGTTACGCCATTGGCGAATACAGTTTCTGAAACATGGGAAGGTATCGTTAATGGTAAAAGCGGTATCAGTGCTATTGATTCATTTGATATATCACCTTTTGCATCGCGTTTTGGCGGTGTCATTAGGGACTTAGATATCGGGCAATATATCCCATTAAAAGATGCTAAGCGCATGGATGGGTTCATCCATTACGGATTGGCTGCCGGTTGTCAGGCTTTTGAAGATGCAGGTCTTTTGGTTACTGATGAAAATGCTGAACGTATTGGCGTAGCTATTGGCGCTGGTATTGGCGGTGTGACAGGTATTGAAGATTGTCATGCAACCTACACAAAATCTGGACCACGCCGTATTTCTCCTTTCTTTGTTCCTGGTAATATCATTAATATGATATCGGGTAATTTATCAATAAAATATGGCCTTAAAGGACCAAATTTTGCAATAGTTACCGCCTGTACGACAGGAACGCATAATATTGGTGATGCAGCCAGATTGATTAAATATGGCGATGCTGATGTTATGATTGCAGGAGGAGCGGAACGTTGCACAAGTTCACCGACGGCAATGGGTGGTTTTGCCTCCGCTAAAGCTTTATCGAGACGTAATGATAATCCACAAATTGCTAGTCGTCCTTGGGATGTTGACCGTGATGGTTTTGTTTTAAGTGATGGTGCAGGTGTTGTGGTTCTGGAAGAACTCGAGCATGCTAAAATGCGAGGTGCTAAAATTTATGCAGAGTTGGTAGGCTATGGTATGAGCGCTGATGCTTATCATATGACATCACCGTCTGAAAGTGGAGAAGGCGCTGCACGTTGTATGACTAATGCTTTACGTGATGCACAATTAAATGCAGATCAAGTTGATTATATTAATGCGCACGGAACTTCTACGCCAGCAGGTGACATAGCAGAAACTCAAGCGGTAAAAAGAGCATTAGGGGATGCTGCTTTTACAACAGCCGTGAGTTCAACAAAATCAATGATTGGACATATGTTAGGTGCTGCAGGTGGAATAGAGGCTGTTTTAACTGCGTTAGCAATTAGAGATCAAGTGGCTCCACCGACCATTAACCTTGATAACCAAGACCCTGAATGTGATCTTGATTATATTCCTAATACGGCAAGGAATATGCCTATTGAGATTGCCGTTTCTAATTCATTCGGGTTTGGTGGTACTAATGGTAGCCTCGTTTTCAAACGTTTTTCATAAAAATAATTTTTACCTGATGTAATTATTTTCAGACTGTGTTGAATGATGTACTGATTAATGGTGAAAGAAAACGCAGTTTAGAAATCAATGATCGTGGCTTCCAGTATGGCGATGGTTTATTTGAAACCATAGAAGTTAGATCAGGGCAGGCTATTTTTGTTTCGCAACATCTTGAACGACTAAAATTTGGTTGTCATCAGCTTTTAATTCCTTATCCAGGCGATAATATTTTTTTAAGTGAAATTAGTATTTTACTTAAAGAAAATAACAATGCCGTTCTGAAAATTCAATTAACCCGAGGTCAGGGAAATCGTGGCTATCGACAACCTCAAAAAGTCGAGCCCACGCGTATCTTATCGTTACATCCTTTTCCTGTTTTTCCAGAGAGTTTCCAGAAAGAAGGGGTAAGAGTTAGGTTCTGTTCAGGAAAACTAAGCTCCAATCCACGCTTGGCTGGAATTAAGCATACTAATCGATTAGAGCAGGTTTTAGCACGTGCTGAATGGGCTTCAGAATCCATACAGGAAGGCCTCATGTTTGATCATCAAGGGTATTTAATTGAAGGCACCATGAGTAATGTTTTTATGGTTAAAGACGGGAAGCTCTTAACACCTTTTTTGGAGGATTGTGGAGTAGCTGGCATAATTCGTGGACTAATCTTGAATTATGGCTCTGATCTTGGTTTCCAAATTGAACAGCAATTAGTAACACAAGAGTTCTTGTACCGAGCCGATGAGGTTTTTCTAACAAATAGTATTATTGGTATTTGGCCAGTCAGTCACTTGGATAATTTAAACCTTTCAGTAGGGCCGATAACACGCCTGATTATCGATTGTTTGGAGCAATTAAAAATTCAGGAACTCCAAATATGATCAGGATGATTTTATGGTCTAACATAGTATTTTTTCTAATGGTTTTGGTTTTTGCTGGTATAAGTTATCAAACGGCAGTCACTTCAACCATTGTTGATGAAAGTTCAATTATTTTTGAGATCAAAGATGGTCAATCCTTACAGGAAGTTTTAGATCAATTGACGCGGGAAGATATTGCTGTCGATGTACATTGGTTTAAAATTATAGCCTATGTTAATGGTCAACAAAATCAACTGAAATCCGGTGAGTACTTAATTACACATGAGATGAGGTTACCAGATCTCTTAGCCTTGTTTGTTTCTGGTTCATCACTTTACCATACGATAACCTTTCCAGAAGGTTGGAATTTCAAACAAATAAAACAAGCATTACAGCAAAATCCGGCAATAAAACAAACTATACAGACTTATACATTAACAGAGCTATTAGCTTTATTAAAATGTCCTTACTCGCATATTGAAGGTTTACTTTTTCCTGATACTTATTTTTTTAGTAAAGGTGATTCTGATCTGTCTATTTTGAAAAGAGCTTACAATAGAATGAGTCAGATTCTTAATGAAGAATGGAAAGCAAGGCAAGCTAATTTACCAATTAGTAACCGTTATGAAGCACTAATTTTAGCGTCAATTATAGAAAAGGAGACGGCTGTTCCGGCTGAACGTGAACAAATAGCTGGAGTTTTTTCTCGGCGATTGTTCAAAAAAATGAGACTTCAAACTGATCCAACAGTGATTTATGGGCTAGGCAACAAATTTTTAGGAAATATTAGAAAGCGGGATTTACTTGAAGATACACCTTATAATACTTATCGTCATAAAGGGTTAACACCAACCCCAATAGCGATGCCAGGTCGAGGAGCAATACATGCAGCATTACACCCCGCACAAGGAAAGAGTTTATATTTTGTAGCTAGTGGGAATGGCGGTCATATCTTTTCTGATTCATTAGAAAATCATAATAATGCTGTGAACCATTATCTGAAGCAATAATAATTATGAAAACAGGGAAATTTATAACCTTAGAGGGTGGAGAGGGGCTCGGTAAATCAACTAACCTTCATTTTCTTAAAAACATCTTAGAAGATAACGGTCTTTCAGTGATAGTTACGAGAGAACCCGGCGGAACGCCCTTAGCAGAACAAATTAGATGTTTACTTTTAGAAGAGCGTAGTGAACCTGTTGCTGAGCAGGCGGAGTTATTACTTATGTTTGCAGCGAGAGCACAACATTTGAAACAAGTCATTTATCCTGCATTAGCACAAGGACAGTGGGTTATTAGTGATCGGTTTACTGATGCAACTTATGCTTATCAGGGTGGGGGAAGAGAAATTGATGTTAGCTTGATAGAACAGTTAGAATTTTGGGTTCAGGGAATCTTCAGACCCGATTTGACTTTACTATTAGATGCCCCAATTAACATTGGTTTGAGTCGAGTTAAAGAGAGAGCAGTCAGTGACCGATTTGAACAGGAACAACTCTCGTTTTTTGAACAGGTTAGACAAGCGTATTTGTTACAAGCGAAAAAAAACCCGGATCGAATTTACGTTATCAACGCTAATCAATCCATAACTGCAGTGCAAAGTGATATGGTTAATCATGTATTAACATTATTGAAAAAATGAGCGTGTCTAACGCCATATATCCTTGGCATGATATCCCTTGGAAATTATTGAAAGGGTATGTTTTTGCGGAGCGAATTCCTCAAGCACTCCTAGTGAGCGGACCAACCGGATTAGGAAAGATTCAATTGGTTAGCCTTTTTGCACATTTATTGTTATGTGAATTTAGGAATGAAAAAGAAGGTTTGCCGTGTGGAAAATGTCGCTCTTGTTCGTTGTTTTATTCAGGGACACACCCAGATTTTTTGGAGATTAAGCCGGAATCAGAAGATAAAGATATTAGTATTGATCAAATTCGTTGGCTGTTGTCAAAATTAAGCATAACCGTACATTATCAGCAATACCGTATTATAGTTGTAGAGCAAGCGGATCAAATGAATCGATCTGCAGCAAATAGTTTTTTGAAAGCACTAGAGGAACCACCTAGCCGTACCGTAATTATTTTAATTACTAATCAATTGTCATTGATTCCCACTACGGTTAAGAGTCGTTGTCAGTCAATAGTTGTTAAGGCGCCGACGCTAAGTCAGGGTCAAGCGTGGTTAAAAGGGAATCAAATTACAGGTGATTTATCACTACTATTACAATTGTCTAGTAAAGCTCCTTTATTAGCGAAAACATATGCAAGGTATGATGCGATAACAATTAGGATGCAGTTATTTGAGAAGTTGATACTGTTGCGTACAAAAAAATTATCAGTTGTAGTGGTCGCAGATTTTTGCTGTGATAATAGTCAATTTGATTTAGTCACATGGATGATTTCCTGGTTTGTGGATTTGATGAAAATAACTCAAACATCTTCGAAGGTCGGGGTTGTCAATATTGATTTATATGAATCCTTGAAAACTTTAACAAGAGATCTAGACTTACATCAGCTATATGACCTGTATATGGCTGCATTGAAATTACGTATTCAATTAAAACAGTCGATAAATAAAAATCTAGCCTATGAGGTTTTTTTTATTAAGTGGGTGGCTGTTTAGATGTGGTGTCTAAATGTCAGTTCAAAGAGAAATGGAAATATTATCGGTTATTATTAATAACTTGGATGAACTACATCGGTCTTATATGCCATTTATAGTTAATGGTGGTTTATTTGTTCCAACTACCAATAGCTATCCATTAAATCACGAATTATTTATTTTACTACGATTAATTGATAACCCAGAGCGTTTGTCAATTAGTGGTAAAGTGATTTGGATTACACCGGCTAATTCCGATAACTATCGTACTCAAGGCATTGGTATTCAATTTGATGACGATCTAAATAATACAATAAAATCTACAATTGAAAGTCTTTTATCAGGATATTTGAATTGCACACAGGCAACTTATACAATGTAATATTCTAATCTGGCTGGTTGCTTTTTATGGTAATTGATTCCCATTGTCACCTCGACCGAATTGACCTTACACCTTATGATGGTCAATTTAAAAATTTTGTTGAAGCTTCGCAGGAACAACAAATAGAAACAATGCTTTGTATTAGTATTGATTTAGAATCTTATCCGGCGATGTATCAGTTAGTTGAGTCGTTTGAAAATATACCGGTTACCGTTGGTGTTCATCCTAATGTAAAAGATTGTCATGACCCAAGCGTTGAAGAATTAGTTGATTTGGGTAAGGATCCAAAAGTTATTGGTATTGGTGAAACAGGATTAGATTATTTTCGATCTGAAGGGGATCTAGACTGGCAGCATCAGCGCTTTCGCCATCATATTCGTGCTGCAAAAATATTAGATAAACCACTGATAGTACACACGCGTGAAGCGCGTGACGATACCATTCGAATTTTACAGGAAGAAGAGGCCCATGAAGTAGGTGGCGTAATTCATTGCTTTACCGAAGACTGGGCCATGGCTGAAAAGGCATTAGCTTTAAATTTTTATATTTCTTTTTCAGGCATTGTAACCTTTAAAAATGCACGCCAAGTCCAAGAAGTTGCACAAAGGATCCCTGAAGATCGTTTTTTAATTGAAACAGACTCTCCTTATTTAGCTCCTGTCCCTTTCCGAGGTAAGCCAAATTATCCATTGTATGTTCATCATGTAGCTGAATTTTTAGCACAACTACGCAATACCAATGTTGAGGAGATTGCAGAACAAAGTTCGCGTAATTTCCGAACCTTATTTTATAATCGTACCAGGTCGGATTAAATAGAGTTGCTAATTTCAACACCAGAAATTATGGTGTTTTAGCTTCATCGATAAAAATTAAAGAACGTTCTAATTGGTCAAATGTATTATAGCAATGAGGTGAAAACCTAATTCCGTCCCCTCTCATGGCACAAAGGACTTGGTTTTTTTGTAAATAATTGAATAAGTATTGATTAGTAAGTGTTTTATGTTTGAAAAGTACGATGCCAGAATTAAGTTGGCTGGGTGATGCGCTCAATAAAATGAGCTCTGTATGTTGTTGTATTTTAGAAGCCAAGTAGCGAGCATTGGCTAAAATGCGTTGTTCCACGGTATCAATACCAATTTCTAATAAAACAGATAAACTGGCTGACAAAGCATGTATTCCCAGCATGTTAGGGCTGCCACATTCAAAACGTTGTGCTGTGGTGTGTGCTTCCCAGGGCTGGTTTTCGTAGTCATGTGTGTTTTGAATCATATGCCAGCCGAACTGGGTTAGCTTAAGGCGTTTGCGAGCGGTAGGGCGGCTATAAAAAAGGCCTAACCCTTCAGGTCCACACATCCATTTGTGACCATCGGCCATAACAAAATCAGCTTGATAGCGTTGAACATCAAATTTCATTGCGCCTAGACTTTGAATGGCATCAATACAAAATAAAATACCGTGTTCTTGACAGAAGTTCCCAATCTTTTCAAGGTTGAAATATTGTCCTGCTGCAAACTGAACAGAACTGATTGTAATTAGACGTGTGTTTTCATCAACGATTGAGAATAAACTGGCTTCAGGAGTTTGCTCTTGATGTAAATCAGTTTGTCTAAATTCAACACCTTGGTTTTTAAGTGATTGCCAAGGAATTCGGTTAGAAGGAAATTCAATATTGCTAGAAACAATATTATCACCCGCACTCCAGGTCAGTCCGTAGGCGACAAAAGATAATGCTTCAGAAGTGTTTTTTACTAATGCAATATCATCTATCGAAGGAGCATTGATGAGTTGTTTTAATTGTTGTTTTAAAGTTTGTTCAAGGGTTAACCAGCGGGAGTAATTAGCTGACCCTATGGCGCCGTTTTCCTGTGCAAAATCTGCAACAGCATTGACTGTTCGTTGAGGCCAAGGTGCGACAGCAGCATGGTTAAGGTGAATGATAGAATCATCCAAGTGAAATTCAGAGAATTCAGTTTTAAACATAAGGCGTTATATTGACAATAT
>CAZEVO010000016.1:0-42397 GCA_964515235.1 uncultured Methylococcaceae bacterium | reverse complement strand
ATAGTATACAGAAAGGAACGAATCAAAATTTATTTGCAGCGATTAAAAATCAGGGGTTGAATTTCTTTTTACAACAAAGTTTACAACGGATGCCGGGAATGGATATTTCTGATGTGGCATACGATGTTTTTTTAGCGAATGGAAAAAATGAAATAGTGGTTCCGGCACAGCCGGGAGATAAAGTTATATTACAGTTTATTAACGCAGCGGCGGCGAGTTATTTTAGCTTGCGCTATGCAGGTGGTCCGATGCAGATTGTCGCGTCAGATGGCATGGACGTGAAGCCGGTTTCAGTTGATAATTTTTTAATGGCAGTTGCAGAGACTTATGATGTAATAGTGACAGTACCTAGCACCGGGCTGTTTGAATTAAGAGCCTCAGCGCAAGATGGGACGGGGTTTTCGTCGATTTGGCTTGGGCAAGGTAAAAGAAAAATTTCGGCACCGGCTATGCCAACCCCTAATTTGTACAAAATGAGAATGTCGGGAAAAAAAATGGCTCCTCACCGGGGTCATCTGTCAATGCGGCATAGCTCTTCGAGTCAGACACCGCAAACGCCTTATAAAAAACTACAAGCTAGAAATTCAACGCAATTACCAGCGCAGCACAGTGTGCGAGAGATTGAGCTTAATTTAACCGGTGATATGGAGCGTTATATTTGGTCTATTAATAATCAAATTTTATCAGCCGACAATGCAATAAAGGTAAATCGCGGTGAAATCATTCGGTTTATTCTGAAAAATAAAACGATGATGCATCACCCGATGCATTTACATGGTCACTATTTTCGGGTACTCAATGGTCAGGGTAAATACTCACCGCTTAAACATACGGTTGATGTACCGCCCATGGGTCAGCGAGTGATTGAGTTTTATGCGAACGAACAACATGATTGGTTTTTTCATTGTCATATTCTCTATCATGCTAAATCAGGGATGGCCCGGATTATTAGTTATGACGATGAGATTAGACCGGATCTTTTAGAAAATAGGCATCAGTTATATTTGGACAAGAATTTTTTTGCTTCCAGTAGTTCTCTTTTATCGCAGATGAATGATGGTCTTTTAGTCTTGAGGGACAGTAAAAATTTCTTGCGGGCGCAATGGCAAGTAGGATGGCAAAAGGTAGATGACCCTGAGTACGATGTAGAAGTCACTTATGAGCGCTATGTGAATCGTTTTTTCAGTGGTTTTGCTGGAATAAATTGGGTTGATAAAAAGAATGTTGGCATTTTTGGAGTGCGTTATCTTTTACCGTTTAATTTTAACAGTGAGTGGCGCGTGGATACTTCTGGGGAATTACGTTTGAAATTAATTAAGAATATTCAATTAACAAATCGGTTAAATACTTTTAGTGAGTTTGAGTATGATACCGGCTCTAATGAGGAGTGGTTAGTGGGGTTAGATTTTTCCATCGCTCGATATTTTAATGTGCTAACTCAATATCACTCTGATTTTGGGTTAGGTGCCGGCGTGAAGGTTAATTTTTAATAGCTGTTCAACTTGTTATTATTGATTTTTTTTGGGGGTTGTTATGCTAACCGCTTCTTTTTTTTGTAGTCGGGTCATTTTTCGACTTATTAAGTCTTTACTTGTTTTAGCTTGTTCATGACCACTGAGGGCAGCTAGATTGTAAAATTTATATGCGAGCACGTAATTTTGTGGAGCACCTTGGCCATGTTCATACAAGACTCCTAAATTATATTGAGCTGAACTGTTTCCTTGATCTGCTGATTTTTTATACCACTTTGCGGCTTCATCAAAATTTAACTGAACACCTTGACCATGTTCATACATCCACCCTAAATTATTTTGCGCTTGAGTAACGCCTTGCTCAGCTGCTTTTTTCCACCAAGTAATGGCGTATTGATAATTTCGTATAACCCCTCCCCTATTGTTATAGAGAATGCCTAGCAACAGTTGGGC
The DNA here is from genome assembly GCA_964515235.1 of uncultured Methylococcaceae bacterium. GTDB lineage: Bacteria > Pseudomonadota > Gammaproteobacteria > Methylococcales > Methylomonadaceae > OPU3-GD-OMZ. Next base: position 40,472 of record CAZEVO010000016.1, on the reverse strand, counting down.
ATTGGGAAGTCCTTGTTTTGCTGCTTTCTTAAACCACTTGACGTTTTCCTGATAATTTTGAGGAATTCTTTCGGTATTAAAGATCAGTCCTAAAAGCATTTGAGCGTCAGGGTCGCCTTGTTCTGCCTTTTCTTTGCAATTTTCGAAATCAGGTTTAGCATCCCAGCAACTGTTACTATAGGCTGCATCTGATGTTGATGTAATTAAAAGTACCAAAAATATATGTTGTAGTTTTTTGTTAATTGTCACTGGGATATTGGAATTGACTGATAGAAGTGGTTTATTTGCCAAACTGATTTTAGGTTTCTTTTTACAATATGAAACGATTTATAAATGGTTAAGATTTGCACCTTATTCCCCCTCTTTTTTATTTTCTTGCTCTAGTCGTGTTGTTTGCAGTCATGACGTTGTTAGGGATATCTAAAAAATATTCGTGTTGCGAGTATGAGCTAGACCGGTGATATGGTCAATATCGGTTAAATGTTTTGCTAACCTAGGGGCAAGTTATAGTCTTATTGAGTAGGCTACAATCACGGAACCTGTTTTTTATCGTCGCTGTTTTCATCAACTTAATGCGGGCTAAGGAGCACCTGTATTTGTCTCATTTATTACCGCCCAAAGATCAATCCCTAGAAATACTAACCCAATTGCCAAGAAAAGGCATAAGAGTGTAATAATTGTATTCCACGTTTTAAATCCCATTTCTTTCGTGTTGGTGAATCCAACATAAGTACCTGCTGTAGTTGTAAAGAAAGCAAACTCACACAAAAAGAGAATAGTTAGTGAAGGCAATACTGTTTCACCTTGAGAGGTTGTACTAAGACCCATTACAATGATTAAGATAAAAAATAGACCTAACCCAAAGGCCAAATAAGGTAATTTAGTTTTCAAGATTTGTATCCTGTAGTAAAAAACTTTTTTATTATATATTGTTACAATCTTATCTTGTTTCGGAGACTCTCTTCATCATCGTGTGTGATTTCGCCATATCTATGGATGACCTCGGCATACGTTTGGATAGTGTCCAGTGCGTTAGCTAATTCTTGAGTTTGGGCAACAATTGGGTCTTTAGTTTTATTTCCCTCTTTCTCAAAAGTTCAATGAGGTCAGATGGAAGCCTTCTTCTGTAATAGAAGACGCCGTTAGGCGTTTTTTGTTGTATGTCGTTCATTCTTAAGAGCATAACCAAGCAGCTTTGTGTACCCTTTTGCGTACACCTTTTTGCCTGCTAAGTTACTGTTTTTATTGCAAATCAATCACTTAAATGGGATAAGTGGCGCGCCCGAGAGGATTCGAACCTCTGACCTCGGCCTCCGGAGGGCCGCGCTCTATCCAGCTGAGCTACGGGCGCAAATTAAGTGAAAGTATTTTATCACAGTGGTGGTTATTTGCTTATATTCTATTTATGAGAGGCTGTTTTTGAGTGGTGCTAAGTGCGCTTTCCCGCGCTCTTTTTGTATTTTAAATTCTTGCGGTACATTTTCCGTTTAAGGTTATTGTCAAAAAAATTGTTAATGGCGCCAAAGTTGTGCCCTTTTTTATGCGCTTATCAGTATTAATAACCTGTTGATATAAATGGCAGGTCACTTATATTTAATTGAAAAAGTGAGGTCAGATAATAAGTATCAAAAAATCACCTACACTTTTATGAGATACAAAAAGTGGATAGATATGAATAGATTCCAAAGTGCAGGTTTGACGTTAATCGAACTCATGATCGTTATTGCCATTACCGCTATCTTAACAGCGCTTGCTGTTCCTTCGTTTAGCGTTACTCTTGATAACCAACGCATCTCAAGCGCGGCGGAAGTGATGTTAAATGATTTGCGTTGGGCGCGGGCTGAAACGATTAAACGTAATAAAAAAGTCAGGGTTACTTTTACCACCGGTAGCAACTGGAGTTACACCATTGATACAGTTCCAGAGCTTGTTACTAGCGACGGGGTGTTACCTAAAACGGTTGATGGCAGTGATTTTCCTTCAACTGAAATACCAACTGCTTTTGGGAGCCTTCTTTATACCACCTTTGATCCGGTGCGAGGTACAGCAAATAATGGTACTGCTAAAATTGAATCCGAGCATTATAGTGCTGATGTCATAGTGAGTACTTTAGGGCGTGTGCGGATTTGCGGCACATTGGGAGGCTATGCGGCATGTTGATAACCCGAAAACAACAAGCCGGGTTAACTTTGGTTGAATTGATGATCGGTCTTTTAGTCGGTACGATCATTATCGCAGGCGGTCTTCGTGTTTTTACTGTCGTTATCAGGGGGCAAAGCGATAATGTCAAACTAACACGCCTTAACCAAGATATGCGCGCGATGATGGATATCATGGTGCGCGATATTCGAAGAGCCGGGTTTGTGACATCCTATCCTTCGAATCATTTGAGTTCGTTAAAAAACAATCCTTTTTTTGATGCAACAACCATGGGGGCAACTACAGATATAGCGGTCCATGATACTGGTCGCTGTTTGGTTTATAGCTATAACCGAGATGAAGAAGAAGATAATGGAACAGCCTCTCCAGCCGGTGTTGAAACTCCTCTAGTCGTTGATAGCAATGAAAGGTTAGGGTTTAGATTGAGTGATGATAAGTTGGAAATGCGTAAAAGTGGCGCAACAAACGAAAATTGTACAGATGGTCATTGGGAATCCATTACTGAACCAGAAGTGGAAATTACGGTGTTGAAATTTACGTTAACCGAAAACCCTCTTAATGTGACCAATATGACAACTGATACTGACGATGACGGCTGTTACGATGATGATGGCAATTGCAATAATCTGTGTGATACCGGCGAAGATTGTAATACTTGTAGCTCACCAGATACATGCTTGTATGTTCGACAGGTCACTATTACATTGACCGGTCGTTTGCGTAGCGACAATACAGTCACGCAAACCATTACCCAAGGGGTACGGGTGCGAAATGATAAATTTGTACTTTAGCTATGTTGTTCTTTGGAGGTAGTTAGATGATTCAGAGCCACAATGTAAAAACCCGTCAGCACGGTGCTGCCACTTTGGTTGTGGTGTTGGTGTTGGCGATGATTATGGCCCTTGTTTCTATAACGACGGCACGTACCGGGATCATGGAACAAAAAATGACCGGTAATGATTTGCGCGCCCGTGAAGCCCAAGAAGCCGCTGAAGCCGGATTAGAATATGGTATTGCTTGGGCAAGTAAGAATTATATTATGGGCGATGTCCTAACCTGCACTACAGCAAATGAACAGGATTGCCCAGTCCATTCACCGGTCAGTGGTTTTTCAACATCAGAAACCTACAGCTATACGCTTATTTTTACTAAAGTCACGGTAACGATTTGTTCTGATCCGACATACACAACAGAGCCGGATTGTGTCAGTAACGGTAAAACTTGGGAGTCTACTTTATTGATTCGGGTTCAATCAACTTCTCAAGGGGTGACAGATATAAATATTTCTGCAAAAGCGGAAACTTTCATTAAACAAGATAGTTTTGATTTGTTTGGTTCTGGAACGACTATGCCCCCTCCCTGGGTTGTGGCAGGCTGTATTCAAAGTCCTAAAGGCAATCCTGATATATATGTTTTAGGTTCCAGTTCTGTTTCGATCATATCAGGCAGTAGTAATTCCCTTAGCAGCTGTTTACCAGCAGGAAATTTAACTATCACTGAATGGGAAGACACGAACGGAAATGGAATTAAAGACAATAGTGAATCCGGTGCTGTTGTATCACCTTTTGCAAATTCAATTGGAAACTTTAATTGTAATGGAGCAACAAACTGTTCGTGGGACTACGCGTTCAATTTGCCATTAGCAGAGGCAAAGCAACTCGCCACAACTGCAGGCCACGTCTATGATGACACAACCTCTATACCTTGCGGCGCAAGTTCATCGCCTTCCATTTATTTGATAAATGATGTTAATCCACAAAATAGCGGTGATATTACCGGCGGTTGCTCCGCTGATAACCTTGATGGTGTAGATGATGCAACTATTGGCGTACCTCATGAGCCGATCCTATTAATAGTCCCTGCAAGCGCGGGCTGCCCTAAATTCAATGGCGGAATTACTATTTATGGCATTATTTATTATGAATCGACATCAGCGTGTGCAGCAAATGGTTGGGGAGGGGCTACCGTTTATGGTTCTGTGATTTGGGAAGGCGATGTAGACAGACCTAATTCTAATCCACAATTCATTGAAGTGAATTACGGTAGCGGCGAGACACTCAATGATTCGTTTCATATGACAATTAGTGATGCTGCACGCTTACCCGGTACGTGGAAAGATTTTTAATAGCCAATTATGATGGAAAAAACATTACCGAATAAGGTGCAAGGATTTTCTCTAATCGAAGCCTTGATTGCGGCAGTGATTGTCGCTGTGGCCATGTTAGGGGTGGGTAAATTACAAGGTATCACGCTACTCAACAGCGCCGATAGCCGGATGAAAACGCACGCTTTAAATTTAGTGCAAGAGAAAATTGAAGCGTTGCGAATGTTTGCAAACCAATCGACTTATGATGATCTGAAGGATGGTCCGGTTGGGAGCCCAGATCTTTTGGTAGGAGCTAATGCTAGTTTTACCCGCACCTGGGATATTAGTTCCTGTCCTTCGCTGGTCGATACGAGTACATGCAAAAAAGTTAATGTGACAGTGACTTGGACAGACCCGAAAGAAGATGTCCAAACCGTGCAACTAACCTCATATATCGCCGAGGCAGATCCGGTGAAATCCGGTGTGGTGTTAAGTAATTATTGAATGTGAGTACAGGCGTTAGCGGCTGTTTTATCCTGTGAGGCGTGTTGGCTTATATTCTATCTAAGAGAGCATGTTTTTGAGTTGTGCTAAATGCGCTTTTCCGCGTTCTTTTTGTACTTCAGGTTCTTGCGGTGCATTGGCCCACGCAAGGTCTTCTTCCGGAAGCTCGTCTAGAAAACGGCTCGGTTCACAACTGATTAGTTCGCCGTAGCGTGATCGGTGAGAGCAATAACTTAAAGTGAGTGTTTTTTGAGCGCGGGTTATGCCAACATAAGCTAATCGGCGTTCTTCTTCAATCGCCTCATCTTCGATGCTGTTTTTATGAGGAATGATATCTTCTTCAAAGCCAATAAGGAACACATGAGGAAACTCCAATCCTTTAGCGGCATGTAAAGTCATCAGGCTCACATTTTCACCGGTTTCCTCGTCTTGATTGCGGTCTAAAATATCCAGTAACATGATTTTAGCGATGGTTTCACCGATTGATTTTTCGCCGTCTTCATCGCCTTCGGCTATTTTTTCTAGCAAATTAATTAAGTCGTAAACATTTTTAATTTTACGCTCGGCTGATTGTTCGTTCTTACTGTTATCCTGTAACCAGGTTTTATAGTCTATGGTTTCAATAAAGTCGTTAATAACGCCAAAGCTATCCCCTCTCTCCATGCGGTCACCGGTATCCACCACCCATTCACAAAAAGTAGCTAGTCTTCGAATGGGGCGTTCTTTTAAGTGTTGAGACAGACCCATTTCAAAACAGGCTGAGAAGAGGCTGATTTGTCGTTGGTTGGCGTATGTTGCTAATTTCTCAAGTGTGGTGGGTCCGATTTCACGTCGGGGGGTGTTGATTATTCTTAGGAAAGCAGCATCGTCGTCATGGTTAATAAATAAGCGAAGGTAGGCCAAAATATCTTTTACTTCAGAGTAGCTAAAAAAAGAGGTGCTGCCACTGATAAAGTAAGGAATGTTATTTTCACGGAGTGCTTTTTCGAAAACTCTCGATTGGTGGTTGCTGCGGTATAAGATAGCGTAATCTTGGTATTGACTGCCGGTTTTAAACTTATGATGAATAATTTCAGAGACAATTTGTATAGCCTCTTCCAGTTCATTTTGTTGGCTTAATACGCGAATGGGATCGCCAAAACTGAGCTTGCTCCATAGTTTTTTATCAAAAACATGGGGATTATTTGCAATCAGTTGATTGGCTGATTTTAAGATACGTCCCGATGAACGATAGTTTTGTTCTAATTTAATGACCTTCAGGCGGGTAAAGTCTTTTTGTAATGCAATCAAGTTTTCCGGCTGTGCCCCGCGCCAAGAATAAATGGATTGGTCGTCATCACCCACGATTGTGATGCGACCTAGTTTTCCGGCGAGTAGTTTGATTAGTTCGTATTGTGTCGAATTGGTGTCTTGGTATTCATCGACTAAAATATAGCGTGTTTTATTTTGCCATTTTTCTAAGATAGCAGGGTGTTGTTGGAATAATAATACCGGTAATAAAATCAAATCATCAAAATCGATTGCATTGTAAGCTGCTAAGTGTTTGTTAAAGGTTTTATAAAGTTCACTAATGGTTTTGGGAATGTCGGTTAGGGCGAGTGCCTGCTCAGGCGTAATAAAATTATTTTTCCATTGACTGATTTGCCAGGCGTAGTGGTCAACTTCTTCAGGGTCGCCATTTTTAAGATCGTGACTGATTAAGTTGCGTAATAACACACGTTTGTCATGTTCATCAAATAAGGTTAGGTTAGCCTTGTAACCTAAGGTTTTGTTTTCTTTACGTAGGATATCAAGACCTAAGGAATGAAAGGTTGAAACCCGTAGTCCTTTACTTTGTTTACTGTCGAGTAATTTTTTAACTCTGTTCTTCATTTCCCGAGCAGCCTTGTTGGTAAAGGTGATCGCGGCAATTTGTTTGGCAGGAACGCCCTTTCCAATTAAATGTGCTATTTTTTCGGTAATAACCCGAGTCTTACCACTACCGGCACCGGCTAAAACCAGTAGAGGTTGATCGGTAATGGTGATGGCTGATTTTTGTTGTGGATTAAGGGCTGTCAAGACGGGTCTCAAAAAGCGTTGTATTCTATCAAAAAAAGTTAATTATTTTTGTTAGATAGTACTTCTTGGAGTGTTTAATTTAGGGGTTGTAATGAGACTGTGGTGCACGGTCTAATTTTCGGTAACTAATCGCCTCCGTTAAATGATTCAATTCAATGGTTTTCGAGTGAGCGAGATCGGCGATGGTACGAGATAATTTAAGTATTCGGTGATAGCCTCGGTGAGACAGTCCGAAACGATCAATAGCTTGTTCCAGTATTTGATGGTTTGATTCCGATAAGGGGCAAAAGGTTTTAATGTCGGCGGCAGTGAGAACAGCATTGCTCTTACCCGCACGCGATAAAGCGATATTGCGGGCAGCGGTAACACGTTGTTTAATCGTTTGACTGTTTTCTTCACCTTGTGGAGTGCCTGAGCGAATCAGGTCAAGTTTAACTCTGGGTACTTCTAAGTGAATATCAATGCGATCCAATAATGGTGCAGATATTTTGTGTCGGTAACGACTAATTTGGTCGGTTGTACACTGACAGCGGCCTAGAGGATCGCCCAAGTAACCACAAGGACAAGGGTTCATCGCGGCAATGAGTTGAAAGCGGGATGGAAAGTCCGATTGCTTATTGGCGCGGGAGATGGTTATAACACCCGTTTCTAGTGGTTCACGTAAAACCTCTAAAGCTTTTTTATCAAACTCGGGGAGTTCATCGAGAAATAATACTCCGTGGTGTGCTAATGATATTTCTCCGGGTTTAGGATTACTCCCGCCGCCCACTAAGGCGGTAGCAGAGGCGCTATGGTGAGGTGACCTAAATGGAGGTGTTAGCCAATCGTGTTGATTTGTTTTTTTGTTTGAAATAGAGGCAAGGGTTGTAGTTTCTAGAGCTTGCTCCTCGGTGAGTGGGGGTAAAATGTTAGGTAAGCAAGCGGCCAGCATGGATTTCCCCGTACCGGGAGGGCCATATAAGAGTATGTTATGCTGACCTGCCGCTGCAATTTCAAAGGCTCTTTTGGCATGAAAATGGCCATGAACATCGGCAAAGTCAGGTGAGTGCTGTGATGGGGGTGCTTTTGGAGGGTAGTTGCGTTTAGCTTCAATTGTTTTTTGACCATGCAGGTGAGCACAAACATTCAGTAAATTGTCAGCCGCTAGATTTGTTGATTGTTTTACCAGCTGAGCTTCTTCATGATTTTCTAAAGGAAGTATTAATTTTTTTTTGGCATTTTTACAGGCCAGTGAGACCGGAAGAATTCCGCTGATAGGACGTAATGCACCGCTTAATGATAATTCGCCTACAAACTCGTAGTGCTCTAATATGGGGTTAGGGAGTTGGCCAGAAGCGGCTAGGATTCCTAAGGCAATAGCAAGGTCGAAGCGCCCGCCTTCTTTAGGTAAATCTGCGGGTGCGAGATTAATGGTAATTCGTTGTATAGGAAAGTTAAATTGGGAATTAATAATGGCCCCGCGAACTCGGTCCTTACTTTCCTTAACAGCTGCCTCAGGAAGGCCGACAATGGATAAGCTAGGTAGTCCGTTAGTCACATGGACCTCAACAGTAACCAAAGGCGCCTCTACTCCATTGCTACCACGGCTATAGAGGATTGCTAGAGGCATATTTCAGATATGAATATCAGGCATTATGATTTCGTTATTTGTTTTTCTAGCACTTGGAGTTGCTGTTCAAGCGCTTCAACTTTCTGTCGGGTTTTAGCTAGGACGGCTTTTTGGACTTCAAATTCTTCTCGGGTTACTAAGTCCATATTATTGAGTACGCCTTGCAGTGCTGCGCGGATATTTTTTTCCAGATCGGTACGGATAGCATCTAATCCAGGAGGCATGGTATCTGCTAAGCGGCTGGCAATTTCATCAATCTTCTTGGGGTCAAACATAGTGTTTACTCGTGGTTAAAATGAATGGAGGTAGGTTATTTGACAGCTTAATACCAATCTACCGTTAATATAGTTTAACAGTTAACAAAGCATTACTTGTAATGTAGTACCTCAAAAGGTAATAGGAAGGGGTGTAGCGGTAAAGAAAACGATCCCCTAGTCATGTTTGACCAGGGGATGGCTGTGTTTAGGTTAGCATAAAGCCTCGAATGGTAAAGAACAGTAGTGCGGCCAGTAATGCAGATAAAGGTACTGTAATAATCCATGCGGCGGCAATTTTATACAGTTGACTTCGTTTGACAAGTTCTTGTCGATAACCTTTTTGTAGTTTCTTACGATCGCTTTTAGTCAGCTTATTTTTAGATGATTTACGTTTTAAGAGCTTGAGCATTTTTCGCTTAGTATTGACGGATGATTTTTTAAATTTCTTTAAAAATGCTTCCACTTTTTTGGGGTTATCATCTTCATGGTGAGCGATGATTTTATCAATCATGCGGTCATAATTATTTTTTAAGTACTCTCTTAAAAAACCAACCCCAAAAACAGCACCTACGGCAGTATGAGTAGAGCTAATGGGTAGCCCTAACTGACTGGCAATAATCACAGTGATCGCGGCAGCCATAGAGATACAAAAGGCGCGAGTTTTATCAAGCTCGGTAATTTCACTGCCAACGGTGCGTATGAGCTTAGGGCCGTATAGTGCTAAACCAATAGAGATTCCCACAGCACCAATAACCATAACCCAGAGAGGAATTGCTGCTTTTGTGGTAATTCCACCGCTGTTAAAGGCATCATTAATGGCGGCGAGTGGACCGACTGAATTAGCGACATCGTTTGCGCCATGGGCAAAACTTAATAATGCGGCAGCAAAAACAAGCGGAATCGTGAAAAGTGTATCAACATCAAACTTAGTATTTTGCATCATTAAGGTTGCCCGGTTAATTAAAGGGCGAGTCATAAAGTAGATTGACAATGCAATAAAAAAACCAAAACTGATAGCGGTGACAAGATCAATTTTCCATAACTTTTTAAGGCCTTTCATCATAAGGTAAGTTGAAAAAGCCCAAGCCATTAATGCAATTAAAATCGGCACAACGCCTTTTGCGGCTGAAAGCATATCTGTTTTGTAGGTGATTGTTCGTTTGATCAGGTACAGAAATAAGGCTGCAATAATCCCGCCCATAATGGGTGAAATAAACCAACTGGCAGCAATCTTTCCAAAAACAGTCCAATTTGCAATTCCAAATCCGCCAGCTGCAATGCCTGCGCCTAAGACACCGCCGACAATCGAGTGTGTGGTTGAAACCGGCGCGCCAAAATAAGTTGACAAGTTTAGCCAGAGAGCCGCGGCCAGTAGTGCGGCGGTCATTAGCCAGACGAAAGTGTCAGTGTCGTTAATTAATGCCGGGTCAATAATTCCTTTTTTAATGGTGCTGACCACATCACCGCCTGCAACTAAGGCGCCGGAGGCTTCAAAAATAGCAGCAATAAGAATAGCACCGGTTAGGGTGATTGCTTTTGAACCTACGGCAGGCCCTACATTGTTAGCAACATCATTCGCACCAATGTTAAGCGCCATATAGCCACCAATGACAGCAGCAACAATTAATAAGGTGTTACGTTCGTCAACATAGCCGCCGACATAGATCATGATGGCAAAAAGAAATAAAATGGCTAGGCTAACCCGTACAATACCGGGCAGACTACTATTACTGTTAAGTTGTATTTGGTTTGGGTTTGTTGAATTCATGATTTTATAGAGAAATTATCTGATCAATATATTTTTAAAATTTTCGGTATAAAAAAGTGTTTTGTTAAAAACCAATTATGTGAAGTAAATATGACAACAATATGACAGTTTAAAGATTAAGAATGATTGTTGACCTCGTTTTAGAGGGCTTTTTACAAGAAAAGGAGGGCATTGAGTTATGAAGGCAGGCATGATCGGCTTAGGGGCAATGGGGGGTCCCATGGCCAGAAATTTGGCAAAAGCGGGATTTCTAACAGCAGTTTATAATCGTACGGAGGCAAAAGCACACCGACTAGCTCAAGAATTGGCGCTCTATTGTGCATCATCACCCAAAGATTTAGTGCAACATGTTGATGTTGTTTTTTTATGTGTGTCAAAAGATGACGATGTTTTGTCCTTGGTTGAAAAGATTTGCCCGGTGTTAAAGGCGGGCTCTATCGTGGTGGATATGTCGACGGTGGGGTGTGCAAGCGCGCAGCGAGCTGGGGTTTTGTTAGCAGAGCAAGGCGTCGGTTTTCTCGACGCGCCGGTCTCAGGGGGTGTTGAAGGTGCTAAAAACGGAACTTTGTCGATTATGGTAGGCGGCGACAAAACCCATCTTGAGTGTGTTGAGCCGATGTTAGCCGCTATGGGGGGTAAGATTATTCATATGGGCCCCATTGGTGCAGGGCAAGCAACTAAAGCGGTTAATCAGGTTATGGCTGCAGGGATTAATCAAGCGGTAACAGCTGCGCTGGCGTTTGGTCAGGCGCAAGGTTTACCGATGGCGCAAGTGGTTAATGTGGTCTCAGGGGGCGCGGCCGGTAATTGGTTTTTAGCTCATCGCGGTAAAACGATGCTTGAAGGCATTTATGAGCCGGGGTTTAAGTTAGCGTTACACCATAAGGATTTACAGATTTGTCAGGCTATGGCGGAGAGGCAAGGTTTATCGATTGATTTTTTAGATCAAACGCTGACAGATTACCAGCAATTAATGGCTGAAGGTTATGGCGATGAAGATATTTCAGCGTTATATCGATTAAAGCGACCCGATTAAGGGTTGGTGGTGGAAAATGCTTTTTAAGCACCGCAGCAGCGTTTATATTTTTTACCACTGCCACACGGGCAAGGTGAATTTTTACTGGGTACGTTAGGGTCTTGTTTTTTAACGTCGGTACGGGAAATGGCTTTAGCTGCGCCGTCTAAATAAAACCAGCGATTAGCGGTTTTCTGGAACCGGCTAATTTCGTGCATGTAGTGTTCTTTATTATCTAGCAGAAAATAGGCCTTAAATTCCACTAAGCCCTTTTTGTCTTGACTGCCGCCCTTTTTGGTATTGAGGATTTCTAAACGTTGCCATTGACTTTGGTCTTTCGATAAATCTAATGTTTTAGGGCGGGTTTTGAGGTCCCAACTGTTAAGGAGATAATCGACGTTTTCACTGGCAAAGGCGCAAAACCGTGAGCGCATTAGCGCTTCAGCTGTTTTGGGTTGTTCCGTGCCGTCAAGATAAGGCCCGCAGCAATCGTTTCGGGGTTTAGTCGAGCCGCAAAGGCAGAGTGAGTCTGTGTTCAAAGTCGGGTTCCTGTTACCAGCAATCGGTTGGGTTTTTGGTGCTGTCCTGATTGATTGTTATTGTACTACAACTCGTATCATTTGCCTGTGCCTTACCAGTTGCAGGGGTTGCGGTGAGTGTATAAGTGGTACTCGTGGCATTACTAATAGCTAAGCTATAATACCCTTCTGATGAAGTTGATGAACTTTCTATCTTACTGGTAGTACAGCTATTTGCACTAGCGATGGTAGTGGCATAGCTCGGGCAATTCACCCGAAATTTCTCTTGTGCTAATTGTAAAGATAACAGAGCCGTATGGGCATCGGCGCGCCGTGCTTTTTGTAAATACTGGCTGTAAGCGGGAATGGCGTTAACCGCTATGATAGCAATAATACTAACGACAATTAGTAGTTCAATCAGGGTAAAGCCGGCGTGTTTGTTTTTCATAAGGTTAAGTTTAATAAATGATTTAACGGTTGACTACCAACATTGTTTAATTGGAGTAAAGCTGACGCTTATTTTATGGTTTTGCAGTAATCAATAAATTTCAAAGATAGTCCAAAATAGCTTAAATACACTTAGGCTGAGGGTTTTTGATAGTGACTCACGTTATAATTAGTTTTTTTAAAAAGGCTTAAGAGGTTAAAAATGAAGTTGGCAACATTTAGCCACAGCAATCAAACCCGCGTGGGTGTGGTCGCCGGGCAAGAGATAGTCGATTCCACAGGATTGATCGAGGGCCTTGTGACCATGGTTGATTTTATCAATTTAGGCGAACGTGCTATCGCGGCGATGGATCAACGTATTGCTCAAGGGAGTAGTCGTCTTGATCTCGATGCAGTTAAGTTAGAGGCGCCGGTTTTACAGCCGACTAAATATTTGGCGATCAGTTTGAATTATGCCGACCATATCAGCGAAACCGGTCTTGAAAAGCCGGAATTTCCATCGTTTTTTAATAAACAAACCAGTTGTATTATTGCTGATGGCGAGCCGATTCACCGGCCTAAGGTTTCTGAAAAAGTCGATTATGAAGGTGAATTGGCCCTAGTGATTGGTAAGCGTTGCCGGCATGTACCGATTGATCGGGCGAAAGATGTTATTTATGGCTATACCATTGCTAATGATGTATCGGTTCGAGATTGGCAGTTTCGCTCCCCGACATTCACTTTGGGTAAGTCGTTTGATACACACGGGCCTTTAGGGCCGTGGTTGGTTACGGCCGATGAGGTCGGCGATCCGCATCAGTTGGATTTAAAAACCTGGGTGGGCGGTGAATTACGGCAATCATCTAATACGATGCATATGATTTTTAATTGTTATGAGATGGTCAGTTATCTCAGCACGGTGATGACTCTAGAGCCTGGCGATATTATTGCCACCGGAACGCCGTCGGGTGTTGGCGTTAAGATGAAGCCGCGCGGTTATCTGCTGCCTGGCCAAGAAGTTCGCATAGAAATTGAAAAGATTGGCGTTTTAACGAATCCTGTTATGAGTGAGCCGGATTCGACCGTTCAGTATTAATCAGCGATAAAAAAAACTCCGAAGAGAGCATTTATCAACGGAGTTTTTTCTGTGAGTCGTATAGGTTACGATAACGAATCAGGTTGCGTTACCGGATCTGGTTGTTGGTTTATTTTGTTATAAAAAGGCCAGTTTCGAACGTGTAAGTATTTTCTGATCGGTGTCTTAATAACCGATAGGCATAAGGCAATAGAAAATAAACACCAGACGGCAGCGTATTCATTCGGGTCGTTTGTAGTAATGTCAGAAATCCAAGGTCCGACAATATAGTGAAAACCAACAAAACGCCAAGAACCGTAAATCATGGGCATGATAAAGGCGACTAAAATATAAGTTAAAGCGTGTAGTCCCCAGTTAAAATCAAAAAGCCAAGGGATTGGGTCTGACAAGATACCATTTAGGGGCAGTTGCCAAGCAATATGCCAGTCACCGGAAACCGAGCAAACTTCAGGGCCGCAGAAACCTTCAATACCAATGTTGCAAGATCCGGCCCAGGCAAAGGGATACATTTTAACTAGCATAGCAATCGCGCCAATCGTACAGATCGTATAGACAGTGGTTTGGATTTTATATTTAACTTTTTCCGGAATAAAATACATGGCAACCATGTTGGCAAAAAACGGTTGAAATGCAATGTGTAAATAGCCAAACAAGGTTAACATTTGATTGCTGGGATTATCGCATAGGTCAATATAGACATAAGTGAATGCCTGTAATAATTCCATTAACGCGAAATATGTTAAAGGAATCCAGAGCTCTTTGGACTCCCCTCTTCTCGCCACATAAACGGCAGCACCGAGCCCTATGGTTGCCAGAACACCTGACGCTTCCCCACTCCAACACATAATTGTTTGCCTCTAAATAAGGATAAGTTTAAATAAAACCCTACATTATACTTAAATCTAAGGTCTTTATATAGCGCTCACATTAAAAGTTAAACAGGAGCTAAGGAATCTGGTTTTGAGGCGTGTTTATTTGCTTGTCTTTCTGAAAATGATAGCCGGCTAATCCCTTTGCAAGGTTAAAAATTGCTGATCTGAGAAGGCTTTGTGAAATGGATGAGCGAGCCATAACCTTCTTGTTCCATCGCTGACTCAGGAATAAACCGTAAGGCAGCAGAATTTATACAATAACGAAGCCCCGTAGGTTGAGGGCCATCGGTAAAAAGATGTCCTAAATGGGAGTTGGCGTAAAAACTACGTAATTCAGTGCGATTGATGAATAAAAAATTATCATCCTTCTTGACGATATGCTTAGTTATGATGGGACGCGAAAAACTGGGCCAACCGGTTCCAGAGCGGTATTTGTCGCGGGATGAGAAGAGCGGTTCACCACTGACAATATCAACATAAATCCCTTGTTCTTTATGGTTCCAATACAAATTTTTAAACGGTTCTTCGGTGGCATTTTGTTGAGTTACACGATATTGCAGAGCCGTTAAAGTCTTTTTGATTTCATTTTCAGAGGGTTTAATGTAGCGCGCAGAGGTTTTTGTTGGCGTTAATTTGGGTTTTAAGTCGCTACCCCATGTTTTTTCTAGGTAGGCGTCTCGGCCAGAATTATTGCGATAAAATCGGTAGCGTAGTGGGTTTTTTAAGTAATAGTCTTGATGGTAGGGTTCAGCGGAAAAAAATTCGTTAAAAGGACGTATGGAGGTGACTATAGGTTGTTGAAAACGTTGAGAGTTGTTGAGGCGCTTACGGGATTGCTCGGCAATTTCTTTTTGTTTGGGGTTGTGATAAAAGATAGTGCTTTGGTATTGTTTGCCTCGGTCTACAAATTGTCCGCCTTTGTCGGTCGGGTTAATTTGACGCCAGAACGCAGCTAAAAGGTCGGCATACGTAATAACATCAGGATCATAGAAAACTTGTACGCTTTCAAGGTGCTCGGTAGTTCCTTGAGAGACTTGCTTGTAGCTGGGGTTTTTAATTTTGCCACCGCTAAAGCCTGAGACAGCGTGATGAACGCCGGTCAGTTTTTCAAAGTCAGCCTCTACACACCAAAAGCAGCCACCAGCGAAAGTTGCGATGGCAAGCGAGTCGTTTGGTAGTAAAAAATTGTGGTTTACCGTGACGATAGGGCTTTGAGTTTTTATCGTATAAAAAACAATTCCGGTTAAAATGAGGCTAATTATTAATAATTTCATGCTTTTGTCAGTATTAAAGCGTTAAGAAAAATGGACTGCAAGCGTATCAAATAAGTGTAAGAGCTTGGTTTTTTTGTTTGGTTCCGTATTAGGGATGAGTCTAGGTAAGCCTATGAATTTAATAAAGAAAGTGATACAATCAGTTCCAGCGTTAAATCTGCATTACTAAAGTTTCATTATTTGTTTATTTTACAGTCTCTTTCACTAGGCTTGAATTGATTTCTTAGTGTAGTGAATTTCCTGAAGGCGTTTTTAAAACGTTCGTTTGTTTTTCAGTTGATTTCTTAAAAATATACCCATAGCTGCAGTATGGCGCCCTATTTAATTATTTAGGTATATGCATGACTCTTGATACAACAGTGACTTTTTTTAAAGATTTAAATTTATCCGATCCGGTTTTAAAATCATTAAACAGTGTTGGCTATGAAACGCCGACGCCCATTCAGGCTCAAACCATTCCCCCATTATTGGATGGCAAAGATGTTTTAGGTGAGGCGCAAACAGGGACTGGTAAAACGGCGGCATTTGCTTTGCCTATTTTATCGCGTATAGATACGAAGAAAAAACTACCACAGGTTTTAGTGTTAGCGCCAACTCGTGAATTAGCAATTCAGGTAGCTGAGGCTTTTCAGCGTTATGCGGCTAAAATTAAGGGTTTTCATGTATTGCCGGTTTATGGTGGGCAGGATTATAGTGGTCAAATAAGGGCATTGAAACGTGGGGTTCATGTTGTTGTCGGGACGCCAGGGCGGGTTATGGATCATATGCGTCGTGGTACATTGAATGTCAGTGAGTTGGATTGTCTGGTTCTTGATGAGGCCGATGAAATGCTTCGAATGGGTTTCATTGATGATGTTGAATGGGTCATGGAGCAAACACCACAAGAGCGACAAATTGCTTTATTTTCTGCAACGATGCCAAAAGAAATTAGGCGTATTGCGCAGCGTTATTTGAAAGATCCTGAAGAGATTACTATAAAGGTAAAAACCACAACGGCGGAAACTATTCGTCAACGATTTATGACCGTTAGTGGCGTTCAAAAGCTCGATGCGTTGACTCGTATTTTAGAAGTTGAAGCTTTTGACGCTATTATTATCTTTGTGAGAACCAAAACGGCAACGGTTGAGTTAACAGAGAAATTATCAGCGCGGGGCTATGGAGTCGCGGCTATCAATGGCGATATTGCGCAAAATCAGCGTGAGCGAACCATTAACCAGTTTAAAAAAGGAAAGTTAGATATTTTAATTGCAACGGATGTGGCCGCACGTGGTTTGGATGTGCAGCGGATCAGTCATGTGATTAATTATGATATTCCTTATGATACCGAGTCTTATGTTCATCGTATTGGGCGTACAGGACGCGCAGGCCGAGAAGGGGAAGCAATTTTATTTGTCGCGCCGCGTGAAAAACGAATGCTCTCCTCTATTGAGCGGGCAACACGTAAGAAAATTGAACCGATGGAATTACCATCGACAAAAGTGATTAACGAAAAGCGAGTGGATCGTTTTAAAGACAAAATAAACGATACCATTGCCAATGGCGGATTGACTTTTTTTGAAAAATTATTGACTGATTATCAGCAAGAAAATGATGTGTCTACAGTCACTGTAGCAGCGGCTTTGGCAAAGTTATTACAGGGCGATGAGCCTATGTTGATAGAAAAGAACGAAAAGCGTCAACGGGGCTCTGATGAACGGTCTCAAGACAGAAGGCCACGGCGTAGCTCAGACGAGCGAAATAAAGGTCGGCAGTCAAAGGAAAGGAATCATTCAGATGTAGAGAAAGGTGCTCGATCATCAAGAAAAGGCGCTCCGAGTGTTAAAATGGAGCAGTTTAGACTCGAAGTGGGTAAAAATGACGGTGTGCAACCTGGTAATATTGTTGGCGCCATTGCTAATGAGACAGGACTTGATGGTGATCTTATTCAGAAAGTTAAGATTCTTGATGACCATTCGACAGTGCAGTTACCGGAAGGAATGCCAAGATCCTTGTTTCGTTCTTTAAAGAAGGTCTGGGTTTCGGGTAAGCAATTGAATGTCACAGTTGTTGGTAGTAAGAGTAAATCTAAAACAGAGACAGCGGATTCAACTGAGAAGAATAAAAAGAAAAAAAACAAACCAAATAAGTAAGGATATGTAGTACGATTTTTAGCTAAAATAGGTGTCTGATTTTGGCTAAAAGTATTTTATTCTCAGTTGGGCAATAGCTATCTATACATAAGGTGGTATGTTGATTTGTTTTTTAAATAGCACGACAGAGTGGGTTTAGGTATCAATAGTGACGATAGTTTTGGAAGATTTAGTTCAAACTCGTATTCCGACTCGGCACGGTGATTTTGATTTGCATTATTATGCTAATAATGTTGACGAAAAGGAACATATAGCATTTGTAAAAGGTGATGTTTCGGGTGCTAAAGATGTTCCAGTCAGGATACATTCAGAATGTTTTACCGGTGATGTATTAGGGTCAAGGCGTTGTGATTGTGGTGAACAATTAGATTTAGCATTGCAATTAATTAGCGAGGCTGGTTTTGGTGTTCTGGTTTATTTGCGCCAAGAAGGCCGGGGAATTGGTTTGCTGAAAAAATTACAGGCTTATAATTTACAGGATAAGGGTCTGGATACCGTTGATGCTAATATTCATTTAGGGCATTTAGCAGATGAGCGAGAATATAATTTGGCAGCGCTGATGTTGGAGAGTTTGGGCGTAGGTTCGATTCGTTTAATCACGAATAATCCTAAAAAAATTGAAGACTTGCGGCAATTGGGTGTGGTGATCGCAGGACGAATTGCTATTGAGTCAGATTATCATAGTGATAATCTTGACTACCTTAAAACCAAGGCAGAAAAAATGCGACACTTGCTGTCTTTTCCTGAGAATGAAAAGTGATATGTCTTGGTTAAAAGCGTGTTTTTAACGCTTTTAGTTATTGGGCTAATAGGGTTTCAGTGAGTTTGATCCAATAGCTTGCACCTATCGGTAAAATGGCATCATTAAAGTCGTAGTGGGGATTATGGAGTAAGCAAGACCCTTCTGATGCTCCGTTTCCGATCCAGATATAACAACCGGGTTTTTCATTGAGCATGAAGGCAAAATCTTCCGCGCCTAGGCTGGGTTCTGGGTTGGTTTGAACTTTGTCTTCGCCGGTAATCGTCATGGCGACTCGTGTACATAACTGAGCAGCGTGGTCATCATTCCAAGTGACAGGGTAGCCAGGGTTTTCTGGGTTAAATTCAATTATTGCCTGTTGGCCAAAGCTTTTACAAAGTGTTGTTGCTAGTTCTGCAATAGTACGTTGTAGTTGTTTTTCTAGATGAGGGCAAAAGCAACGGAAGGTTCCTTTAAGTTGGGCCGATTCAGGAATAGCATTCCAGGTATTACCTGCGTGAATTTGAGTTACGGATAGGGCAACGGCTTCGGCGGGGTTAGTCGTGCGGCTTATAATCGTTTGTAGGGCGGTTATCAGGTGGGCGGCTGTGACAATAGGATCTTTCCCAAGATGTGGCATCGCCGCGTGTGTGCCCTGCCCTTTGATAGTGATTTTAAAGCAGTTGAATGAAGCCATCATGGCCCCCGCTTTAACAGCGAAATGCCCTTCGGGAATGTCTGGAAAATTATGCATGCCATAGATACTGTCAACGGGAAACCGATTGAATAGGCCTTCTTTTATCATGCGTTGGGCACCTGCCCGTCCTTCTTCTGCCGGTTGAAAGATAAATCTTACAGTGCCGTTAAAATTTTGTTGTTGAGATAAGTAGCAGGCCGCGCCAAGGAGCATTGCAGAGTGGCCATCATGGCCGCAGGCATGCATTTTTTCGTGATGAGTAGATTTATAAGTAAAGGAATTTAATTCTTGAATGGGCAGTGCGTCCATGTCGGCTCGTAGGCCTATTTTAGCATGACTATTGCCGGCGGTAAGGGAGGCGACAACGCCTGTGCCGCCAAGGCCTTGATGTACCTCAAGGCCAAAGCTTTTGAGTTTATTGCTAATAAATTGTGCGGTTTTTCTTTCTTCGAAAGCTATTTCTGGGTGTTGATGTAAGTATTGGCGCCATTCGCGCATATCGTTAACTAGAGATTCTAAAAGAGGGTTTGGTCTTTTCATGGTATTGATTATAGGTTGTTAAAACAGACGTGATCATTATTATCTAGGATAAACTGAGATAAGATAACGCGATTCATAGGATATCTATGGGTTTACTAAGAATTTCAGAGCAAGCTGATGACGAAATGCGATCTGAATAGATGAGGGAGGAGGTCTGATGAGTAAAACAGCATTGATTACGGGTGCAGCAAAACGCTTGGGCGCAGAGATAACGTGTACATTGCATGAAGCGGGGTTTGATGTTTTGATTCATTATCAGCAGTCTGAAGACCAAGCGTGTGAGTTATCTGAGAGGCTTAATTCATTGCGACCTAATTCTGCAGTCTTGATTCGGGCGGATTTATTAGATCGAGATGATTGCCAGACCTTAGTTGAATCGGTACCAAAAAATTTGGCAGTGTTGGTTAATAACGCTTCGGTATTTTACCCAACGCCATTAGCGACCGCAACAATGACTGACTGGGACGAGTTGTTAGGCGTTAATTTAAAGGCGCCCTTCTTTTTGACGAGAACTTTAGCGCCAATTATTGCTTCTCAACAAGGTAGTGTCATTAATATTACCGATATTCATGCTAGCAGAGGGTTGCTTGGTTACCCGGTTTATAGTATTGCAAAAGCGGGATTAGAGGCGATGACTCGAGTTTTGGCAAAAGAGTTTGCTCCAGATCTTCGGGTGAATGCAGTGGCCCCAGGGGCAATTTT
Organism: uncultured Methylococcaceae bacterium; assembly: GCA_964515235.1. Classification (GTDB taxonomy): domain Bacteria; phylum Pseudomonadota; class Gammaproteobacteria; order Methylococcales; family Methylomonadaceae; genus OPU3-GD-OMZ. Next base: position 20,022 of record CAZEVO010000016.1, on the reverse strand, counting down.
GTGGCCGGAAGAGGCTGGTGAATGGGATGACACCAAAAAAACAGTTTTATCTCGTATTGCCATGAAGCGCTGTGGCCAGCCGAGTGATATTGCTAAGGCCGTGCTTTTTTTAGTTGATCAAGGACCGTATATTACTGGACAGATTGTCACAGTAGATGGCGGGCGCACCCTATTTAGTTAGTTTAGATTGTCTATTTTGTGCTGTTTAAGGCCTGATTTGTCAAAGTTTTTCCAAAGGTCAGAATACTTCAGGTTAGAGACGGGGTGTCTAAGGTCAGGAGAAATTTCGGCCAATGGTTCGAGTACGAAGGCGTAGTGGCTAATCTCATCGCGAGGAATTTGTAGTCGGCCCTCTGAAATAATGAGGTCCCCATAGAGAATCAAGTCTAGGTCGAGTGTGCGGGCCTCGAACTTATTGCCGCCATGAACGCGGCCGTGATCGGCTTCAATGCATTTGAGTTTTTTTCCTATTGTTTTGACGGGCAACTCTGAATTAAAGACAGCAATCAGGTTAAAAAAGTTAGAGCCGTTGAAGCCCACCGGTTCAGTTTCATAAGTGCTTGAGGTTAAAAGAGAGCCAAATTCTTTTTCTAGGGCAATAAGACATGAAGGAATGTTTTTTTCCTTGTCAATATTGCTACCTATGCTGATATGTCCAGTGGGCATGAGTTACTTATGACCTCTTTCTATAATGATGCCGACATCTCGTGCAGTACTGATGGCGCCTTTTTTGTTTAAGGTTAATTTGACCCAAGGGGTATTAAATTCTTTTAAGATTAGTGCACAAATTTCTTCAGCTAGTGTTTCGACTAGTAAGAATTGGCTAGGTTCAACAAAAGCGGTGACTTGCTGCGTCAATGCCTTGTAATCCAGCGTGTCATCAATGTTGTCAGTTTGGCTTGCTTTTCGGATGTCATAAGCAAGTTCAAAATCGAGAACCAGTGTTTGTTTGGTATTGCGCTCCCAGTCATAAATGCCAATGATGGTGTCAATCTCCAAGCCTTTCAAAAATATTATGTCCATATGCTCACTGAAAATAGGGAAATTATTATAAATCGTCGCTTATATTAGCAAGTAATGGGGTTTTTAGGTATGAGATAAAAATGTTGTTAACAAATATGGCGTTGTTTTTATTGTTTGAATTTAAAAATAAAAATCTCTAGAGTAGTGTCTGCTACGACAATTTAAAGTTATTTAGAGGTAGTATGTAGCTTTAAATTTAATTAAAAATAATTAAGGTGAAATGAATGTTTGAATGGTTAGTTATCCCTGCCGCCTATTTATTGGGATCTGTTTCGAGTGGCATTATTGTTTGTCAGTTGATGGGGTTTGATGACCCTCGTGAACATGGGTCTCAGAATCCTGGAGCAACAAATGTTATGCGTGTTGGCGGTAAGAAAGCGGCAGGTATTACGCTTTTTAGTGATTTGTTAAAAGGACTGTTGGCAGTTTGTTTGGCAAAACTTATGAGTGATTCTAATAGTATTGTAATGCTTTCCGCATTAGCCGTTTTTTTAGGCAACTTATTCCCTGTTTTTTTTAATTTTAAGGGCGGTAAGGGGGTTGCTACCGGTTGTGGGGTGCTTTTAGGTTTGTCCTGGGGCTTGGGGGTTATTGTTGCGCTTACATGGATAACTGTTCTAAAAGTGTCTAAGGTTTCCTCGCTATCGGCATTGGTTGCGGGTTGTTTGACGCCAATTTATGCTTGGTTCATTGTGGCTGAGCCAGAATATATTTTTATCGCAACGGTTATTTCATTGCTTTCTTTATGGCGTCATAAGGCAAATATTATGCGTTTAGTACAAGGTACTGAAGATTAGTTAAGGGGTAGTTAATTCATCGATTGGCCATCGTGGGCGACCTTCTATAATTAGAGGTTCTTGGTGGCCGGCTAGCAAACGCTGGCATCCCGCATAGGCAATCATGGCGCCATTGTCGGTGCAAAACTCAAGTCTTGGAAAGAATAGCTCGGCATTCTTTTTTTCAGTCATTGTTTTCAGTGTGGTCCTTATTTCTGTATTTGCACTGACGCCACCAGCAATAACAAGCCGCTTAAGTTGTGTTTGTTCAAGCGCGCGCTTACATTTAATGGTTAGTGTTTCAGCAACGGCCTGTTGAAATGCTAGGGCAATATCGGCTTTATCTTGATTGTTTTGTGAGGTTGAGTGTAGTGTATTTTTGGTAAAGGTTTTAAGGCCGCTAAAACTGAAGTCTAAGCCGGGTCGATCCGTCATGGGTCGTGGAAACTTAAACCGGTTGGGTGTGCCTTGTTCAGCGAGTTTGGATAAATAAGGTCCTCCAGGATATCCTAAGCCTAGCATTTTAGCTGTTTTATCGAAGGCTTCGCCGGCAGCATCATCAAGTGATTCTCCTAAAATTTCATAGTGTCCAATAGCGGTTACTTTTACTAATAGGGTATGTCCACCAGAGACTAAAAGTGCGACGAAAGGAAAATCAGGTGCATTATTTTCGAGCATGGGCGCTAAAAGGTGTCCTTCCATATGATGAACTGCAATAGCTGGAATTTGCCATGCCCAAGCAAGGCTTCTGGCTGTTGCCGCACCAACTAGTAAGGCACCAATAAGACCGGGTCCTGAGGTGTAAGCGATACCGTTGATGTCTTGTGGTGTTAGGCCACTGTCTTGAATTGTTTGTTTAATCAGCGGGATCAGTTTTCTGACATGGTCTCGTGATGCCAATTCGGGAACAACGCCACCATATTCCGAATGGATGGCAATTTGACTGTGTAAAAAATGGCTGATAAGCCCTTTTGTTGGGTGAAAAATAGCGACACCAGTTTCATCGCAAGAGGTTTCAATGCCTAATACATACATTTTGGGGTTTATTTTTTAGTAAGTTATACAGTATAATTATCGGTTCATCTTAAGTTGGATCTCAATGTTGAGATCTTGAAATAACGATTTTAGCAAATTAGGTCATAAAATGCCGTCAATAAAAGTTAAAGAAAATGAACCATTTGATATTGCAATACGTCGATTCAAGCGTTCTTGTGAGAAAGCAGGTGTTTTAGCAGAAGTGCGTCGCCGTGAGTTCTATGAAAAGCCAACGGCTGAGCGTAAGCGTAAATCAGCTGCAGCTGTTAAGAGACATCAGAAAAAATTAGCGCGTGAGCGTTATGCATTGAAGAATTTACGTCGCGGCCGGCCACAAGTTTAATTGTACAAGTAGAGACATTGATGACAGTTCTAATTAAAGACCGCATCAAAGATGAAATGAAAGTAGCTATGAAGGCGGGTAATAAGCCTAGGTTAGCGGTTATTCGTTTAATGATGTCTGACATCAAGCGCCGTGAAGTTGATGAGCGTATTGAGCTGAGTGACAGTGAGGTCATTGTCGTGCTTGATAAGATGCTGAAGCAGCGACGTGAGTCAATAGCGCAATATCGACCAGCGGGTCGAGAAGATTTAGCGTTAGTGGAGGAGCAGGAGATCAGTGTAATTCAAGACTTTTTGCCTCAGCCACTCTCAGAAGATGAGATTGATGCAATCGTATTGGAAGCTATTTCTACTTCAAATGCTAAAGCGGTTAAGGATATGGGCAAGGTTATGGGATTGGTTAAACCTAAAATGCAAGGCCGTGCCGATATGTCTGTGGTAAGTGCTAAGATAAAAGGGATATTATCAGCGAATTAGTGCTGTGTTGTTAATGAGTCGGTTTTTCGCCGTTTTGTAGCATGGCTGGATTAATCCCTTCAGCCTTTATTGATGACCTTCTGACGCGAGTAGATGTCGTTGATTTAATCGATAGTTATCTTCCTCTAAAAAAAACAGGGAGCAATTTTGTTGCTCGTTGTCCTTTTCATACTGAAAAAACCCCCAGTTTTTCTGTCAGTCGCAGTAAGCAGTTCTATCACTGTTTTGGCTGTGGAGCCAGTGGCAATGCGATTGGTTTTTTAATGGATTATAGTCATCTTAATTTTGTCGAAGCAGTTGAGGATTTGGCTTCTTTTGTTGGTGTTGATGTGCCTAGAGATACATCAGCAGTGACGTCGTTGACTGGCAAGCAAGATTCAGCAGCAATCTATGCGATACAGCAGCAAGTAGCAAAATTCTATGTCCAGCAATTGCGTGATTCAAATAAGGATGATTTGGCCGTTCAATATTTTAAGAGCCGTGGTGTTTCCGGAGAAGTGGCTCGTGATTTTTTATTAGGGTATGCCCCTGATCAATGGCGCTTGTTAGTAAATCAATTTGATGTAGGTCTTTTGAAACAAGCTGGCTTGGTGATAGAAAAGGATAATGGTCGCATCTATGATCGTTTTCGTGGGCGAATTATGTTTCCGATTCGAGATCGGCGCGGGAGGGTTCTAGCTTTTGGCGCGCGAGTCTTGGATGACGGAGTCCCGAAATATCTTAATTCTCCAGAAACACCGGTTTTTCAGAAGAGTAATGAAGTTTATGGTTTATATGAATTATTGGAAAAAAAAGGAAGGCCTGCGCAAATATTATTAGTTGAAGGCTATATGGATGTTATAGCCTTGGCTCAATTTGGAATTAGGAATGCTGTTGCGACTTTAGGGACGGCGCCATCAAGAGCTCACTTTGATTTGTTATTTCGTTTTACAGCTGAGATAGTTTTATGTTTTGACGGTGACGGTGCTGGGTTAAAAGCGGCGTGGAGAGCTATTGAGGCGGGGCTTCCTTGTTTAAAAGATGGTCGGCATATTAGGGTCATGTTGCTTCCTGAGAAAGAGGATCCGGATTCATTAATTCGGCGCGAGGGAGTGAATGCTTTTTTGACTCGGCTTGATGGGGCGTCAGCCTTGTCAGATTATTTCTTTAGTCGTTTAAGTGGGGTTTTAGATTTGGGAACGCTCGAAGGGCGGGCTGCATTGATGGTTAAAGCTAAAGCATACTTAGATACTTTGCCGTCAGGGTACTTTAAAGAAATGATGATTAGTAAGTTAAGTGAGCAGGTCAATCATGTGGCGATTGATTGGAAGCCTGAGGAGGTGAGTCGCAGTGCTAGTGCGGTAAAAGAGAAGGTGACGCCTGCGCGTACGGCAAATGCGTTGTTATTGCAAAATCCTGAGCTTGCGAAATCTCACTTTCTCAGAGAAGGCTTTGATTTGTCCCTAGATTCTCCGGGACTTAACTTGCTGCGGAAAGTTTTAGCGGCGATAGAACAAAATCCAGGATTGACAACCGGTGTTTTACTTGAAAGCTTTCGCGGCGAACCGGAAGAAAATCAAGTGTTGGCGCTTGTTAAAATGCCTGTGTTGGTTCCGGAGTCAGGCTTGGAGGTGGAGTTCGCCGGAGCAGTAAGGCGATTAGTTGCTCAAGTAGTGGAAGCTGATTTGGCTAAGTTACTGAAAAAAGAACAAGCCATGGGTCTTACTTCAGACGAGAAGAAAAAGATGCTACGTTTTCTTGCTATGAAATAGGGTCAGAGCTTCTTTTTTAAAAAAATCTAGGTTATAATAAAAAGTTATTTGATAAAGACATTAATAGTAGATGAATCAACAATCTCAACAATCTCAACTCAAGCAGCTTATTTCCAAGGGTAAAAATAAAGGGTACTTAACGTACGCTGAGATAAATGACCATTTACCGAGTAATATTGTAGAGCCTGATCAAATCGAAGATATCATTAGTATGATTAATGATATGGGAATTGAGGTTCATGAAGTTGCACCTGATGCAGATAGCTTAATGTCGGGTGCGGCAGGAGCTAGCACTGATGATGAGGCAGCGGCTGAAGTTGCAGCAGCATTGGCAAGTGTTGACGGTGAATTTGGTAAGACAACAGATCCCGTTAGAATGTATATGCGAGAAATGGGGTCAGTAGAACTGCTGACGCGTGAAGATGAGCTTAAGATTGCAAAACGGATTGAAAAGGGTCATAAACAAGTCGTTGAGGCTTTAGGGCATGCGCCTTATATCGTCAGTGAGTTTTTATTGGATTTTGCGCTTATTGGTACTGAGGATGGGCCAAAATTAAAAGATATTGTCATTGACTTTGCTGATTATACAGAGCCTGATGTGGTTTTGCCGGGTATCAATAGAGCTGTTGATGGAGGTGATGAGGAAGAAGAGCCTGAAGAAGTTCCTGAGTTGGCCTATGAAGATGTCAAGGAGCGAATAGACGCGCTATCTGTTTCTTTGAAGGAGGTTTATTCCTTATTAAAGAAGAATGATTACGGCAGTGCTAAAGCACAGGAGGCTTTAGGGGAATTAGCTGATATTTTTCTCGAATTTAAATTTGCACCTAAATATTTTAAGCGGTTAGTTGATTTTCAAGGCAGCGTTATCCAGGATATACGCGATCAAGAAAAAACTATTTTGGATATTTGTGTTCGTGATGCCAAAATGCCACGCAAAGAATTTATAGAATCGTTTGTTAACAATGAGCCAAATCTTGAATGGGTTGAGGCGCATATTGCTTCTGGAAACTCTTATTCTGAGACGCTGCAAGAAAAAAAGGACCAGATTTTAGAAGCGCAAGGCACTTTGCTGGAAATTGAGAAGCAGTATAAGTTGGCTGTAAATGATTTAAAAAATATTAATCGTCGATTAACGATTGGTGAAGCAAAAGCGCGTCGGGCAAAAAAGGATATGATCGAGGCTAATTTGCGTTTGGTTATATCTATAGCAAAGAAATATACTAACCGAGGGTTACAGTTTCTTGATTTAATTCAAGAAGGTAATATCGGTCTAATGAAGGCAGTAGATAAGTTTGAATACCGTCGAGGCTATAAGTTTTCTACTTATGCAACGTGGTGGATTCGTCAAGCAATTACCCGTTCTATTGCAGATCAGGCAAGAACAATTCGTATTCCGGTTCATATGATTGAAACAATTAACAAATTGAATCGTATTTCCAGACAAATTCTTCAGGAACAGGGGAGAGAGGCAACGCCAGAAGAATTGGCAGAGCGTATGGCTCTGCCCGAGGATAAGGTACGTAAAGTCTTAAAAATATCCAAAGAGCCTATTTCAATGGAAACGCCGATTGGTGATGATGAAGATTCCCATTTGGGTGATTTTATTGAGGATTCAAAGGTTCTTTCCCCCATTGAGTCAGCAACGGTAGCGGGCTTGATGGAGTCAACACAGAATGTTTTGGCTGGGTTAACGGCTCGAGAAGCTAAAGTGTTGCGTATGCGTTTTGGTATTAACATGCATACTGATCACACGTTGGAAGAAGTAGGTAAACAATTTGATGTAACGAGAGAAAGAATTCGTCAAATTGAAGCAAAAGCGCTGCGTAAATTGCGTCACCCTTCACGATCAGAACAATTGCGTTGCTTCTTAGAAAGTGATTAGCATTCCATATTAGTTTCAATGCAGTATTCTTGCCCGTGAGAGCTACATTGTTGTTTTAGAAAGCAAATAATTTATCGGGCCCTTAGCTCAGTTGGTTAGAGCATCCGACTCATAATCGGCAGGTCGTAGGTTCGAGTCCTACAGGGCCCACCATGATTTTAGAAGCCTTAAAAGCCTTAAAAGCCTTAAAAGCCTTAAAAGCCTTAAAAGCCTTAAAAGCCTTTGGAGTAATAGTTAATGAGTAAAAATTTTATTTTCACATCAGAATCTGTTTCAGCCGGTCACCCTGACAAGTTAGCTGATGCTGTATCCGATGCTATTTTAGATGCGGTTTTAGCACAAGACCCGGCCTCTCGGGTCGCTTGTGAGACGATGGTGAAAACCGGAATGGTTGTTTTAGCCGGTGAAATCTCCACTCATGCAGTGATCGATACCGAGGCTATTGTGCGAGAAACGGTTAAGGCGATTGGCTATGATAATCCGGAATGCGGTTTTGATGGTAATACCTGTGCGGTACTGAATGCGATTGGTAAGCAATCGCCTGATATTGCCATGGGTGTTGATGATAGTGACGATCATGAACAAGGCGCTGGCGATCAGGGTTTAATGTTTGGCTATGCTAGCAATGAAACCGATGTGTTAATGCCCGCCCCGATTACTTACTCACACCGTCTGGTAAAACGCCAAGCAGAATTATTACTCAATAAAACCCTGCCGTGGTTACGTCCCGATGCGAAAAGTCAGGTGACCTTCCGCTATGAGAACAATCAACCGGTTGCAGTAGATGCTGTGGTGTTATCGACACAACATTCACCTGATATTAGTCAGCGCGAATTACATGAAGCGGTGATGGATGAGATTATTTTACCGGTACTGCCGGCACAATGGTTGCACCGAGAAACAAAATATCTGATTAACCCAACGGGCCAGTTTATTATTGGCGGCCCTGTCGGTGATTGTGGCTTAACCGGACGTAAAATCATTGTCGATACTTATGGGGGCATGGCGCGACATGGCGGCGGAGCTTTTAGTGGTAAAGATCCTTCCAAAGTCGATCGTTCAGCTGCTTATATGAGCCGTTATGTGGCTAAAAATATTGTCGCAGCCGGCCTTGCCGAACGCTGTGAAATTCAAGTTTCTTATGCGATTGGGGTGGCTGAGCCGACCTCGATTAGTGTCGAGACCTTTGGCACTGGTGTTATTAGTGAAGATCGCTTAGTTGTTTTGGTTAGAGATCATTTTGATCTTCGCCCTAAAGGCTTAATTGCCATGTTGGGTTTATTAAAACCTATTTACGGGACCACGGCGGCATACGGGCACTTTGGCCGTACCGAAGACAGTTTCAGTTGGGAAAAAACCGATAAAGCCGATGCTTTGCGCATTGCAGCAGGTATCTAACTTCGCAAGTCAGCGATTAAAAAATAGAAGGATAGTTTAATGTCAGATTATAAAGTTGCCGATATTGCTTTGGCTGAATGGGGCCGTAAGGAAGTTAATATAGCTGAAACAGAAATGCCGGGTTTGATGGCGTTACGGGAAGAGTTTGGCGCGCAACAACCGCTAAGAGGAGCAAGAATAGCCGGTTGTTTACATATGACTATTCAAACGGCGGTATTGATTGAAACTTTAACGGCACTGGGTGCTGAAGTACGTTGGTCTTCGTGTAATATTTTTTCAACGCAAGACCATGCGGCGGCAGCGATGGCAGCAGCAGGTATTCCGGTTTTTGCCTGGAAAGGTGAAACAGAAGAAGAAGCCGAATGGTGTATCGAACAAACGATTATTGGTACGGACGGCTGGCGTCCGAATATGATTTTGGATGATGGCGGGGATTTAACCGTCATGATGCATGAAAAATTTCCAGAATTAATGGACGATGTTAAAGGTTTGTCAGAAGAAACGACTACTGGTGTGTTGCGCTTGTATGAGATGGTAGCTAAGGGCGCTTTAAAAGTACCGGCATTTAATGTTAATGACTCGGTGACTAAATCGAAGTTTGATAATCTCTACGGTTGTCGCGAATCATTAGTTGACGGTATTAAGCGCGCCACAGATGTGATGGTGGCCGGTAAAATTGCCATAGTGTGTGGTTATGGTGATGTTGGCAAAGGGTGTGCCCAATCGCTGCGTGGTTTAGGCGCGACGGTTTGGGTTACTGAAATTGATCCGATTTGTGCATTGCAAGCCTCAATGGAAGGTTACCGAGTCGTAACCATGGAAGAAGCCGCTTCTGTGGGTAATATCTTTGTAACGGCGACTGGTAACTTTAATGTGATTACTCACGATCACATGGTTGCGATGAAAAATGAGGCGATTGTTTGTAACATCGGTCATTTTGATTCTGAGATCGAAATTTCAGCATTACGTCGTTATACTTGGGAGAACATTAAACCACAGGTTGACCATGTTATTTTTCCAGATGGTAAGCGGATAACCGTTCTAGCAGAAGGGCGATTGGTTAATTTAGGTTGTGCAACGGGTCATCCGAGTTTTGTGATGTCGAATTCATTTTGTAACCAAGTCTTAGCACAAATGGAGTTATGGGCGAATGCCGGTGACTATGAGGCTAAAGTTTATATTCTACCTAAGATTTTAGATGAAAAGGTCGCGCGCTCGCATTTAAAACAATTGGGTGTTAATTTGACTGAATTAACCCAAGCACAAGCAGATTATTTAAATATTCCGACAGAAGGGCCTTATAAGCCTGATCATTATCGTTACTAATCAAGTTAATGGATTCCCAGAAAAAATATCCACGACATTTTAGTTGTGAATTTTTCCCGCCTAAAACGGAGGCAGGTGCGGCGAACTTAGTGACGGTTCAGGCGCAATTGGAACGGATTAATCCGGATTTCTTCTCGGTGACTTTTGGCGCCGGTGGGTCGACCCGTGATAAAACAATGGAAGCGGTTGTTGCTATTCAGCGATCAGGCCGTCAGGCGGCGCCGCATTTGTCTTGTGTGGCGTCAACAAAAGAGAGTATTCGTCAGGTTTTAAGTCGTTACCAAGAGCAAGGTATTGCTAAGGTTGTAGCGCTACGTGGGGACATGCCTTCTGGCATGTTGTCGGCAGGTGAATTTCGTTATGCCAATGAATTGGTTGAATTCATCCGGGCTGAGACCGGAGATCATTTTGAGATTCATGTCGCCGCTTACCCAGAAGTTCATCCGCAGGCTGATAACGGGCAAGATGATTTAATTAACTTTAAGCGTAAGGTTGATGCTGGGGCGAATGCCGCCATCACGCAATATTTTTATACCGCGGAAGCCTATTTTGCTTTTATAGACGCTTGTGAAAAACAAGGTATTGATCTGCCCATTATTCCAGGGATTATGCCGATTAATAACTACACGCAGTTGTCGCGATTTTCTGAAATGTGTGGTGCTGAAATCCCACGTTGGTTACGCAAACGCTTAGAAGCTTTTGGCGATGACCGAGAATCCATTCAAGCGTTAGGTATTGAGGTGGTGAGCGAGCTGTGTCAGCGACTATTGGACAATGGTGCACCGGGGTTGCATTTTTACACCATGAACCAGTCAGCACCCACGCTGCGTATTTTTGATAATTTACAGAGCGATTAATTAGCCTGCTCGGCTATTTTAAAGTTGACGTTTTTTTTAGTGGTCGGAAGCTTTTTAATTTAAAGATTAGCTATTCTTTACTTTCCTTGTAGATTGTCATGCGTATCTCACGAATTCATGTTGTTTCTCCTCTCGTTTTACATGAAAATTGCTGTTTGGAACAACAGGCGGCGCATTATGTTCGTACTGTTTTACGACTCAAGGTCGGCGCAGAAGTATTACTTTTTAATGACTCGGGGTATGAGTTTAAAGCCGAATTAGTAGAAGTGACACGCAAGGCAGTTATTGCAAAGATAAATAAAGTAGTTGAGCGGCAAACGGAATCCAAGTTATGGATTAACTATGGGTTGAGTATTTCTCGTTCAGATCACATGGACTACGCAATACAAAAAGCAGTTGAATTGGGTGTAAATGAAATAACGCCCTTGTTAACAAAGCGAAGTGTCGTTCGTGTTAAATCAGAAAATAAGCATAAAAAAACCTTACATTGGCAACGAATTGCACAAAATGCAGCAGAACAAAGTTGTCGGCGTTTTGTGCCTAAAATACACGAGCCGATTGAGTTAAGTGAATGGGTTCTGGATTCGGAAGCATTTAAAATTATTTTAGAGCCATCAGCTAAACAGGGCTTAGGTCGTTTGTCTCCAAAATCACAACGCATGATTGTTTTATCAGGCCCTGAGGGTGGGTTTTCTGGTGAGGAAGTTGATTGGGCTTTGGCTGCTGGCTTTGTTGCGGTTCGTTTAGGGCCTAGGATTTTGCGGACTGAAACAGCAGTATTGGCAGTGTTATCAGCGATGCAGTTGTTATGGGGCGATTTAAATAATTAATCTCTAAAGTTATCAAACTGTAAGGGCATCTCAAATGATTCTTGTTTTAGTAATTGAATGACTTGTTGCAGGTCATCTCTTTTTTTACCGGTTACGCGAACTTTTTCCCCTTGAATAGCGGCTTGGACTTTAAGTTTGTTATCTTTTATTAATTTAACAATTTTACGTGCTAAAGGCGTATCAAGACCGTGCTTAAGGGTTGTTTGTTGATGTGCTGTTTTGCCGGTTATTTGGGCTTCTGCAGTTTCCAAGCAGGATGTATCTATTCCACGTTTAGTGAGTTTTAATTGTACAATATCGAGCATTTGTTGAAGTTGAAAGTCGTTTTCAGCAAATGATTTAATGATGTTATCATTAAATTCAAATTTAGCACCTGACCCCTTAAAGTCAAAGCGCGTGGTAACTTCGCGGTTGGCTTGATCAACCGCATTATTTGCTTCATGTTGATCAAATTCTGAAACTATATCAAAAGAAGGCATAGGTAAAGGTTATAAAGTTGTTAATAAAGTGTCACTATAAGGAAGTTTTTTATGATATTCAAATTCAGGTAAAAAAATAGGTTCATGGGTTGTTATTATCAAATTGGAAAATTGAGTGGTTGGTTCTTATTGGTATTTTTAATGCTATTAATGACGGGTTGTTCATCGGCTGTTAGGCCGACTGAGTCGCTTAGTAGTTCCGAATTTAAAATGGCTTCTGTTGCCAAAACGGATATTAATTTAGTGACAGAAACACATCAAAAAATTGTTTTTTTAGCGTTAAAAGAGTTGGCGGTTAAGTTATATAAGCGAAACCCAGAGGAGTGGCGTAAGAGTGGTTATCAGGGGGTAGAAGAAGCCGTTGCTGATTTGGTGAAATTTCCCTATATGTCTATTAATGGCGTGAAAAGTATTGATTGTATTTGGTTAAGTTTTGATGATGACTTTAAGGGAGATCGGGTGCAAGCCTTTATTGCGGGGTTGCAGACTATGATTTTTGAAGCTTATCAGAGTCAGCAAGAGTTTTATTTGATTGATTTTTTAGATGCCCAGAAACTTTATAATAGTGCTCGTAATGTGGAAGTTGCCTCTTGGTTGATTCGTACCAAGCAATCTGCTTCTGGCTCGGTGTTTTTGGTTAGTTCTGGAGATGCTGTAGAGGTGAATCTTAGTTTTGAGCGGTTGTTTGGGAAAATAATAAATGCTCAGGATATGATTGCTCAGATAATGGCTAACAGACAGCATCGAGTCCTTAAATCTGCTTTACAATCGATGGTAACGGCATTTATTCCACTTTAGAAGTGTTATAAAAGTCAGTAATCGCCTGGACTCGAGACTGATGAATAGCGGCACTAATTTCAGGACCCTTCAATAATCCAGAGGTGAATGGTTTGGTATTTATTGCTAGTGCGGCTTGTTGGGCATTTTGAATAAAGAATGCTTGCGGATAAGGTTTTTTCTCAAGTCCTGTTCGCCCCTTTGCGTCAGCTTCACATGCTAATAAAAATTTTTGTAATGTATTTTCCTTTTTAAAAGCACCAGTATTTAATAATATTTCTGTTAGTTTTTCAGGTTGAAGATGCATCACTTTATGCGAAGAAGTGTGGTGCAGCATAACGTTTAAGGCAAGAGCTTGATACGATTTTGGTATTCTCAGCCGATGGCAAAGCTGTTTTAATATGGGTATCCCGAGTGCTTCATGCCCTTGATGGCTTGGCCAGTTGTTGGGTGAGGTTTTAGCTTTACCTAAGTCGTGAACTAAAGCAGCAAAGCGTGTTGAGGGGTCATTTGTTAGTTGAGCGGCTTGGTCAACAGTCAATAAGGCATGAATACCAGTGTCAATTTCTGGATGAAATTTTTTGGGTTGCGGAATGCCGAAGAGTGCATTGATTTCCGGAAAAATAATTGCCAATGCATCACAACTTCTGAGTGTTTCAAAAAAATGAGAAGGTTGGTCTTCAGTTAAGGCTTTGTGCGTTTCAGTCCAGACGCGTTCGGCTACTAAATGGTTAATTTCACCTTGTATAACCATTTGGCGCATTAATGATAGTGTTTCATCGGCAATTTTAAAGCCTAAGTGGGCATAACGTGCAGCGAAGCGAGCAATACGTAAAAGTCTGACAGGGTCTTCATTAAATGCTGGTGAAACATGGCGCAGAATTCGTCTTTTAAGATCGCGTTGGCCACCATAAGGGTCGATTAACTGGCCAGATGACGATAGTGCAATTGCATTGATAGTGAGGTCGCGGCGAATAAGGTCTTGTTCTAGAGTAACATCTGGGGTAGCGTGGAAATTAAAGCCGGTGTAGCCGGGAGAGGTTTTGCGTTCAGTACGTGCTAAAGCGTATTCTTCACGTGTATGAGGGTGTAAAAAAACAGGGAAGTTTTTTCCAACTGGAATAAAGTTTTGAGCAATCATTGATTCGGGAGATTCTCCGATAACGACCCAGTCTCTTTCAGTAAAGGGGTAGTTTAAAAGTTTATCGCGGACTGCTCCGCCAACAAGATAAGTTTCCAAAATCAGTTAAGCCTTTTTTTAAGAGATTATTTTATGATAATTCGCTACTGACAGGTAGAAGAATCTATAAGATGATAGTACTGAAATAGTGGGTGCGATAGTTTTAGTTCAGGTTTTGGTTAAATAACGGGGCTGTAAATAGAAAATTAAATAGGTGTGTCTTGGTTGAGATCATTATTTCTTGTTTAGTATTGGGTGCGATTGCTGGGATTTTAGCCGGCCTTTTTGGTATTGGCGGTGGAATTGTTATCGTACCGAGTTTATTTGTTTTATTTTTATGGCAGGGGTTTGAACAACACTTGATTATGGTGGTGGCGATTGCGACATCATTGGCCACTATTGTGGTGACATCAATAGCTTCAACTTATGCACATTGGCGAATAGGGAATATTGATTGGGGTATTGTCCAGAAGATGGCACCTACGGTTTTGATTGGTGCTGTTATAGGAGCTTCTCTAGTGCATCAAAGTTCTGGGCAATTGTTAAAAGAGTTTTTCGCATTTTTTCTGATTTATGTTGGGCTGAGTCTGCTGATGCCTTCTAGAGGTAAAATGAAAAACAGGTTTGTGGTTTGCCTACCTTTTAGTATGGCAGGCGGAGTTATTGGATTATTTTCTTCATCTTTGGGGATTGGTGGCGGCACGCTTACAGTGCCGTATTTAGTCTATATGAAACAGCCTATGAAAGTAGCAGTGGGCGTCTCTAGTGCTTGCGGCTTACCAATTGCAGTAGCATCCACGTTAAGCTATATCATTTTAGGATGGGGTGTGACGGCATCTTTGCCGGGTTTTTTTGGCTATATTTATTTACCTGCTTTTATGGCTATTATCGCAACTAGTATTTTTTTTGCACCGATAGGTGCTCAAATGGCGACACAATTGCCAGTGGAAAGACTACAACAGTTTTTTTCTTATTTGCTTTTGTTAGCAGCATTTAGACTTTTATTGTAAAAGGCCTAAATAAAATTCGTTTCAGATAGCTTAGGAAATTGTTAAGTCCGGTTCGGACTTATTTAGATTATTAATTTGATATTGCTAGGTTTTTATTTTAATGCGGAGTACAGTGTATTTCATTCATAGTACTTGGGTATGTTTGTCTCTTGTCGTTAGATGGTTGCAGTACTTTTCAGCATGTAACGTTATTGAATATGGTTAGGTAGAGGAATAAAGTAATTTAGAATTATTTTTGGAGTTTCGTATGGAAGTAAAATTGTTAGCATCTGTTCAGTTGGTTGAGAAAACCATGTCCTGTTTAATTTTAAAATTCTGGGCTTGGATAGTGATTGCTTTTTGTTTTGTCGCAGCCACGCTTATTGGGGCAGGGGTTGGACTCATTGGTAATGCTTTTGAAATACATTCAACATTACCTGCTCAAATAGGATCGGTTGTTGGGTTTTGTGTTTGTGGTTACTTGGCTTTTATCGTGCGAGGGACAACGATGTTACCTCGGCGTGTCGGACATATTCGGGTCTTGGTTGATCAATTGGATGAATCTGTTGTTTTCTCAAGTAAAGAGCAATTTATGCGATACAAGGATGCGGCAGCGACTTATTTTGGTGGTACTGTAGAGTTAGCCCGCATCGAGCGTCAAATTAGACAAGGGTTAACCCTCATTTATAGTGACCGGTGTCGTTTGGAGCGATTTTGTTTTGGCCAGTCATCTTTAACCATATTGGTTAATATGGTTGTTAATTTTTTAACAGCATTTCAGGCTGAAATTATTCTAGCTTATGTGATTAAGGCAACATCAAAAGAAACAGTTGAATTAACAGCCAAAAAAGGATTGTTGTTATTTGCTCAGGAGGTTAATGCTTATTCTAAGTCACTCTGGATTGTGAATGGCCTGATGTATGTGGGATTAATACTACTTTATAGTGTTTTGCTTTATCCTTGGGCATGGGTAGATAGTATCGTTCCATTTGAAATGGGTTTCTGGGTAAATGTTTTTGCGATGGTTTTTGCATGGGTTTTAAAGGCGACTTTCTTAGAGTCTGTTGTTGTTGCTGCATTGATTCCCATCTTTTTTGCGCGAGTGAATGAGCAAGAAGTAAGATCAGAAGATATTAAAAACTTTAGCCAGTTAGAGGCGTTATTTGATAGTGAAAAATAGTTTTGTGAAAATAGACTTAAAAAAAAGGCGTTGTATCATTGTATAATACGCAGTTATTTTGAAATTTAGGTAGATGTATGCGGATAATTCAGGAAGCTCTTACTTTTGACGATGTTTTGTTAGTCCCTGCGCATTCGACAGTATTGCCAAAGGATGTAGATCTGTCAACGCAGCTAACTCGTGAAATTAACCTCAATATCCCGCTTGTTTCTGCGGCAATGGATTCAGTAACTGAATCACGGTTAGCGATCAATATAGCTCAAGAAGGAGGTATAGGTATTCTTCATAAGAATATGACGATCGACCAACAAGCTTATGAAGTGGGGTGCGTGAAAAAATATGAGAGTGGCGTGATCCGAGAGCCCATAACAGTATCACCGCATATGAGTATTAAAGACGTTATGCTGTTAACGCAACAACATAATATTTCTGGTGTACCTGTTGTAGATGGAGATGATTTGTTAGGCATTGTAACGAGCCGTGATCTTCGTTTTGAGACACGACTGGGGGAGTCGGTCACAAAAGTTATGACGCCTAAAGATAGATTAATTACGGTGAGTGAGGAAGCTGATCAGAAAGAAGCAATTTCGCTGTTACATCAACATCGTATTGAGAAGGTATTGGTTGTTAATAAGGATTTTCATCTGCGCGGTTTAATTACGGTTAAAGATATTCAAAAAGCAAAAGATTATCCACAAGCCAGCAAAGATAGTTTTGAGCGTTTGAGAGTGGGTGCAGCAGTCGGAACCGGGGTTGATACGGAAGAGCGAGTGACAGCGTTAGTGCAAGCCGGTGTTGATGTTGTAGTAGTCGATACTGCGCACGGACATTCTAGTGGTGTTTTACAACGCATTAAGACGATTAAAGGTATGTATCCGGAATTACAGGTTATTGGAGGTAACATTGCGACGGCAGATGCTGCAAGAGCGTTAGTCGAAGCCGGGGCTGATGGCGTTAAAGTAGGTATTGGTCCGGGGTCTATTTGCACAACACGTATTGTTGCTGGTGTTGGAGTGCCGCAAATCACAGCAATTAATAATGTTTCTGAGGCGCTACGCGGAACCGGAGTCCCTTTTATCGCTGATGGAGGGATTCGTTATTCTGGCGATGTTGCTAAAGCATTAGCTTCTGGAGCTAATGCGGTTATGTTAGGAGGGTTGTTTGCCGGAACAGAAGAGGCGCCAGGTGATGTAGAGTTATTTCAAGGGCGATCTTATAAAACTTACCGGGGAATGGGCTCTTTGGGTGCGATGGCTCAGAAACAGGGGTCAAGTGACCGGTATTTTCAAGAAGAAGCTGAAACAGTTGAGAAGCTTGTTCCTGAAGGTATAGAGGGGCGAGTGCCGTATAAGGGTGGGTTAAATGCTATTATTTATCAGTTGATTGGTGGTATACGTGCTTGTATGGGATATACCGGTTGTGAATCGATTAGCGCCTTACATGAAAAAGCAGAATTTGTCCGAGTGACTAATGCCGGAATGCGTGAAAGTCATGTTCATGATGTTACGATTACCAAAGAAGCACCAAATTATCGTTTAGACTGATCTACGAGAAATAGTCTTAGTGCGAGCGCATTGACCCTTTTTTAACTTATTTTCTAGAAAATTTATCGTGAGTAATGAACAGATAGCAGCTATTTATTCCCATAAAATCTTAATTTTAGATTTTGGTTCCCAATACACACAATTAATTGCACGCAGAATTAGGGAAATTGGTATTTATTGTGAGATATTCTCCTGTGAATGCAGTGATCAGGAGGTTATTGATTTTGCAGCGAGTGGTATTGTTCTGTCGGGGGGGCCAGAGACTGTAACTGGTGATGATACGCCGAGAGCACCGTTAAGTGTTTTTTCTTTGGGCATACCCGTGTTAGGAATTTGTTATGGTATGCAAACAATGGCTGAGCAATTAGGAGGGCGGGTAGTCGCATCTGATCATCGAGAATTTGGCTACGCGCAAGTGCGAGCAAGAGGGCATTCGCGTCTATTAAGAGACATAGAGGATTTCTCTTCTTCAGAAGGTTATGGTTTGTTAGATGTTTGGATGAGCCATGGAGATAGGGTTGAACGGTTGCCAGAAGGTTTTAGTTTAATTGCTAGTACAGAAAGTGCGCCGATAGCTGGTATTGCGGATGAAGACCGGCAGTTTTACGGTGTCCAGTTTCACCCTGAAGTCACACATACTAAGCAAGGTGATAAGATTCTTGAGCGCTTTGCTGTAGATATCTGTGGTTGTTCTGTGCTTTGGAATTCGAGCAATATTATTGATGAGAGTATTGTTAGTATTAGAGAGTCTGTAGGTAGAGAACAAGTTATATTGGGTCTTTCAGGCGGTGTAGATTCATCGGTTGTTGCCGCACTTTTACATAAGGCTATTGGGGCACAGTTGGTGTGTGTTTTTGTTGATACTGGGTTGCTCCGACTCAATGAAGGTGACCAAGTCATGGCAATGTTCGCCGAAAACATGGGAATTAATGTGATCCGTGTTAATGCTGAGCAACGTTATTTAGATCGGTTAAATGGCATTGTTGATCCAGAGGAAAAACGCAAAATAATTGGTAATTTGTTTATTGAGATTTTTGATGAACAGGCTGCATTGTTGACGGATGCAAAATGGTTGGCGCAAGGTACGATTTACCCGGATGTTATTGAGTCGGCTGGTGCAAAAAGTGGTAAGGCGCATTTAATAAAGTCGCACCATAATGTGGGTGGATTGCCAGAAGATATGACGCTAAAACTGGTCGAACCATTACGGGAATTATTTAAAGATGAAGTTAGAAAGCTAGGAATTGAATTAGGGTTGCCTGAAATTATGATTAAACGCCATCCTTTTCCGGGTCCGGGTTTGGGTGTAAGAATTTTAGGGGAAGTGAAAAAGGAATATGCTGAATTATTGCGTTTTGCCGATGCAATTTTTATAGAGGAGCTTTATCGACATGATTTATACGATAAAGTGAGTCAGGCATTTGCAGTGTTTCTACCAGTTAAATCCGTAGGGGTTATGGGTGATGGTCGACGATATGATTATGTCATTGCATTACGTGCAGTTGAAACTATAGATTTTATGACAGCACGTTGGGCGCATTTACCATATGACTTTCTGGATCTTGTTTCGAGGCGAATCATTAATGAAGTTGAAGGAATTTCACGAGTCACTTACGATATTTCTGGAAAGCCACCTGCTACGATTGAGTGGGGGTAGTTAAAACTCCCTAAGTTATTGATTTGTAAGGTATTTGTAAGTTACAAAGTTTGTAAGTATACTAACTGTTATTGTTTTGAAACAATAACTTATAAAAAGTTACTTACAAAGTTTTTACAAACTTACACCGACTACTACAAATCAATATGTTGAAACCCACCAAAACCACAAGTAAACCTCCTCGTAAACGCACCCCTAAACCTAAAATTAAAACTGATATACACAAGTTGTATGACGGTGACGTAACTTTATTCCGAACACCAAATTCTGGTGATGTGTATCAGTTTCAAATGTGGATACACAAAGAACAAAAATACATTCGTAGGTCTACCCGTAGTAGAAACTTAGAAACCAGTATTGTTACTGCAAAAGAAATGTATTTGGATATACATACCAAACTACGAATGGAAGAACCCATTTTTAGTAAGACGTTTTTGGATGTTTGGAATGAATTTTTAGAACACAAACGGAAGGAAGTAGGTGTCAATAAAACTCACGGACGTTGGGTTACAATAAAAT
>CAZEVO010000015.1:3629-42691 GCA_964515235.1 uncultured Methylococcaceae bacterium | reverse complement strand
AAAACGAAGTCCTAGAATTTAACTGACCATGTGAGCTGATCACGCAAAGGTCTCTTATGGTATGTTAAGTTTATAAATTGCTTATATATGCATGAGCTTAATCTCAAAATAACCCCCCTGAAATTTTAATATGCTTAAATTCTTATTACGTTGGGAACTTACCTGTTTTTTTTCGGGTATTTTATTAGCACTCTCTTTTGCACCCATTGATCTTATTTATGCTCCTTTTGTTGCACTTGCTTTATTATTTAAGTCACTTGACCAAGCGACCTTTAAACAGGCTTTTTTTCGAGGTGGATTATTTGGTTTTGGTTTTTTCGGGGTAGCTGTTTCCTGGGTATTTGTTAGCATCTATTTTTTTGGTCATGCTCATATCGCTTTAGCCATATTGTTAACATTTGTTTTTTGTTTGTTTTGGTCATTCCCTATTGTCTTATTTGCTACTTTGTCGGTCTCATTAACTACTAAGGGTAGTTATTCCAGAGTTTTTATGATGCCTGTTTTGTGGACTTTAATTGAATATTTTAGAGGTCAATTTATTTTTAATGGTTTTCCTTGGTTACAAATTGCTTATTCACAATTTGAAACTCCATTCTCAGGGTTTATACCGGTGATTGGAACCTATGGTGTAGGTTTTTTGATGGTTTTATGTTCATCATTGATTGTTATTGTTTCAACGTTTAAAAAAGGTTTTTTTGTTTTTCCATTTTTGATTTTATTAGTATCGTATGCTGCAAATTATTTTAAGCATACGGCATGGACTTTTCCTGATGGAGAAGCATTGTCTGTAACCCTTTTACAGGGTAATGTTTCACAAGACAATAAGTGGGATCCTTCTTATAAATCTAAAACTCTTGATTGGTATAAAAGTAAAACTGAACAACATTGGGATTCTGATTTAATCATTTGGCCTGAAACTGCCATCCCCGCTTTTCAACATGAAATTGATGCTGACTTCTTGGTTCCACTGTCGGCAGATGCTAGCCGTCATGACACTGCTTTAATTGTTAGTTTGCCAGTTAAAAATATGGATAAAGGGGAATATTATAATGCTGCTCTTACACTTGGTCAGGGGCAAGGGATCTATAAGAAGATTCATCTACTTCCTTTTGGTGAATATTTACCGTTGCAACCTTTATCAGGTTATTTGCTAGACTCTCTTAACATTATGCCTATTGGTAGTTTTACGCCGGGTTCTGTACAACAAAAGTTAATGTCAGCAAAAGGATACCCTTTTATTTTAACGATTTGTTATGAAGCTGTTTTTGGTGAACAATCCCCAGATAGGCTGAAAGATGCTCGATTCCTAGTTAATGTGACCAATGATGGATGGTTCGGTCATTCTCTTGAACCTTATCAGCATTTACAAATGGCAAGAATGCGTGCTTTAGAATCGGGGCGTTTTTTGCTGCGTGTCACTAACACGGGCGTAACTGCAATAGTAGGCCCTAAAGGAGAAATTCAATATCAAGTACCCTTGTTTGAGCCAGCTGAACTCACTGGAAAAATAATACCGATGACTGGTATTACCCCGATAACGATGATCGGTGATAAAGCCATCATCGTTTTTATTGCATTGTTGATACCTTTTTGGAGTATTGTTGTTAACTATAGAAAATTAGCGAGTAAATAAATCAATTTATTTCTTGATGAAGTTGTTTGTACTCTTCGGTTATTTTGTGTTTCGGGGAAAAGTGAATTAATGGTTTAGCGGCCGAATGTGACTCTTTAACTTTAATAGAAGGCGATAGCCGTGTTTTAAGAACTCGTTGGCCTTCATTTTCAAGTTCTTCTACGAGTAACTTAGGTAATTTTGCTCGGCTTTGAAATTGATTAACAATAACGCCTTCAATTTCGAGTGAACCATTATGGTCTTCTTGAACTTCGCTGATGGCATTTTTTAAACGATACAGCGCATCTCTTGAAAAGGCATCGCAATCAAATGGAATCAGGCATTTTTCTGCAGCAATCAATGCTGATTGACTGTAGTAATTAAGAATGGGAGGGGTGTCAATATAGATGTGATCAAAACCCTCTAATTGATCTAGTGCTTCTCTGAGTTTGTATATTTTATAACGCGATACTAGGCGGTCTTGTATTCCTTCTAATTCGACATGTGCAGGAATCACATAGAGGTTTGGAAAAGGGGTTTCATGAATTAAATCCTCTAAACCGGACGGCTTGTTTTTACTGAAGAACCCAGAGCTTAAGCAACCTTTAAAAAAATAAGCTATTGTTTTATCGGCATTATCTATTTTATTACCTAGTAAATAATATGTACTGTTACATTGAATATCTAAATCAATCACCAGTGTTCGATGATTCTTACTGGCACTGATTGCGGCAAGATTACAAGTAATAGTGGATTTACCAACACCGCCTTTTTGATTGAAGATAACTCGACGCATGGTTTAATTCCTTTAAGAAGACTGAAAATATGGTGGAGATTATAAAGAGTCAGTTAATAATTTCAATTACTACAATGATGCAGAATAAGAGATATATAAAAGGACTTTCATAAAGTTCATGCTTTTGATTTTAACATGGGTGCTGTATTCTAGCTAATTTGAATAATCCACATAGAAAATTGAAGAATGGAAGAAAATTATAACCCTGCTGATATTGAATTAAACGCTCAAACCCTATGGGATGAGCAAGAGACTTTTAAAGCGCAAGAGAACTCTGATAAAGATAATTATTATTGTTTGTCGATGTTCCCTTATCCAAGCGGTCGTTTACATATGGGGCATGTTCGTAATTACACCATTGGAGACGTTATTAGTCGATATCAACGTATGCAAGGTAAAAATGTTTTACAACCAATGGGGTGGGATGCCTTTGGATTACCTGCGGAAAATGCAGCGATGCAACATAAGGTTCATCCCGCAGATTGGACTTATGAAAACATTGACTATATGCGGGAACAACTCAAACGTTTGGGTTTTGGTTATGATTGGGATAGAGAACTTGCAACTTGTGACCCTGATTATTATCGATGGGAACAATGGTTTTTCATCAAACTTTTAAAAAAAGGCTTGGTGTACAAAAAAACTGCACCTGTTAATTGGTGTCCTAATGATCAGACTGTACTTGCAAATGAACAAGTAATTGATGGTTGTTGTTGGCGTTGTGATACAGAAGTGGAACGTAAAGAGATTTCGCAATGGTTTATGAAAATTACTGCCTATGCGGATGAACTCCTAAGTTCATTAGAATCTCTACAAGGATGGCCTGAACAAGTACGGACGATGCAAAGTAATTGGATTGGACGTTCTGAAGGTGTTGAAATGGATTTTAGCGTGCCGGAATTAGATGAACCCGTATCAATTTATACTACTCGTCCGGATACATTGATGGGTGTGACTTACTTGGCGGTTGCAGCAGAGCATCCACTTGCTCGGTTAGCTGGTAAAAAAAGTACTCAGGTTCAGGCTTTTATTGAGGCGTGTCAAGTGATGGAGTCTTCAGAAGCGGCAATGGAGACCATGGAGAAATTAGGAATTGATTCTGGGTTTACTGCCTTGCACCCGATCACGAATGAACCTGTGCCTGTTTGGGTCGCTAATTTTGTATTGATGAGTTATGGCACTGGGGCCGTAATGTCTGTTCCAGCACATGATCAGCGTGATTATGAGTTTGCGAAAAAATATAATATCCCTGTTCGGCAAGTTATTTATTCAGAGTCAGATAGCGATAATTGTTTAACGAAAGCATTTACAGAAAAAGGTGTTTTAAAAAATTCGAGTGAATTTGATGGGTTAAGTTCGGATGCTGCTTTTGATGCTATTGCTAAGAAATTAAAACAACAGAATAAAGGCGAGCGGAAGGTTAATTATCGTTTGCGTGATTGGGGTGTCTCGAGACAGCGGTATTGGGGAACGCCTGTTCCAATTATTCATTGTGGTGACTGTGGTATCGTGCCTGTTCCTGATGCAGACTTACCTGTTGAGTTACCGCGCGATGTTGCACTTGATGGTGTGAGTGCTCCGTTGGCCGCACATAAAATGTTTAAAGAAGTCAAATGCCCTGATTGTGGAGCGGATGCTGAAAGAGACACCGATACCTTTGATACTTTCATGGAGTCATCATGGTATTTTGCTCGTTTTGCCAGCCCTAGTACAACATCGATGTTGGATCAAACAGTTAATAATTGGTTACCTGTTGATCACTATATTGGAGGAATTGAACACGCTATTTTACATTTACTGTATGCTCGTTTTTATACTAAATTATTGCGTGATGAAGGTCTGGTTGTTGTTGATGAGCCCTTTAAGAATCTTTTAACACAAGGAATGGTTCTAAAAGATGGCAGTAAAATGTCCAAGTCCAAAGGTAATACTGTTGATCCGCAGTCATTGATTGAGCGTTATGGTGCTGACACAGTAAGACTATTTATTATGTTTGCAGCCCCTCCAGAACAATCACTAGAATGGTCAGATAGTGGTGTAGAAGGCAGTTTCCGGTTTTTAAAAAGGTTGTGGCGGCAAGTTTTTTTACACAGTAAGGCTGGGAGGGTGACTGATTATAGTTTTGATGATAGTGAGTTATCTACAGTTCAAAAAAATATGCGTCGGCAACTTCATGAAGTTATTCAAAAAGTGACTGATGATATGGGGCGGCGGTTTACCTTTAATACTGCAATAGCTGCGAATATGGAATTAATTAATGCTATTTCCAAATTTGAAGATAACTCAATCATTGGTAGAGCCATTAAACAAGAGGTATTAGAAAGTATTGTGTTGATGTTAATGCCGATTGTTCCTCATATTTGTCAGGAACTGGCCTTACAATTAGGTTTATCGCCAGATCAGATTCAGTGTTGGCCAGAATATGATCAAAGTGCTTTAGTGAAAGAAACTTTGCCAATTATGATTCAGGTTAATGGAAAACTAAGGGGTAAGCTTGAACTGGCACCTAATACGAGTCGTGAAGTTGTTGAAAAATTAGCTCAAGAAGACCCCAAAGTGATGACATTTATTGGTAGCAATATCATTAAGAAGATTATTGTAGTCCCTAATAAATTGGTTAATATTGTTATCTAGCGCCCTGAGTGAAAAAATCAATGTATAAAATCTTCACGGTTATGTTTTTAGTGATTTTCTTAACTGGATGCGGCTATCAAATTAGAGGTCAATTGCATTTTCCTGCTGGTATCAGAGCTGTGCATTTAGTGGGAGCATCACCAGAATTGATTGCTGCTTTTGAAAAAGTCTTTCGATTTTCATCCGCTAGGTTAGTCAGCCAACCTAATGATTCAAGCATTACGATTAAGATTCTTGAGGACCGGTTTGAACGAAGAACAGCATCTATCACATCACGTGGTAAGAGTACTGAGTTTGAGGTGATTAGTTATCTAAGATATGAGTTGCATAATACGCAAGGTCAGTTATTAATAGGTCAGCAGCAATTGACTGAGTCACGGGTATATTTTAATGATCAAAAACAGATTATTGCAAAACAAAATGAGGAAAAGGTGATTCGTCAAGAAATATATACAGCGGTGATTTCACGGTTAATTGAGCAAGTCCGTTTAGGTCTGAAAGAGGTTGAATTACAGACAGATAAATTAACGCAAACTGGTTTTTCAGAACATTCAACGAAAACTGATTCGAAGACTGCGAATGATGCGGTGTCTACAGAAAATAAAACGGAGTTGATTGTTAATGAAGTGAGAGAGCAAGTTGAATCTATTTCAAGGAGTGTTCAACAACTCATAAATGATGAAGCTAATCAGGATTCAGATCAAAACTCTAACCTTGGATTTGAGACGCAGTAAAAACAAATATTAATATGCGGGTTAAACCTGAACAGTTAACTTCAACCCTGTCTCAGAATTTGGCGCCTTGCTTCTGGGTGACTGGGGACGAACCGTTACAATGTATTGAGCTTGCAGATCAGATTCGTCAAGCCGCCAAAAAATCAGGGTATAATCAACGTGATGTTTTGACAGTGAATGCCGGTTTTAACTGGGATAGTCTTTTACACAGTGCTGTAATACCCTCGCTTTTCGCAGAACAAAAATTAATAGAATTACAGATACCATCAGGGAAGCCTGGTCGAGAAGGCTCAGCTGCAATCATTGACTATTTTGAAAGACGCCCCAAAGATACTTTATTGTTAATTATTTCACCTAAGGTAGCTTCAAGTGTTTTTAGAAGTCGTTGGGCGCAGTGTATTGATGAAACAGGTGTCATTATTCAAGTCTGGCCTTTAACCGGTAAATCGTTGTTGTCTTGGATAGCAAAACGCTTAAATGATAAAGGCTTTGACAGCTCACCTGATGTTGTAAAATTGCTAGCGTTAAGAACAGAAGGGAATTTATTGGCTTTAGCTCAGGAAATTGAAAAGATTTATGTTATGTATGAGCCTGGCTTGTTAAGTCGTGAACAAGTTGAAACACTGGTCGCAGATCATTCGCGCTATGACGTTTTTAAATTAGTGGATGCGATGTTAAGTGGGAAAATATTAAGAATCATGAGAATTCTTAACAACCTTCAGTGTACTGGGGTAGCGGTACAAATTGTTATCTGGGCAATAATTAAAGAACTACGATTGTTAATCGAATTAAAAACTGCTGGGGAGCATGTTAATCAAAGAGCACAGATTTATCGAGAACAACGTATTTGGGATACACGAAAACCCTTGTTAGAGTATACATTACAACGAATTGAGATGCCGCTTTTGGAGCAGGCAATGGTGTTGGCTGGGATTGCTGATCGTCAAGGTAAAGGTTTTTCTGACGGGGATGAGTGGGAAACAATATTGCAGCTATGCCTATTATTTTCGGAACAAAAAACAATTAATTTCACATTATTATCTTGAATTTTTTTCAACCATCCCCATAAATAGCATTAGGTTAGGAATCTAACAATGACGTGTTGTATTTAAAATTAATTAGGAAGAAATATTAAAATGACTGTTGAAGCAAAAAAAGAAACCTTAGGGTTTCAAACGGAAGTAAAGCATTTATTACATTTAATGATTCACTCGTTATATAGCAATAAGGAAATTTTTCTGAGGGAACTTATTTCCAATGGCTCCGATGCCGCTGATAAATTAAGATTTAATGCTTTATCTGACGATTCTTTGTATGAAGGTGACAGCGAGCTTAAAATCCGTATTGAATTTGATAAAGAAAAGCGGACGATTACCTTGACTGATAATGGAA
Organism: uncultured Methylococcaceae bacterium; assembly: GCA_964515235.1. Lineage (GTDB taxonomy): Bacteria > Pseudomonadota > Gammaproteobacteria > Methylococcales > Methylomonadaceae > OPU3-GD-OMZ. The sequence continues at coordinate 35,523 of CAZEVO010000015.1, read as the reverse complement.
TTGGTATGACCCGTGAGGAAGTACAAGAACATATTGGTACTATTGCTAAATCGGGTACCAAACAGTTTTTTGAATCATTAACGGGTGATCAAGCTAAAGACAGTGAACTGATTGGTCAGTTTGGCGTAGGTTTTTATTCGTCATTTATCATTGCAGATAACGTCATTTTAACGACGCGTAAGGCGGGTGTTGCTGCTGAAGAAGGGGTTCAATGGCAGTCTAAAGGCGATGGGGAATATACTCTTGAAACAGCGCATTGTCCTCAGCGTGGTACCTCTATTGTTTTAGAATTAAAAGAAGGTGAGGACGAGTTTTTGAATGGCTATACCTTACGTTCAATTATTAAGAAGTTCTCAGACCATATTTCAGTTCCCGTAGTTATGGATAAAGAGCCTATGCCGTCTGCAAGTGATGACGACGGTAACGAGGAAACTGAAGTGCCGGCAATTGAGGAAGAAGTTGTCAATAGTGCTTCAGCGCTTTGGGCTAAGTCTAAACAGGAAATTGACGATGATGCTTACAACGAATTTTACAAGCACATGGGACATGATTTTCAAGACCCATTGACTCATATCCATAGTCGAGTAGAAGGGAATAATGAATACACGTTATTGCTTTATGTGCCTGCAAGAGCACCTTTTGATTTATGGGATAAAGATAGTAAACAAGGTGTAAAACTTTATGTTCGTAAAGTTTTTATTATGGATGATTCAGATAAATTAATGCCGCGTTACCTACGCTTTATTAAAGGGGTCATTGACTCTGACTCATTACCATTAAATGTCTCTAGAGAAATTTTACAACAAAGTAAACAGTTAGATGTCATTCGCTCGGGCGCAGTTAAAAAAGTCTTGGGTCTTTTGGAAGGACTCGCGAGGAATGATTCAGAAAAATATGCAACATTTTGGGAACAGTTCGGTACCGTGATTAAAGAAGGACCTATTGAGGACTTCAAGAATAAAGATAGAATTGCTAAGTTGCTAAGGTTTACTACTACGCAAAGTGAAGGTGAGAAACAAACTGTTTCACTTGAAGATTATGTCTCCCGTATGAAAGAGGGACAAGATAAGATTTATTTTGTTACAGCTGATAGTTATGGTGCGGCTAAGCATAGTCCACATTTAGAAATCTTTAAGAAGAAAGGTCTTGAAGTATTGTTATTGTCAGATCGTGTAGATGAATGGTTGATTTCACATTTAACTGAATTTGATGGAAAAACTCTTCAGTCTGTTGCTAAAGGCGGGTTAGATTTAGGACAACTAGATGATGAAGAGGATAAAAAAGAACAAGATGCGACTAATAAGGATTTTGAATCAGTCATTAAGCAAAGTAAAGAAATCCTAGGCGATAAGGTTACAGAAGTTAGAATTAGTCAGCGGTTAACTGATTCACCGTCTTGTTTGGTGACTGAAGATTCAGCAATGAGTCTTAATATGGAACGAATTATGAAAGAGGCCGGACAGTCTTTTGGTGATAATAAGCCGATTTTTGAGTTAAACCCAACGCATCCTTTAGTGCTAACGATGAAAGAGGAACAGGATGATGATCGTTTTTCTGATTTAACCCATATCTTATTTGATCAGGCGATTCTCAGTGAAGGAGGGCAATTAGCTAATCCCGCAGATTATGTCCACCGATTGAACGGCTTATTACAAGGCTTATTGAAATAAATATGAAGGATTGTTCCGGGGATACTTAACCGGAGCTAATTATGTTTTTTAAACCTGCTTTAACTCTGATGTTGAAGCAGGTTTTTTTGGTTTAAGAAAACATTGTGATTAAAATTCCTGTGATATGATTGATGTAATAAATCCTTATTAATTGTTTAATTGGGTCCAATTAAAGTACAGATAAGAAATGTTAATTGTTCACAGCTCTAATAGGAGCGAAAATTTACTGGCGCACTTAATTAAAGTGTTAGAGACTCAGCCGCTATCATCACCTTTTAAACAAGAACATTTTTTAGTACAGAGTCAGGGCATGGAGCGCTGGTTATGCCAACAATTAGCTGCACGCTTTCCAGTTTGGGCTAATTATCAGTTTTTATTTCCCGGTAAATTCTTCAATGATCTAATTCAACGGATAGATACGAATCTCACTAGTACTGTATTTACAAGAGAACGATTACTTTGGGTAATTGAGCATAATTTAAGAACTACAGAACAACCAGCATTGAAACAATATCTGATGGGTAACCAATCATCATTGAAAAGATTTCAATTAGCACAATCGTTGGCGCATGTTTTTGACCAATATCAAATAATGCGGCCCGACTGGTTAAATGTCTGGGAAAATAATGAGCTTGTAACAGGCCATGAAGTCGAACACTGGCAGCAAGAATTATGGCAGGATATTGTTGATCATTTAGGAAATAAACACAGAGGTTCAGTATGGCAAGAAGCGATTGACCAATTAAATAAAAAAACAGTGGGTTCGTTAGATCAGAAATTACCGGAACGTGTTTCTGTTTTGGGTGTTAGTACAATGCCGCCGATCTTTTTTACTTTTATTCAGGGTCTCTCTAGACATTGTGATGTACATTTGTATTTATTACAACCCAGCCAATTTTATTGGCATCGATCACATAATAAAACCTTACCTGAAAATAATTTGACGACTGAATGTCTAGATCCACTCAGTAAGACTTTAGAGAGTGATCATCCCTTATTATCTTCCTGTGGGCAATTGGCTTGGGAGTTTCAAGAGTTGATTTTGCAAGAAGGGAATATTGATCAGGAGTTTTCGAGTTTTGATGACCATGACGGGTCTGACAGAACGAATATCCAGCAATTGCAAAGTGATCTTTTAAATAATAGGAACGTTAAAATACAGGCGATTTGTGATGGCTCTATTACTTTTCATGCCTGTCATTCTCGATTGCGGGAAGTGGAAGTTTTGAAAGATCAATTGTTAGCTACATTTGAAGATAACCCTGAAATTTCATTGCGTGATGTTTTAATTATGGCGCCTGATATTCAAGACTATTCTCCATTTATAGCAGCGGTTTTTAGTGATATTCAACATACTATTTCAGATCGTAATCTTAAGTTGAACAACCCACTTGTGGACTGTTTTATACGATTTTTAACGCTTAGCCAAAGCCGACTGGGATGGTGTGATGTTTTGGCGGTTTTAGAATTCCCAAGCGTGAGCAAACGCTTTAATTTGAATGCATCTCGATTAAACATTGTGCGTTTTTGGATTAAAAAGCTTGGTATTAGTTGGGGATTATCGAGTCAACATAAGCAGCAATTGGATCTTCCTGGAGGCGACCAAAATACGTGGAATTATTGTTTAAGCCGGTTAATGATGGGTTACCTTATGGGCGAGGAAGATTCATTTATTGCCGATATTCTCCCCTACTCCGGAGTAGAAGAAAATGAAGTAGAGGCATTGAGTGGTCTTTATAGGTTCATTGTCTTTATCACTCAGGTAGAGACTGAACTGAAACAGTCGCGGTCAAGAAGCGAATGGTCAAATCTATTGATTACTTATACAGAACAGCTGTTTTTTGAAGATAAACAGTCACAAACCCAGATGTTAGAATTAAATAATCTATTACAAGAGCTGAGTGATGATAGTAGCTTGGCGACTACTATTACTCTTGATTATTCCGTTATCATCGATTGGTTAAAAGGACTTTTATCAGAAACTAAATCCAGTAACGGTTTTTTAACCGGACAACTTACGTTTTGTTCTTTATTACCGATGCGCTCAATTCCATTTAAGGTGATTTCGTTATTGGGAATGAATGAGGGTGAATTCCCTAAAAGAGATCAATTTCATACTATTGACCTGATGGGTTTATATAAACGTCCAGGTGATCGATCTCGTACCTTAGATGATCGCTATCAATTCTTAGAGCTTATATTATCTGTTAGGCGAAAATTGATTGTGACTTATATGGGGCAATCTAATAAGAACAATGAGGTTTTATCGCCCGCTCTTGTGATTATGGAATTATTACAAGTTTTAGAAAGCCAATATAATTTAAAAAACCTTGTCACATATCATCCTTTAAATTCATTTAGTCCTCGTTATTTTGAAGAGGGAAGTCAATTATGTAGTTTTTCCAGTATTAACTATCAAACAGCAGTTGCAGTCAGTGATCCTGTTGATTTTTCACATCCTTGGTGGCAAGGAGCGTTATCTAGGCAAGGAGAGGACCTTATAACTGTTCAGGAATTGTTAAGTTTTTTTAAAAACCCACAACGTTATTTTTTTAAAAACAGCTTAGGGATAGACTTAGGAGCATTTAATTACCTTCCTGATGAACGAGAACCTTTCTCAGTCTATGGATTGGAGGCTTATGCTATTGACCAGCAATGGATTGAAGATAAATTAAATCAGAAGACAGTGAGTAAGCAACACTTACAGGCTCAGGGGTGTTGGCCTGATGGCGCACTTTCTGAGGTGTTTTTTGCTGAAAAGAATTCTGAATTAGAGGCCTTTGTCACCGTGTTGCAAAGTTATGAGTTAGATGAAAAACTTAATGATATGGATGTTACGATTCAAGTGGGGCGTTATTATGTCACTGGTCAGTTAACAGGGTGTTACTCGTCAGGGTGTTTGATTTATCGTTATGCCGAATTGAAAGGTAGTGACTTTTTGACTGCGTTATTACAGCATTTACTGATTAATCAAATAAAACCGCAAATTACCCGTCTCATTACCAGAAATAAAACCATTATCTTTCCAGAATCTCTTCGTAAGGCGGTTGAGCTAGAGAATCTTATAAAAATTTATTGTGAGGGGTTGTTAAAACCAAGTGCTTTATTTATTGAGCCGGCATTTTCTTATGTGAGCCAACACTATGCTAAAAGCAATGGGAATAGAAGCAAAAAAGAACCTATGGATTTGGCGCATGAGACATTGGAAAAACAAAGAGGCTATGGCGCAACTGAAATATGCTTGTTGAGTCGGTATTTAAGACCGGGAGAAAACTTATTAGATTCTGTTTTTGAGGAGTATTGTTTGAAGATATTACTGCCTATATGGAGCGAGGTTCATGTCCAAGACACGTTTTGAGGTAACGCGTGAGACTTTACTGCCCGGAATAAACTTAATAGAAGCTAATGCTGGAACAGGTAAAACGTATACAATTGCAATGCTTTATTTACGTTTTATTGTTGAGCATGGTTTTTTAATTGACCAATTATTGGTAGTAACGTTTACTCATGCTGCAGCTACTGAGTTAAAAGAGCGTATACGGTTGAAATTGACAGAAATATACCATTGCCTTGTAGCTGATAAGTCGGGCTTAGATGAGGTCACCTCACAGTGGTTACAAGATTTAGAGCTTGAGGAAGCACTCGTTTTACAACGATTAAAGGCAGCCTTATTAGATCTTGACCAAAGTGCTATTTTTACTATACATGGATTCTGTTATAAGACATTACAAGAGTTTTCGATTGAAAGTAAACAATTGTTTGAGCTTAATCTTGTGGGAGATAGTCAGTTCTTACGCCGACAGCTTTCAGATGATTTTTGGCGACAAACTATTTATCCACTGAGACCCTCTGAGGCAGCAGTTTTATCAGCGTACTATGAAGACCCCGCCACATTATTAGTCAGTATTAATAGTATTAAAGGGAGGGTCACTGTTTATCCTGAATCACAGACACTAACTAAGTGTCTTGGTCAAGTGAGTGCGGCTAAAGATGATTTGGAAAGTGAATTTAACCTGTATATCCAAGTATTGTCAGAGGCAGTTGAACTGCCGTTTTTTAAGAAAACTTTTCAGGCAAAGTTTTTCTCACACCAACAATCCATTCAGCAATGGTTAGCGATGGAACAGTTAACATTTCCATTGGAGGCCTTAAAATCGTTTTCTTATCAAGGTGTTCTAGCGGGATTAAATGGCCAAAAATTCAGAGCAAAAAATAATCAAACAGGGGAGGAGCGTAAGAGCGATTACTTAGCAGATTTAGGCCTCCACTTTGAAGCTATCGAGAAGGTTATTGAAGCTAGTGAGTCTGCTTGTTTGACGTTACGTAGTTTGTTGCTTGCGTATATTCGCAATAAGGAAGATGCTGTTCTTGATGAAAGTCAATCGGTTTCATTTGATTGCTTGATAAGCCGCTTAGCAGACTTAATGATTCAGACTGATGGTGTTGAGCTTAAAGAAGCATTACAGAAACGTTATCAAGTAGCGCTTATTGATGAATTTCAAGATACAGATCAGATGCAATGGACAATATTTTCTCAATTATTTGCACATCAGCATCATTTCTTATATTTGGTCGGTGACCCTAAACAAGCTATTTATAAGTTTAGAGGGGCCGATGTGTTTTCCTATCTTCATGCAGCAAAATTAGCCCATCGCCAATATACTTTGACTGATAATTGGCGATCAAATCCAAGTATGGTTGGTGCCATTAATACGCTCTTTGAAAATCAGAAGAATGTATTTTTATTAGAGGGGTTGAACTATCAACCATGTCAGGCTGTTGTATCTGAGGAAGCCAATTATCTCAAATCAGGTGGCCGCTGTTTGTCAGGCATGATGTTATGGCAATTGGAGCACAATGAAAACAATAACAGCAGTTTTCTAAAGTCGACTAACGCACAACTTCAAATTTCTATTGCAGTTGTCAATGAAATTATTGATTTACTCACGCCGAGTAATGGGGTTAAACAATCTATTGGGGGTCGAGTGTCAACCCTTTCCGCTAAAGATATTGCGATTCTGGTTCGCTCTAATGCCCAAGCAGTGGCATATCAGAATTTGTTGCGTGAAGTTGGTATTCCGAGTGTAATGAATAGTGCTAAATCAGTGTTTGAGACCACAGAGGCAGATGATTTTTATTCAATATTACAGGCTATAACACAACCTAGTAATCTAGGGTTGTTGAAGCAATTTTTAACAGTGGCATGGTTCAATATGAGTGCGACTAAGCTCATATCCATCGTGGAGAATGATGAGCTATTAGAGCAATGGTCAGTACGACTTTCTGAGTATTATGTGCTCTGGGAAAAGAAAGGTGTTTTAGCGATGACTTATAAGTTACTCGAGTCTGAAGAAGTTGCTTCGAAACTTTCAAGTTTTCCAGCCTTTGAACGTAAGATGAGTAATATTCTTCAACTGGCTGAGTTGTTACAGGTAGCAGAAACAGAAAACAACTTTAATATCAATGGCACACTGGATTGGTTTCAACGGTCGGTAGCCGATTTGAAATATTCGGAATCCGAGTTATTGCGACTAGAGAGCGATCAGCAGGGGATCAATATTTTGACAGTTCATCGGTCCAAAGGGTTGGAATTCTCAATTGTTTTTTGCCCTGTTTTATGGCAACAAGATCAACATATACAGAAAGAGAACTCGGTAACCCAGTGCCATGAGGATGGTTTAATGGTGGCCGATTTAGGGACTAAAAAATTTGAAGACCGTAAAAAAATTGCGATGCAGGAGTCTTTTGCTGAAGATATTCGTCTGAGTTATGTCGCGATGACGAGAGCGAAATTTAGGTGTTATATTGCTTGGGCTAATGTTCGTACTAAGGACAAAAGTAATCAATCAGCTTTGTCTTGGTTATTGTTTAATATGTCTGCAAATAATGATTTTACCCAGCAGCAAAGCGATTTAAAAAGTCGAGTCAGTCAATACAATTCTTTTTTTGAGTATCAGTTACTTCAGGAAGATCAATCACTGTGCCAGCTAAGGTCGATAAACAAAAAGCCATTACTGAAATCGCCGACAAAGCGTCTACGTGACCTTAAAACACTTTGGCAGATTAATAGTTATACTGGGTTAGCAGCACTGAGTGTTGAGGAGGTATATGAAGGGAGGCAAAGTAGCTGGGAAGATGAATCAATAGTAGATTCAGAGATACACGTAGTCGACCAATTACCAAGAGGAAGTCGATTCGGCAATGTGATCCATGATTTGCTCGAAAAGAACGAATTTATTGACCTTGCTCAGCACGGAGATATTTTATTCAAAGTTGAACAGGCCTGTGCACGTTTTGGTTTGAAATTTGATCATCCTGCTTTAATAGCTGACCTGTTACAACAGGTTGTAAAGACACCATTGACAGGAGCAAGTGATGATTTTTGCCTGGCAGAAATTGACAATCAATCTTGTATCAAGGAAATGCCATTTTATTTGTCGCATGCGCAAATTAATACAGAACAAATCAATAGTATTTTAGGCAATGAACTGAATTATAAACCTTTAACGTCTAAAAGTTTAACAGGGTATTTAACAGGGTTTATCGATTTAGTTTGTTTTCACCAGGGTAAATATTATTTGATAGATTATAAAAGTAATTATTTAAACGACTATAACTCAGTAGAATTGATAGGAGCAATGCGGGCACATAATTATGGTTTACAAGCTTGGTTATATAGTCTTGTATTAACTAACTTCTTACAAGAAACGGTTCATGAATATAGCTATAGTAACCATTTTGGAGGCGTTCTTTATTTATTTGTTCGAGGCATGGACTCGGGGCGACCTGGGAGTGGTGTTTATTCTTTTTTACCTGATGCGGATCAATTACAACATTTAGGTCGATTATTGGTTGATGGATAAATTAGTTGATATACAACCTGAATCTACGATGGAGTGGTCTTTGAGACATTTTTTGCTGACAGGCTCTGGCTTGTTGGGAAAGGACAAGAAAAACCTTGAAGTGGTGTTGATGGAACTACAGCAAGCAATGAATCGTGGTGATACCTGTATCTCCCTAAGTATTCAAGAGCAAGCTTTGCTCCAACGTAGTAGCTGGTTTAAAGAAAATAAGAGTCCACTTGTTATAGAACGTAATAGACTTTATTTTTATCGGTATTGGCATTATGAAAATTTGCTTGCTGAGAAGATCTTGAATTATTCTGCTTATAAGCGAGACCAGCAATTGTTGTCGAAATTGCTTGGTCGTTATTTTCCTGAGTCTGATCCTGATTTTAAGACTCAGCGAAATGTGATTGCAAAAGTATTACATCAGGAATTTAGTATTATTTCAGGTGGCCCTGGAACGGGTAAAACAACATTGGTTGTTAAGTTGTTAGCGATGGAACAGGAGTTAGTTACCCAACCATTGAAAATTGCACTGGTTGCGCCGACAGGAAAAGCAGCCGTACGCCTCCAGTCTGCAATTAATGAGAATAGGATGAGGCTACCGTGTGATGAAAAAATTAAATCAGTAATTCCGCAAGAAGTGACAACGATTCACCGTTTATTAGGGTTTCGTTATGGTAGTTCATTGTTCATACATAATAAGAAAAACCCGATTAATTATGACCTGATAGTTATTGATGAAGCATCTATGATCGATTTACCATTAATGACTAAATTAGTAACAGCCTTAGCTATACAAACAAGGGTCGTGTTGGTCGGTGACAAAGATCAATTAGCTTCGGTAGAAGCAGGAGCAGTGTTGGCGGATTTGTCATCAAGTCCATCTGTTGGCGCCTGTGAGTTATTGAAAACATATCGATTTAATACGCAAATAAAGTCATTGGCTGTTTTGGTTAATCAACAACGTCCGAATGATGTTTTGAAGATGTTAAGGAACCCTGAGGCTCCAGCGGTCAATAGTATGCAAACAGGGTATATGGAATTTATTACGCAGCAATATGCTCGTTTCTTTAGGGCTATTGCTGATGAAGAAACGGTAAATCAGCTTTTTGAAAAGTTAGCAGATTTTGTAGTGCTTTGTACGAATAAACTTGGGCCTAAAAGTGTTGAAGCCATTAATCAAGCAGTGGAGCGACGATTACGTGATCAAAATATAATTCTTCAATCAGAAGAATGGTATGTGGGGCGACCGGTATTAATTCAAGAAAATGATTATATTCTAGGTGTTTTTAATGGCGATGTTGGTATTTGTTTATCTGATCTTGAGACAAATAATCAGCTAATGGTCTTTTTTAAACAGCCTAACGGGGAAATTAAAAAAGTTCTTCCATCACGTTTGCCTAAATGCCAGACGGCTTTTTCGTTAACCGTTCACAAAAGTCAGGGATCACAGTATGGTGGGGTAATGTTAGTCTTGCCGGACAGTTATAATCCCATTTTAACAAAGGAGGTTGTTTATACAGCGGTGACTCGTGCGCGGGATAAAGTATGGATCGTTGCTGATAACGAGATACTAACACAAGCTATTCAATTCAAAATTAGCCGCCAAGGTGGTCTTAGGGAGAAATTAACGGATAATTTATGGTAATGAAACGAGTTTTTTTTAAGTGGCCTTTGAATTTTGTTTTAGTTCAGTCTAAAATGATAAGTTATTTTGAAGTTAACATAGACTATTGAGGAATTAATTATGGCCGAAGAGAATGAAGAGAAAATGTCTGAAGTAACTAAGATTTTAATTGCTTTTGTTTGTGTTATGGTTGTTGGAGGTATTATTATTGCTACTTCTGGGGTTTCAGACGAACAGAAAGCATCAAATGCTGTTTTGACCCATTACAGTAATATGTCAAGAATTGCACAGTATCAGTGCCCAAAAGCAATTTTAAAGCATACGGGTGAAAAGGCTTATGTTGTTAGCAACACGGATTCTGATAAAGAAACCTACGTTACCTTGTCGTATGATGGTAGTGAAAAATTCTCTAAAGCATCGTGTTCTATTGACCAATTTGGAAAAGTGACACAGGTTGTTGTTGATGGTAAAGAAATGCTCTAAGTCCTAGTCTATTTAATCTTTTACCATTGAGCAGTTAGACGTTCGACGGTGAGTAGAATCATTTAAAGGCGAATCTTTCGAGGTTCGCCTTTCTATTTGTATTAAAGTATTCATGATGTTTATTAGTCTTATCTTGACTTCGTAAGACTTGATTGATCATTTTTTTTGGTTACACTTTGTTCATAATAATTTTTGAGGTTTTTTCAAAGCAATGTTTGACGTAAGTTCTTTTATTTCATTTGAGGTTCATGGAGGAAGTTTGGCGCCAGGAATGGCTGAATTGGTGCGTTTGATAGTCGTGTATTTTGAGAATCTTGCCACCATGCCTACTGGGGAGCTTTTTCTGGCATTAATACCCGGAGTTAATTCGTTACCCAATATTCATCCATTAATTATTCATTTCCCCATTGTTTTATTCCCAACATTTTTTATCATGGATATTGTTGGGAGCTTGATGAAAAATAAAGAATTAAGACGTATGGCGAGTGGGCTTCTTTATCTTGGTGCGGTCAGTTCTGTTTTTACTGTTATTGCAGGATTTCAGGCAGCTTCTAATGTGCCTCATGGCCTAGAGGTGCACGCTATTTTAGAGCAGCATAAATGGTACGGACTTTTTGTCGCAATGTTGGGGCTGATTTTGTCGGTTTGGCGATTTCGTTCGCGGTTGTTTTTTTGTAAAGAAGCAAATGTGTTTCATCTTATTTCATCAGCTTTATTGTGTGCTATGTTGACGTTAGGAGCGGACTTGGGTGGTTTGATGGTTTATAAGTTTGGTATTGGTGTTGAAGCGGTTAGCCCAACAGGTGATAGTTTTTCACATGCGCATGGCTTAGATAAAAAGTAATGGAGTTGAGCTGTTACTAACAGTGGTTAGGTTGAAAGGTCAAATGACGCTCTAGTCAAGGGTGCAAAACAAGTCTCCAAACAAGTTTCTGTAAGAGGACTTTTTGGGGTAATTTCATGAAAGATAAAATATATCCTTGAAGTGTAACCAGTCTACTTCAAGGATATTTTATAGTGGTACCGAGGGCCGGAATCGAACCGGCACTTCCGAAGAAATTGGATTTTGAATCCAACGTGTCTACCAGTTTCACCACCCCGGCATTCCGATGAATTATAAATAAAACTCATTTATAAAGCCAGTTAATAATTGGTTTGATGACTACACTGAGCTGTTTTTTTACAGCATGGAAGTCTTTCTGTAATTAAAGGATAATAGTTAAAATATGAGTTCAAGCGTTAACGATTGATGCAACGATAAAATTTAAACGCTAGTTTTTATGACTAATTTATCTAAAAGAAACCGTATGAATAAAAGTGATTTTTATTATCAATTACCAAAAGAATTAATTGCGCAAGAACCACTCTCTGAGCGTACTGGAAGTCGATTGATGCACGTGGGTGCGGATTCAGGAACTATTAACCACCTACAATTCTTAGATTTAATTGAACTGGTTAATGAAAGAGATATTCTCATTTTTAATGACACACGTGTTATTCCAGCAAGAATCTTAGGGCATAAAAAATCAGGTGGGAAAGTCGAACTGTTAATCGAAAGAATTCTTAGTGAGACTTCTGCTTTGGCACATATCAAAGCAAGTAAAGCTCCTAAGGAAAATACAGTTATCGAATTAGAGAAAGGTCATAAGTGTCAGGTGATTGCAAGGCATGGGGATCTGTTTGAAGTTTTATTTGAAACAGCATCATCTGTTTTTTCAGTGTTAAATGAAATTGGGCATATCCCTCTTCCACCCTATATACAGCGTCTTGATCAAGCGCAAGATAGAACACGTTATCAAACTGTTTTTGCCAAGCATGAAGGGGCTGTTGCGGCACCAACAGCAGGGTTACATTTTGATCAAGCTCTTTTGCAGAATCTAAAAGAAAAAGGTATTAATTTTGCTTACGTCACATTGCATGTTGGAAGTGGTACATTTCAGCCAGTTCGCGTCGAACAATTACAGCAACATGAAATGCATGAAGAGTATTTTGAAGTAACAACAGAGACTATTCAGGCAGTACATAAGGCAAAGGCTTCTGGAGGGCGTATTATAGCAGTGGGGACCACTGCGGTTAGAGCACTTGAATCGGCATCTGTTACTGGAGAGTTGTTACCAACTACTGGCTTTACTGATTTATTTATAACACCGGGTTATAAGTTTAGAGCAGTGGATGCAATGATTACTAATTTTCATTTATCGGAATCAACATTGTTAATGCTAGTGTCAGCATTCTCAGGGTATGAATTGATTAAATCGGCTTATCAATGTGCGATAACTGAAAAGTATCGTTTTTTTAGTTATGGTGATGCAATGTTTTTGAAAAATAACAGTTAAATTTTTCATTAATAATTTCAATGAATTTATCCAACTAAGAATCCTAACAACTGATGTCTATAGATTTCCCTTTTTTTAAAACTAATTTACCATCCACAGCTTTAAATCCTTTGGGCTGGAAGGGGTTGCCAGGTTGTGCTGATTCGCTTGCTATAGCATTGACTATTCAGCAGAATGAGCAATTTATTGTAGTGGTCACAGAGGATAATCATACGGCCTTGCGGCTAGAGCATGAGGTTTCTTTTTTTCTTCAAGACCGAGATGGGATCTTGCATTTTCCTGATTGGGAAACATTAGTTTACGATGTTTTTTCACCTCTGCCGGAAATTATTTCCCAACGGTTAAAAACATTAACCCGACTTTCAACGGCAAAACGGGGCGTGTTAATTGTTTCTGTAGCTACTTTAATGCAACGAATAGCTCCCCGTAAGCATATCTTAGCTAATAGTTTTGAAATTCGAGTGGGGGATGTTTTTAAATTATCAGAACAAAGAACTCGATTAGATTCTGTAGGCTACCAATATGTCAATCAAGTTTTACAGCATGCGGAGTTTTCTATTCGTGGTTCTATTATCGACTTATTTCCAATGGGAAGTGTTTTACCCTATAGGATTGAGTTATTTGATGATGAAGTCGAGTCAATCAGAACCTTTGATCCAGAAACTCAGCGATCATTAGAAAAGGTTATGTTTATTAGCCTTTTCCCTGCCCGGGAATTCCCTGTTACTGAAGATTCGACCAAACAATTTAGAAAGAATTTTAGATTGCAATTTCCTTCGGTATCTTTGAAGAACCCTGTTTACCATGATGTGAGTCAGGGAATTATGCCGGGAGGTATTGAATATTATTTTCCCTTATTTGTGAATGCCACAGAGACCTTATTTGATTACCTGCCTAAAGAAACTGTTTTTATTAGAGGATTAAAACTATCGGAACAGGCAACTGCTATTTTTGATGAGATTGAATTACGTTATGAGCAGCGTAAATATGACTTAGAAAGGCCGTTACTAGCACCTGAGATGCTTTTTCTTGATACTGTTGCACTGAATGAAAAAATTGGTTTTTTTCGTCAAGTTGTCATAGGGGAGAGTCACAGAACGATTAATGATGTTGTCGATTTTTCTTGTTCTGAACTCCCTAATGTTGCAATCAATGAACGCTTAAAAGAACCGGCTTATGCATTGAAGCAGTTTATAAAGACAGTGCGGGAGAAGATACTTTTTGTTGCCGAAACACCCGGGCATAGAGAAGCGTTGATTGAGCAATTAAAAAAATATCAGATTAGTGTTTTTTCTGTTGAAAGTTGGACTGATTTCCTTGTGTCGAGTAAGTCGCACTGTATTCTGATCGCACCTATTGATCATGGTCTTTATTTACCATCAAAAGGGGTTGCAATTATTACCGAGAGTCAATTATTAGGCTCAAAAATTCAGCAACGCCGACGTCGAAAAAAGTCAACGACTAGAGAGCTTGAAAATGTCTTGAGTAATCTTAATGAATTATCCATGGGTTCACCAGTAGTTCATCAAGAGCATGGAGTGGGTCGTTATTTAGGGTTACAGATTTTAAAATTGAATGATATAGAGGCAGAATTCTTAACTTTAGAATATGCAGGCAATGACAAGATATATGTACCTGTTTCATCTTTGCACCTTATTGGTCGTTATACTGGAATGAATGTTGACAGCGCTCCTCTTCATAAACTGGGAGGTGAGCAATGGCGTAAGGCTAAGAAAAAAGCCATTGAAAAAGTGCGAGATGTTGCAGCCGAACTTTTAGATATTCAGGTTAAACGAACATTGAAGAAGGGCTTTTCTTTTTCATGTCAATTAGAAGATTATCATTCTTTTTCAGCTGCCTTCCCGTTTGAGGAGACGCCAGACCAACTCACAACAATCGAAAGCATTTTGGACGATATGTCAAAAGAACAACCGATGGATAGGGTGGTTTGTGGTGATGTTGGGTTTGGTAAAACGGAAGTAGCAATGCGTGCTGCTTTTGTTGCTGTACAGAATTCCAAGCAGGTTGCCGTCTTAGTGCCAACAACGCTTTTAGCACAGCAGCATTTCCAGAATTTTAGAGATCGAATGGCTGATTGGCCAATCAGAGTCGAAGTCATTTCACGATTCTTAAGCCCAAAAAAACAGCAAATTATTATTGATGATATCGCTCACGGTGATGTTGATATTGTCATTGGTACGCATAAATTATTCTCTAAAGACTTTAATTATAAAAACTTAGGGTTAGTCATTATTGATGAGGAGCATCGTTTTGGTGTTCGTCAAAAAGAACACTTTAAGAAGATCCGTCATGAACTTGATTTATTAGCATTAACCGCAACACCGATTCCAAGAACCCTTAATATGGCAATGTCAGGGTTACGTGAAGTTTCCATCATTGCAACACCCCCACCTAATCGTCATTCAATTAAAACATTTATTACGGAGTGGATTGATTCGATGATCCAAGAGGCTTGTCTTCGCGAAATTAAACGTGGCGGACAGGTTTATTTTTTACATAATGAAGTGAAAACCATGGAGCGGCAGGCGCGTGAATTGTTGCGATTATTACCAGAAGCACGGATTGAGATTGCTCACGGACAAATGCCTGAAAGTGAATTGGAACAAATCATGTTAGATTTTTACCATCAAAAATTTAATATTCTGATTTGTACGACAATCATTGAAAGCGGTATTGATTTACCTTCAGCAAACACCATCATTATTAATCGCGCGGATAAATTAGGGTTAGCGCAATTACATCAACTGCGGGGACGAGTAGGGCGTTCACATCACCGAGCTTATGCTTATTTAGTAATTCCACCAAAGAAATTGATCAGCAAGGATGCTGTTAAACGACTTGAAGCGATTGAAACATCTGGTGAGTTAGGGGCAGGGTTTATGTTGGCTTCTCATGATTTAGAAATACGCGGCGCGGGTGAGTTATTGGGTGATGGGCAAAGCGGGCAAATTCAGGAAATAGGGTTTACACTTTATACTGAAATTTTAGAACGGACAATAGCAGCACTGAAATCAGGAAAGCACCCAGAACTTGAGCAACCCATAGATAACGGTCCAGAGGTTGATTTACAATGTTCTGCACTTATTCCTGAAGATTACTTGCCGGATATACATAATCGCTTAGTACTTTATAAACGGATAGCAAATGCTACTGATTCATCTGATTTACGTGATTTGCAGATTGAGATGATTGACCGTTTTGGCTTATTACCTGACCCTGTTAAAAATTTATTTGAGATAACGCAATTAAAGCAACAAGCTGCTGTATTGGGGGTTAAGAAGATAGAAGTGAATGCATCGGGAGGTCGTTTAGTTTTTACTGCAGACCCTCATGTTGATGCGGTTAAATTAATAACATTAGTTCAAACGAAGCCGGTCATTTATCGGTTAGAGGGGGCAGAGAAATTGCGTTTTTCACAGTCTTTTAAAACGACGCAGAATAAAATAGCGTTTATAACTGAGTTATTAACAGATATTTCATTGTGATGTTCAAAAAGAATATTCATGCGCAAATTTTTTTGAAGCTCGGGTTGAGTATTCTTTTCACTTTGCTAGCGACTGAGAACGTCTTTGCAAAAGAAAACTGGTATCATTTTGAGCTCATTGTTTTTGAGCAAACTATGGCTAATACTGAGACCTTTGAAGAAAAGTTAGCGGCAATTAAATTACCTCGTAAACATTTTGATTTAACTCGTACGGAATTTCCAAAGTCACTTTTATTGAATAATCCGATTCAATTTGCTCGGTTAAACAAAGAAGACTTTTATTTGACGTCCTCTTATCGACAATTACTGCGTAGGACGAATTATCAACCTCTAATCCATACAGCTTGGTTTCAGTCAGTTAAGAGTGACTCTTCAAGTCAGCCTGTTATATTCAGTTCGCCATTTGGAATGAATAATTCTGACCCTGTACAAGGATATCTGATTTTAGAGCGAGGCTACTATCTACATCTTAAAGTACAATTCGAGTTGGAAAAGAACGGGGTTTTTTATTTATTGAATCAGCGGCGTCGTATTCGATTAAGTGAAACACATTATTTTGATCATCCCATGTTTGGCGTTATTATTTATGTTGAGCGCCTAGATATAGCAACAAAGGCAGTAATTAAATAATCATGATTTAGCCACTAGGTTCAGAAAGGATACTGCCGTTGTTGCTTTGTTTTTTAGTTATTTATTGCGGTACCAATTCAAATAAGACCAATTCGGCCTCTTCGTTAGACAGGTTTTCGGCACGCATTCTTTTCCCAGATTCCCAAAATACTTGACCGGCTGAATAGGTGTTTATTTTGTTTCCTTCGGATATTTTTAATGATCCTTTTAAAATATAACGTGGTCCTGGGCCTTGGTGAGTATGCCAAGGGCTTTTGTAATGTGGTGGGAAAGTAACGCGGATCGTTTTTGCATGAATTTGGTTACTTTTAAGCGTTGTTTTTTTTTCAAATAATTGTTCCTTTGTCATGTCAACGCTTGTATCGGCAATGACAGCGAGGGGATAGCTTAGGCAGATACTAAGAAAAATGATTGTCAGCGAAGGGAGGCTTATAGATTTAGTCATGAGGATCTCCTGTAGTATGTCATTAAAAATGCTGGTTGTTTTCTAGATTTAAGTTATTTATTTTCGTTTTACCTAATAGCTTGAGGAGAATATTCCTGCCGTACCTCAACAATGGATAAAGGTTTTTAGCGATGATTGGATATTTGAATATTTGGTAATTTAATCGATTAAAGATTCCGGATTGGCTGCTCATTAAGGCAAGTGCTTGAATAGCATCGGCGCCATAATAGAGAGTGTCGTCGATGACGAGTACCATGCCCTGGTCAATATCAAATCCTTGGGCTGTTATTTTTTCCATAATTGGGTCGTTTTGACGAGCATCAATTAAGGTAAGGGAAGCCACAGTTTCATTAATGCGTACCAATTGACAGTAGTAGTCACAAGCGGGGCATTGTTTGTCATAAACCAGAGATAACTGTTGTTTAGCCATTGAGATATGTTTTTGTGTCGTTAGTAAGTTGTTTTAGTGAAGTAATGCTGTAATGGTTTTGAATTGTGGGTGTGTTGCATTGCCCAACCATTCGAATAAAACCGACTCGAAGTTGGTAATGGTGACGTTTTGCTGGGCGAGTCGATTTAGAGCATAGAATTTATGTTCAGCATTGCGCGAACAAACTGCGTCTTCGACGATATAGACTGAGAAGCCAGCAGTAGTTAATTCAAGAGCGGTTTGCAAAACACAAACATGTGCCTCTTGTCCTGCTAAAATTATTTTAGGGCGGTGACATTTTTTTAATGAGTCTAGGAAATTCTCTGTTGAGCAACAAGAAAAGCTAGTTTTTTCAAAGTGTTGATAATTCGGCGGCAATTGTTCTGAAATTTTAGGGTGTGTGGGTCCAAGACCTTTAGGGTATTGTTCGGTTAACCAGATGGGAATGTTGAGTAACCTTGCCGCGGTGATGAGGCGCCCAGATTTGTCAATAATTTCTTCATTAACGGCGTTAGGCATAGCTGCTAGAAGTTTGGTTTGTATATCGATAATTAGGAGCAGGCTATCATCAGCGTTACATAAGTTTGGGTGTGATTTCATAGGAGTTTTTTTTTAGCGTATTTGTTTCATAATACGAGATTTCTCACGTTGCCAGTCACGATCTTTTGAGGTGGCTCTTTTGTCGTGTAATTTCTTACCTTTAGCAAGGCCTAAAGACAGTTTTATATGACCATTTTTCCAATAGACAGATAATGGGACTAAGGTATAGCCTTTACGTTCAACATTTCCAATGAGTTTGTTCAATTCTTGACGGTGTAGTAATAATTTACGAGCACGAATAGCATTGGGAATGATATGTGTGGAAGCAGAAGTGAGAGCAGAAATATGAGCACCTTGAAGCCATGCTTCTCCACGTTTGATAAAAATATGGCTTTCTTTTAACTGAATACGACCTTCACGAAGACTTTTTACTTCCCAGCCTTCTAGAACCAAGCCGGCTTCAAAAGTATCTTCTACAAAATAGTTATGGCGAGCAATTTTATTATTGGCAATGGTAGCAGGAGGACTCTTTTTTTTGGTGTTTTTTTTTCCAGCCATAGTTCTTGAGAGTATGATTAGTAGTTTTGCAGTGTCATAATATTATTGTACTTGATTTATACTTATTGCGCTGTTCTTCAGAAGTCCCTATGGTGCTTAATTGAATAAGTATTAGGTAACGTCGTCGGGGTGAGTTGTTTTTTAATTCCCAGCTAATTGCTGGGATCTTTTATTTTTTTGTAAGTTACACTACTTGGATTTGGTGAGCTATGGCTGATAGACAAAGTAAGATACACAGCGAATGGTCGTCGCGGTTTGCATTTATTTTAGCGGCAACCGGTTCTGCTGTTGGGTTAGGTAATATTTGGAAGTTTCCTTATATCACTGGGGAAAATGGTGGCGGAGCGTTTGTTTTTGTTTACCTGCTTTGTGTTGTGGTTATTGGTATTCCCATCATGATGGCTGAGACAATGATTGGTCGCCGAGGTAGACAGAGTCCTGTTAATGCTATGAAAACATTAGTGGCAGAGGCGAGTGCGGATTCGCGATGGCAGTACTTAGGGTGGTTAGGGGTTATTGCTGGGATGATTATTTTATCTTATTACAGTGTGATTGCCGGTTGGGCTCTAGCTTATGTGATCAAAGCAATTAGTGGTTCTTTTATGGACGGTAGTGTTCAGCAAATAGGAGGCTTATTTGATTCTTTTGTTAAAGACCCGGGCAGCCAACTGTTTTGGCATACTACTTTTATGATTCTGACCATGTTGGTGGTTGTTAGAGGCGTTCAGGATGGTTTGGAAAAAGCTGTTCGTTTTTTAATGCCCAGTTTGTTTGTTTTATTGATTTTATTAGTTGGCTACGCCATGAATACAAATGCCTACGATCAAGGTCTCTCGTTTATGTTTAATCCTGATTTTAGTAAAATTACAGGTGATAGTGTTTTAACTGCAATGGGGCATGCCTTTTTTACTTTAAGTTTGGGAATGGGGGCGATTATGGTTTATGGGTCTTATTTGCCGAAAAATGTTTCCATCGCCAAAACCACATTTTTGGTTGCAGGTGCAGACACGGTCGTTGCATTATTGGCTGGGATTGCTATTTTTCCTTTGGTTTTTGCTAATGGGTTAGAACCTTCGACTGGGCCTGGGCTTATTTTTCAGACGTTACCTTTGGCCTTTGGACAAATGACCGGGGGTGTTTTTTTTGGCACATTGTTTTTTGTTTTGTTAGTTTTTGCTGCTCTTTCTTCATCGATATCTTTGATTGAGCCTGCGGTTGCTTGGATGGTTGAAAATAAAGGTTTTACTCGATTAAAATCCTGTGTTTTTCTAGGTTCAGTGGTTTGGTTCTTTGGTTTGGGTACTGTTCTGTCATTTAATGAGTGGGAAAATGTAACCTTTCTGGGGAAAAATATTTTTGAATTGTTGGATTTTTTAACAGCTAATTTAATGTTACCGATAGGAGGGTTGTTAATTGCTGTTTTTGCAGGCTGGGTTATGCGGCAGGAACACAGTCAGGACGAGTTGCAGTTAAAAAGTACAGTACTTTATTATTGCTGGTCTGCATTAGTTCGTTATATTTCCCCGGTAGCTGTCTTTTTTGTTTTCTTACATGTTATTGGAATTCTTTGACTTTGAATGACATTCAATTTTTAAATTTGAGGGGGTAATCGTGCCGGTTGTTAATAAAAGCGCTTTAGTAAAATACTCCGCGCAATCGATGTTTGATCTGGTTGATGATATTGAATCTTATCCAGAATTTTTACCTTGGTGCAGTGGCAGTCAAGTTTTGGTCAGACAAGTTGATTTTGTTGAAGCGACGGTCAATGTCTCTCGAAGTGGTTTTAGTAGTTCATTTACCACACGTAATCAGTTAGATGGTCCAGTTAATATTAAAATGGTGTTAATTGATGGTCCATTTTCCCATTTAGAAGGTGACTGGAATTTTACTCCGTTGAGAGAAGATGCGAGTAAGATCTCGCTGGATCTTGATTTTGAAATGTCGAGTAAAGTTGCAGGGCTGGCATTTGGAGGTATTTTTAACCAGATTTGTAACACTATGGTCAGTTCCTTTACCGGGCGCGCCAAACAAATCTATGGCTGAGTTGCCTATTGCAGTAGAGGTGGCTTTTGCCCGCAGTGACCAACAAATGATCATACCGTTACAGATTAATCAGGGGAGTTCTGTTGCGGATGCTATAGAGAAATCAGGGATTATTAGTCTGATTCCAGAGATAAATTTAATGACCAATAAAGTCGGTATTTTTGGTAAGGTTTGTTCTTTAGATCGGCAATTACGTTCAGGCGATCGGGTAGAAATTTATTGGCCACTCAAGATTGATCCAAAAGAAAGCCGGCGGCAACGGGCGGCGAAGTCAAATCTTTAAAGCATTGTTAAATTTCTAGGAAACAAAATAAGAATTTATTCAGGGAGCGGTGTAGTTATTGTTTCATGTGTTGATTTTTTTCTTTTAATTGGTTGGACTTCAGGTGATCTATCAAAAAGGCTTAAAATTGATTGTGAAAGCGTTTTTTCAATGGCGCGTTTAGGGAGTTCTAGAGTGCTTTCATGGGATAATTTTAAGGAGGTTATGTTACTCGGGCGATAATCGCCTTGTACGCCAATTAACGTATCACCATCAAAAAAGAGTGATATTTTCTTTTGAGTGCGTGGGCCACCACCGGCCTGAAAAGAATAAATATAATCCCAACGTCGCTCATGAAAAACATCTTTCAGCATTGGACTACCCATTATAAAAAGGACCTGCCGTTTGGTCATTTTAGGGCGAAGTTGATTGATAACATCCTGAGAAATCATATTTCCCTGTTGAATGTCGAGCGAGTAGACGCCTGGGATTCGCTCAAAAATATAAGTGCAGGAGGTTAAAAACAAAGCGGCAAGAATGAGGGCATAAGAGCGGATCAAGTTCATGATATCTTTAGGCTGTTTATGAAATTACTTTAATTATAGAGTTATTATCTCAGAATAAGTAAAAACAATAAAACAGAGGTAATTAAAAGGGCTACAATAAATGGCTATTATCAAATGTTGCTAGTGTACTTAGTCAGGAGTATTGTTTTTGGACACAAGAGAATTAAGAAGTCGTGGTTTAAAGGCGACTCTCCCACGAATTAAAATTTTAGAAATCCTTGAGGAGCAAACGGAATTTTCCAATCATTTAACTGCTGAACAAATATACAAGATTTTGATTAAAGGGGATGATGAAATCGGGTTGGCAACGGTTTATCGGGTATTAACTCAGTTTGAGTCATCAGGAATTGTTAAAAGGCACCATTTTGAGGGTGGGAATTCTGTTTTTGAACTTGATAAGGGTGAGCATCATGACCATATCTTATGTGTTAAATGTGGACAGGTTTCTGAATTTACTGATGACCTTATTGAGCAACGGCAAAAAGAAATAGCAACAACACTAGGCTATACTTTAACGGATCATAGCTTGTATTTATATGGTTATTGTGCGGAATGTAGGTGAGCCAATGATCATTTCTTTCGACTAAAAATCCCAGTTATGTTTAGACCACTGATACTTTTTATCGGTTTGCGTTATATGCGCGGTAGACAGCGCACGCAATTTATTTCTTTTATCACCTTGACATCAGTTCTCGGTATTGCGCTGGGAGTGAGTGCTTTAATTACCGTACTTTCAGTTATGAATGGATTTGAATCTGAGTTGAGAGAACGTATTTTAGGAATGACTTCTCATACGACTGTGACTGGCCGTATGAACCGCTTGTCGGACTGGCAGACGGTAAAGCAGCAATTAGTTAATGAAGAGCATATATTAGGTTCGGCACCCTTTGTTGATGGTCAGGTAATGATTAGTGCGGGGCAGCGCGTTAGTGGAACGCTAGTTCGCGGGGTCTTTCCAGAATATGAGTCACAAGTCTCTACCATTGCCGAAAAAATGATTACTGGGAAATTAGAGGCGTTGGCAGCAGGTGAGTACGGTATTGTTTTAGGGATTGAATTAGCCGGATACTTAGGTGTTTCTGTTGGGGATAGGGTAACGATTATTAGCCCTCAATTGAATACGACCCCAGCGGGTATTTTACCGCGTCTTCGACGTTTTACAGTCGTTGGTTTTTTTAAGGTAGGAATGTATGAATACGATCGTAATATGGCTGTTTTGCATCTTGCAGATGCATCTAAATTGTTTCGGTTAGGAAATAGTGTTAGTGGCTTACGGTTGCAATTAGACGATTTATTTAAGGCACCGATGATTGCTCGTACTTTAGCAGAAAAATTTTATGGACAATATCGGGTCAGTGATTGGACACAGTCACACAGCAACTTTTTTCGTGCTATTCAGACAGAAAAACGAGTCATGTTTATAATTTTATTGCTAATTGTTGCGGTCGCTGCTTTTAATATTGTTTCCACGCTTGTGATGGTTGTTACGGATAAACGTGGAGAAATTGCAATATTGAGAACTCAAGGGCTAACACCAATGTCAGTGATGGGTATTTTTATTATTTTAGGCTCGATGATTGGATTAATCGGTACTAGCTTAGGCGTCATGGGTGGTCTTGCTTTGGCGTTAAATATTGAAACGATTGTACCGGCAATAGAAAATTTTCTTGGCGTTCAATTTTTAGCCGCTGATGTTTATTATATAAGTGATTTGCCTTCTAAATTAATTTGGTCTGATGTTTGGGTTATTTCAGTCATGTCTTTTACCTTAACCTTGCTGGCAACACTTTACCCGGCTTGGCAAGCAGCACGGGTAAATCCAGCAGAGGTGCTACGATATGAGTGAAAGTGTTTTTTTAGAAACGCGAAAACTAGTCAAATATTATCGTCAAGGTGGGCTTGACGTGAGCGTTCTTAAAGGTATCGATTTAATTGTTAATCACGGTGATCAAATTGCGATTATGGGTCCGTCTGGTTCTGGAAAGAGTACCTTGTTACATTTATTAGGAGGTCTTGATGAGGCAACTAATGGAGATGTTTTATGGGATGGTGTCTGTATACAACAAATGAGTCAGGCAAAACTTGCAGCTATTAGAAATAAGTCATTAGGGTTTATTTATCAGTTTCATCATTTATTAGCAGAATTCGATGCAGTTGAGAACGTAGCGATGCCATTGTTGATTAGTGGTTCTTCAATTATAAGTGCGCGTGAGCGTGCGACACAATTATTGGAACGTGTCGGCTTAGGTCATCGGTTACATCATAAGCCGGCGGAGTTATCAGGTGGTGAGCGTCAGCGTGCGGCTGTTGCCAGAGCATTGATTAATAACCCTCAGTGTATTTTAGCCGATGAGCCAACCGGCAATTTGGATAGTGCCTCTGCCGAGCAACTTTATCAGTTAATGGCGGGATTGAATCAGGAAATGGGTGTTAGTTTCCTGATTGTCACACATGATAGACAGTTAGCGGAAAGAATGGATACTGTCTTACACATGGAAGATGGTTTAATTACAAATTAATTTTTTGACTTCTTTTTTTCCAGTTAGATAGAACCTGATAGCGCCAAGCGGCATGAATGCCAAAGAAACCCAGTATTGAACTACCAACGCCTAAAATAAAACAACCGACTAAGAACGGTTGCCAGCTATCACCCAGCGTGGTTAGGATGTTATCGACAGAGAAAATAAATTCGGCGTCAGAAGGCGGTATTTGCATTGCCCATAAGCCGACTAAATAGGCAAAATAGAACATCGGTGGCATTGTGAGCGGATTGGTTATCCAAACCAGTGCGACTGAAATTGCAAGATGGGCTCTGAAATAAAAAGCAACCGCGGCAGACATTGCCATTTGTGTCGGAAGAGGCACCCAGGCAAAGAACAGGCCAATAGCAAATGCTTTAGCTACAGATCGCCTGTTTAAGTGCCAAAGGTTCGGGTCGTGTAACCGATCACCCAGAAATTTAAGGCTTTTATTATTCTTTATAGTTTCATCACTAGGCATGAAACGTTGAATTATTTTTTTAGCCATAGTTCTCTATTCGATATTAATTTGAGGCCCCTAACGTTAAGCTATTGCGAAATCATATTAATTCATCTTCTCTAGAAAGTCACTTTAATTCAAATACTCTTATACATATCCCTTGACAGACAATGACTGAATGGGTGGTTCGTTATGGTAGTAAGAATTATTTTATTTGTTTCAGGTATTGTTTTTTATTTGCATAGTTGTACCCATAATTTGTGGGTGATGGTGTTTTTTTGTGTTGTTATTATTATTGGCCTTTTTTATTGTCAAAAACAGTATGCAGTCTTTTTTTTAGGAGGGTTGCTCTGGGTGATGAGTTGGGGGTTGTGGAGCAATGCACATCAATTACCAACTTATTTGGAAGGACGGGATATAAAAGTGGTAGGGGTTGTTTCAGGATTACCGATAAAAGATCAGTATCGAACAAAGTTTGATTTAAAAGTTACTCATTCAGAAAATGGGCCAATCCCAGAGAAAATAAGACTCAACTGGTATAGTCCTCCTAGGGATATACGTGCCGGTCAGAAGTGGCTGTTCACGGTGCGCCTGAAGAAACCACATGGCTATGCTAACCCAGGTGGATTTGATTATGAAAAGTGGCTGTTTACTCAAGGAATTGGCGCGAATGGTTATGTTCGAGCGCACCCTGTTGGCGTACTCATGGAATCGTCAGTTGATGATTTCAGCAGTGCTAATTGGCGTCAATATTTTCATATGCTATTGACTAAACAAATGAGCCACTCCCCTTATTACGGGGTTTCGGAGGCTTTGGTTATAGGGTATAAAGCGAATATTAGTCAAGAACAATGGCAGTTATTTAAAAATACTGGAACCATTCATTTGGTGGTTATTTCAGGAATGCATATCGGTTTAATTGCAGCGATAGCCTATTTTATTACGCTTAAGGGGTTGACTCGGTTTAAGGGTTTTCTGATTTCGCCACCTCAATTAGCTGCAGGGATAACGATTGTCGTCAGTTCATTTTATGCTGCATTGTCCGGGTTTACTATTCCTACGCAACGAGCATTGACCATGTTGGTGGTGATCATGCTGAGTATTATGTGGCAACGCCATAGCCGACCTATAAATGTACTTTTATTAGCATTATTAGTTGTAGTTTTGCTAAATCCTTACGCCATATTATCAGCAGGGATGTGGTTATCTTTTTCAGCCGTGGGATTAATACAGTATGTCTTGACTGCACGGTTAAGATCACCGGGCTACGGGTTATCCACAATAAAGGTCCATATTATTTTAATTGTTGGTCTGATGCCGTTGTTAATTGCATCTTTTCAACAATTTTCTGTACTTTCCCCGTTAGCTAATGCTTTTGCTGTTCCATTGGTAACATTTTGGATTGTTCCTTTATTAATGCTGTCGGTGATGGCAAGTTTTTTTTCTGATATTTTGGGAGGATTGATTTTTAAAATAGTTGAATTGGGTTTTGATATCTTATTGGGCGGGTTGTCAGTTTTGGCTCGTCAGGATTTTGCTATTGTTAATGTTGCAAATTCTAATCCTTTTTCGTGGGTGTTAGCATTTTTAGGCGCTATGATTTTAATGATGCCCCGAGGATTACCGGGTCGTTGGTTAGGATTGGTTTTTCTAGGGCCTATTTTAATGGTTATTCCTGAGAGTGTTGAAAGAGGAGAGTATAAGCTGACTTTACTGGATGTGGGTCAAGGGTTATCAGCTGTTGTCCAAACTGCAAATCATACTTTAGTGTACGATACTGGTGCCCGGTTTCCAACAGGTGATTTGGGTGAGCGTGTTGTTATACCATTTCTTCGGTTCAATAATCTAAATACTATTGACGTTCTGATGGTTAGTCATAGTGATAATGATCACATTGGAGGGGTTCAGTCCATTTTAAAGGTGATGGATGTAAAGGAAGTGATAACGAGTGAACCACAAGCATTCTCTACACTTAAACCCTCGGTATGTAATCAAGGTCAACAGTGGCAATGGGATGGGGTTACTTTTAGTATCTTATCACCTGGTAATAAACGTTTTAAAACACGAAATAATAACTCCTGTGTTTTAAAAGTTTCTTCATTCTCAGGGTCGGTACTCTTACCGGGAGATATTGAATTGCCAAGAGAAGTCTTTTTAACGAATCAACTGAAAGCTGAGTTAAAGGCTGATGTTCTAATCGCACCACATCATGGCAGTAATACATCTTCTTCAGAAGTTTTTTTATCAGCAGTTAGTCCGCGTTGGGTCTTGATTCCAGCAGGTTACCGGAATCGTTTTAAGTTCCCAAGCTCCGAGGTCTTAGAGCGTTATAAACGTAAAAGTATTGAAGCATTTAATGTATCTGACACCGGGGCATTTGCAGTGAATTTTAAACAGAACACAATAGACTTATCAGCGTATAAAGAAAACAAAAACCGGTGTTATTAGACGGCGTTAATGTGGCGTGTTCTTTTCTAGGCAAGACGATAAAATAAAGCGGAGCATCAGGACGACAATGGTAACGGGGTAGGCAATAAAATGATTAGTTAAGAATAAACTTCCGATGACTGCAGCAAAGATAAAAAAATTATAAAACTTAAGGTTATCGGAATAATATTGGAAGGCTTGGATTGTTTCGTAATCAAACAGATGCCGGCGATTAATGAAAATTAACGAGACTGTCGCCGTTAAAATAACAAAGAATAACGGAAATAAATAGAACATCGGTGCATCATCACGGTAGTAATGATGCCAGCGAAAAAACCAAATGAGTAAACTTCCTGAGGCAAATAGATCAAACTTTAACCCGACAGGTAATTTTTTTATCATCATTGCAATGCTTGCTATGGATATAAAAAATACACCAAGGTAAGCAGATTCAGCAAGTTTAAAGATTGCTTGAAACTCATGCTGGCTTTGGGCCAAGATGCTTAAACACAAGTTGAGGAAGATGAATAAAGGCATCTTTGAGATTGGTTACGCTTGATCAGGATATGATTCATTATATTCATTTATTTGCTGAACGAAGGATTAAAAGTGAAAATAAATTAAGAAAGGCAGTCCATTATATGGATTATCAGCACCTTTCATAGTCTCGATATTAGATTTCTAGTAAAATTACGCCTTATTACAAATTTTGTATTTTTTGTTTAAGCGGAATTTAGAAAATAATACCTTAAATGAGAGTTTATTGAGAGTGAGTGGTGTCTTGGAAATTAAAAAATATATGCAGGGTCTAGGTGCTAATGCGAAAACAGCAGCGAAGATCTTAAAAGGTGTTGAAAGTCATAAAAAGAATAAAGCTTTAAAAGTAATTGCTCAGCGGATTAGAGGTAATCAGGAGCAATTAATTGTTGAAAACAAGAAGGATTTGGATAAAGGAGAGGCGCAAGGCTTAGATTCTGCACTATTGGATCGCTTAGCTTTAACGCCGGCGCGTATTATTGCGATGGCGGAAGGGTTGGAGCAAGTGGCAGACTTACCTGACCCTGTTGGGCAAATTAGTGATTTGAACTTTCGACCCAGTGGCATACAAGTAGGTAAAATGCGTGTCCCACTCGGTGTTGTGGGTATTATTTATGAGTCTCGGCCAAATGTAACAGCTGATGCTGCAGCATTATGTTTAAAGTCCGGTAATGCAACAATTTTACGAGGTGGGTCTGAGGCAATTCATTCTAATCAGGCCATTGCTCTGTGTATTCAGGAAGGATTAGCTGAAATGGGTTTGCCTATTGCGGCGGTTCAAGTTGTTGAAACAACTGATCGCGATGCCGTAGGGGAGATGATAACGATGGACTCCTATATTGATGTTATTGTGCCGCGAGGAGGTAAAGGGCTCATTCGGCGAATTTCAAATGAAGCAAGTATTGCAGTGATTAAGCACTTAGATGGTATTTGTCATGTGTATATTGATGACGATGCTGATATTGAGAAAGCCATAAAAATTGCTTTTAACTCGAAAGCGCAGCGTTATGGGGTTTGTAATGCTATGGAAACCTTGTTAGTTTCAGAAGGTATTGCTAAAGCTGTTTTGCCGAGGCTAAGTGCTCAGTTTCTAGAGCAAGGTATTGAATTAAGAGGTTGTGTAAAGTCATGTGCTTTAATTCCAGGGTGCCAGCGTGCAACGGATGAAGATTGGAGTACAGAATATTTGGCTCCTGTTCTATCGATTAAAATTGTGGATGGTATTGATGATGCGATTGCGCATATTGAGAAATTTAGTTCTGCGCATACTGAGTCAATTGTGACTGAAAATTATAGTTCAGCGAGACGGTTTCTCCGAGAAGTCGATTCTAGCTCCGTCATGGTAAATACTTCAACCCGTTTTGCTGATGGTTTTGAATATGGTTTAGGCGCGGAGATAGGCATTAGCACTGATAAATTACATGCTCGTGGTCCTGTGGGACTGGAAGGACTGACCACGCTAAAATATATTGTTTTTGGTGATGGCCAAATTAGAACCTAAGTCTGATGCAATGATTGGCATCTATGGAGGAACCTTTGATCCGGTTCATTTTGGTCATTTACGAACGATTCTAGAAGTCAAGGAGAGGTTTAGTCTAGATCAGGTTCGATTGGTGCCGTGTGCTCAACCAGTACATCGTGGTCGACCAGTTGCTACGGCGGAACAACGATTTATTATGTTGCAGAAGGCAACAGAAGGTTTATCTGGTTTTGTGGTTGACTCACGGGAAATCGTGCGTGACAAACCCTCTTATATGATTGAAACACTAAAGTCGCTGCGAAATGAATTTCCCCAGCAATCATTATTATTGATTCTTGGCAGCGATGCTTTTGCTGGAATTGAAAATTGGTTTCAGTGGCGTCAGTTATTTGATTATGCACATATTATTGTGATGCAACGTCCGGGGAATTCTTTTGACGCAGTGACTTTGCAATCTTTTTTACAAACAAGGCTAACTCAAAATATGACCGATTTGGTGCAGTTCAAACATGGTTGTCTATATGTTCAATTGGGAATTCAATTGGATATTTCAGCGACCCAAATCAGACATAAGATAGTGCATAATGAAAGTATCGATTTTCTTCTTCCAGATAACATTATAAAATATATTGCAGAAAATGACCTTTATCATGACAATTTCACTGCTTTATGAAGTTTGTAATGATCGCGCTTAAACTCAAATAGGATGTTACATGCAGATTGAAGAATTACGCACGGATATTATCCGTGTTTTAGATGAAAAAAAAGCAGTTGAAATAGTACAGATTGATGTTCAGGGAAAAACCAGTGTTTGTGATCTTATGGTAGTGGCAACCGGTAACTCAGAGCGTCATCTTCAGTCTTTAGCAAATTATATTGGTGAGTCTGTTAAAAAGAAGGGGGTAAAACCATTGGGGGTTGAAGGTAATCCCGGTTCTGATTGGGTGCTGATCGATTTAGGCGATGTAATTGTTCATTTAATGACTGCGACAGCACGTGAGTTTTACGCCTTGGAAAAATTATGGGATCCTTCATGGGTTGATAATTCAGAAGTTGTTGAAGGGTAATTGGTTTTTTAAGAGTCTTTTTTACGGAATCATTAGGGTAAATGAGACATCTATTTTAAACTACCACTATGGCGCAATATTTCTCAATTCACCCTGAAAATCCACAATTAAGACTGATTCACCGTGCAGTTGATATTATTCGATCCGGAGGTGTGATTGCTTATCCAACAGATTCCTCCTATGCTATAGGGTGTCGACTAGAGAGTAAGAGTGCTTTAAATAGAATTTGTGCGATAAGGCAATTAAGTGATAAACATAATTTCACCTTGATGTGTAAAGATTTAGCGCAAGTGTCTAGCTTAGGAAGAATGGAGAATGATGCGTTTAGGTTGATTAAAATGCTAACACCGGGGCCATTTACTTTTGTTTTGAAGGCGAGCAAAGAAGTTCCTAGACAACTCCAACATACTAAGAGTAAAACAATTGGGGTTCGTATTCCTGACCATCGTGTTGCTGAGGAATTATTAAATGAATTTAATGAGCCATTATTTAGTTCAACATTAATTTTACCTGGAGATCAGTCATCAATAACTGATCCGCAAGAGATAAGGGAGCGTTTGGAAAAAAAGGTAGATTTGGTTATTGATTCAGGAGTGATTAATTATGCACCTACGACCATTATTGCTTTTCCAGAAGGAAATCCTGAGATTATTCGTCAAGGTAAAGGCGTAACAGCGCTATTAGGAATATCTTAGTGCGGGTTATTTAGGATAAACGTTGTGCTTTTAACCCATTTTTTATTGAAATTACATAAGAAGTATTATGGATGAATTAACGTTAGCACAGAGGATAGTCGTGTGGATTATTCCGGTGGTTTTTGCCATAACCGTTCATGAAGTTGCACACGGTTGGGTTGCTAAACTTAGAGGAGATAATACGGCTTCTATGTTGGGGCGGTTAACCTTAAATCCAATTAAGCATATTGATTGGATTGGGACCGTACTGGTTCCGGTGATTTTAATTTTATCCTTTACCGGTTTTATTTTTGGATGGG
This sequence comes from uncultured Methylococcaceae bacterium, assembly GCA_964515235.1. Lineage (GTDB taxonomy): Bacteria > Pseudomonadota > Gammaproteobacteria > Methylococcales > Methylomonadaceae > OPU3-GD-OMZ. The sequence continues at coordinate 4,096 of CAZEVO010000015.1, read as the reverse complement.
CGAAGCCGGTCCCGGTTAATGGTAATAATTTACGTCACCCACGGGTTGATATGGCGCTGGTGGCAGTTGCAGGACCTGTAGCTAATGTCTTTATGGCATTACTTTGGGCGGGGGTCACTCGGATTGGAGTTTCAGTTGAAATGGAGTCAATTTCATCACCACTAATTTATATGGGGATTGCAGGAATTTCTATTAATTTAGTCTTAGCGCTAATAAACCTCATTCCAGTGCCGCCTTTGGATGGCAGTCGAATCTTTGCATGCATGCTTCCGCCTAAGTGGGCTGATTACTTTAATCGTATTGAATGGCTCGGTTTAATCGTTTTGTTAGTGTTGTTGATGACAGATACGCTCAGCGCTGTTTTGGGTTATCCGCTTTATTATCTTCAACAATTCTTTTTTAGTCTTGCAGGGATGTGATTCGAAGATATGGAACCAGAATCAATGATGGTGAATGATTTGAAAACT
>CAZEVO010000015.1:0-3529 GCA_964515235.1 uncultured Methylococcaceae bacterium | reverse complement strand
CAACTGCACCGTTGGCTGTAGTAGCAGGGGAGGCTTACGAAACCTTACCTGAAGATTTATATATCCCACCTGATAGTCTTAAAGTTTTTTTAGAAACTTTTGAAGGCCCCTTAGACTTACTGTTATATCTGATTAAAAGACAAAATATTAATATTTTTGATATCCCTATTGCACAAATCACACAGCAATACGTCGCTTATATCGATATGATTTCTGACTTTAAGTTTGAGTTGGCTTCAGAATATTTAGTGATGGCAGCATTACTTGCTGAAATCAAGTCTCGGATGTTATTACCAAAGGATAATGACCCAGAAGAGGATGATGAGGAAGACCCAAGAGCATATTTGATTCGTAAACTGATGGAATATGATTTGATAAAGAAAGCTGCTGAAGAATTAGACCGTTTACCTCGTAATGAACGTGATACCTTTGTTATTGACCCTGATTGTTCGACGATTGATGTTGAAAAAAGATTGCCGGATGTAGATCTAAAAGAATTATTGTTAGCGTTTCAGAATGTTTTACAACATGCTGAACAAGTTACTCACCATCATATTACCCGGGAGCCTTTGTCAATTCGTGAAAGAATGTCAATCATTTTGGAGAAACTTAAAGAATTCGATTATCTTGTTTTTTCAGAGCTATTCAATAAGGACGAAGGCCGTCAAGGCGTCGTTGTCTCCTTTATTGCTGTCCTCGAGCTTTGTAAAGAAGGGTACCTTGATATCAGTCAGTCAGCCGGTCAGTCAGAGTTCCAAGTCAGAGGAGTTAATTAATGAAAAGAATTGGCATGAAATGTTGCTAAAGTATAAGGTTGAGGCAATTTTATTTGCATCAGAACAACCTCTGACCACCAGTCAACTACGAAATATTTTTCCAGAATTAGAACGACCGGATACACTTGATTTACAAGAGGCGATTGATTTGATTGTTGAGGACTATCAAGACCGTTCCATTGAATTACGAGAACTTGCAAGTGGTTATCGTTTTCAGGTCCGTGAACAGTTATCGCCATGGGTTTCGCGTTTGTTTGAGGAAAAGCCACCCAAGTATAGTAGAGCATTTTTGGAGATCTTAGCCATTATTGCTTATCGTCAGCCCGTTACACGGGGTGAAATAGAAGAAATCAGAGGTGTTGCCGTGAGTTCGAATATTATAAGAACCCTGATGGAGCGGGAATGGATTCGCGTTTTATCTTATAAAGACGTTCCGGGCCGCCCGGCAGTTTTGGGGACAACCAAACAATTTCTTGATTATTTTAATTTAAAATCGCTGGAGGATTTACCGTCAATTGAAGACATTCGCATATTTGATGAAGAAATAGAAAAAAAGATTTTAGCTGAAGAGTTGCAGTCAACGGATAAGACGATAGATGTTCAGGAGAACAAAAACGATTTGGCCAATGATTTAAACATTTAATAAGGCAGTCAGTTTCTTGAAAAAACAAAAACCAAGTAAGCGGACAGTGGCTACGTCGAAATTAGAGGGAACCGCACCGAAAAAAACTAAACCTCAGTCTGGTGAACGCATTCAGAAGGTCTTATCACGCGCAGGATTAGGTTCTCGGCGTGAAATAGAGCGTTGGATTACAGAGGGTAAAATAAGAGTTAATGAGAAACCTTCAACTTTAGGAGATCGCATCGTACCTGGCGATCTAGTTAAGGTTAATGGGCGGCGTGTTGATTTAGAGAAGTTCGCTGAACAGGTGCCAAGGGTTTTGGTTTATTACAAGCCTACCGGCGAAGTGGTTACTAGGCGAGACCCTGAAGGGCGGCCGGTAATTTTCACGCAATTACCCAAGTTGACAGTGGGTCGTTGGATAACGGTAGGTCGGCTTGATATTAATACTCAAGGGTTATTATTGGTTACTAATCATGGTGAGCTAGCACACCGTTTAATGCATCCATCCACTGAAATTATTCGAGAATATGCCGTTAGGGTTTTTGGTAAGGTTACCGATGAAGTATTAGAACGACTCAAAAATGGTGTTGATCTTGAAGATGGATTAGCCCATTTCGATAGTATTGAATTTGCTGGCGGTGAAGGTATAAATACTTGGTATAAAGTAACCGTAACAGAGGGCAGAAATAGATTAATTAGAAGGTTATGGGAGTCTCAAGAGTTAGTCGTGAATCGACTAATGCGAATTCGCTATGGGCCAGTTTTTTTGCCGGAAAAATTAAAAGCGCGATTGTTTTATGAGCTTAATGATAAAGAATTACAAGTGTTGTTTGACCATGTCAACCTTAAACAACATAAACCAGCTGATTTGAATAAAAAGTCAACAAGACCAAAAACGCGGTCACGATCATAATAGTGTACTTGCTGATCGTGCTAGTTGATTGTCCATTAATCAAGAGTATTGAAGGTGTTATTAATGAAAGTTTTTTATAAAATATTGTGTGTGTTATTAAGTATAAGCCTTATAGCATGCTCGCAGGATCGTGAAGAATCTTCATTGATTGATAAAGAAGGACTGAAGTATGCACAGGGAGATGATGAGCCGTATACGGGTTTTTATGTGCAGCATTATGTCAACAAGCAAAAAAAATTACAGAACTATTTTAAAAATGGCGTTATGGATGGCGTTATGACCATGTGGTATGAGAGTGGTCAAAAAAAATCAGAAGGACAAGCAGTTAATAACCAACAAGAAGGCCTGTGGAAGGGTTGGTATGAAAATGGTCAGAAAGAATGGGAAGGCCATCATAAGTCAGGTAAACAGCACGGCGTGTATACCGAGTGGGATGAGCGGGGGCGAAAATTGTCTGATGTAAATTATGTTATGGGGCTTGAGTCAGGTCCAGTCATTTATTGGCACCCTAATGGGCAAAAAAAATTAGAAGTTAATTACAAAAATGGTTTGAAAGAAGGTGTCGAAACCCAGTGGGACTCTGAAGGTCTTGTCATTAGTGCAAAGAGATTCAAGAAAGGACGCTTGGTTAATGAATGATTTTTCACTGATTTAATATACAGATTGGCGAAAGTATCTGGTAATTTAAATTAATCCGAGTTGTATTTTGGCAACTTCTGACATCATTTCTTGGGACCAGGGAGGGTCTAAAACCACTTCAACATTGACATTGTCGATACTCGGTAGGGCGCGAATACATTTTTCTACATCGCTCTGGATTACCGGGCCCATGCCACAACCCGGGGCAGTTAAAGTCATCTCGACATAAACATCGTTTAAGGCGTCACTAACAGCGGTAACTCTACAGTTATAGACTAGGCCAAGCTCGACAATATTTACTGGTATTTCAGGGTCATAAACGGTGCGCATTACTTCCCAGCAGTTTTTTTCAACAGACTCAGGGTCGGTGTCCGTCACCAATGTTTTTAAGGAATGTACTTCTTTACCCAAGGCATCAGCATCATTACTTGAGATTCGGACCATATTGCCATATTCAGTAACTACAGTGTAATTGTTGCCTAATGCTTGGTGAATAGAAACCGTTGCACCTTTTTTTAAAGTGTCATGGTTTCCATCAGGAATAATCACAACGTTGACATCACGAGTTAATATTAT
>CAZEVO010000014.1:21913-44774 GCA_964515235.1 uncultured Methylococcaceae bacterium | reverse complement strand
CGGATGAGTCCTATTGATAATCAGTTGTTTTGCTGTGTTTCGTGCAAAGGTCTCAGTGTAAAAATATTTTTATTTTACATAGATAAGGAGTTTTATGATTGAGCTTTATCTAGATACTGTGGATCTAGAGCAGGTTTCCCGATTTAATTATTGTTTGCCTTTAAGAGGGATTACTACTAATCCTTCGATATTAGCTGAAGCAGACCGCGGGATTGATCGCTTGTTGCCTGAAGTCACATTCCTTTTAGGGGATAATGCACGGATTCATGTTCAGGTTGTTTCAGAGTCGGTAGAAGGAATAGTTCTCGAGGCACAACAACTACATACATTACCCTATGATATTGTTGTCAAAATACCCACTACTGAAATAGGTTTAGCGGCTATTCGTCAAATCAAGCAACGTGGGATTCCTGTCCTGGCCACAGCTATTTATAGTGCAGAACAAGGTTTTTTAGCGGCAATGTGTGGTGCAGATTATTTAGCGCCTTATGTTAATCGGATGGATGTATTAGGCATTGATGGTGTGGCTGTCGTTTCAGACTTGCAAGATCTACTCGATCGTAACCAGCTTGATTCGGTCTTATTGCCGGCCAGTTTCAAAAATAGTCAGCAGGTCTTGCGCGTTTTAAAACTTGGCGTAGGAGCTATCACGTTGCCGGTTAATGTGGTTGAAGGGTTGTTTAGTTCTCGCATTGTTCAGCCAGCAATTGAACAATTTAATCAAGATTGGAAAGCTGCTTTTGGTAGTTATAAGAGCTATGAGAGTTGATGGGTGATTTTCTGTCGAGCGAAAGCGTAGATTAACGATAGAATGCAATACGAAAATTTATTGTCGTAATGGAATTGTGCCGCTATTAATGGTTTCATCAATTGATTTGAGTAATGTAACTAATGCCTCGTCATTCGATTGGTTTAAGGGTGGTGGATGGTTATCGGATGGACTGTTGCCAGTCTTTTCAGTTTGCTCATTCCATTTGACATAAAGCTGTATTGAGTTTTCTTTTTGGGTAAGTATTAGGTTGATTTCTTGATCGTCTTGGGGTGTAGAAAATAATTCGGTAACTGAAAAGGGTAGGAAACTTTCTTTTTGATGATGTGACTTCAAATAGTCGTTTGAGCTGATAATAAATAAGCCCCGCTTACGATTACGGTCTTTAATAGGTATGGATTTGTGAGTGAGAACTTTCTCGATTAAGGCCCAAGACTCATTGAATGGCCTGTAGATAGTTAATGAATAAATGTTGTTTTGTATGTTTAATTGGCTGAGGGTTGGTATTTCATTTTTTTTAGTCCGTGATGCCTTTGCCGTTGAATTAGTGGTTTGTTGGTTTTGTGGCGGAGTTTCTAATTTGGCTGCTTTAAGGTAAAACGATTCGGTTTGCTGATTACGTGGAATTTGAATGTAATCATAACTACAGGCTGATAGGAGACTTGCTGTGAGGAATAGGATTGAAAAATATTTCATTGAGACTAGACGAGTAAGGTGTTTGGAATAAGCCCAAGTATTGGGGCAGTAGTTTTATTGAAACGTGTGATTATAAATAATTTTGTTCAAGTGTGAGTATTCATTTTAAGTGCTGGCTTGTTCTTTTAATTTATTAATAGCACGCTAGTGTGGTGTATTAAAGTGTTTTGATGAGAGATTAAATGTGATGAAAAAAGAAGTTAGACCCGATTGGTTTCGGCAGATGGTTATTAATGTTCTTATTTGGGGTGGTATTACTGGTGCTATTGGTAGTTTTTTTGTCACAGTAGGGGTGTTTATGATTGGTGAATATGTCACATTAATTTTATCTATACCCGCATTTATTATCAGCTTGTTGCTTTATCGATGGGCAGATGCAAGAGACCTGGGTGCTAAAAGAAATAGTTGAAATGAAAGCTTATTGAGCATCTGTTTCGTAGTCAGCATGACGAGTCCCCTGTAGTCGTTTAATCCAAGGTTTTTGCCCTTGGGGGTCAACATCAAAAGCTAGTGATTCAGGTTTATGTAACAGGCCCTTTTCTCCGGAAGCATTAGGGTTTAACTGGCTCTTTTCAATAAAGTCAATCATTCGCTGTGTGTTATAGATAATTAACACACGGTTACCGTGTTGGTTTCGGTAGGTTAAATAAGCAACATTTTCTTCGATTAATAAAGGGTTTAATTTCATTAATGATTCAATGTTTTGGTTTTGGTTTTGTGAAAGATGTTTGAGTGTAGAGTCTGGGTGGTTGACAATCAGGTTCTTATAGAAAGTTGCTAAGGTGCCTTGACGTTGATGATTTTTTATTTCTTCTTGCTTAATTGCGCTAAAGGTAAAACTTTCAGCGACGAGGTAGTGTTGGTTGCGTGCTCCATCATTGGCAAATAGTGATATTTTATTAAGGTGAGAATCCTCGAGGGCAGAGAGGAAAGAGCGGGGTGCGCGAATATGCTTGTCTATGGTAACAACCCAAGGGAGGGCGCGGCCTGTTGTTTTAAACCGTTCTTTAACGCTGTCAGCAACTACAGAGCGTTGTAGTTCATCTTCACGCCCAGCAGGTTTAACGAGGAAGGCATCGACTGCAGTTATTTCTGTATGAAAACCGGCTAGATAGAATTGATTGATTATGTCTTTATAGCGGGGTGTGTAAGGTATACAGGTGCCATCATATAGTATGTTTATGCGGTTGCTTTTAGCTTTCTCGGCCACTAAATGCCTAAGTCTGTTGGCAAAAGGCTCAACGTAAATATAATCATCGCTATGATGATTGGCAGCAGTTAAGACGTTATAAAGGTCACTCTGTTTACGAAAATCATCTAGTGAGGCAATGACAAAGTTATCACCGCACTGTGCTTTAGCGATTTCTTCAACTGCGGTTTTACCTGCACCGGCTCCACCCATACACATAAATAATTTTGAGTTAGGGTCGGTGGTTTTGTTTTCAAAGATACCAACGACAATGGCATTTAATTTTTTTATAACTTTATTGAGTCGTGCATAACCAATTTCGATAGTCCGTTCTAACCGGTTATCTCCATTGGCTGCCGTTAGCAGTTTGTTTTTTAAGGCTGGGTTATTAGCCAGACTAAAAATAACGTGTTTGTTATTACCTTCAATTTTCTTTAAAAGTTCGATTAACTCTGTGTGACTCGGTGAGCGTAGTCCGGTTAGCATATTGACATCAAGACAAAACAGCGGTGCTGTTGTTGGTTGAGAGATGTTGATGCCGTCGATTTCGTGTTTGTCTGAAGCTCGTAGTTTTTCAGTGCCAGGTAAAAAACCAATGATTTTATCTGCAGTATCAAGAGGAGTATCTGCAAATTGACGACCTTTGATAAATATTTGATCTTTAATGCTTTCCAGCGGGACGATGGCTCCATTGATAGTCACTAAGCACAGAATGCCATCTTTAGTGGTGTGAGATAAAAAGGGGATGCCTGAAATAAAGATTTTATTTTCAGGCCATTGGCCATATTGGTTGGGAATATTATTAAGAGATTTGGTTAGTGTCGGGTTAAGTGCGTGTTGAAAGGCTGTAGTGACTTCATTTAGTGTGCTGTCCGGCTGATGTAGGACGATGGTATCTTGAGCTTCAAGACGACGAAAATCTATCCCTTGCTCATAAACAGATTTGAATGCGGGAAGTTTACCAAGGGTGATGATGAAGTAATTTAAGGTGATTCGGTTGCCATAATCAAAAGGGCGAGCCGCACGCATTTTATGATAAAAGTTAGCGAGTCGATGGGCGATATTGTCTGTTTTTATAACAAAGCCATTTTTGTCAAATAGTGCAGTATTGTTATTGAGTTCGTTCTCTAAAACAAGATCTTTAATAACTTCTCTAAAAATGCGTCTTTTATTCGCATTTGGCATAAATCCGGGGCGGTGATTGGCTGTTTCTTGTTCTTGCCAGTCATGGTGTATTTCGCGATGAATTCTATAAAATAAATCAGTTAGATAAGTGACGCGTTTAGCTTGGTCATGGGAGACTGTACTTTGTGTTTCGTGTTGTAATGTCGATAATAATTGCGTTCCTTGTAAAATCCCTAATGCTCGACGTAACTTTTTCAGTTGTCTTTTATGAAGTATTAACGATGGGGGCGGGTTGTTGAGGTTAGGCATTTATATAGAATCCAAGATGATGTTGGTCGCGCAATGAATAATGGAATATTTCTTTAACCTATGAGATCTGTTGTATTCAGAGTAATCTAAAAAGTGCTTGCGCATGATCGGCACTGGTATGCCCTAGATCAGTGAGGTAGCCGCCATCAGGGGCTGTGACCATGCCTTTATTATATAGTCGTTTAATTGCCTCAATTTCATCAGGGGTTGCAGAGGAATGAATTTTGATACCGAGTTGCATTGAGTCTAAATTGAATTGGAGTAGTAAATTTAATTCGTCTATTTTTTCTTGGGAAAATTGCATTTGGCCACCTTTTTTGTTGAATTATACGATTTGTAAGTAAAATCTTCTAATAAATATTTTGAACTTTATAGCTAACTTTTTGTAAAAGATTGGTTTTTGTATGAATTTTTTTATGAAAATGAATGTCAACTGGATTAATGTCAGTGGTTAGGCAGTGAGAATTCAGGTTGTTATGGATTGTTAATGTTGAAAAACAGATATAGCTCATGTAATATCTAAGAATTGTGCTTTGAGTTATTCAAGGTTTTTAGTATATATTTTAAGTTTAAAATTAGGTGAAATGATGGACTTGTCACATGCTTTGGGGATCTCTAATGGAGAGAGTCAGTCGGGATTAGATCAAGAAGAGTTGCATGAATATATTAATCTAAAATTAGCGTCTTGTGGCCAATCTGTGTGCTCAGATGAAGACAGATCAGGTGTTTCTTTAACAACGCAAGATATGATGCGTAATTATCTTGAGAAAAGCCGTCAACTGGCGACTACGCGTTATCCTGTCGATCAACGAATTCAAGATTTTCTGAATGATTATTTGTCAGATTTGAATCTAGAACAGATCCCACAATTGCCAACGATCACTTTTGAATTGGATCGTCATGGTATAGCTAGAGAATTATCGATTACTAAAGGTGAGGAAAGATACACGTCAGATTATGTGACGAGTTATAAAATAAACCAAGGTGTGCTGCATAACCCAGCGAGTGATCGTAGGACTACGAAAGGGTCATTTCATGTTGCTGCTGATGGTTTACCAGTTGCCGGTGATAAAAAAGAAGTTCCAAAAGAAACTTTTGCTTGGCTATTAAAGCATGCGATTAAATCAACACCTGAGTTGTTGTCTATTCCTTTTTGTTCAAATCAGCCCGAACAGGCACAATTGTTTGCGTCTTTACTGTTAAGACCAACGGTTTGTCCAGAAATTCCTGGGATTGATGATGAAAAATCGATGGAAGTGCGTTTCTTTGCCCCTGGTAGTTTGGTCAGTAATTTAGATTTTGTTGAAAGTATTTTTGGTAATGCAGGAAATCCAGCTTTACCTGATAATGATTCAGCTTTAGATATAAGACATTGGAGTGGTCATACCGGTTGTGTGATTTTGGCACCACATTTAGTTGGTTTTACTAAACAAGAACTTGGTCTGCCGCATTGGAATGATGCAACGGAGAGGCAGCGTCATGATGGGATGTGTTGGCAGGCATCTGATGAGCTTTACAATGATGGCCAAGCATTTAAAATTACAGCACGAACGGATCAAGGTGTGATTATTACACTAATAGCTGATAATTATTTTGGCTATTGTAAAAAAGAAGTTAAAACTCAAATTACTTACGCTGCTAATTTGTATGGGTTAGCTGAAGAAGAGCACGCTGGGGGAGCATTAGCCTTCTGTCGTAGGAATCACGGCGAAGAATATGGTATTGGTAGTCCAACTCGACAGTCTGGGTATGATTTCAACGATGTTGCGATGCAATATGGCGATGTTATAGATGTTTTACCTGAAGGCTATGGGATTGATAAAAGATATCCCCAATTGATTTATGTGCCGCAAGATTTGCGTATGGATTTAAATGCACAAACAATTACTTGGAACAAAGGGCGAAACAAGCACGTTATTCGGCTTCAGCCTGACCGAGTTTATATGCAGCCTAATGGCTATAAAATAGAAATGGAAAAGCATCCCGATGTTGATACATGGTATTTAGTCGGGACTGACCCAGAAGGTACATTTTGTCATAAACCTTGTACTGTATCTGGCGGTGGTAAATCAGAGATTTCAAAATCTATTGAAGATGCTATTTTATATAACCCTTTGTTTGTTAATGATTTACAACAAGATTTTGATAGTGTTCAAGATATTTTTGATAAAGATTTTACGGGTCGATTTAAGCCCGGACATGAGCATGAGGATCATGATCCAACACGCCACCCATTAAGTGAGGCGCGTAGTCTAGGCTCTGTGATTAAGTTGTTATCAGTTTCTTCCAGTCACACTGATGAATATAACGCATGGTTGAAATCTATACCGCCTTATATTCTGGCATTAGTTTTTGTAGTCAAGCGTTTTTATCGAGCTGAATGGGATAATGATTGGCGTCAGTATTTCTCAGTTGATACTTTGGATGGTGCACCAGCACATGAATTAAGGATGCATTATCGTAAGATTCTTGCCTCTTATTTACGTGTTGGTTTTGACCAGAATGGAGGTTGGCGGACATTCAAATTGAGACAAGATTTTATGGCTGCTGAAAAGATACAAATGGAAGACGATATCAGTGCCTCTGTTGTCGTGCCAAAAGATATTATTGGAGATTATTGTGCCGATAACATACCCAATGAGAGTATTAAGTTAATAAAAAATTGTGAATACAGATTGTTCCAGCGACCTGATGATGCGGTTATTCCAGGCTATGATAAGCAGACAGAATTTAACTTGTCTCAAAAAGGTAATTTTTTGGCTAACTATGAACCACTGGATGGGGAAACCTTATCTGAGGTTGTCAGTGACGTCATCAAGTTTACTAAATTTACCGAACCGATGCATTCGCTATTAAGTGAAAGTGTTAAAAGTTCAGATAAATTCGTTTGTTCTTCGGCTCATCCTAGGATCGTTGATGGTGCACCATCAAAGAACCCACGTTATCTAGAAACTCGTGTTGATATTCTTGATCCTTCAAGAAAATATATTGCTGACATGGGGATTCGTTTGCATCGAAAATTATCATTGGAATCACCTGTTTGTCACCCGGTTAATTCTATATTAACGGGGCGTCGAAATAATCCACCTGAGCCAGGTATTCGTCCTTTAGCTGTTTATAATCCAATTCATTATCAAGAATTACCGGAATTGTTTATGGACTTTGTCAGTTCATTGACGGGTAAATCACCTTCAACAACTGGAGCGGGTAGTGAAGGAGCATTAACCAAAGGTCCTTTCAACGCGCTAAGAACGACAGCGGATTTGAATAACGCATTAGTCTCCTTTATTGTGACAGGGTATGCTGGCTTCTCAAGTTCTGCTGGCTATATCGGTTCTAATATGCGATTCGATCATGATGTAAGTCTACTCATTCCTGAGATCTGGACGAGACTTAGTATTGAAGAAAGAGACCCTGAATTTATGATTAAAAATGAGTACTTGGAACCGGTGCATGATTTTGATCATAATGGTGAAACAGTATTGGCTAGTCGCTTGGGTTATCGGATTACCGAACATTTTGTTCATGATTTTCTTGGTAAGCTATTTGACAATCCAGTTGTTGTCTTTACAGAAGAAATTCTTAAGCCTGAGTTACAAGGTTTGGATGACTATGTTGATGGTGTGAACAACATTATAGAAACTCACGTGCGTGTTGCACAACAATACATTGACGATGGCAGTGTTGATGATGCTTGTCCGCCATTGAAAGCCTTATTGTATATTATGGCCAATGGAGAATATGAGGGTAAGACCATTCAAGATCCTGAAATTCGTCAATTATTCACTAAAGAATCAATGTTGGCTTCAAATTGGTATCGTGAACGGCTTGAAGAAAAGCAACGAAAAGATATTATTCTTTGGCAACGTCATCTTGATAGCATTGAGAGCTATGCTGATAAAACGCAATCTCTAAATGGTAGTAACCCTATTGACACGCAAGATTTATTGGCAATTGCCAAAGAAAAGTTAGCTCTTGTCTCCAGTGCTGATTATCTGACCTTTTTACGAGGTACTATAGGTGCTGATCTTCTTGGGCCGACAAAGTCCTCTTAAATTCATCTTCTCGTTGTTGTTTTAATAAAGCGATGTGAATACCCAAGCCTTTGGGTGTTCACATAGTTTGTTGTTTTTTATTTGATACTATCTGCTGATATGCCTATTTCTACAGAACTTATTGAGAAAGAGATTCGTGAAGCCGGTGCGATAGCAATGACTTATTTTAATAATTTAGCTCGTCTTGAAATAAGTAAAAAAAGCCCTCGAGACCTTGTTACAGAAGCAGATCTTGCTGTTGAAAGTTTTTTGCAAAAACGATTTAAATTCCACTATCCTCATTTTGGTTTTTGGGGAGAAGAAAGTGGGAAAAGTGAAAACCAATCAAAGCGCTGGATTGTCGACCCGATAGATGGTACACATTCTTTTTCTAAGGGGCAGTATTTTTGGGGAATTAGTGTTGCTTTGGAAATTGAGGGCGAGGTTGTTTTTGGTGTGGTTTATGCGCCGGCTTTAGATGATTATTATGTTGCTCAGAAGGGTCAGGGAGCGTGGAAAAATAATCAGCCAATTAATGTTTCTTCTGAGGATAATCTGGCAAACGCAATGATAACAACTGGCTTTGCTTGCCTGCGGGGCTATATGGAAGATAATAATCTTGATCGGTTTTGTCGTGTTGCACGAGCAACAACCGGGCAAAGGCGATTTGGTTCTGCAGCTTTGGATTTATGTTTAGTTGCTGATGGGCAAGTCGATGCTTTTTGGGAGCAAGCACTTAATTTATATGATATTGCAGCAGGTAGTTTGATTGCACGAGAAGCGGGAGGTTCGGTAACAGATTTTTCCGGAAACCCAGGAGTATTTCCAGAGCAAATTTTAGTAACAAATAATAAAGTCTTAGATCAATTATTACCGTTAATGTAAGTTTTTCGGGATGTGATGGTCAGTGATAATGGGCCGGCAAAGCCAGCCCAATGATGACAGTTAGAAAGTGATAACTTTTACATTACTTTAATTTCATCATCCGATGCGATTAGAATAATGTCTGCTGGTTTAATAGCAAAGAGTCCGACAGTAATGACTCCTGGAATATCATTGATTGCTTTTTCTAAGTCAATAGGATTAGAAATATCTAAGTTGTGAATGTCGATAATTTCATTGCCGTTATCAGTTATAAAATTTTCGCGCCAAACGGGTTGGCCACCGAATTGTGACATAACTTGTCGGGCAACATAGCTTCGTGACATTGGGATTACTTCAATAGGAAGTGGAAAAGCACCCAAAGTATCTACCATTTTAGATTCATCCACAATACACACAAACTGGCTGCAAACATCAGCAATAATCTTTTCACGAGTTAGAGCGCCGCCACCACCTTTAATAAGTTGCTTGTGAGGGTCAACTTCGTCTGCACCGTCAATATAGACTTTTACTTCATCGACATCATTAAGATCAAGGACAGGAATTCCAGCTTCTTTAAGTCGTTGTGTAGTGCCTTCAGAGCTTGAGACTGCGCCGTCAATATCAATTTTATATTCAATTAAACAGTCAATAAAGTGGTTTACCGTTGAGCCGGTGCCTACACCAATAACGCGGGCATCGTTAATATATTCGATAGCAGCTTCAGCTGTTTTTCTTTTTTTCTGGTCTTGTGGTGTCATAACAGTCCCTAATAAAAATGAGCAATTCAAGGTTGTATTGCCTGAAGATTAAAGTGTTTTTTATTCCGCTTGAGCGAGTTCAGAGCGCATTTGGTCAATAATTTCTCGGTAATTAGGTTTGCCAAAAATAGCAGAACCAGCGACGAAGGTATCAGCTCCTGCTTCTTTAATTTCGCGAATATTATCAATTTTAACGCCACCATCAATTTCTAGGCGAATATCAAAGCCACTGTCATCAATTTTTTTTCTGACTTGACGTAGTTTGTCGAGTGCAGAAGGCAAAAAAGATTGTCCACCAAAGCCAGGATTAACAGACATCAGTAGTATCATATCCAATTTATCCATCACATGATCTAGATGATGAAGAGGGGTTCCTGGATTAAAAACGAGACCAGCCTTACAGCCTTGATCATGAATAAGTTGTAATGTTCGATCAATATGAACTGAACCTTCAGGGTGGAAGGTAATGAAGTTAGCACCAGCTTGGGCAAAATCAGGAATAATTCGATCTACAGGCTCGATCATTAGGTGTACATCAATGGGTGCTGTGACGCCGTGTTTCCTTAATGCGTCACAGACTAGTGGGCCAATGGTTAAATTAGGTACAAAGTGATTGTCCATAACATCAAAATGTACAACATCAGCGCCGGCAGCCAAAACATTATCAACTTCTTCTCCGAGTCTGGCAAAGTCAGCTGAAAGAATTGAGGGAGCTATCCAGTTCTCTGTCATTATTAAATCCTCATAAATAAAACCTAGTATTATAACGTTTTTAGGTTATTTTTGTGTATCTTGAAAGGAGACTGGTTTTTCTTTCTTCAAAATTTATTGCCTTTAATGGTCATTAAGTATTGTATTGCAGGTTACTTTTTGGGTCGTTTTTGATAAAGCGCCTTCATATTCTTTATTTGAAAGTAATAACAATTTATAATGATCAGTTAATCGATTTATATGTAATGCATTTATAGTAACGGCCCAAAAAATGGTAGCAACCAGTTCAGTGATGATGCCTTTAGGCACAAAGGCACCGTATTTTAATCTTTTGGATACGGTTACCACCTCCAAAATAGATTTAGATCGCCTAAAAGGGTCACGCGGAACATTGATCATGTTTATTTGCAATCATTGTCCGTATGTTATTCATATCAAAACAGAATTAATTGCTATTGCAAACGGTTATCGTTCTAAGGGCATTAATACTATTGCGATTAGTTCAAACGATGTTGTTAACTATCCGCAAGATGCTCCAGATAAAATGGCGGCATTGATGGCTGACTGGGGGTTTCCTTTCGATGCCTATTTGTTTGATGAAGACCAGTCAGTGGCACGTGCTTATAAAGCCGCCTGTACACCTGACCTATACTTGTTTGATGATGTTTTGCAGTGTATCTATCGAGGTCGTCTTGATGCTTCAACACCTAAGAATGATATTGCTGTAACAGGGAAGGACTTACGTAATGCTCTAGATGATTATTTAGAAGGAAATACAGTCAATTCAATGCAGGTTCCGAGTATTGGGTGCAATATCAAGTGGAAATAAGGTGGTAGTTTTATAAATTAGTCCTAGTCGGTTTTTATTGCTTCGTGATTGCTCTTTTAACGAGATTTTATTCCGTTGTGTTTTTTAATATTTTTTTAATGGTCGGTGCCGACCTCTCAATAAAGTTAAGGTAAAAAATGAAAAGTTTTTCAATTGCAGTACTAGCCGGTGATGGAATCGGTCCTGAAATAACCCGCGAAGCAATTAAGGTGCTTAAGCTCATTGAAGAGCGTAATACAGTTAAGTTTGATCTGTTGCCTGCGGCATTTGGTGCGTGTGCTTATTTTGAATTTGGTGATGCTTTTCCACAGTCGACAATTGATATTTGTGATCGTGCTGATGCTATTTTAAAAGGACCAATTGGTTTAAACCACGAAGACTCTAAGCGTATTCCTATTGATAAACAACCTGAGCGAGGGGCTTTGCTGCCATTACGTCGTCGTTATAATACTTATGCTAATTTTCGTCCGGTTTCATTGCCAAAGGAGTTGGCACATTTTTCACCATTAAAGGCGGAAGTGATTGGCGAAGGCATTGATTTAGTTATGGTGCGTGAGTTAGTCGGTGGCCTCTATTTTGGTGAAAAAATATCAGGTGTGAATGATGAGGGTTTACGCTATGTAAAAGAGTCGTTGGAATATGATGAAAATCAAATTCAACAAATTATGCATCAAGCCTTTAAGTTGGCCAGTAAACGTAAAAAGGTCCTGCATAATATTCATAAAAGTAATGTATTAAAATCGAGTGTTTTGTGGAATGAAGTGTTGGCCGAAGTTGCAGTGGACTATCCCGAGGTAGAAGTTATTCATATTTTGGTGGATGCGGCAGCAACCTTACTCTGTTTAAATCCATCACAATTTGATGTTATGGTAATGGAAAATATGTTTGGTGATATCTTAAGTGATCAGGGTGGAGGCATTTTAGGCTCTCTCGGGTTGATGCCATCAGCTTGTTTAGGGGATGAAAAAGCTTATTATGAGCCTTCTCATGGTTCAGCACCGGATATTGCAGGTCAAAATATTGCTAACCCTTACTCAATGATCGGGTCAGTTGCGATGATGTTAGAAAATAGTTTTGGGATGGAAGATGAGGCTAAAAATGTTTGGGCTGCGATGCAAGGTGTTTTTGCTGATGGTTATTCGACAGCTGATCTTTCAAAGCCTGGATCGGGTGTAAAAATGATTGGTACGGATGAATTTGGCGATAAAGTGGTAGAGAAATTACGTACTATGCCGGTAAGCTAGTTTATTTATTAGGGGCAATATTGTAGTTGTTTAACAAAACCTTGATCTTGAAAAATATGATGTAATAGATTAATACCGTGTGGCTAGAAGCATACGGTATTTTTTCTTACATTTATTCTTTCAATTGGCTAATTTTCACTTGGTAAAGCTAGTAATTAATAGATTTTTTTTAAAATTAGTTTGCTAAAAAAGATGTTATTGTTTGTGTGATTAAAAATTTAATTCATGATAAATATGTAAAGCTTTGAAAATAGGAGTGTTATTAGGCCGATTACTTTCAATGCTGCTTGATACCTACTTTGTGTTTTACTGCAAACGATACCGTTTGCGACAGTTAAATTTCTGATTGAGGTAGAAAGCCGCCAGCCTGCATAAACCACATTTTGGCATAATGACCATTTAATTGTAGTAATTGATTATGGCTGCCTTCTTCAACAATTTTTCCTTCTTGAAAAACTAGAATTCGATCTAAATTAGAAAGTGTTGATAATCGGTGTGCAATAACCATTACTGTTTTATTGCGCATTAGATAAGCTAGACTCTCTTGAATATGATTTTCTGTTACGGAGTCAAGTGCACTGGTTGCTTCGTCAAGTAGCAAGATTGAGCTGTTCTTTAGAATTGCTCTTGCTAGAGTAATTCGCTGACGCTGACCGCCGGATAATTTTACTCCTCGCTCTCCCACTAAAGACTGGTAGCCTGCTTCGCAATCCATGATGAATTCATGTGCATGTGCTTTTTTTGCGGCAGCAATGACTTCCTCGTCGGTCGCGTTTAATTTCCCATATCGAATATTTTCGAATAGTGAGCGGTGAAATAATATTGGGTCTTGAGGGATCATGGTAATACAACTACGCAAACTTTCCTGTGTAACGGTTTCAATGTCTTGTTGGTCTATTAAGATGGTCCCTGACTGTGGCTCAAAGAGACGCAATAATAAATTAAATAATGTGCTTTTTCCGCTACCCGAAAATCCGACCAAGCCTATTTTTTCACCAGATCTAATTGATAAATTGAGTGATTGGAATACAGGGTAATCATCTACATAGCTGAAATCAATATTTTGAAATTGAATGGTAGCGTGAGTGACATTAATAGGTTGTGCATTAGGGTGGTCAACAACTTCATGAGGTTGTATGATCTGACTCACGCCATCATTGATATTTCCTGTGTATTCAAAAAATTCAAGAAAACGGCGACTTAAACCGCGTGCTTGTTCAATCAGCATTAATGATAGGCTTGAAGACATTGCAAATTCGCCGACAGTCATGCCATTCACGCTCCAAATTGTTAGAGCATAGCCCATAATTCCTAACATTAAAATCATGGCTGAAACAAACTGAAACCAACGAATACGTTCCATAAACCAAAAGGTTTTTCGCCCAATGTTAGCTTCTTGCAATAGGTGGTTTTCTAAATAACGCTGTTCATATTTTCGTCTTGCAAATAGCTTTTCGTTGTGAATATTGGTCACTGAATCGACAATTTTGCCATTGACCAGGCTTCTTGCTGCAGCATATTTTTGAGCATATTGTCGGCACCTTAGTGCTAAAAGAAAAGAAATTAGTACGTATACTGCAATCCATAAAGCCAGTGTCAACGCTAATTGAAGGTTGACATTCATCATTAAAATTAGCGACACGCTAAAGGTAATGATTAATGGCCAGAAATCAAACAATACTGTCCAAATAGTATTCGCAACACCCAGTGCAACCTCATTAATACGATTAGCTAATGACCCAGCAAAATGGCTTTGAAAATATCGTTGGGAGTGGCCTTGTAAATAGCTGAACAAATCACGACGAACTTGCATGCGTAATGTTGGTCCTAATAGTACTAACATGGCGCCGCTGGCCCGTGAAAATAATAAGATGCCAAGATTTAACCCAGAAAATAACCAAAGGGCAGGTTCTACCTCACTCCAGACTTCTATTTTTTGTAGTTGGGCAAGTGAAACGGTATCCATAATTTTTTTTATGGCATAAGGGAGTAAAATTGAACAAGCAGCTTGAGCTGCTTCAAGTACCAGCATTAATATTAAACTCCACAAGTAAGTTTTAATGTAACGACAACAAAAAAGGAGTGACGTTGTCGGTAGTTGTAGTGTTTGGAGGCTGTTTTTTATGTTTTTTGAAGATGTAGATTCCACGGTAAATTAAGTTGTCACATTTAATAATGATAGGTGTTCAATTATAATTGAGGTTGAGATCGGCTATATAAAATACCCTTGGTTAGTTTATATACTTGGCTGAAAAGGCTTCTGCTGGATAAAAGTTTTTAAAGGTATGATGGCAATATTGCTTGAAGAATAAGAATAGGGAATTGAGTAATTTAAAAATTAAAACGTCAAAGCGGGTAAAAAAACTTGAATTGGAATCTTGTTTAAAACTTAATAAGGTCAATGGTTAAAGCAGAAGACAGGATGTAACCGATATTAGCTGAGTTAAAATGTAATAAGTTATACCTGTTGTATGATTTTAATGTGAAAACGGTCGTGCAATTGCAGAAGTTTATCCATATCTTAGAGGATTCATAATGACTATTAGTGACAATAAGTTAAAACTATTTAGTATTTATTTGTTCTTGCAGATGAATATTGATAATTTTTAGAGTTGCTAAAATTGAGGCGAAAACTTGATTAGCATGGACGCCACGTGTTTTTCGAACATCTTCAGTGCCATACTCCCAAGTAATTAAGCATTCAGTGAGAGCGTTAGTATGCCCGCCTTTAGGAATTCTAACCTCATAATCAACTAGTTCTGGAAGGGTATAGTTATACTGAGCCATTATTTTATTGATAGCATCAATAGAGGCATCAAAGCCACCATTGCCAGACCCTGTAGAAGTATGTTCTCTATCTCTGATTTTAACGCAGAGGCTTGCTGTTGAGACAGCATCAAGCTCGCTAGTAATGGAGCAGCTAATGAGTTGGATATGTTGGTAATTATCATTTTCTAGAACATCAGCAATGATAAAGGGTAGGTCGTCAGTAGTAATAGTTTGTTTTGAGTCACCGAGTTGGACGATTTTAGCTAAAACTTTTTGTTGTATCTCGGTGGGTAGGTCAAGGCCTAATTTCTCTAAATTTTTTAATAGTGAGGCTCTGCCGCTCATTTTTCCCAGCGCATAACTTCGGGTGCGTGAAAAACGTTCAGGGCTGAGAGTGCTTTCATAAAGGCCGCCTTTATGGTCGCCATCAGCGTGAATTCCAGCTGTTTGCGTGAAAACATCAGCGCCTATGATGGGGGTGTTAGCGGCAACGCGTTTGCCAGAAAAGTTTTCAACCATAGTGCTAACGCGGACTATGTGGCCTTCATCAATCGATAAATCCATTCCCATTTTGTCGCGTAATACGGCAGTTACTTCAGCAAGTGATGCATTTCCAGCGCGTTCGCCTAAGCAGTTCACTGTACAGTGTACAGAATTAACACCAGCGTTCACCGCAGCCATTACATTTGCAGTGGCGAGTCCATAATCATTGTGAGGATGAAAGTCAAAATGTAATTCAGGGTAATGAGAGCACATTTCGCTTAAGCTAGTAAAAACCTCTTGAGGTGACATAACACCTAAGGTATCAGGTAGCATAAAATGTTTAATGCCAGTTCGTTGGATTTGGTCCATTAACTGATAAACGTAGTCGCGATTATCATTGAAGCCATTGGACCAGTCTTCTAAGTAAACGTTAACGCTAAGCCCTTGCTGTTGTGCGTAAGATACGGTTTGGATAATATCACTAACGTGTTGGTCAAGGGTTTTACGTAATTGTTCATGGCAATGTTTTTCACTTCCTTTAGTTAGGAGGTTAATAGTCTGGCCGCCGGTTTCTTTAATCCAGTCGACACTCTTCGTGTGATCGACAAAGCCGAGAACTTCAACTTTTCCAGGGTATCCCATTTGGTTGGCCCAGGCATTAATTTCAGTTACGGCTTGTTTTTCGCCATCAGAAACACGAGCTGAAGCGACTTCAATGCGATCAACTCGAAGTGAATCCAGCAGTGTTTTAGCAAGGTTTACTTTTTCATCGGGTGTAAATGATACACCCTGTGTTTGTTCGCCATCACGAAGTGTTGTATCCATGATTTGAATGGGCCGGGCTTCTTGAGTCATGACGATTAGGTTGCTTGTTAGCCTTTTAGTATTAATTGAATCTTAACCCCAGAGCCACGGGAAGAGGCGTCGGTGCTGTTGTTCATATTCATCTATTTTATTGCTTTGCTTGAGTGTTAAACCGATATCGTCGAGACCATTTAAGAGGTTTTCTTTGCGAAAAGGGTCAATTTCAAATGTAAAATTATTTCCTAAAGGCGTGCTAACAGTTTGCTCTTTAAGATTAATGGTTAGGCTACAGCCCTCATGATTGTTAATTTCATCAGTGATCAGGTGTAGTTGTTCTTTGGTCGCACGGATAGGCAATATGCCGTTTTTAAAGCAATTGTTATAAAAAATATCGGCATAACTGGAAGATATAATGGTATTAAAGCCATAATCAGCAATTGCCCAGGGTGCATGTTCTCTAGATGACCCGCAGCCAAAATTATCGCCAGTCACTAAAATCTTAGCATTCTCAAAGGCTGGGTTGTTTAGTTCAAAGTCAGTATTGTCGCTGCCATCGTCATTAAAACGCCAGTCATGGAAAAGGTGGGCTCCAAAACCGCTACGTTCAACTTTCTTAAGGAATTGTTTTGGAATGATTTGGTCAGTATCAACATTGCTGCGATTCATTAAAGCTGCAACGCTTGTGTGGTTATTATAAGGTTCCATAATTCTATTTTTTTACAGGTTACGAATATCAACAAAATGCCCTGCAGTTGCAGCAGCAGCGGCCATGGCAGGAGAAACTAAGTGCGTCCGTCCGCCTTTACCTTGGCGGCCCTCAAAATTACGATTAGAGGTTGAGGCACTTCTTTGGCCTGGAGTTAGTTCGTCGCCATTCATAGCCAAGCACATAGAACACCCAGGATCGCGCCATTCCCAGCCTGCACTGATTAGGATTTTATCAAGGCCTTCTTGTTCGGCTTGTTTTTTAACTTGATACGATCCTGGGACCGCAATAGCAGTGACTCCGTCAGCAACTTTTTGGTTTTTCGTGATTTCAGCGGCAATGCGGAAATCTTCAATACGGCCATTAGTACAAGAGCCTAAAAAGACTAAATTAACAGGAATATCGGTTATTTTCGTATTAGGTTTTAAGTCCATGTAGTTTAGGGCGCTAATACAGGCTTGGCGTTTGCCTTCATCGCTGAAATCTTCAGGTGATGGGATTGTTCCTGAAATCGGGGCAACTTGTTCAGGAGATGTTCCCCAGGTAACTTGAGGGCCTATATCGTCTGCTGTTAATGTAACTATGGTATCGAATTCAGCACCTTCATCGCTTGGTAGTGTTTTCCAGTAAGTTAAGGCTGCTTCCCACTCTGAACCAGAGGGAGCAAATTCTCGACCTTTAAGATATTCAAAGGTTTTTTCATCGGGCATAACCAGTCCTGCGCGAGCCCCGCCTTCTATTGCCATGTTGCAAAGAGTCATGCGTCCTTCCATAGAGAGGTCCATCACTGCTTCTCCGGCAAATTCAATGACATAGCCAGTGCCGCCAGCAGTGCCGATTTTGCCGATGACTGCTAGAACAATATCTTTAGCAGAGGAATACTTAGGTAATTTTCCATTAACTTTGACGAGCATGGTTTTAGATTTCACCTGAGGTAATGTCTGAGTAGCCATGACATGCTCTACTTCCGATGTTCCGATGCCAAATGCTAATGCACCAAAAGCGCCATGGGTCGCGGTATGGCTATCCCCGCAGACAGTAACCATGCCGGGATGTACAAAGCCGTGTTCTGGTACTACGATGTGAATAACGCCATTATTTGGGTTTTTTATGTCATATAAATTAAGACCATTTTCACGGCAGTTGTTTGCCATGGTGTCAATTTGCTTTTTAGCGATAGGATCGGCAATAGGGCGATCGCGTCCTTTCGTCGGCACGCAATGATCCATTGTGGCAAGAATGCTGTGAGGATTACGGATCTTACGGTTAGCCTGTCGCAGGCCTTCAAAAGCTTGCGGACTAGTCACTTCGTGCATGAGGTGACGGTCTACATAAACCAAGGGAGCTTGCCCGGGAGCCTCACAAACGAGATGACTATCCCAGATTTTTTCGTACATTGTTTTTTTCATAATTTTTTCCAGAATTGACAAGCCTATGTTTTCAGTAGGTGCTTGTTAATGATCAATTATTGTGCGCCTTAACATAGAAGGCTAAACCTTATATTATCGCTTAAATAGTTGCCTTTTTGCAATTAACTATCGTTCCTGGAGGTTTTTTTTATGGCGAGTGCCTTGTTATACGACCAATAGTGCAAGGTAATGTGTGAGAATAAGCTGATTAGAGGGGGTATTGGCTTTGAAATTTTTTAAGCTGTTGTTGTGAGGGTAGTCCTTGTCGAGCCCCCATGTGCATGCAGCAATAAGCGCCAGCAGCGCTAGCGTAGCGTAATAATGCAGGCCAAGGCATTTGTTGAGCGAGGCCAGCGGCGTATGCACCATGAAAAGCATCTCCTGCGCCGGTTGTATCTACAGATTTAACTGGAAAAGCAGGAAGCGCACCTGTTTGTTTTGGTGTTTTCCAAAGGAGGCCCTGATTACCTAAGGTAATGACCAGATAATCGCTGAGCTTTGATAACTGCTTAAAGGCTTGTTGTTCGTTTTGGGCAAACTGAAGAGCGAATTTTTGTGAACAAACTAAATGATCTACTGCTGACATAAGTATTTTAGTTCCGGTATGAAGTGATCCGGCATCTAGCACTGTCGGGATATTGTTGTCTTTTGCTTTTTGAATTATAGCGAGTGATAGATGAGGTTCATGCCCATCAACTAAAATAACTCGAGGTTTAATGGTATCGAAATTGATCGCATTGACAGGTAAAGGCTTTGTGTCGCCTTTGAAGTTTATGAGTGCGCGCTGGCCATTAGGTTTGACTATGATCGAGGTGATAGGAGTGGGGTTTTGTCCGCGGACTATGAGAGAGCTGTTGACGTGGGCGTTGTTAAGTTCAGCAAAGTGTTGTTCGCCATAAGCATCTAGGCCAAGGTAGCCAGCAAAGGCGGCTTTAAGGCCAAGTTTAGATACGAGGATTGCTGCATTAGCAGCCGGGCCGCCGCCGCTGTGTTGAAAGGCTGTGGCAGACATCTTTTCA
The DNA here is from genome assembly GCA_964515235.1 of uncultured Methylococcaceae bacterium. Taxonomy (GTDB): domain Bacteria; phylum Pseudomonadota; class Gammaproteobacteria; order Methylococcales; family Methylomonadaceae; genus OPU3-GD-OMZ. The sequence continues at coordinate 25,056 of CAZEVO010000014.1, read as the reverse complement.
TCATTATTGGGGTGCTTTGAAACTGAAAAGATAAGGTCAAAAGATGCGTGGCCAATACATAAAACGTCAACGGAAATGAGGTCTGGTTGCATAATTTCTTTAAAGGGATTGCTTTAGGGTATTCTACATTAATTCTGGTTTGTGAAAGAGCATTGTAAGAAATTACCACGTTAGGTTTATACTAATGGCTAATGTCGCTTTAAAGTGGCGCTGTTTAATTTAATGGAGTGTGGGTATGTTAGTAACAACTCAGATGTTACCGAATATGGTGGACCTTCTTTACGACACGATTGCTGAAAATACTGAAGAACTGGAAGAATTGGATCGGGTTTTAGGTGATGGCGATCATGTGATTAACTTGTTACGAGGATTGGAGGTTCTTAAAACAAAGTCAGTTGATTTGACTGCTGGCGATTGGTCTCAATCATTTCAAGTTATTGGTTTATCGTTGATGAGTTCTGTGGGCGGGGCTTCAGGTTCTTTGTATGGAACCTTATTTATCAGGATGAGCAGTGCTTTGAAAGATAAAGAATTAACTGTCGACACATTGGCGGTCGTTTTTTCGCATGGCGTGGAGGCAATGAAGGTGCGTGGTAAGTCTGATGTAGGTGAAAAGACCATGTTAGATGTCTTAGTGCCCGTGATGGAGTGTTTATTGCAATTATCAGCTGAGGGTGTTGAAAAGCATGCTGTGTTGACGGCTCTTGCCAATGTGGCAGCTGACGGGGCTGAGGCAACGCGCGATATGGTGGCGACAAAAGGGCGTGCTGCTTATTTGGGTGACCGTACAATTGGTCATATTGATGCAGGAGCTAAATCAAGTCAGTTAATGCTTTGTGCATTAGCTGACTTTTTGGCAGGCGACGTTTAGCAGCCCCAGCGTAGATTGGCTGTGTTGACAGGATAATCCCATAGTGTCGTGAGTTCCGGGTCTAATAACGTGAGGGTCATTGAGTAGCCAGCCATATCAAGGGACGTTGTGTAGTTACCAACAAGCGAGCGGGTAACGGTAACGCCCTGTTTTTCCCAGAATTTTTGTGCGATATCGTAGATTAAATATTGTTCAATGAGAGGGGTTGCGCCTAGACCATTGATGTGAAGAAGTGCTTCTTGTCCTTTTTTCGGTTTTAGCTCATCGTAAATTGCACCTGCTAATTCATGAGTAGTTGTTGTTGCGTCATTAAATTCTCGTGTTGATAGTCCTCGTTCACCATGAATCCCTACCCCCATTTCAATTTCTGTTTCACTGATTTCGAAGGTCGGCTTTCCTAGTGCGGGTACGGTGCAACTAGTCAAAGCGGCACCAATTGAAGCGGTGTTGGTGTTGATTCTTTCTGCTAATGCTTTGCAGTAAGTAAGATCGTGATTGAGGTCAGCAGCTGCGCCGAGCATTTTTTCAACCATTAATGTTCCGGCAACGCCGCGTCGACCCATGCTGTGATCTTTGGGTAAGGCAATGTCATCGGAAACGATAACGGTTTCAATTGGTGAGGTCAGTAATTCTGCTGCGATTTCAAAATTCATGATGTCGCCTGCATAATTTTTAACAATAAAGAGTATGCCGGCATCATTGTCGACAGCTGTTGCTGCAGCGAGCATTTGGTCTGGAGTTGGGGAGGTGAAAATATGACCCGGACAGGCGGCATCAAGCATGCCTGCGCCTACGAATCCTGAGTGTAAGGGTTCATGGCCGGATCCACCTCCTGAAATTAAAGCAACTTTAGGTGATTGAGGCTTGTGTTTTCGTTGGATAAAGTAAGGGTCTCGGTGAAGTTGGATTATGTCAGAGTGTGCGCTTGCAAAACCAGCAAGACTGTTCGGTAAAAGGTCGTCTGGATTGTTAATAAGTTTTTTCATGGTTTTGTGCGTATTGAAGTTGGTTGGTCAGGGGTTGAGGCCCCATGTGTGATCGGGCAATTATTGGGCTTTATTTTTATGAGCTTGATTTAAGGCGAGTGTTATTGACGTAATGTTGTCCATTGTCCAAGTTGGTTTAAAATTACTTGCACTTACATCCTCTTCGCTAGATACGCCGGTTAAAACTAGTAGGCTTCGGATATTGGCTCGTATGGCGCCTAAGATGTCGGTATCTAAACGATCCCCAATAGCAATGGTTTCTTCGGGCTTTGATTGAAGTATATCCATGGCTTGTTGATAGATAATAGGTCCGGGTTTTCCGATAATAGTGGGAGTGATGCGTGTTGTAGCTGTGAGGGCTGCTAAAATAGCGCCATTGCCTTGTGTTTCCCCTAATTCTGTAGGTAAAGACATGTCGCCGTTCGTTCCAATGAAGGTGGCGCCGGCATTTATATTAAGTGTTGCTGTTGCTAGTTTGTCCCAAGATATTTCTCTGTCGATTCCACACACAACAAGATGTGCTCCGGTTTTGGAGTTAATTCCGCTTCGATCATTTATTTCATAAAGGTCGGTTAAGTTGAAGCCTTTATCGCGTAAAGGTTCTTTTATTCCTGATTCACCAATGACAAATATGGATGTTGTTTCAGGAGTATAGTGTAAAGAAAGGTAATGAGCGGTTGCCATGGCGGAGGTTAGGATCTCTTTTTTATAAACATCTACACCCATTTTGGCGAGTTTTTTTATGTATTGCTGAGTGGTTAAGCTAGCATTATTGGTGGCAAGAATGAATGGAATCTTAAGTGTCCTAAGGGTTTCGAAGAAGTGATTTAGTCCGCTTATTGGTTGGTCGCCGTGCCAAAGCACGCCATCCATATCAATAATCAAAGCATTAATGTTGGTAAAAGGAAGCATGGGTTTGAGTTTTTTGGTGATAAAAAGAGCTTATTATTAGATTATTTTGTTGAATCATTATTGTTATGTTTTTGGTTTATGTAAAGAGGGAGGTAGGTTTTGGTTTTTAGGATTTTGATGTGATGCTTCTGAAATTAGTTAATGTTAGATGCTAACGTTTAAAGGTAAAATAATGATTTATGGTTACTTTTAATGGTGTGATGCTGTATTGCAATTAACTTTAAAATTGACATGGGTCTGCTTTATGCTTTAAAGTCGTTCAGGATGTAAGACGTTTTTTTTATTTTTTTATTAAAGTTAGGGAATTAACCTAACCGCAAACCGGAGTATAAAAACATGGCTAGAACACTTATCCAACTGGCAGTAGACGCACT
>CAZEVO010000014.1:0-21813 GCA_964515235.1 uncultured Methylococcaceae bacterium | reverse complement strand
CACCTTCACCTGCTGATTCAGCACGCGAAATTCGTCAACTTGTTGATACAGCAGGTGCATAATATGCATCAACAGTTAATAATTGAGAAGATTTCAAGCATATTAGCTGCTACTGAACATGATTATGATAGGCAGTTAGTAGAGCTTGTTGATGAAGCTAATGGAATTTTTCTTGCGGGGGCTGGTCGCTCTGCCTTGGTTTGTAAGAATTTTGCAATGCGCTTGATGCATTCTGGCTATAAAGTGAATGTGGTAGGTGAAACCGTAACACCAAGTATTCAGGAGGGTGACTTACTAATTGTCATTTCTGGTTCAGGTGAAACTCAACAATTAGCTGCTTTTACGCAGAAAGCTAAAGATGTTGGCGCTAAAGCAATTTTGATATCATCTAAGTCAGAATCAACTATCGGGAATATGGTCGATGCAGTATTTAACATTGGTCGTCCTGATATGTATGAGAAAGTATTTGGAATGCCCATGGGGTCGGTATTTGAATTATCCACATTGATATTCTTAGAAGCGGTTGTCTCATATATCATTCACGAGAGAAATCTTACAGAAGAAGAAATGCGAGCGATACACGCTAATATGGAATAATTCCATTGATAGAGCGGGTCTTACCACAAAGGTAATGCCCGCTTTTTATTTGTCTGTTATATTTCACTTATCAATATCAATTAATGAATCACTTATACCTTTTTATTGGGTATAGAACATAAAAATTTATCAGGAGAATTGTATGTCTTCGCGTCGAGAATTAGCGAACGCCATAAGAGCACTAAGCATGGATGCAGTGCAAAAAGCAAAATCAGGTCACCCAGGAGCTCCAATGGGGATGGCTGATATTGCTGAAGTATTATGGAATGATCATTTAAAACATAACCCAAATAGCCCAGAGTGGGCTGATCGTGATCGTTTTGTTTTATCAAATGGTCATGGCTCAATGTTGATTTACTCATTATTACATTTGTCAGGTTACGACTTGCCTATGGAGCAGTTATCATCATTTCGCCAATTACATTCTAAATGTGCAGGTCACCCGGAATATGGGTATGCACCGGGTATTGAAACAACAACAGGTCCATTAGGGCAAGGAATAACCAACGGTGTTGGGTTTGCTATGGCTGAAAAGTTATTGGCAGATCAATTCAATAAGCCAGGACATAAGATTGTAGACCATAATACCTACGTATTTATGGGTGACGGATGTTTGATGGAGGGTATTTCTCATGAAGCTTGTTCACTGGCTGGTACTTGGGGTTTAGGTAATCTTATTGCCTTCTGGGATGATAATAATATTTCTATTGATGGCCATATTGACGGTTGGTATACAGATGATACTGTTAAGCGTTTTGAAGCTTATAACTGGCATGTCGTATCTGTAGATGGCCATGATGCTGATGCAATTTCTGCAGCAATTACTGAAGCAAAATCAGTTACTGATAAGCCTTCATTGATTTGTTGTAAAACAATTATTGGTTTTGGATCACCAAATAAAAGTGGTAGCCATGACTGTCATGGTGCAGCATTAGGTGACGAAGAAGTTGCGTTAACACGCAAAGAGTTAGGTTGGGATCATGCTCCATTTGAAATTCCTGATGAGGTTTATGCCGGTTGGGATGCAAAAGCTAAGGGAACTCGTCTAGAGAGTTCTTGGAATGATAAATTTTCTGCGTATGCAGCAGAATATCCGGCTGAAGCTGCAGAATTTAAACGTCGTATGGCGGGTGATTTACCAGCAGACTGGAAAGAAGTAACCGATGCATTTATTGCAGAAACCAATTCTAAGCAAGAGAATTTAGCAAGTCGTCAGGCTTCGCAGAAAACAATTGCTGGTTTAGCATCAACATTACCTGAGTTTTTAGGTGGTTCAGCTGATTTAACAGGTTCAAACTTAACTAGTTGTGCTGATTTTAAACATGTCAGTGGCAATGAAATGGGTAATTACATTTCTTATGGTGTACGTGAATTTGGTATGTACGCGATAATGAATGGTATGGCGCTTCATGGGGGCTTAATGCCTTTTGGTGGTACGTTCCATATGTTCTCTGATTACGCTAAGAGCGCATTACGGATGTCCGCATTGATGGGTATTCGAACAGTTGCGGTATTGACTCATGATTCGATCGGTCAAGGTGAAGACGGTCCAACACATCAACCGATTGAAAATACTTCTGCTATGCGGTACATTCCAAATATGGATGTATGGCGACCAGCTGATAGCACGGAAACGGCAGTTTCATGGGTAATGGCTATAGAGCGTATGGATGGGCCAACTAGTTTGGTATTAAGTCGTCAGGGTCTACCTTTTATTGGTCGTACCGATGATCAGATTGCTGCAATAAGAAAAGGTGCTTATGTTATTTCTGAAGCGCAAGGTAATGCACAAGCAATTATTATTGCTACGGGTTCGGAAGTGAATTTGGCTATCAAAGCCCAGGAAGAACTTGCTGCTAAAGGAACACATGTGCGGGTAGTATCTATGCCTTCAACAAGTGTTTTTGATCGTCAAGATCAAGATTATAAAGACAGTATATTAACACCAGGCGTTGTACGTATTGCAGTTGAGGCTGGAGTTACGGACTTTTGGCGTAAGTATGTAGGATTGGAAGGTGCTGTTGTTGGTATTAACACTTTCGGAGAATCTGCACCTGGTGGTGATGTGATGAAACACTTCGGTTTTACTGTTGAAAATGTTGTGAATCATGTAGAATCTTCACTTTAGTTATTTAGATAAATGAATAGGAAGGTAAAAATGAAAAAAATAAAATTAGCAACTGGTTTAATTACTGCACTATTAATTGCAAGCCCGATTGTAAGTGCTGAAGAGTATCCAGCATACAACTTTAAGCCAATTATTGTGTATCAAGATAAATCGGCAATTTCTAAGCCTAAAGTTGTTGTAAAAGCAACACCAGCACCTGTTAAGAAACAGGAATCATCAAATACAACTGAATTAGGGTTGTTGTTAGCTGTTGTTGGTGCTGTTTTATTTTTAGCAAAAGGTCGCTCAGGGTCTACACCGAAAGCTACCGGTGGAGCAACAGGTGTTGATAGATATCTAGCAGCTCAAGGTGGTGCTAGTGCTTCGTCTTCTAGAGCGCAAACAGGTGTTGATCGTTATTTAAACGGCTAAGGTAAACTCAGTATTGAGGTTTTTTTACTCTAATCCTTGGAGTTTAACCTTCCTGTTTACAAAAGAATCGGGTGTTTTACGCTCGATTCTTTTTGTATTTCTGGGGATTATTTTATTAATTAAAGAGTCTGATACTAGTTAACAGCATTTCGTTAGTTAGATTATTAATTATTTTGAATCAGTAGGTATAACAATGAATTTATTAGAACAACTTAGAGAAATGACCGTAGTTGTTGCTGACACAGGCGATCTGAAAGCAATTGAAGAATGTAAGCCACAGGATGCAACAACGAACCCATCATTAATTACAGCAGCGGCACAGATGCCTGAGTATCAAGGTATTGTTGATGAAACTTTATCGGGAGCACGTCAAACTTTAGGCGCTAATGCATCTGCGGGTGATGTAGTAACATTGGCTTTTGATCGATTAGCTGTATCATTTGGGCTTAAAATCTTAGACCTTGTTCCAGGTCGTGTTTCTACAGAAGTAGATGCCCGCTTGTCATACGATACCGATGCGACAATCACTAAAGGCCGTGAAATTATTGCTCAGTATGAGGCGGCAGGTGTTTCACGCGATCGTATCTTGATAAAAATTGCATCAACTTGGGAAGGAATTCAAGCGGCAGCCGTTTTAGAAGATGAGGGTATTAGTTGTAATTTAACTCTTTTGTTTGGACTTCACCAAGCAATCGCTTGTGCAGATAATAACATTACACTGATTTCACCCTTTGTTGGCCGTATTTTAGATTGGTATAAGAAAGATACCGGTCGTGATTCATACCCGTCAGCAGAAGATCCCGGGGTTATTTCGGTAACTGATGTTTATAATTACTATAAAAGATTTGGTTATAAGACTGAGGTTATGGGTGCAAGTTTTAGAAATATTGGTGAAATTACCGAATTAGCAGGCGTTGATTTATTAACAATTTCACCAGGATTAATTAATGAACTTGCCTCTACTGAAGGTGATTTACCTCAAAAATTAAATGCAGCTGATGCATTGAATGCTAATATCGAAAGAATAAGAGTTGATAAAGAGGTATTTGATGCGATGCATGCTGAAAATAGAATGGCTTCTGATAAATTATCAGAAGGTATTGCCGGTTTTACTGCTGCGTTAGAAGCATTAGAAACATTGTTGGCAGATCGTTTAAGTAATTTAGAAAATTAATTTAAATAAGTATTAAAATAAGAATCTGTTGAGTAATTAACAGGTTCTTATTTATTGTGTTCTCTAGTTTTATAATTAGAGGTTGGAAAAATAGATAGGATTTTAAATGTCAAACTCAATATTAGATATCGTCAATCCAGGTGTGGTTACAGGCGATGATGTCCAAAAAGTATTCGATTATTGTAAAGCTAATAAGATGGCCTTACCTGCTGTCAATACAATTAGTACAGGTTCAATTAATGCAACACTTGAAGCGGCTGCAAAAGTTAAATCACCCGTTATTATTCAATTTTCTTTTGGCGGTGCACAGTTCTTCTCAGGAAAGGGCCTAAACCTTGATGGGCATCAATTAGCAGTTATTGGCGCCATTTCAGGTGCTAAACATGTTCATAATGTTGCTGAACATTATGGGGTACCGGTTATCTTACATACGGATCATGCTGCTAAGAAATTGTTGCCATGGATTGATGGTTTGTTAGATGCAGGTGAAGCTAATTTTGAAGCAACAGGTAAACCTTTATTCAGCTCTCATATGCTAGATCTTTCTGAAGAAAGCCTTGAAGAAAATATTGGTACCTGTGCGAATTACTTAGAACGTATGTCTAAAATGGACATGACACTCGAGATTGAATTAGGGTGTACAGGCGGTGAGGAAGATGGTGTTGATAACAGTGATATGGATTCTTCATTGTTATATACACAACCTGAAGATGTTGCTTACTCTTATGAAGTTTTAAGTAAAATTAGTCATCGTTTTACCATTGCTGCTTCATTTGGCAATGTTCACGGTGTTTACAAGCCGGGTAATGTAAAATTAACACCGACTATTCTCGCTAATTCTCAATCATTTGTTTCTGAGAAATTCGGTGTCCCTTCAAATACACTTGATTTTGTTTTTCATGGTGGTTCAGGTTCATCTCAAGAGGAAATATCAGAATCTATTGGTTATGGTGTTGTTAAAATGAATATCGACACTGATACGCAATGGGCTACTTGGGAGGGTATTAAAAATTATTACCAGAAAAATGAAGGTTATTTACAAGGGCAAATTGGTAATCCAGATGGTGATGACAGCCCTAATAAGAAATATTATGACCCTAGAGCATGGCAGCGTGCAGGTGAAGTAGGTATGGCAACGCGATTAGAGCAGGCATTTGCTGATCTAAATGCAGTCAATTCATTGTAATAAAATTTACTTTGAATTTTTAAAAAGGCTGATAATTTATCAGCCTTTTTTTTATCTGAAAAGGGCTTATTGAATTTGAATTTAAGACCAGGTATCTCTTAAAGTAACGGTTCTGTTGAAGATCAACTGTTCTGGTTTACTATCTTCAGAGTCGATACAAAAATAGCCGGTACGTTCAAATTGATAATGTTCACCTGTGTTTGAATTAGCTAAGGACAGTTCCACTTTGGCTCCATGAATTACTTCAAGTGAATTAGGGTTTAAAGCAGATGTAAAATCATTTTCAGATTCGGGTTGTGGAACGTTAAATAAACGATCATACAATCGAATTTCGGCATCAAGTGAGTGTTTTTCACTTACCCATTGAATAACGCCTTTTACTTTACGGCCTTCTGGTTTTTTTCCTAGGGTATTGGCATCATAAGTGCATCTTAACTCAATGATATCACCTTGAGAATTCCTAATTATGTTGTGACACTTAATAACATATGAATTTCTAAGACGCACCTCACCATTGAGTGTAAGACGTTTAAATTTAGCCGGTGCAATTTCAGCAAAGTCATCTTGTTCAATCAGAATGACTTGATCAAAAGGTAAAGTTCGTCGACCCATTTCATCGTTTTGCGGGTGATTATTTGCCGTTAATTGTTCATAGCTGTCTTCAGGATAATTTTCCAATACAACACGGAGCGGTTTGAGTATGGCCATTTTTCTTATGGCATTGGTATTAAGGTCTTCTCTGATTGAGTGCTCTAAGACACCCATTTCTATCCATGAATCTTTTTTAGTAACACCGATGCGATCACAGAAATCACGGATAGATTTAGGAGTAAAGCCTGCTCTCCTTAAGCCGGCTAATGTAGGCATTCTCGGGTCATTCCAGCCTGAAACATGACCTTGCGAGACTAACAGCTGTAATTTGCGTTTGCTAACAATGGTGTACTCGAGTGATAAGCGGGCAAATTCTATTTGTTGAGGGTGATGTGAAAAATCTAATTGAGTAAGTACCCAGTCATATAATGGGCGGTGATCTTCAAATTCAAGTGTACATAGTGAGTGAGTAATTTTTTCAATACCATCAGAAATACAATGAGTGAAATCGTACATTGGATAAAGACACCAATTATTTCCGGTGCGTGGGTGATGTACTCTGCGAATACGGTAGAGAGTAGGATCACGTAGATTAATATTGGGAGAACTCATATCAATTTTTGCACGTAAAACATAGCTTCCATCGGCAAATTGTCCGTTCTTCATTTGTTCAAAAAGGGAAAGGTTATCGTCAATAGAACGATTACGGTCTGGGCTTTCAGTGCCGGGCTCAGTTAGTGTGCCTCGTAGTCCTTTGATCTCTTCTGCACTAAGGCTGTCGACATAGGCAGAGCCTTGCTTAATAAGTTGTACGCCAAAGTTATATAGTTGTTCAAAATAATCAGAAGCATAATGGACTTCATGCCATGAATAACCAAGCCATTTGACATCATCAGCGATGGCATTCATAAATTCAATATTTTCTTTTTCTGGGTTAGTGTCATCAAAACGTAAATGACAGTGACCATTAAATTTAATGGCAGTCCCAAAATTTAAGCAGATAGATTTGGCATGGCCAATATGAAGATAACCATTAGGTTCGGGTGGGAAGCGAGTTATAACATTGCAGTCGTTGAGACCTTGATTAATATCATGAGTGATTTTATGATGAATAAAGTTCTCGGCAGTATTCGCTTCGTTACTCGACATAGCAGATAATTTCCTGTAAAAAATAATTGGACAATTTTATCATGTTGGCTAGTTTGTTGGATAGTCACGTACCACTGTGTAATTTATTAAGGTTGCTGGAGATTTAAAATGAATCAAATAAGGTCGATTATTGAACTAGGAGATCCTAGGCTTCGGCAAGTAGCTAAGTCGGTTGATAATTGTTTGGATGCAAGAGTAATCAATACGATTTCTGATATGGAAGTAACTTTGGCTTCCAGTAATGGTGTTGGAATTGCAGCTCCACAGATTGGAGAGGATTATCGAATTATTATTGTGGGTTCCAGACCAACGGTGAGATATCCAATGGCACCACAAATGCCCCCGGTTGTGATGATTAATCCTACGTTTAATGCAATCACTGAAAACAACGAAAAAGATTGGGAAGGGTGTTTAAGTATTCCAGGAATCAGGGCCTTAGTTCCTCGATACACGGATATTGAAGTAGGTTACGAAAATACTGAGGGGATGACTAAACAAGACCAGTTTAGCGGTTTTGTCGCACGAGTATTTCAGCATGAGTTTGATCATTTAAGCGGTCATGTGTATCTTGATCGTGTTGAATCTAATATTGATATTATTTCAGAAAATATGTATCAGTCATTATATGTTGATTAAAAAAGTTATATAGCTCTGGACAAGTTAAAAAAAAATTGTATAATACGTTTTTTCCTGCAGGGGCCATAGCTCAATTGGGAGAGCGCAACACTGGCAGTGTTGAGGTCGGCGGTTCGATCCCGCCTGGCTCCACCAAGTAAAGGTTCTTTGCAGTAACAGTCTTAGTCCCCATCGTCTAGAGGCCTAGGACACCGCCCTTTCACGGCGGTAACGGGGGTTCGAACCCCCCTGGGGACGCCATTTTTTAAGGCTATCAAAATTTTGATAGCCTTATTTTTTTCTGCTGTTCGGCTTCTATCAATTTTCAGATTACCCGTTATCCTAAAATAGAATCAATTAGTTATTATTTTTATAATGATTGATAAAACCATTGGCATTAGGCATTTTGATTTTGGCGAGTGAACGATGGTCAATGCTCTTATTGCGATCAATGATGTTATTTAAAAATAATAAATAAGCAGTGACATCATAAATTTCTTGAGTTGAAAGGCTGCCGGGAGCATCCATAGGCATGGAGCGACGGATAAAATCAAAAAGCGTTGTAGCATAGGGCCAGTAGGTGCCAATTGTTTTATCGGGTGGGTTATCGGTTAGACGGTGTTGGGCTCCAGCCAGTTCTTCAGCACTATTTCCTGAGCCTTCAAAGCCATGGCAACTTAGACAAAAAGATCGGTAAATTCTTTTTCCCGCAGAAACAGTGCCTTGTCCCACAGGTAAGCCTTTACCATCTGGAAAAACAGTGAAATTACGTTGTTGTATAGTTAGCTCTGAAAGGGGTTTTCCTAACAAGGGGCTGAGCGTTTCGTTAGCGTTTAATGAACTTATCCAACTTAAAATAAATATTAAGCTAAATTTAATCATAGACATGGGTTATTTGGCCTTGTGTTGAAATAGCCCAATTAACAATGGCATTGTAATGATAATAACCATGTCGTCCTCGTTGAGCTACAAGTTCGGAACGTGTGGGTTGAATATAACCTGTTTCATCGGTTGCGCGGCTACAAAGTACAACGCTTTGACCTTGCCATTGCCAGGGTATTCTAAAGCGGGTAAAGCAAAAAGGTAATACCGGTGTTTGAAGTTCGGCATCAAGCCATGTTTGGCCATGGTCTGCGGAGACTTCTACACGAGTGATTTTTCCTCGACCAGACCAGGCTAAACCAGAAATTTGATAAAGACCAGAACGATTTAGTTGTTGGCCAAAACTAGGGTTAGTGATAATGGATTTTGCTGACATAATAAATGAAAATTGCTGTGCTTTTCCATTAGGCAATAATTCTGTATATTTTGCAGTTTCATTACGAGACATACTAGGTTGGTTGGTAATATGAAGGCGTTGTAACCATTTAACGTTAAGGACACCTTCCCAACCAGGGACGATTAATCGTAGAGGGTAGCCATTTTCAGGGCGAATTCGTTCTCCATTTTGGTATAGCGCAACAAAACAATCATTGATTGCTTTTTCAATGGGTAAACTAACGTTCATGAGGGAGGCATCTCCTCCCTCAGCGATTAGCCATTTTGCTTGTGGTTGTAATTGTGCTTCATTTAGCAATATTTTGAGGGGTATGCCGCTCCATTCGCTGCATGAAACCATGCCATGAAAATTCCCTACCGGCGTTTGAATCGGTCTTTTACGCCATCCTGCATTACTATTACCTCCGCATTCAATAAAACAAATTTGTGATATTTTAGGGTATTGCATAAGGCTTTCAATGGAAAGTTCGATGGGATTCTTTACTAAGCCATGGATTGTCAGTCGGTGTGCATTAGGGGGTATTTGTGGGACGCCATTATGATGACGTTCAAAGTGAAGCCCAGAGGGTGTTATGATACCTTCAAGGTCTTGTAAAGGAGTCCATGAAACACCATTCCCCGGCGTGTGGCTATTAGCCATGGTCCAACGGATGGTTTTTTGCTCAAAGGGGGATGGTTGACCGTAATTAGAAAACCCTAGTCCGGGTTCAGACATCCATTGTGTGCGTTCGAGTTCAACAGGAGATTGTGCATTTAAACAGGCAGGTACACTGGCCGCAACAGAGAATATTAAGCTTTTTTTAAGAAAGTAACGGCGGTCTATAAGACCTCCAGCAATTTGTTTCAATGTCATATTAGCTATGAAATAGTATTACACGCCTGCAGTTTCTCATATTGATGATAGATTAGGGGTATGAATGTATGATATTACAGGTGAGTAAGGATATTGAAGGGAATTCAGGTTGAGTTGAATTACCTTTTCAATAAGTGGTCACTTAAAAAGTACAACAATATTATTTTTAGGATTTAATTTGATGAGATTTTTAATTCAATATGTAATAAATAATCGGCATCAGGCTATTTTAGTTATGGCAGTGTTTGGTGCTGTTTCTATTTTCTTTATTCCTTTTGCTGTTCTTAGTGCTGCTGTAGGTGCCTTGGTAACGCTTAGAAAAAGCCCGCAAGAAGGGATGTTGGTTTTTATTTTTTCGGCAATTATTATTTTATTTGTACAATCCTTTGTGATTCCACGACCGGGATTGGAAATACCAATGGCATTGTTTTTGTATCTGCCGGTTTGGTTGAGTGCTCGAGTCTTGCATCGTTTAGCCTCACAAGGAGAATCATTAGTTGTGATTACAACCTGTTGTGCCTTGTTAGCTATTGGGATTCAATTGTATACCGGTGATGCAGTTTCCTGGTGGGAACAATGGTTAGAAATAGCGACACATAGTATTGATGGAGCAACGATTGAAGGCTTTGAGGAGGATGGGAGTCTTTTTATAATAAATGGATTAGTTGCAGTGATGTTGGGGCTGACTTCTATGATGGCGCTATTACTCGGGCGTTATCTACAATCCTATCAATTTAATCCTGGTGGTTTTCAAAAAGAGTTTTATAGCTTAACTATCCCAAGGCCTGCTTTTACTGGAGGGCTGATTATTCTCTCGATTGGTTATCTGATGAGTGATTTGTTGATTTATGATTTGTTAGCAATTTTAACCATGATGTATGCTTTTCAGGGATTAGCAATCTTTCATTTTAATGTGGGTAAGAAGGGATATAGTCATGGTTTTTTGGTTCCCGTTTATTTATTACTTATGATTTTTCCGCAACACATGTTTACCGGACTCGCTATGTTAGGAATGCTTGATATGATGATGAATTTTCGCAAAGACTCTAAAGTTTCACCACGAAGATAATATAAAAGATGATTCCTGTTAGAAATACCATACCGTTAACAACACACCCTTATATGACATGGGGGATTATTGTTATTAATACCGCTATTTTTACGACCTTGTTTTTTTTGCCTGTTGAAATAAATAATTATGTGCTCTACCTATACGGTATGGTTGCAGCACGATATAGTTTTCCTGAGTGGGCAATAAAAGCTGGCTTTCCAGATGACAGTTTTTTCTCTTTTTTTTCTAGTATGTTTTTACACGGAGATATTTTACATTTATTGATTAATTTAGTTTTTTTATGGATCTTTGCGGGTAATATTGAAGAGCGTATGGGTCGGATGCGTTTTTCTCTGTTTTATGTTCTTTGTGGGTTGTTTGCAGCTTTTTTACAATTTTATTTTAATTCATCTGCAACTTTACCGATGGTCGGTGCTTCAGGTGCAATTGCTGGCGTGTTAGGCGCTTTCTTTTTGTTGTATCCTTATGCGCGGATTAAATTATGGGTGCCTTTGTTTTTTTTACCAATTTTTTTTGAAGTGCCGGCAGTTGCTTTCCTGGGGGTTTGGGTGATGTATCAGATTCATGAAGCAACGATCGGTTTAGTCACTCAGGAGGCAACTTTTTCAACTGTGGCTTGGTGGACCCATTTAGGGGGCTTTATTGCTGGTTTAGTGATCCACCCTTTTTTCTTGAAAAAAGAACGACCCTCATTATGGACTGAGGAATAAAAAATCAGCTAGTTTAATTTCGCTGTAGTATAATCACCAAATTAAAGCGCATTGAGGTAATTTACTTTGCGTTGGCTGTTAGTTGATTTAAGAAAACTTCTTTTTGGGATTCATTGTTATGAAGAATATTAATGTTGCGTTAGTTAGGCTACTGCAATTTGTAATTTTTGTTGTTTTTACTTTTGTAGTGTTAGTTTATTTTAGTACGCTACTTATTTTACCGCTTGATTTTGCAGTTCTTTTCATTAAGTTATTAGGTGTTCTCGGTATCAATGATATGGTTAGTGCTGTGATTTCCATTGCTTTAGCAGGATTGCTAGGCTGGATAGTATATAAAACGCCGGGTCTGGGTACGCTATTAATTAGTATTGGGATGGATATGGTTGCTGCTGGTAAAGAACGCGTTAAAGATTTTGACAAAATAGTTGAAGCTGTTAAATCAGCTTAACTTTTAAAGTATTTTTTTAAGAACATTCCCGTATGGGATTGTTCCACCTCGCTCACATCATGTGGTGTGCCTTCGGCAATAATAAGGCCACCACCATCACCGCCCTCAGGTCCTAAGTCGATTATCCAGTCGGCAGTTTTTATGACATCAAGATTATGTTCAATGACAATGATCGTATTGCCATGATCTCTTAAGGTATGCAAGACATTCAATAATTGTTTGATATCGTGAAAATGAAGCCCAGTGGTAGGTTCGTCCAGAATATAAAGGGTTCTTCCGGTATCTCGTTTAGAGAGTTCTTTCGCTAATTTGATTCGCTGGGCCTCGCCACCACTTAACGTAACAGCTTTTTGCCCTAAGGTCAGATAACTTAAACCAACTTCGATTAGCGTTTGTAATTTTTTATTAATAACGGGTATTGCCCGGAAGAAATCTAATGCATCTTCGACAGTCATATCAAGCACTTGGGAGATAGTTTTACTTTTATAGCGAATTTCCAACGTTTCTCGGTTATACCTTTTTCCCTGACAGATATCACAATGCACATAAACATCCGGTAGAAAATGCATTTCGACTTTGATGACACCATCCCCTTTACATGCCTCGCAACGTCCACCTTTAACATTAAAGCTAAATCGACCCGGAGAATAACCGCGAGAGCGGGCCTCTGGGGTGGCTGCAAACAATTCCCGAATGGGAGTAAATAAACCAGTATAAGTGGCAGGGTTTGAGCGTGGGGTGCGCCCGATAGGGCTCTGATTAATATCAACAACTTTATCAATTAATTTTAGTCCTAGGACTTGGCTACAAGGTGCCGGTAGTGCGCTGGCATTATTGAGTGTTCGTGCCACATGCCGATAGAGCGTGTCATTAATTAATGTGGATTTACCTGACCCAGAAACACCAGTAACACAGGTGAATAAACCGAGAGGGAATGAGACATTCACATTCTTCAGGTTATTACCGTGTGCATTTTCAATGGTGATTTGTTGCTCTGCATTGGGCCAATGAAGTTCTTTAGGAATAACAATTTTTTGTTTTCCTGATAAATACATTCCAGTGAGTGACGCTGGATTTTTCATAATTTCTTTTGGCGTTCCTTGGGCTACAACTTCACCGCCATGGATGCCGGCAGCTGGGCCAATATCAATAATGTGTTGGGCTTCTCTGATGGCATCTTCATCATGCTCAACGACAATGACAGTGTTACCCATATCACGCAGGTGTATTAAGGTATTGAGTAAGCGTTGATTGTCTCGCTGGTGTAGTCCTATTGAGGGCTCGTCAAGAACATACATAACGCCAACTAAGCCGGCACCAATTTGGCTGGCTAAGCGTATACGTTGAGCTTCTCCACCCGATAACGTATCCGCACTGCGGTTTAAAGATAGATAATTTAAACCGACATTAACCAGAAAGGCTAAACGCTCTTGGATTTCGTGAATAATCTTTTCTGCTACTTTTCCTTTTTTACCTGATAGGTCTAGCGATTGGAAAAATATTAATAATTTTTGAATGGGGAGAGCGGTTAAATCAGGTAAGGGGTGATTGTTTATAAAAACATTACGAGCTGCTTCATTAAGGCGAGATCCTTTGCATTCTGGGCACGGTTTATTTGCTAAGTATTTAGCCAGGTCATCGCGAACGGTAGAGGAATCTGTTTCCAGATAACGCCGCTCCATATTGGCAATAATACCTTCAAAAGAATGGCGTTTACGTTTAATGGTTCCTCTGGCGGTAATAAAATGAAAATTAATAGCTTCACGACCACTACCAAATAAGATGATGTTTTGGTGTTCTTCACTAAGGCTATTGAAGGGTGCATCGGTATCAAATTGATAATGTTCTGCAAGTGCTGAAATTAATTGGAAGTAATAGGCATTGCGACGGTCCCAGCCCCTGATGGCGCCGCCGGCTAATGTAAGTTCTGGGCTGTGAATGACAAGGGCTGGGTCAAAGTATTGCTTAATTCCTAACCCATCACAATGAGAGCAGGCTCCTTTAGGATTGTTAAAAGAGAAAATACGAGGTTCTAATTCAGCTAAACTATATCCGCAAATACGACAGGCATAATGTTCAGAAAATAACAATTCAACAGATGGGTCGTCCATAGGAGCAGCAATAGCGGTTCCGTCGGCAATACGTAAAGCTGTTTCGAATGATTCTGCTAATCGCAGCGCAATATCATCTCTGATTTTAAAGCGGTCAACGATTACTTCAATGGTATGTTTTTTATTACTATCGAGTACAGGGAGTTCGTCTAAGTCATGAATCTCACCATTAATGCGGGCACGGATAAAACCTTGCGATTTGAGGTCATTAAATAATTGTACATGTTCGCCTTTGCGTTCATTGACTACGGGCGCTAATAACATCCACCGTTGGCCGTCTTCATGACTTAGGACTTTGTCAACCATTTGACTAACGGTTTGTGCCTCAAGTGATGTGTTGTGTTCGGGACACTGAGGTGTCCCTGCACGAGCGTAAAGTAGGCGCAAATAATCGTAAATTTCGGTAATCGTACCAACTGTAGAGCGTGGATTATGTGAGGTGGACTTTTGTTCGATGGAAATAGCCGGTGACAACCCCTCGATATGGTCAACATCAGGTTTTTCCATAAGTGAAAGAAACTGGCGTGCATAAGCTGATAAAGACTCGACATAACGGCGCTGACCTTCAGC
Source organism: uncultured Methylococcaceae bacterium (assembly GCA_964515235.1). GTDB lineage: Bacteria > Pseudomonadota > Gammaproteobacteria > Methylococcales > Methylomonadaceae > OPU3-GD-OMZ. Next base: position 6,920 of record CAZEVO010000014.1, on the reverse strand, counting down.
ATAGAGCGTGTCGAAGGCTAATGATGATTTTCCTGAGCCTGAAATACCGGTAATCACGATTAAAGAATCACGCGGTAAGTCTAAATCAATATTTTTAAGGTTATGGGTTCTCGCACCACGAATACGAATTGTATCCATTCTATAATTCCGACAAGTAAGATAACCTGATAATATACGTGTTTTTGTATTATCTAGGCAAAGGGGATTTTAGTTTTGGTAGTAATTCAGGATATTAGTAGCCCACTCACACCAATTGAGAGGCGTGCCAGTATTTCTTTGGCATCTATTTATGCGTTAAGAATGTTTGGTTTATTTATGATCCTTCCTGTTTTAACGCTATTTTCAGATTTTTATGAAGGCTCTACACCGTTATTAATCGGCTTGGCAATGAGTATTTATGGGCTGACACAAGCATTATTTCAGATTCCTTTTGGTTTATTGTCAGATCGATTCGGTCGTAAAAAGATGATTACTATTGGTTTGCTTCTTTTTATTTCCGGCAGTGTTGTTGCTGCACTCTCAACGACTATTTATGGCGTATTACTAGGCCGTGCACTACAGGGGTGCGGTGCTATCGCAGCAGTGGTGATGGCGTTAGCGGCTGATTTAACTCAGGAGGTTCACCGAACTAAAATTATGGCAATGATTGGTGCGAGCATCGGCTTGTCTTTTGCAGTTGCAATGGTCGCAGGACCTGTTCTTGCCAATATAGCAGGAATACAATCTATTTTTTGGCTAACAGCTGTTTTAGCGGTTATTGCTCTGTTAATGGTGTTATACGTGGTTCCTAACCCATTGCAGTCAAAGGTTCACCCTGATGCAGAGTCTGTGCCTAGTCAGTTTAAAGATGTTTTATTAAACCGTGATTTACTGCGTCTTGATTTCGGTATTTTTATTTTACATCTTGTTTTGATGGCTAGTTTTATTGTTATTCCATTGCAACTGAGGGAAACCGGTTTAGAACAAAGCCTACATTGGCAAGTTTATTTACCAATCTTAGTGGGGTCAATGGCTATCGTGATACCCTTTGTTATTCTTGCTGAGAAAAAGCATAAAATGAAACCAGTTTTTTTAGGCGCGATTACGACCTTATTATTAGCCTTTTTGGGGTTTGTTTTCTTTCATGATACTCTTGCCGGTATCATCGTTTTTTTAGGGTTATTTTTTTGTGGTTTTAATTTACTGGAGGCCACATTACCGTCAATGATTTCCAAAACAGCCCCAGGAGATATGAAAGGCACAGCGATGGGGATTTATTCAACATCGCAATTTTTAGGCGCTTTTCTAGGAGGCACTTTAGGGGGATGGTGTTACGGTCAATGGGGCGTCGTATCGGTTTTTATCGTCTGTATTACTGCAACTGTACTTTGGTTAGTGGTGGCTGTAAAAATGCGTACGCCTCGGTATTTAGCTAATTTAATTGTTTCATTAGATGGTGTTTCCTCATTACATCAGAGTCAGTTAACTGAGGGATTGGTAACTGTTACAGGCGTTGCAGAAGCACGTGTATATTCTCAGGATAAAGTAGCATATTTGAAAGTGAACAATGCCACATTGGATCGTAATGCACTACAAGAGTTTTTAACCGGAAATCAGTCAGTTTGATTTGCTATTATGTTGTGTTAAGTACTGAATAAATGGAAATAAAAAATGAATCTTAACTTTGGGAGAACACTATGCTGAATAAAGTTACTTTAATTGGTAATTTGGGACAAGACCCTGACGCCCGGACAAGTCCGAATGGCATGACAGTAGTAAGGATAAGTTTAGCAACGACGCGGCGTTGGACAGACCGTCAAACGCAAGAACGTAAGGAAGCAACGGAATGGCATCGTGTTGTCTTTTTTAACCGTCTGGCTGAAGTTGTTCAACAATATTTAAGAAAGGGTAGTCAGGTTTATATTGAAGGGCGTATACAAACACAGAAATACCAAGGTAAGGACGGACAAGACCGCTATTCTACAGATATTATTGCAGAACAGATGCAAATGTTAGGAAGTCGCAGTGGTGGTTCAACAGGTTATTCTGATAGCGCCCAATCTGCAGCGCCAACCACTCCGCAAGCACCCGTTCAAATGCCCTCAGGACCTGACGATTTTGATGACGACATTCCATTTTAAATTGCTTTAGTAAGATAGTTATTTTTAATTAACAGTGGCACTTTCAGCAACGCAGCGTAAGATTCTTGATGTTCTTTCCGATGGTGAGTTTCATTCAGGTTCTGAACTGTCGGAAACCTTAGGAATTAGTCGTTCTGCAATTTGTAAACAGATTAATGCTTTAGATAATTTAGGCCTTAAATATTCAGCTATTTCAGGCAAAGGCTATCGTCTTTTTCAGCCAATTGAATTTTTGGATGAAGAGGCTATTAGAGTGCATTTGAAAACGGATGTTGTTAGTCAGGTTTCTGCTTTTGATTGTTTAGATGTTGTAGATTCAACTAATAGTTATTTATTAACTCAGGGTGAAGTGTCTTCAGGCCTAAGCCAAATTTGCTTAGCAGAATTTCAAACAGCCGGTCGTGGTCGCCGTGGTAAATTGTGGATTTCACCTTTTGGCCAAAATATTTATTTGTCATTATCGTGGCAATATTTTTGCGGTGTTAGCGCGCTAGCTGGTTTAAGTCTTGGGGTCGGTGTTTGCCTGGTTCGTGTGATTAAAACACTTACTGGCATTGAAGTCGGTTTGAAATGGCCAAATGATATTTTTTGGCAGGGTAAAAAGCTGGGTGGTATTTTAGTCGAATTAAAAGGTGATATGGAGGGTCCTTGCTCCGTAGTTGTAGGGGTGGGGTTAAACCGAGCATTATCGGATGATGAGGCTATGGCAATTGATCAAGAATGGATCGACTTACAGCGCATTTTAGGAGGTAAAAATATACCTCGCAATAAACTCATTGCCGAATTGATTAATGAGCTCATCCCGTTTATGGCAGCCTTTGAGCAAGAAGGAATAGGGGCGTTAATTAATGAGTGGCGTCATTATGATTGTCTGATCGGGCAAGCAGCCAAGTTACAATTAGGAAATAAAATTATTCATGGGACGATTGCGGGTATTAATGATAATGGCCATCTTTTATTAAGTCAGGCAAATGGTGAAATACAGTCCTATAATTCTGGTGAAGTCAGTGTCGATATTACATGAAGACATTACTGATTGATATTGGTAATACTCAGGTAAAGTGGTTGTTGGGGCAACAGTTAGGGCAAAAACCTTTACAACGTCTTAACCGGTCAGAGAATTGTTTTTCTGAGCTAGCACGGATGTGGGGGCGGCTTGATCCGGTAGATGTGGTTGTGATTGCAAATGTCACTGACCCTCAATTCACTAAAGAAATTATTAGCGTTTGTGAGAGCCTTTGGCCGCAGGTCCGCTGTTTAAACGCAGTTAGCAGAAAAACCAGTCACGGTGTAACTAACAATTATCTAGAGCCTGAAAAGCTTGGTGTGGACCGTTGGTTAGGTCTCATTGCCAGTTGGGTTCAGTATTCAAAACCGCTCATTGTAGTAGATTGTGGTACGGCTATAACAGTCGATGTACTGAATCAGCATGGACAACACTTAGGGGGTTTGATTGTTCCTGGCCTAACTTTAATGCAACATAGTCTTGCGAAAAATACCTTTGCGTTATCAAAGAGTCATACATCTTTTAAGCCGACTCTGGCTAATGCGACTGCATCTGGCATGGCTAATGGTTCTTTGTTGGCTGCTGCAGGCTTAGTAGAAAAGGTTGTTAGCGATTTGAAGCAGACAGAAGCAGAATTATTTCAACTGATTCTAACGGGTGGCGATGCATCACAGTTAAAACACGCGATTAACCGGCCTTGTGTTCTAGATCCAGAATTAATTTTTAAGGGACTGCTTTGCTATCTTGAAGCAGAGCAGTAAGGCGGGTTGGTTTGAGGCTTATTGCCAGGAAATAAAATCTGATTCATAACCTTCAAGAAAGATGTTGTTGGCTTTTATTTGTTGGTTTTTAACAGATACCAATAGGTGCCAAGTCGACTCAGTTTGTAAGGCATTAACCACCTCGCCGATACTTTGGTTATTGTCAGAATTCAAACTAAATAATTTTAATCCGGGGGTAATAGTTGCACTGCTAGTTAGCGTAACATGATGCATAGAAGCTTTAGCTTTTCCTTTATAGTGAGTACGCGCAATAATTTCTTGCCCGGTATAACAGCCTTTTTTAAAACTGATCGCTCCTAATGTATCCAGGTTAATAGATTGTGGTATCCATGTTTCACTGGTAGCCGGGGTGATATAAGGTAAGCCTGCGAAGGTATCTAACATTTTCCAAGCAGGAGTCGGATAAAATTCTCGTTTTGTTGTGCCGATTTCCTGAAATAATTTTTGCGCGCTATTAAGTGGTCCGGTAAAAATAAACCGTGGGGTTTCGGTGCTGGGTAGTTTAACAATACTTGCATTGTCGTTAAAGACTGTAGTTTGGTAATCGTCAGTCGGTAAGTAGGGAGCGCCTTGGTTATCAGAAAATCCAAATAAACCGATTTCTTTTGGAGCAATTTGGATTTCAACATCGGCACGTAGGATATACATTCTAAGACGTTTACTGATGCTTTCAGCTAAATCAGCAGGTAAAATTAATTGAAATTGATCCTGTTGTTTTAGTAATAAAAAAGTACTGATGACACGACCTTTAACAGAACAAAAAGATCCAGGTAAAGATAACTCTTCGGAAGCATCGGCAAGGTTACAAGTACTTTGCCCTTGTAAAAATGAACTCGCATCTTGCCCTGATAGCGATAGAACAGCAAGGTGATCGAGGCAATACACGGTCGGGATTGTGCTAGAAATTTCAGACTCTGAGCAATTAAAACCTAAAGCAGTAAGAAAAGGATTTGACTGGACGTGCATTTTTTTATGGCCTACGTTTTAAAGAGAGAGTTATTATAACTATATTCTATAATGAACTTTCCAGTTGTAGTGAGAATTAGTGAATCATGTCGGACAATAAAAAACAATTACCAACAAATAAGAAGCCTCAAAGTGCGAGACCAAAAGCACTAATTTCTGAGGAAGAAAGAGAAGGTCGTGAGAGTAAAAAGACAACGAATCCGACTCGTTTTGGCGATTGGGAAAAAAACGGCCGCTGTATAGATTTTTAATGTCTGAACTTCAGTCAGAACCTTTTTCATTTCTGGTTAAGTTTTATCCGTCACGAGGAATATTTTACCTAGTTCTGGTTGCCCATGCTTTGGCGCTTATTGCTTGTTTTTTAATTGGCGTAGCGTTGATTGTTAAGGGTTTTATTTTTTTGATGGTATTATTGAGTTTGTTCCGCGAACTATACATTTTTAAACCACAGCAATGGGCGCAATTAAAATATAGCGGTGTTAAGGGCTGGAGTTATGGCGAGATGGGTCAGGAATTAACACCAATAGCCATTTTGCCTTCAACGGTAATTACCACTCGGTTGGTCATTATTCATGCGTTAAATGAAAAACAGCAATGGCAAGCCATTGTTATTGGCTATGATTCTTTGGCAAGTGATTCTTTCAGGCAATTACGAGTTAATTTGAAAGTATTAGGTTAAGGGAAACAACACGATTTAGTTTTTTACGAGATCTAATTTCGCTTATAATATCTCTCTATAATCGTTTGACACACAAGCGGCAGCGTTGGTCATTTTGTTGCTGCGATTTCTATTTATTTTTTAGCATCTCATTTTTAAGAGGATTTTATGGCGCTTTATTGCGGAATTGTCGGTTTACCAAATGTTGGTAAATCAACGTTATTCAATGCCCTAACCGAAGCAGTTATTGCTGCTGAAAATTACCCTTTTTGCACCATCGATCCTAATGTTGGTGTAGTAACAGTACCGGATGAGCGTTTGGACCAATTAGCTAATATCGTTAATCCACAAAAAGTGATACCTACGACCATTGAGTTTGTAGACATTGCGGGTTTAGTGGAAGGCGCTTCTAAAGGTGAAGGATTGGGTAATCAGTTCTTAGGTAATATTCGAGAAACTGATGCAATTGCGCATGTTGTCCGTTGTTTTGATGATGACAATGTTGTTCATGTAGCGGGTAAAATAGATCCCATATCAGATATCGAAGTTATTAATACCGAATTAGCTTTGGCCGATATTGCTAGTATTGAAAAAGCGATCGTCAGAGCTACAAAAGCGTCAAAATCTGGAAATAAAGAAGAAAAAGCAAAAAAAGAATTTCTAGAACAAGTCGCTGCTCATCTGGATTCAGGTGAAAGTGTTCGCGCTATGAATTTGAGTGATGATCAAAAGTTTATGCTTCGTGATTTTCATTTAATGACCGTAAAACCAACCATGTATATTGCCAATGTTCAAGAAGATGGTTTTGACAATAACCCTTTATTAGATCAAGTTCGTGCCTTTGCTGAAAAAGAAGGTGCGATCGTTGTTCCGGTTTGTGCAGCATTAGAGGCTGAGATTGCGCAGTTAGATGCAGAGGAAAAACAAGAATTTATGGATGATTTAGGGTTAGAGGAACCTGGGCTTAACCGAGTAGTTAAAGCAGGCTATAAGTTATTAAATTTATATACCTATTTTACCGCTGGAGTTCAAGAGGTCCGTGCTTGGACTATTCCTGTCGGGGCATTAGCACCTCAGGCTGCTGGGGTTATCCATACTGATTTTGAAAAAGGCTTTATTCGTGCTGAAGTCGTCTCTTATCAGGATTTTATTGCTAACCAAGGTGAGCAGGGTGCAAAAGATGCAGGTAAGTGGCGCTTAGAAGGTAAAGATTATCTTGTTGCTGATGGAGATGTGGTGCATTTCAGGTTCAATGTTTGACAATATCCCACAGGCAAATTATAATTTGCGGTTCAGTAAATCTAATTAATGGCGATGTAGCTCAGTCCGGTTAGAGCGCAGGATTCATAACCCTGAGGTCGGTGGTTCGATCCCACCTATCGCCACCA
>CAZEVO010000013.1:0-50427 GCA_964515235.1 uncultured Methylococcaceae bacterium | reverse complement strand
TTTGACTTGTTCGCAGGTTGATAATATGTTTTTAGTAATATTAGCGTGATCTATATCTTGTTTATGACTGGTATCAGGCAGCGTGATTAGGCAGCTCTTACTAAGAGATGGTTGGCAGTTTTGGATAGCTTTATAAGCTTCCATGAGTGCAAATGTGGAAGGGTCTAGTAAAAATCGTATATCAAAAGACAGTTGTGTTTGAGTGACGCCTTTGTCTTGAAGCAACTGGTAGCTTTTTTGATCTTTTACAATGATGGTTGAAATATTTTTAAGGCGATTACAAAGGACTTTAAACTTTAAACCTTGTTCGTAATCTGAAACCGTTTGTGATATGAGAATAGTTTTGGAATCATATCGCTTTAATTGCTTAAGATTAGATAAAAAATGACGTTTTATCAGGTGAGGACGACTATTTTCGAATAAATCGTCACCAGCAATGAGATTATAGTCTTTCTTATTAGGTTGTAGGTGTTCTGTTAAGTTTGTTGTAGTTGCGTGTTTTGTATTTTCTGGCACGAGTGACATTAACATCTGACACGCTTTTTTTTCTGCAGAGATCAAAGAATTTGTATGATTTTTCGTATTTTTTGTAGTCAACATAAGTTTTTCTCCTAATGGTGTGTGCAATAAAGCAGGAGCAAAGAATATGCCAATAAATAGAGATTAAGCGTATAGGGGAAGAGAACGCATATTGTATTTATTTTGATGTCTGGTTTTTTTTTTGCAAAATGCAAAAAAAAATCATTTTGCGAATTTTATTCATGACTAGATGATAGAAACATTGCAATTAAAAATCGTTAGTCTTGTTCGGTAGGCTACGAATCGGTAAGTGTATTGTTGGCACTATAGTTGCACATGCTCAGATGATAAATGGTCTTTTAAAATGGTGGCATGAGTGAAAGAAATACCTGGACAAATCCTTGTGAGTTCCGAGTCAACTTTTAACGCTAACGGTATTGTAAACCTATTGAGTTATTTAGCTCGCTGGCGTTATTTATTGCACTTGAATATGAAAATGTTATTAATTCGTTGTTTTGATCTGTTTGTTGCCGTAATTGCATTGCTTGTTTTAGCACCATTATTGTTGGTAGTCATGTGTTGTATTTTTATCAGTTCACCAGGGCCAATTTTTTATTTTCAAGAACGAGTAGGTCTTAATGGGCGTAAATTTAAATTTTGGAAATTCAGATCCATGGTCGTCAATGCAGAACAACAAAAAGACGACCTTAAAAGTGATGGGGGCGATGCTGATTCAGTACGATTTAAGATGAAGCAAGACCCCAGAGTTACCCCTGTAGGGCGGTTTATTCGTAAGTACTCAATAGATGAATTACCACAGTTGTGGAATGTTATTAAAGGTGATATGTCATTAGTCGGTCCTCGACCACCAATACCTAAGGAGGTCAATATGTATTCATCATCAGATCGAAGGCGTATGCGTATTATCCCAGGAATAACTTGTATATGGCAGGTATCAGGACGTTCTGAAATTCCATTTGAAGAACAAGTTAAATTGGATGAAGATTATATTATTAGTGCTTCTTTTTGGACGAATATTAGACTATTACTTAGAACTGTGCCGGCTGTTTTGTTTGGAAAAGGGGCTTATTAATGAGTGAAGAAAACACATTAAATGAGAAGGTAGTCCCGCAGGTTGTTATAAAAATAGAAGATGAAAGTCCAATATTAAAACCTCTCTTATTGAATTCTCCGAGTGCTCTTTTGCCATTAGTTTCAAGGCCTCTTTTAAGTTGTTTGCTAGAATTGTTGTCGCAAACGGGTGTTAAGCAAGTATTCTTATGGGGTAACCCTTCGAGCGTTAAATCGATTATAAGAGTATTAAGGAATCTGAGTTTTTCAGGAATAAAATTAATGCCTTTTTATTTTCATAATATGGTTGGCAATGAGCCTGTTAATATTTTTCGATCTGATGTGTTTTATGATTTTAGTCTTCAAGAATTAATGCTTAATTGTCCCAAGCATAATCAGGTTCATTATTGTGATGGTCAGGCGGTGTTATATCAGGTCAAAAACAGAAATGCTTGTGTTGATGTATTGCATCATAAAATGTCTATTAAAAGTTGGAGAGAGAAGAAGCTATGTTTAGGTCAGGTGTTTTTATTAGACTCACCCAAAGCCTTTTTCGAATTATCCATGCGTCTTCTTAATAATAAATTATCGTGCTTTTCTGTCGATTATTTCCAGCAAGGTAATCAGCTGGTTAAAGGGGTTAATGTAGCAGTTAAAGAAAGTAGTCTAAACCAGAGAATGGCTTATTTAGGTGACAATACATCAATACACAGTCGATCTAAATTGCAGGGAGATAGCATCTTGTGTCAGGATGTTTTGGTTGATAAGAATACAGTGATTGAAGACTCAATCATTTTTCCTAATACGTATTTGGGGCGCAACCTTATGATAAAAAGGGCTATTGTTTTAAACAATAGTATTGTTTTTATTGATCAAGAAAGTGCTATTGATTTTCCCGATAATGCACTGATCAGTCCACTTCGAAAGAAAACCCGGCGGACAGCTTTTTGGGTTTAAATAATGTGGCGTCATTTTAATAGGTTCTAGTTGGAAAACTCATGGTTTTAAGTTTAAGGATTTTAGATGAAAGAAAATGATGTACCAGTAGTTTTGTTGATCGAAGATAGCCCGTCACTGGCGTTGCTTTATCAAAATTATCTAACAGGACAGATTTGTCAGGTCGTTCATTGTGAAAATGGTAGTAGCGGTCTTACTTTTATTGAGCAAACTCCTCCGGATGTGATTTTGCTCGATTTGAATCTTCCGGATATGAATGGACTTGATATTTTAAAGTTTCTTCAAGAAAAGGGCGTATCTTGTAGTGTTATTGTGGTGACTTCAAATGGTTCTGTAACTGTGGCTGTTGAAGCGATGAATCTAGGTGCATTTGATTTTCTAGAAAAACCTTTTGATGCTGAGCGTTTGATTGTTACTGTCGGGAATGCTTTGGAGCGACAACGCTTAACCAATACAATAGATACTTACAAAAACAAACTAGGGGTTGATAGTTTTCATGGGTACTTAGGTTCATCTTTAGCGATGCAGGCAGTTTATCAGGTTATTAAGAGTGCTGCAGTGAGTAAGGCTAGTGTGTTTATCGTTGGTGAAAGTGGAACGGGTAAAGAAGTAGCAGCACAAGCAATTCATCAGGAAGGGCAGCGTAGTAATCAGCCGATGATTATTCTGAATTGTGCTGCAATACCGCATGAGTTAATGGAGAGTGAGATCTTTGGCCATGTTAAAGGTGCTTTTACTGGTGCAGTTAGTAATCGCGATGGTGCGGCAACGCAGGCGGATGGAGGGATCCTTTTTTTGGATGAAATTTGTGAAATGGATTTATTACTACAAAGTAAATTATTGCGTTTTATTCAAACAGGCACATTTCAACGCGTAGGTGGCACCAAGTTAGAGTCCGTTGATATCCGTTTTGTCTGTGCTACGAATAAAGACCCTATACAAGAGGTTCGATCAGGGCGTTTCCGTGAAGACCTGTTTTACCGGTTACATGTGATTCCTGTTGAGTTACCACCTCTTAGAGAACGGGGTCAAGATATCTTAATGATTGCGAATAAATTTTTGCTTGATTTTTCGGCTGAAGAAGAAAAATTGTTTACGCATTTTGATCAACAAGCAAGAGAATTGTTATTACAATACACATGGCCGGGTAATGTTAGAGAATTACAGAATGTGATTAGGAATTTAGTGGTTTTAAATAGCGGTGATAAAGTTTCAGCAACTATGTTACCTAAGGCATTACAACAAGGAAAACATGATGCACTTCATGGCCCCGAGCTAGAAGTTCAATCAGTCAATGGTGTAACTGATTTAAGTTCACCTACGAATGTGATTCCGTTATGGATGGTTGAAAAGAAAGCGATTGAAGCGGCAATTTTATTTTGTGATGGCAATATTCCTAAGGCAGCAGCACTTCTTGATGTGAGTCCTTCAACGATTTACCGAAAAAAACAAACGTGGGATGAGTTGGCGTAGGCTCGTAGTCAATAACTCTATCCGTAGGATTCTACTGATGACAAGAGACACTATGTTCTGTTTTAAATAGCGTATAATTTATTCCTTTTTTAAGGAAAAAAGTATGGACAGTAAACTGCTTGATATTTTGGCCTGCCCGTTGTGTAAAAGTTCTTTGCATTATAATAAGGGCGCACAAGAATTAATTTGTAAAGCGGATCGATTAGCTTTTCCTATTCAGGATGATATCCCAGTGATGTTGGAAGACGCAGCCAGAGAAATTTCAGATGAAGAATATCAGGGTTTGTCCTGATTTTTTATGACTATAAAATTTAAGGTTGTTATTCCCGCGCGGTATGGGTCTTCGCGACTACCCGGTAAACCGCTACAATCCCTTGCTGGGAAACCAATGATCAGTTATGTTTGCGATCAGGCTTTAAAAGCTGATGCCGAACAAGTCGTTGTTGCGACTGATGATCAGCGGATCTTCGACCGTGTGGCGCAAAAAGGTATTGAGGTCATGATGACCCGAGAAGACCATAATAGCGGTACTGAAAGACTGTTTGAGGTCGCAGAATCTTATGGGTGGAGTGATGAGACGATTGTCGTTAATCTTCAAGGCGATGAGCCTTTGATTCCACCGGATTATATTCGGTTAGTCGCGGAGCAATTAGCATCTCAAACCAATGCGAGTGTGGCCACGTTAGCCGCACCTGTATCCCATGCAGAAGAGTTATTTAATCCCAATGCAGTAAAGGTGGTCCTTAATCAAGGAGGCTATGCGCTTTATTTTAGTCGTGCCCCAATCCCTTGGGACCGAGATAAATTCCCTAATTACTACGATAATGAATTATTACCTAAATCATCTTTTAGGCATATTGGTCTTTACGCGTATTCGGTTGGGTTTTTAAGACGTTATATGGCATGGGATAAATCAGCACTTGAGAGCATAGAAAGTTTGGAACAGTTACGTATTCTATGGCAAGGCGAGGCGATTAAGGTGGGTACGGTTGCGCAAATGCCCGATGCGGGTGTTGATACCTTGGAAGACTTACAGCGCGTTGAACAACTGTTATTACACGGTGGTTTGAAACTGTAACCAAGAGGTGTAGACTTAAACAGCAGAGATAAAAAGTGTTTCTATAAGAGAGGTGCTTGTGTTGATAGTCTTAAAGCAGCGTTATGGTTGATTTATTTAAATCGTGGTTCACCTATGTCGCGAATAATCGTGGTTTTTGCCTTATTTCATTGATTTTTTTTATCGCCATTGCTGGATTGTTACGCTTGCAGTTCCGGACTCAGGTTATTGATAATTGGGATCAATTCATCGTTGAGCATCATTGCCAAGTTGCTAAAAGTCAAGGCGGCAATAATATCCAGAGTAGTTGGCTTTGTGATGATGGAAACGAATATTATCGCTGGCGCCAACAGCGATAATAGTAACCTAATTATTTATCTCTCTAACGTGGGGTGTGACGCATTGTTTTGTATTGCATCCGCTTAATTAGTTTTATTACATGCAGAAACCAGAAATGTGACGATCTCGTCTAAACTGATAAAACGGTTTTCTGCGTCAGTGCGAGCGCGATATTCAACTTGACCTGCATCAAGGCTTTTATCTCCAATCACAATACGGTGTGGAATGCCAATCAGTTCCATGTCTGAGAACATAAAACCCGCGCGTACTTTTCGGTCGTCAAACAAAACATCAATGCCAGCGTCTAATAGTTCGTGGTAAAGTTTTTCGGCAGCTTCCTTAAGGCGGATTGATTTATGCATATTCATCGGGCATAAAGCCACTTGGAAGGGCGCTAATTGCTCAGACCAGAGTATGCCCTTGTCGTCGTGAGATTGTTCAACAGCAGCAGCGACAATACGAGAAATCCCAATGCCATAGCAGCCCATGGTCATGACTTGGTTTTTACCCGCTTCATTGCTGACGCTTGCTTTCATAGCTTCACTGTATTTAGTGCCTAGTTGGAAAATATGGCCGACTTCAATACCGCGTGCTAATGTTAACGTTCCTTGCCCATCTGGACTTGGATCACCCTCAATAACGGTTCTTAGATCTTCTATTTGTTCAGGTAGAGGCAGGTCGCGTTCCCAATTGACATGACAAAAATGCTTCCCGGTTTCATTAGCGCCACACACAAAGTCTGCCAATACCGTGACACTGCGGTCAGCAATGGTGAGCATATTTAGGTTAAGCGGGCCAATAGAGCCAGGTTCGGCACCGGTAGCCTGTTTGACTTCTTCTGCTGTAGCAAAGGTGAACGGGCTGGCAATGCCAGCAATTTTTTCTGCTTTGATAGGATTGAGTTCATGGTCGCCGCGTAAAAGTAGGGCTACTAAGTTGTCGTTATCACCTTTGACGATGAGTGTTTTTAGGCATTCTTTAGGAGAAATCTCAAAGAATGTACTGATTTCTTCAATAGTTTGTTGATTGGGCGTATTAATCAGACTAATTTCTGAAAATTGTGGGCTAGGGCGTATCGATGAAGGGGCAATGGCTTCGGCCAACTCCACGTTAGCGGCAAAATCACTTTCAGTAGAAAAGGCAATTGCATCTTCACCTGAATCAGCTAACACATGAAATTCATGGGAAAGGTTACCACCAATAGACCCGGAATCTGCTAGCACGGCGCGAAATTTAAGACCGAGACGGGTGAAGATATTGCTGTAGGCCTGATACATGCGGTCGTAGGTTTCTTGTAACGAATCATCGCTTAAATGGAAAGAATAGGCATCTTTCATGATAAATTCACGTGAGCGCATAATACCAAAACGGGGCCTGATTTCATCACGAAATTTAGTTTGAATTTGGTAATAACTGATAGGGAGTTGTTTATAACTCTTTATTTCGTTACGGGCTAATTCTGTTATGATTTCCTCGTGGGTCGGTCCTAAGCAAAAGTCCCGGCCATGGCGGTCTTGTAAACGTGCAAGTTCAGGCCCGTAATGATCCCAACGACCCGATTCCTGCCATAATTCAGCTGGTTGCAGTGCTGGCATAAGAACTTCTAGGGCGCCGGCTTTTTCCATTTCTTCCCGCGTGATTTGTTCTACTTTGCGTAGGACTTTGATACCTAGCGGAAGCCAGGTATAAAGTCCAGCAGCTAATTTTCGAATGAGCCCGGCACGAATCATGAGTTTATGGCTGGCAATCTCAGCATCTGCCGGCGTTTCTTTAACCGTATTTAAAGGGAATTGGGAAGTACGCATGTTATGTTTGGTTTTAAGTGAATAAAAATAAAGGCACTAGTTTACCGATTACCGGCAACAATAGTCACGGATTAATCTTGCTATTAGCTGCCTTTAGGAAGAGTAGGCTCTGGCGTATCAACGCCATTAAAGACAGAAAAATCAATTTCATCTTCGCCGCGCGCGACAATAACCGTTACAGTGGCATCGCCAGTAACATTCACGGCGGTACGAACCATATCTAAAAGTCGATCGACACCGAGGATAAGACCTATACCTTCAACGGGTAAGCCGACTTGATTAAATACCATAGCAAGCATGATCAGTCCGACACCCGGGACACCGGCGGTACCAATGGATGCCAGAATGGACATGGCAATAATGGTTAAGTATTGGATCAGGGAAAGGTCAATGCCGTAGACGTTGGCGATAAAAACGGTGGCAACCCCTTGCATAATGGCAGTGCCATCCATGTTAATCGTAGCGCCGAGTGGAACAGTAAAAGCCGCTGTTGAACGGTTAACACCGAGGTGTTGCTCAACGGTTTTTAAAGTAACAGGAATGGTGGCGTTTGAACTGGCCGTACTAAAGGCAAAAACTTGCGCTGAGCGCATTTTCTTAAAGAATATCAAGGGGTTGACTCGAGCAAACAGCAATAATAAAGCGCTATAAATACCCAGGCTATGAATTAACAGGCAGCTCACAACAACAACAAAGTAACCGATCATAGGTATGATTAACCCTATCCCCTGTTCAGCAAAGGTTTTACCCATGAGGCAGAAGACGCCGATAGGTGCAAATCGCATGACGAGCATAACCACTTGCATCATCACTTCATTAAGTTTTTCAGCACCTTGGGCGAGTTGTTTGCCAATTTCACCGGTCATTAGCATGGCAATTGAAAATAAAATCACAAAAAAGATGATTTGCAACATATTGCCTTCGGCAAAGGCTTGTATTGGGTTACTGGGGATAATGTTAATAAACACGTCAGTCAGTGGTGGTGACGGCTTGGGGGTGAATTCTGAGAGCAGTGCTGTGTTTTGTTGAAATCCCTGGCCAGGATTGATCAAGATGGCCATAACCAGTGCTAAAGAAACAGCGAGCCCTGTGGTCATTAGATATAAGCCAAAGGCTTTAAATCCGACACGCCCTAATAAGGCAATATCTCCCATGCCGCAGACGCCACAAATTAGTGAAAAAGTTACGAGTGGGACAACTAACATTTTCAGAGCATTGACAAATCCTGATCCAATAACATGAAAAACCCCTTGTACAATAAATGATTTGATCCATACGTTGGTGTCAGCAAAGGTGTTGATTAAGCTACCGATAATTAGACCGATTGCCATCGCAATTAGGATTTGTTGAGTGATGGATGTTTTTTTATTCATGTGTTTTTAATGAGTTGTTCTTTTACGGCCTTAAAGGCAAGAGGATCGAGTTTCTCAGTGCGTTGGTGGGAATGGCATAAGGCGCCTCTAAAGCCTAAGTAATCAGGGTTTAATGTTGTTAAATAAGGGATGTCAGCTAATGATAGTGAGCCGGCAAGACCACAGAATAATTGCTCTTGTCGGCATTGAGTTATAAAAGACTGCAGTATTTCTTTGCTGATAACCTTTCTAAGCGGGCCAGACTGCTTATCTGCGGTATCAATCATGGCGCCATGAAAACCATGTTTTTTTAGAATGGGAATAAGAGACAGGTCTATGCTCTGGTCAGCAAAAAACACAGCAATGAGCTTTGAACCTTGTTGTGTTATCGGTTTCAGGCTTTCAAGAGTTGAAAGCGGAGCACCATGGGGGAAAAAACCGATTTTAATATAATCAACACCTGTTTTAGCGATACGGTTGACTGTGGGCGTAATGGTATCAGGTTGGAGCGGTAAGTCGCCAATGGTTGCGCTGATCGGGCGCTTGCCATTAATCCGCTTGACAATCTTATTAATCGTTTCT
Organism: uncultured Methylococcaceae bacterium; assembly: GCA_964515235.1. Taxonomy (GTDB): domain Bacteria; phylum Pseudomonadota; class Gammaproteobacteria; order Methylococcales; family Methylomonadaceae; genus OPU3-GD-OMZ. The sequence continues at coordinate 41,272 of CAZEVO010000013.1, read as the reverse complement.
GGTTCTAAGGCGCCTAAGGCTCCGTGAGCAGGTTCTTTAAGGTCAATAATATCGACACCAGCATTTAATACCCACAGTGCTTCATCTATTGTATTAACACTGGCTAACATTCCAGTCATTTTCTAAATTCCTCAGTGTTTTTTTCTCGGAAAAGAGCAATTTCTGTCATTAGCCATTCCCAGGCCTCTTGTTCACGTTCACCAGCGGCTTTTTGGTAACCAATAGTGAGATATTCCAATTCAGCATTAATTTTTTCTGTTGATAGCATGGTTAATCGGCTAACGAGTATAGCAGCTTCAAGTACAGCATATTGGGCACGGTTAAATCCTAGAAAGGGTGCGTGATTAACTCGGCGGACTATCTTACACAATAATTTGGGGCGTAGTGGGTCTTCTTCAATGCGGATTAATTCTACTTCATCGTGGGCTAATGCATTTTTGAGATAATGGCCTTGAATATGGGTACAAGGACTGACAGGCCAGTTACGTCTACCGGTTAAGCAACCTGCAAATATTCTAACATCGTCAGTATAATTAATGGTTGCACAGCCTGTTGCGATTAAGTTACTGAGAGTTGTAGAGGGTTTAAACGGTAAAATCAGTAAACCTTCGGGCTTTACATGAATGCCCATCGGTGCAATATGAACAGATTTTTGGTCGTTTTGTGTTACAACAATGCTTTCTTGAATCATGATTTTTTAGGCTTTTCTAAGGTACTTCCGGCAGGTTTAAAATGATGTAAATCAATGGTTAGGTTGTTAGTCTTTGCTGCACACCCCCAAGTCAGTGGCTGATCTTGGTTAAAACGTTTTCCTAGTTGCCAAGCAATTTCAGCCCTTGCTAGTTCAACGCCTAGATAAAAAGCATGACCGCTGTCGTTTTGTATATTGAGTTTAGGGTAGAGGTCAAAAGGGTCTGTTGCCGAATGGATGCCCTCGCGGTTGTAGATGTGGAGACCTTCAGTACTAGTTTGAATACGATAGCTGGGATCAGTAATTTGATCAGCCAGTTCGGTAATTTCAGAAACAGTATAGGGAAATGGGGCTGTTTCGTGTAGTGCTATTAAGTGATTGTCGATATGTTTGGGTAACGTTTCGGCTTGCTTGGCTGCGTGCATGATTCGACGGGCGTAGTCAGCCTCTTTCACAGCACGGTGAGCATGCTGACTGACTTCAGTGGTTAAAATAGCATCGATATTAAGTTCAGAACATAGACCGAGTAATAAGGTATTGATACCGAGGGTATCGGCATGGGTGAGTTCTGTTAAATTACCGACGCCGAGCATCATGTTAATATCAGGGTATTGTTGTCTGACCTGATGGTATCTGACGAGTGAGTCGGCAAAGCCAAAATGGATAGGGTCAAGGATAGGGTCAACAATAAAGTCTCGGTTTTTTTCTTGCAGGGTCTGAATACTTTGATAGAGCCCGTCTAGGTTGCCGTGTTCTTTAGGAATTAAAATCGGTGTGCTACTGACTTCATCAGCGATCCAGAGTGTCTCTTCATGTAGACTCAGCATGTAGTCAGCACCGGCTTGGCCGCCACGTAATAAATCATCAGGCTCTAAGGAGTCTATACTGACTTGGTAACCTTCAGACTTGAGTGCTTTAATAACAGTCTCTAAATGTGGGAAAGGCGTATCGGGTAAGCAGCCAATATCAATCACATTGGCACCTTGTTCGCGGTAGTAGGCGGCACGTGATAATGTTGATTTTACAGAATTGTTAGGGGCATCAACGATTTCAGCAAAAATTTGTAGGGTATAGTGGTTTAAATCGTGCTTGAATGATGCTTTCCCGAAATAGAGCGGTAAGTCTTTAAGCTCTTCAGGGCCGCGTTCAAAAGGAATATTGAATTGTTCAGAGAGTTTATCAAGGTTGCCTCGGCATCGGCCGGGTATAATAATGCGATCGGCATTAAATGTGTCAGTTAAACGTCGGCTAATCATATCAGCAGTGATTAGTGCTGCAACTTTTACACCTAATGAGTGAATGGTGTAGGTGAATTCTGGCTGCATTTGGGTCAGAATTTTATGCAGTTGTTTTTCAGCCAGTCTACCAGTCAAAAATAACAAATGTTCAGGCATGGCGTATTTCGTAACAATGAGTTATGGGGCGTTGAAAGACAATGGGTGTTGTTTTGGAGCTATTTAAATAGTTATAGATTGACAAGTCGTTTGATTATAGCAAAATCAGACCGGTCAACGTGATAAGGGAGTAATAAATTTGAATTTAACAGCGATTGAAAAGCCACTTTTAATGGGTATTTTGAATGTGACTCCTGATAGTTTCTCTGATGGTGGGCGTTATAGTTCGACAGATTTGGCTTTACAGCATGCAGAAGATATGGTTAATGAAGGCGTGGATTGGCTTGATATTGGAGGTGAATCTACTCGGCCTGGTTCAGAACCAGTTACGCCAGCGGTACAAATTGAGCGTGTCGTTCCAGTGATTAAGGCAATTAGAAATAGCCTTTCGGCTAACATTCCTGTGAGTATCGATACCACACAATCGCTAGTGGCTCAAGCAGCTATTGAGGCGGGAGCAACAGTTATTAATGATGTTTCAGCAGGTGATGATGATTCGGCAATGTTTTCTTGTGCGGTAAGGTTTCAAGTACCGATGATTTTAATGCATAGGCAGGGGCAACCTAAAAATATGCAGGACAACCCTTGTTACAGCGATGTTATTGAGGATGTACTGACTTTTTTATTGCAAAGAGCTGAATTAGCACAGCTGGCAGGTATTTCTATGAATAATATTATTCTTGATCCGGGCATAGGCTTTGGCAAGCGTAAGCAAGATAATTTGGTGTTGATGGCTCATTTGGAGAGATTAGTTGAATTAGGGTACCCCGTTTTATTAGGGGCAAGTCGTAAGCGTTTTATGGGGTCAGTCTGTCAGGTGGCAACACCGAGTGAGTTAGCAACGGCGACTGCGGTGACAACGGCTTTAGGCGTGATGGCCGGTGTTAAATTATTTCGGGTACACGATATTGTTGAAAATCGACAAGCTCTGGACGTCAGCTGGGCAATTAGAATGGCGAAATGAGGTGATGAAGGAGCGCTTAGTGGTAAATGACTCACTAATGGTTATAGAAAATCAGCTAGAAAAATCAGCAATGGAAAAGGTGAATGACCCTTTTTTAAAGACTGCTGGGATTAATTTATGGCTGAAGCGTGATGACCAGTTACATCCGATTATTTCAGGGAATAAATGGCGCAAATTAAAGTATATTGTAGAACATGCTTTATCGATCCAGGCGTGTAGTTTAATTAGTATGGGGGGGCAGTATTCTAATCATTTACATGCTTTAGCTTTTGTTGGCAAGCAACTAGAATTACCGACCAAGGCTTGGGTACGAGGAGAGCCGCCACTTGAATTGAATAGGACTCTTAAGGATCTTGTTGACTGGGGGATGGAGTTGCATTTTATTTCCCGTAGCGAATACCGGGAATTACGCAAAATTAAAGATTTTGATGGCTTGCCTGAAAAATATGGTGCGGGATACTGGCTTAGTGAGGGAGGGGCTCATTCTTTAGCATTGAAAGGGGTTTCTGAGTTGGTTGACGAAATCAGTGAGCCTTGTGATTACTTTTGTCTTCCTTGTGGCACGGGTACAACACTGGCCGGTATTACGTTATCAGAATCCTGTAATTTTAACGTTTTGGGTTTTGTTGTATTTAAAGGAGGGTCATATCTTGAGGGTGAAATTGGGGCATTATTACCGTATCAAGACAGACAACGTTCGTGGCAATTGAATTTAGATTATCATTTTGGGGGATTTGCTAAAACCTCCCCTGAATTACTTGCCTTTGTCGATGGTTTTATGATGACAACAGGTATTTTGATTGAACCAACGTATACTGGAAAAATGCTTTACGGAATTTATGACTTAATTAAACAAAATTATTTTAAAAAGGGTCAGAATATTGTTGCTCTACACACCGGCGGCTTGCAATCGTTAAGGGTGCCAATATGAAACGCATTACTGAACCGGAGTTAATGGAGGATGAAACTCAGGTATTAGCTTATGCTAACGCTGATTTTTCTGTGGCACATGATCATTTTATTGCATTAATTCAAGGGCAATTTATTACAGATAAAATGCCGAAAACCGTGTTAGAGCTTGGGTGTGGGCCTGGAGATATAACACAACGGTTTGCAGAGGCTTTTCCGCATAGTATTATCGATGCTGTTGATGGGTCTCAGTCAATGCTAGCTGTTGCTAATAAAAGGTTGCCTCAACATTTACATCAGCGTATCAATTATCATCAATTGTTTTTGCCGGCAAAACAGTTTCCAGGTTCTCGGTATCAGGTGGTTTTTAGCAATAGTCTTTTGCATCATTTACACGACCCTTATACACTATGGAAGACTCTTCAACAGGTCGTTTACCCTAGAGGGAGAATTTTTATTATGGATTTAATCAGACCACATTCCCTTTCTGAGGCAAAACAGTTAGTGTGTGACTATGCTTCGGATGAACCAGAGATTTTAAAAAATGATTTTTATAATTCTTTATTAGCCGCATTTTCTATTTCAGAAATACGCCAACAACTACAAAGTGTAGGATTGAAGTTATCAGTTGAGCAAGTAACGGATCGACACGTTTTTATAACAGGAACCATATAATTGATAAGTTATGAGTAAGCCGCAAGAAGATCTGGAATTATTGTATTTTAATCGTGAGATTAGTCTTTTAGAGTTTAATCATCGTGTTTTGAGTCAGGCTACCTTTGATTCAATACCTCTATTAGAGCGATTAAATTATTTGTGTATTTCATGTTCCAATCTGGATGAGTTTTATGAGATTCGGGTGGCGGGTTTATTGCAATTAGCAGAGGTTGGTTCACCGCTTATAAGTAGTGATGGGTTGACCGTCCAGCAACAGTTGGAACTCATTAAAGTCAGATCGCATGAACTGGTTGCAGAACAATACCGGGTTCTCAATGATGTTTTGTTTCCACTGCTAGCCGCTGAAAACATTCACTTTTTAAAGCGGGTTGATTGGTCAGAAAAACAGCATCAATGGTTATCAGAGTATTTTTTTCAACACTTACGACCTATCTTAACGCCAGTTGGTTTGGATTCAGCACATCCTTTTCCTAGGATCTTAAATAAAAGTCTGAATTTTATCATTGCCTTGTCGGGTAAAGATGCTTTTGGGCGCAATAGTGAGCGTGCAATTTTACAGGAGCCTAGATCCTTACCAAGGATTATTCAACTTCCAAAAGATGAGACAGGCAGTGGTGATTATGATTTTGTCTTTCTTACTTCTATTATTCATGAGTTTGTTAACGATTTGTTTCATGGGATGACGGTTGTGGGTTGTCACCAGTTTAGAGTGACTAGGAACAGTGATTTTTTTGTTGATGAAGAAGCCACCGATGACTTAATGAATGCCATGAAAGGAGAATTGGCATTGCGTAATTACGGCGATGAGGTGCGCCTAGAGATCGATAATAATTGTCCTTCGTTAACCGTTGACTTTTTAATGGCGCGTTTTGAATTAAGCAGTGACCGTTTGTTTTTAGCCGACGGCCCGGTCAATATTGTTAGATTGCAGCAGATCTATAAATTAATTGATCGTCCGGATTTAAAATTTCCAAATTACACGCCGAAGGTTCCTGCAAAACTTTCCAGCAAAAAAAATTATTTTGATGTCATTAAGAAAAATGATGTGTTGCTGCATCATCCTTTTGAATCTTTTGCGCCGGTGGTGGAGTTTTTACGTCAGGCAGCAAAAGATCCAGATGTTGTTGCTATTAAACAGACCTTGTACCGAACAGGTGCCAAGTCACCGGTTGTTGAGGCTCTAGTGAATGCAGCAAGAACAGGAAAAGAAGTTACTGTTGTCATTGAATTGCGAGCGCGATTCGATGAGCAAGATAATATCGATTTAGCAAACCGATTGCAAAAAGAAGCAGTGCATGTTGTTTATGGTGTTGTTGGGTATAAAACGCATGCGAAAATGTGTTTAGTGCTTCGACGTGAAGACAATTCATTTCGCTATTATATGCATATGGGAACTGGAAACTATCATCCTCAAACGGCTTGTCTCTATACAGATTATGGTTTGTTTACCAGCGACCCTAAATTAGGGGAAGATATTCAACGTGTCTTTGTTCAATTGACCAGCCTAGGGAAAGTAGCCAAGTTAAACAAGTTACTACAGTCACCGTTCACACTCCATAAGGGCGTTTTGGGTAGGATTGAAAAAGAAATAGAGTATGCAAAATCAGGGATTAAAGCACGTATTATTTTTAAGGTGAACTCACTAGTTGAAGAAAAAATTATTCAGGCCTTATACAGGGCCTCGCAGGCGGGAGTACAAGTTCAATTAATTGTTCGAGGTGTTTGTTGTCTAAAACCGGGTATTCCCGGTATTTCAGAGAATATTGAAGTGCGTTCTATTATTGGCCGATTTCTCGAGCATACGAGAGTGTATGCTTTTAGGAACAAAGGGGATTATGAAGTGTTGGCATCCAGTGCTGATTTTATGGTTCGTAATATGTTTAGCCGTGTTGAGATTAGTTTTCCGATTACCAGTAAAGCATTACATAATCGAGTATTAAAAGAACTTGATTGCTACCTCAGTGATAATACTCAAGCATGGTTATTGCAAAGCGATGGTCGTTATCAGCAAGCCATGCTGCCAACAGATGATACGGAATTGCGCAGTGCTCAACTCGAGTTAATGAATAAATTAACTAAATAGTATGTATTTGAAAAAAGATACAGTTAAACGAAAAGACATGGCAACCGTAAACTTTTTTGGGCTGAATCTACGTTTCTTGAAAATATTTACAGTGATTGGTTTAGGGGTAGTATTTTTTACCGGTTCTGTTTTTGCGCATGGTAATGTGCCAGGTGAGGCTGACCCACACTGTTCTTTTAAAGTTTCTAAAGCAATCTTTTATTTAAATGCTCATCTTAAGGATAGTACGCTTCAGAATCGTCATTTTTGCCATTTCTACCCACGGTTAGACGACGTAGTATTTTCAGTAACCGATAAATCTGGGGTTGTCGTGCCGCTACAGTTACAGGTATTAACGTTTAGTGAAGCTTTAGCGGAAATAGTTTTGGGTGAAACAGTTGAGAACCTTTCTAAAGCAACAGCAGGACAATTAAGTCAAGTTTTTACGGCTCGTGGATTATATCTTTTACGTGTTGATACGCAACAAGACAAGGCAGGCGCGACTGATAAGGCTTTTATTTGGCTGGCTGTTGGACTTCCAATAGCGGAAGTTTTTCTCGGTATAGCTGGGTTTTTTCTGATTATGTTAATTTATTATGCCCTTATGCCAGCGACACATAAAGAAGAAGAGTAATGTTGAATAGGGAGTATTATTCTTGAACCATGGATTGATATTATCAGTTGGCAGGAGTGCATAAGATGCATTTTTTATATACTTTTTTATTCACTTTAGCAGTCCCAGTTATTTTATTGCGGTTATATTGGCGTGGTTTTAAGGCCCCTGATTATCGACGTCGTTGGCGTGAGCGTCTGGGTTTTTATCCAGAGAGTGCTTCAACCGCGGTGTTGTGGTTTCATGCCGTTTCTGTGGGTGAAGTGGAAGCTGTTGCACCGTTAGTACGTTATTTTCTAGACCAGTCGAAGCCAGAAAGAATCTTATTAACCACCACAACACCGACCGGTTCAGCCCGAGTGATAACCTTGTTTAAGGGGCGCGTTGAACACGTTTATTTACCTTATGATTTACCCTGTGTGGTCAATCGTTTTCTTAACCACTTTCAACCTCAATTAGGGGTTATTGTCGAAACAGAGATATGGCCTAATTTATATGCGGGCTGTGGTAAAAAGAATATTCCATTGACGATTGTCAATGGTCGATTAAGTGACTCTTCGGTCGTAGGTTATCAAAAAATACGATCGTTAGTGGTCAAGACATTGAAAAATATTTCTGTGATTGCGGCGCAATCTGAGCAAGACAGTAGACGGTTTAAAGAGATTGGTGCGAGTGCCGATCAAGTCCAGATAGTGGGTAATATTAAGTTTGATTTAACGGTATCAGCAACAGTCCTTTTGGAAGGTGAATTATTGAAAGAAGTAACTTTTGCTAATCGTTTTGTTTTTCTGGCGGCGAGTACGCACAGTGGTGAGGAAGAGATTTTAATTAAAATTTATCAGCGTGTTAAAAAGCAGTATCCAAATTTGTTGCTAGTTCTAGTGCCGCGTCATCCAGAACGATTCAAGGTTGTAACAGACTTATCACAAAAGTATAACCTCAAGACAATAACGCGATCGAGTAGTCAGCTATGTGACCAAAGTACTGATGTTTATGTGGCTGATACGATGGGTGAATTAAGAATGATTTATGCCGGTGCGGATATTGCCTTCGTTGGCGGGAGTTTAGTGCCCCATGGTGGGCAAAACCCATTAGAGCCTGCAGCGGTGGGAACACCTATCTTATTAGGCCCTCATATGATGAATTTCAGGGAAATCACGCAGGGATTACTAGCGGTTGATGGGGCGCTACAATGCTCTGATGAGGCCGCTGTTGAAGAACAGTTATGCCGCCTGATTGGTGATGCAGAGAAATGCCATGAAATGGTGAAACGAGCCAAGGGCTTTGTAACCAAAAATCAAGGTGCACTGGAATTAATCATTACGTTAATCGAAGGGTTGTTGCCGCTTAAAGGGAAGAGATAACAAAAAGAACCAACCCAGTTTTTTAACTGTCCTGATTTCGGGAAGTCCAAGCGACAACTGTTTTAAAGGTTGGGCTGATTTGGGCGTATAGGTTTGGCATAATTTGTCCCAACAACAAATAGAAAAACCGTAATTACTGTCTGTTTCGATGCGGTGCATTGAGTGATGAATCCGGTGTAAATCTGGGGTAATTATAATATGGCGTAAACGGGTCTCAATGGTTTCAGGGATTGCAATATTACTATGGTTAAACAGAGCGCAACCATTAAGAATGATTTCAAAAATAAAGACCGTCAAGGCACTGGGGCCAATCAGAATAATACACAGACTTTTGTAGATCATAGAGATTATTATTTCTCCGGGGTGAAAGCGCACAGCGGTACTGGCATCAATTTCTAGGTCGGAATGATGAATACAATGAAGGCGCCAAAGCCATCGCCATTTATGGGAGGCAATGTGCTGCAGATAAATAGTAAAATCAAGCAATAAATAACCTATGATCATTAAGCTCCAATGGTCCGTGTTAAAAAGAATATTTATAAGTCCCCATTGATTTTGTTGTGCGATCAGTGCGCTTTGGATAGCGAGGTTACCCAGTGTGATTTTGAGTAGTAGAGTATTAAATAGCCCTAAGCCAATATTAATGCCCCACCGGTCGATTCTTTTTTGACAATGTTTTTTTTGTGGTCGGTAATATTCAAGGATGACCAGTAAGGTAAACAGACTGACTGAAACGCCAATACGAATTAACGACTCCAAAATAGACCTGATTGGTAGAGGTGATTTAATTTTGTAGTGGGAGTGCCTGAAAAATAGAGAAGGCGTAACCACCACATGAGGAGAATAGTTTTTATGCAGCCATATTGCTCCCAACGGCGACTGGAGCTAATGACTTTAGCTCGGCTACAGAAAGGTTTGGCAAACTGAACCATCTTTTTACTGAGTGCAATATCTTCCATCAACGCAATGACAGGGTATTGACCAATAGCGAAAAAGGTTTTTCGGGTTATAAATATTGCCTGATCACCGGTAGCAATTCCGGTTACACGTGAGCGAAGATTCATTAATAGAGAAATGACAGGAAGTAGGAGAGGTTTACCGATAAGATGAATATCAAATCGTCCCCAACAATAGCCCTGTGATAGAGCATCTTCAAGGATGGAATAAGTGTGCTGAGGGAGGTGGCTATCGGCATGTAAGAAAATGAAGGTATCGCCTCGGGCTAATGCGGCGCCAGCATTCATTTGAATTGCACGGCCAGATTGACACGTCATAATACGATCAACGTAAGGAGAGGCTTTAGCTACTGTACTATCAATACTACCGCCATCCACAATAATGAGTTCACAGTTTTTACGCAGGTGTTGTAGTGGCTTGAGCGTATTGATTATAATCTCAGCCTCATTAAGAGTTGGTATTATAATAGATAACAACATTGCTGGTTTGTTAGCAACACGGTTCTATAGTGGGTGCATGATGATCACCCCCTTTAGACTCCGATGCCGGGCGCAAAGTCCCTGCGGGTGCGCACCAAGGTTGAGCGGGTTTTAACGGAGTGGGTTTAATGCCAATAAAATCATCTTTATAGGGGCTATTGGTTAACAAATTGAAGGTTCTTTCGCAGGTGGCTATACGTTGACCACGCGGGTAGATATGGCCTTCGTCGTCATAGACCTCACTGAAGGGGCCGCGATAAATAACAGCATGACCTTTATCTAGACAAGGGGATGGTTCAGGTTTAATGGCGGTTACGGTTATGGAACGAAATTCAATGTTTTCGATCACTTGCCAGGGCGTACTTGACCAACTATCCAGTTTGACCGCTTCAAAACCAGATTTGATAAAAGACTGTAAGAAATCATGCTCTTGGAGTGCACCAGATATACAACCACTCCATAACTGTGGGTCTGATTTCATGGTTTCTGACGGTGGCTCATCGCAGACAATATCAGAAATGGCAATGCGGCCACCTGGCTTAACGACACGGAAAATCTCATCAATCATTTGTTGTTTCTCGTGTTCACTAACTAAATTGAGCACACAATTAGATATCACTAAATCAATGCTATTGTTTGCAATCAATGGTTTTTCAAGGCGTTGTTGTTCTTGCCAGTCTCGACAAGTCATAAGTGATTGACTCGAGTGAACGGGGTGATCGGTTAAATAATCATCTAATGCCATGCAATCCAGTGCAAGGTCTTGAATCTGACCTTTTAAAAAACAGACACGGTCGTTACCTAATTTTTCAGCCATTTCTGGTTGGTACTTACGTGCCAGTGCAAGCATGTCGTCATTCATATCAATGCCGATAACTTTACCTTGATCGCCGACCAATTGCGCGGCGATATAACAGATCTTGCCAGACCCTGAACCTAAATCAAGGACAATGTCATTTTCTTTGACATAACGTGAGGGGTCGCCGCAGCCATAATCTTTATCAATAATTTCCTGCGGGAGTTGTTTTAATAATGTGCTGTCATAATTAACAGGACAACATAATTCAGCTTGAACCGATTGTGCGCCTTCAGAATAGCGTTTGAGAACGTTTTTTGCTTGGTTCATAGGTATCCTTTAAGCGATGTGAATGTTAGTTGTAATCATAAAGTAATTAAAGTAGTGACGCGTTTTTATTTCAGAGCACCGCCACAGCTACTACCTTGCCCAGCAGTGCAACCAAAGCAATGCTCAGCTACGGTAATAGGTTTTTGATTTAGGGTGTGAATATTAATGTCACTTAGGTGGCAGGGTGAATGTTGTGCGGCGCCTAAAGGGTAGTTAAGCATTTGATTAAAATCGCAATCATAGAGAAATCCTCGCCAGTCGACACTGAGAGTGTTTTTGCACATCAATGAATCCAGATTATTATGCTGGTAATGTGCTTTTAAGAGGTCTAGGTAGGGATCGAGTTGACCTTGATGTTTTAATCTGTTCCTGAATCGGTTAATGGGCATATTAGTGACTACGAACAATTGATTAAAGACAATATCAAAGTGTTCTTTCAGGTGTTTTTTATAAGCATTCTCGAGCATGGATTGTTCTGGTGGTAGTGTTGGTCCTTGTGGGTTAAAAACCAGATTGAGTATAAGTTTATTATCAGTTTGACCGTAACCCAACTTATTAAGTTTTTGTAACGCGTTGATGCTGAGGTTAAAAACGCCGGTACCTCTTTGAGCATCGACATTATCTTCCAGATAGCATGGCAGTGAAGCGGTTATCTCAACACAGTTATCAGCGAGAAAAGTTGCTAAACCAACTTGTTCAGGTTCTTCTAAGATAACAAGATTACAACGGTCGATCACAGTAATGTCTAAGGCGCGGGCGGTCATAACCAGATAGCGAAATTGGGGGTGCATTTCAGGGGCGCCTCCGGTTAAGTCGAGTGTTTTTATCTTGCTTGCTTTGAGAAAGGAAATGAGGCTGTTAAGGGTGTCTTGGTCCATTAATTCAGTTCGCGTAGGGCCCGCGTTAACATGACAGTGCCGACAGCTTAAATTACATAAGTAGCCAAGGTTTACCTGTAAGGTATCAAGTCGATTACGTGTAATCGATGGGAAGTCTGTGATAACAGGTTTTTTTGGGGCTGTTGTCATGATCGTCACAATGATTAATTGGTTTTTTTAAGAGGTGGAGAATAGTGTTTGAATACTAATGGTACAAGTGCTAATAGCCCTAAGAGACTAAGGGCTATGACGATGTCAGTTGAAAATAGTGTATCTAATGAATGAATGCGATTAAGTGATTGCCCTAAGTTTGCAAATACAAAACTGCCGGGAATAATACCTAAAAAAGTTGTGATGGTATAAGTAGAAAGTGATATGCCCGTCACGGCAGGCACCAGATTAACTAGCCAAAAAGGAAACAATGGGACTAAGCGTAGAAATAATAAATAATGGTTAGCATGGTGTTGAAAGCCGGTGATCATTCGGTTTGATAATGGTTGCTGGTAGAGTCGTTGGGTTACCCAGTCGGCAACCAAGTGCCGTGCAATTAAGAAAATAAATACAGCCCCTAATGTTGCTGAAAAAACAATAATAACAGTACCCAGCCAGCGCCCGTATAAGAAACCGACTAATAATGATAGTAACGAACAACCAGGAAAGCTTAATGCTGTTGCTAAAGCATAGAGTAAGCCAGTGATAATGAGACTTAACCAGAAATCATTCACCATGAGTTCGCGTAATTGATTGGCGTGATTTTGTATTTGTTCAAGGCTTAGCCACGCATTGCTAAAAACCAATGCGATAAAAGTAAAAATCAATGCGCTCAAGAGCAAGAAAATTTTGCGCTGCTGATTTTTTGTTAGAGCGGTTAAATTAATCATGCAAGTCAGTTTCAGGAGTTGAGTACGTCTCTATAATGAATGGTGAGTTAATTGCCTTGTAACCGGAAAATCCATTTTAATAGTTTTCGGGTTGTAGGAGTGAGGGATCTTTTCATATGTTGATCGGCAACACGTCGATTAATTTGTGTCAATGTGGGGTAAATATGAATTGTATTACTAATTGCCGACAAGTTAAGGCCTTGTTTTAAGGCCAATACAAACTCGCTAATGAGTTCACCAGCATGCGGTCCTACAATGTGCGCACCTAAAAGTTTGCCTTTAGGTGAACAGATAATCTTTGCAAAACCGATGGCATTGTTATCAGTAATAGCGCGGTCGATTTGATCAAAAGGATAAGTATAGCTGCGATATTTAATGCCTTTGAGTGTGGCTGCGCGTTCGGTGAGACCAACGGAGGCCAATTCAGGGTCAGTAAAAGTACAATGCGGAACGACCTGTTGTTCCACTTTTGCCGGCCAGTGAAATAAGGCATTTTTTAAAACAACGCCTGCTTGATGTTCGGCCATATGAGTGAATTTATAGGGGCTGACTAGGTCGCCACAAGCATAAATGTTTTTATGGTTGGTGCGAAGATGCCGGTTAACTATGATTTGTTGTTTTTCTATTTTAAGACCAATACCCTCTAGGTTTAGTCCGGCGATATTCGGTTGACGCCCTGTTGCAATCAGGATGTGGCTACCATAAAGGTGGTCGGTTTGTTGAGAGTGATCAGTATAAATGAGGTCGATCTGATTACCCTTAAGGGATACCTGCTGTACTTTATGATTCAGATAGAGTTGAACTCCTTCGTCGACCAATTGCTGTTGAAGTACAGCGCTCAGGTCGAGGTCTTCGTTCGGGAGTAGTCGTTGTGATGAACTTAAAAGGCTAACCTGAGCCCCTAAGCGAGAATAGCTTTGGGCTAATTCACAGCCAACAGGACCGGCGCCTATAATAATTAAGTGTGAAAAAGATTGAGTTGTTTTAAAGATTGTTTCATTGGTTAGGTACGGTACCTTTTCAAGTCCTGTTATAGGTGGTATGAATGGTGAGGTTCCGGTTGCTAACACAAAGTTTTTCGCTTTTATATTGCGGTTATTGATTTTAAATTCATTGCAGTTAATAAATTTGCCTTGTCCAAAAATCACCTCAACACCTAATTTTCTGAAACGTTCAGGGCTATCGTTAGGTTCTATTTGTTTAATGATATTCTTAATATGTGTGGTTATTTTTTCAGGGTCGTGAGATGTTTCTTTAACGGTCTTGTTTAAGGAGGATGATATTTTAGCCAAATGAATCAGTGTTTTGCTTGGAATACATCCGGAATGGAGGCAATCTCCTCCTAAGGTTTTGTTTTCAATCAGGGCAACTTTGGCGCCCAGTGTAGCAGCACCGGCAGCGGCTGTTAGGCCGGCAGCACCACCGCCAATAACGCAAAGATCATAAACAGGTTTTTTTTTCATGTTTTTCAGAGTGAGAGAATATTTTAGGGTTATCTAATGTTAATGAGAAGATGACAGATTAATTTTTTCTGACTACAAATTAATTTAGTCGAATCTCGATAGATGGGGAGACATTAAGTTTTAATAATCTTTTTAGTGACGCTTCCCTTTTGGAAAAATTTGCCATAATTTCCGCATCTGTTTCTCGGAAATGAACGCTAGAAAGAACAGTTGGTAAAAGTTTTCTGCCTCAATTAAATCTAATCCAATTTTTTTAGGCACACAAACATTTCGTGTGTTAAAAATATAATCCCAAACAGATAAAACGATTCCATAATTACTATCGTGTTCATCTCTTTTTGTAGAATGATGTACACGATGAAGATCTGGTGTAATAATTAATTTAGATGCTTTTTGTTCAAAATTAAATTTTAAATTTGAATGATGAAAAAATATAAAAACTTGATGAATTAACTCAATCGATAAGATTAGCAGAGCATCGACCCCAAGAATCATAATGAGCAAGCATTTATAGAGGGTTTCCAGAAAAATATCGAACATATGGAAACGAAAGCCGGTTGTCACATTAAAGCTTCTATCGCTATGATGAATCTTATGTAACCGCCATAAGGTTTCATTAAAATGGCTATACCGATGCCAAGCATAGATTGCTAGGTCATAGCATAAAAAAGCAATGATCCATTTTTCGAATTCGTTTTCCGTCTCACTAAGAAAGCCTAAATATGAAAACTCCTGGGCAATATAAAATAAGGATGAAACTTTAAATAATGATAAGACAATATTATTAAAAATAAATGCAGATGAATTTGTAGCTATTGAATCTCTCGTTGTTTTTCTATCAAACTGTATTAAAGGCGTAAATGCTTCTCTAAAGGCTAACACAATGAAAGTCAAAAAAGCTATTAGCATAACCCATTGATTAAAGAGGGCAATATTAGGCTCTATACTTGTTGGATTTAAAATTACATTCATTGCAATTTGATAATCAGTTTTAATTAAATTAGTTTTATTTTTTGACTCAGTTTCTGAATTTCTTTTTCTTGTAGAATTAAATTCGTGACATCATGTTGAACACCGAGGAAATATAACAAATTGCCTTTTGAGTCAAACAAGGGGGTTAGTTTTAATTGGTTATAAAACAGATCACCATTTTTCTTGAAATTTTCTAATGTCACTTCAATTGGAGTCCGGTTTTTTATCGCATTAGCTAATACAAATCGTTGTTCTTGATTGCGATTATTACCTTGAAGAAAACGACAATTTTTATCAATGACTTCTTCTTTAGCGTAGCCAGTCATTTTTTCAAATGCTTTGTTAACATATACAATGGGCATATCAGGGAGATCAGGATCTGCTAAAGACACTCCATTTATACACTCATCTAAAATGACCGATAGTATTTTAGGGATTAACCCTGGGTCTTTCTCAGCAATAAAAACCATTTTTAAAACCTTGTTTAAACGGGAAAAAAAGTAACCTTTGACACAGGCCGTTCATTAGTAATTAAGTTACAAATATTGGATAAAGAGTTTTCTATACCTTCTTCAATAGCTCTACGTATTAACTTTTCAAAAGGGCGCATAAAAATATCCATTTCCAGGAGTTCAAAACAAAAGGTTAATTGTGTTGAGTGATCGGAGAGGACACTAAAAGAATAGCTCTCTTGAAATGGGGCGTCTAAAGCTTTTAAATCAATTTCGTCTTGAGGCGTGTAGCAAGTAACTTCAATCGTTGTTTTGGATTCCTGGCCTTGGTCATAACGAGTCTGTTTTGCTTGTAAGCCGACAGCCATTTTATCAAAATCTGGCGGCTTGAATTTAATCACTTCAAGTGCCCATTTTGGATAATTGGTAAAAAAATCAGTGGCCACAAACCCAAATACTTGCGATTTAGATTTAGATATCTCAATGCTGGCTCTGACGATTAATTTTTTTGATTTTTTCATTTTGACTACAAAATCTAAGACTTTAGATTTTAATATAATTAAAAATAAGAAAACCGCAATGGTAAAACATAAGACTTTAAATTTTTGCCTGCTACACTTATAGCAATTGATTGAAAACTAGAGTTGAGAATTATGCCAAGAAAAAAACAGCTAAAAAACATTGTCATTATGTTTCTTTGTTGCTTTAGTCTTTTATCTTCAGCAAATAACTCACCCTATGAAACAGCTACCTTTGCCGGAGGCTGTTTTTGGTGTATGGAGCCACCTTTTGATAAGATTCCGGGTGTTATATCAACAATTTCTGGATTTACTGGTGGTCATACTGAAAACCCGAACTATCAGCAAGTTTCTACAGGTCAAACTGGTCATGCCGAAGCGGTACAAGTCATCTATGACCCTAATGAAGTCAACTATCAAACGTTACTGAGCACTTTCTGGGTAAACATTGATCCGACGATTAGTAATGGACAATTCTGTGATCAAGGCTCTCAATACCGATCGGCTATATTTTTTCATAATGATAACCAAAAAAAACTTGCTGAAGTATCTTTAGTAAAACTACAACAAAGCGGTCGGTTTAATACTTCGATAAAAACTCAAATTGTCCCTGCGAGTCAATTTTATCCAGCAGAAGAGCTACACCAAAATTACTATAAAAAAAATTATTTCACCTATCAATTTTATCGAACACTTTGTGGGAGAGACAAACGACTAAAGTTTCTCTGGGGAAGTTCGTTTTTAGACTAAAGGTTTTAATCGATTGAAATTTAACGACTGCCAATAGAAGATTTCTGACAATTGCGTTCTAGTTTTAGGATAGATTTTTTTTGTTATAAAGTCTGTGAAATCGGTTTTACGAGGAGATAGAGTATTTAAAAGTAAATAGGGACTAGAAATTAATCCTGTTGATAGGCTATAATCACGCTTCTTCCAAAGGTAGCACCAAAGCCTCGGTGGCGAAATTGGTAGACGCAAGGGACTTAAAATCCCTCGGTGGTAACACCGTGCCAGTTCGATTCTGGCCCGAGGCACCATTTAAATATAGCAATAACACAACTAAATCATTGAATATAATGGCTTTTGTGTTTATCCTCAGAGATTCTTTAGCCCGCCAATTGATACCGACTGTTTTAGATTAACGTATTTCTTTTTTATGATCGTTATTATGTTGAGTATCGAATCTCTTTTTTAGATGGTTAAATCGAAAGACATTTTCTTTGTAAATTATTTTACTCGGGAATTAAGAGACTGACAGAACGGGTTTCTTTTTCAATCAGAAGTTGTATCTTTTCAGCTTTTTCTTTATCAACTTCCGGTCCGACTCTAACGCGAAAGGCATCTTTCGAAAATTCAATGTAGGCTGTTAATTTTTTTTGTCTTAATTGATCCCGGAGTTTAATGGCATCAGGTTCGTTATCGAAACTTTCTGCTTCAATAATCCAGTGGGTAAGTTCAGAGGCCTGTTTTGGCAACGCAGGTGGTGGTACTCGTTTTAAATGATCGCCGTGACTTGGGGCGGGAGGGTTTATGTTTTCCTCGGGTAACCATTTTTTTGTTAAGGCGATTGATTTAACACTAGACCCTAAGGTTCCGTCCGGTAATTCAGGAACAGTTAATTCGTTGAGAGATCGTCGATGAATTTCAACGGGATTGTCTAAGAACATCGGAATAAAGGTAACAAGTAAAATGGTAATGATCGTTGCGCCAATCAGGCGTTGGTTCAAATTTCCAGTCATTTTTTATGCACCTTCAATAATTTAGGTTCGTCGCATGGATGGTGCAAATATAACAATTTTAATATCAAAAAGTACAGAAAGATGCGGCTTTGTTGTTAAATTATGCCTAAATCTTTAATCAGGTCGTTTTGTGAGTAAAAAAATTAAATTAAGGGTGGTGGTATCTCAGTATCGTTATTGTATAACGAAAAGCTAAAATTTCTGGTTTACACCTTATTGTTAAAAATAAGCCCCGACATATTATCAATATTTTGCATTATCTTTAATACCTCTTCCGGCGGGATTTGGCGAATGACATTTCCTGTATTACTATCGATAACTTTAACAATGCGTTTTCCGGTGGCTTCATCAGCAACAAATTGGAGGTCACGATTGAATTTCTGAATTTGATCGGTGAGTTTTTGAATCGATTGGGATAATTCATCACGGGATAGTTTTTTTTGTTCGTAAAGTTTAGCATTCTCTTGAACAGGTTGAATTTCGTTAAGGTCGTCAGTAGATCTTTGTTGCTGGTTCTGAGCAATGTTTTGATTTTGTAAGCTAAAAGTTTGCGCATTTTGAATTGGCGCAGGATTGTTGATTGTATTGTTCATGATGTTTAAGTCTGTTTTTTTCTTTAAGACAGTTTTTTTTCTTGGATGGTTCCTTAGGCTTTACAGTGAATGCAGGGAAGGCATGTTATTGTTGTTTTTTTCTGGCTATAGTGTATTTGTTGACAGCTACTCGTTGGGTTATAGGGCTAGTCTGAATGCCCAACCGGTTTTTAAATGAACAGTTCTTGGTGTTAGTAAGGAAAAACTATATTATGAAGGAGTTGATTTTTCATATTAGGTGATTAAATGGACTGGTATATAGCAGTTTTAAAGAAATATGCTGTTTTTAATGGTCGTGCACGACGAAAGGAATACTGGTATTTTATTTTATGTAATTTTTTGTTGAGTTTCACAATGGGGTTTGTTGATACGATCACTGGAAGCGTTAATGCAGAAACAGGAATGGGCATGATTAGTATGCTTTATGCTGTATTAATGTTGATGCCGAGTATTGCAGTTGGTGTTCGGCGTTTACATGATACGGGTCGGAGTGGTTGGTGGATGCTATTGGCTTTAATTCCTATTTTAGGTAGTTTGGTGTTGATTTATTTTTTTACAATTGATGGTGATGAGGGTGATAATCGGTATGGGCAAAACCCGAAAGAGCCACCATCCGGTGGTTTAATTGTTTGATTGTAAAGCGGCATAGTGATTTTGGAATAAGACTTTTGCGGTGCTTGTTTGGAGGGTATTATGAAGAAAATAACGAGAAAAGAACTTGATGATGTGGTCGCGCAGATAGTTAAGCAGCGGGAAAAAATAGAGCCGTATGTTTCTAAATACCAGCAGGAGATTGCACCCAAAATAAAGGAGTATGCTGAAAAAGCGGTTACTGAGTATCGAGAAAAGGCAGCGCCAAAGATTTTGCAACATAAGAAGGTTATGACGACACTTTTTTATATGTACACTAATACCACTGTTTATAAAGCTAGTCGACAACGATTCAATGAGCAGACAGTGGCGGGGCGAACAAAACGTTAGCTTTTTAGCTTTTATGAGTGACATCAGTATCCATTAAGTTTCTTGAGCTCAAGACGACTAAAATAAGAACTAATCAGGGTCATTAATCGGTGCAAAGGAGGACGTGTTTTAGCACGTATTATGCAGATTTTTTTAGTGTCAGTAGGTCATAAAATGCCGGAATGGGTGACGCAGGGTTATCAGGAGTATACGCGGCGATTACCGCGTGAGTGTGAGCTAGTGTTAAAAGAAGTTGCGCCGGGAAAACGCTCTAAAGGTTCCAGTATAGAGCGAGTGATTGCAGAAGAAGGCGATAGAATGAAAGCCAAGATACCGAGTGGCACTCATCGCGTGGCTTTGGATCTTAATGGGCGTCCATGGAGTACCAAAGAGTTGGCCGGTGCGTTGGGCCGGTGGCAATCCTTGGGCCAGAATATAGCACTATTGGTTGGTGGTCCTGATGGGTTGGCCGAGCCAGTGTTAGCGAGTGCAAACGAGTCTTGGAGTTTATCGAATTTGACTTTTCCTCACCCGTTAGTGCGAATTGTAGTGGCCGAACAAATTTATCGTGCCTGGAGTTTGTCTAGAAATCATCCTTATCATCGTTAATGATGGCTGAAATTATTTTAGCGTCAGCTTCGCCGCGTCGTCGTGAATTGTTAGAACAGATGGGTATTTCCTATTTGGTACGTGTCGCTGAGATTGATGAAAGCGTATTTGTATCTGAGTCGCCGATCGATTATGTGTACCGAGTCGCGGCTAAAAAATCACAGAAAGTATGGCAGTTGAGTGATCGTTGTCTTCCGGTATTATCTGCGGATACCAGTGTGATCTTAAATGGTATGATTATGGGTAAACCTAAAGATCAGGCCGATGCGGTGGCAATGCTGACGGCACTATCAGGGACGACACATCAGGTAATGACTGCTGTTTCTTTAAGACAGGATCAACATTTTCAGGCATTAAGTATTTCAGAGGTTACTTTTCGTGGATTGTCGCTACAGGAAATAAATGATTACTGGGCAACCGGAGAGCCGGCCGATAAGGCAGGGGCTTACGCGATTCAAGGGTTAGGAGCAATGTTTGTTGAACGCTGCTCAGGTAGTTATTCAGGCGTTGTCGGGTTACCGCTATTTGAAACCATGAGTCTGTTAGAAAACGTTGGAGTAAAGGTGTTGAAGTAGCATGAGTGAAGAAATTTTAATCAATGTAACGCCCCCGGAAACCCGCGTTGCGGTCATTGAAAATGGCGTATTACAGGAAATTGTCATTGAACGGATGAGTCAACAGGAATTGTTAGGCAATATTTATATCGGTGAAGTTTGTCGAGTGCTTCCGGGAATGCAGGCGGCTTTTATTGATATCGGTTTATCTAAAGCTGGTTTTCTGCATATTGGTGACCTTTGCCAACGTGATCTTGATGCGAAAGGTTCTGAAAATATTGAAGACTACTTATTTATGAGTAAACGAGTGGTTGTCCAGGTTATTAAGGACCCTATTGGTAGTAAGGGCGCCCGGTTGAGTATGGAAGTTTCTATTCCTTCACGCTATCAGGTTTATGTGCCTTATGCGAATAATATTGGTATTTCCCAACGTATTGAGTGCGAAGAAGAGCGGGCTCGATTAAGAGCCTGTCTCCAGGCCTTTCAGAGTGAGCATGAAACTGGAGGGTTTATTGCAAGAACTGCTGCTGAAGGAGAAGAAGCAAGTGTTATAGAAGCAGACTTGATGTTTCTTGAGAAATTATGGCGGGCAGTTACCGCTAAAATTTCAACAGCAAAAAATAAGACTTTAGTCTATCAAGATTCGCCGTTAAGCGTACGTGCATTACGTGACCTGTATCGTGAAGGACTAGATCGGGTACGGGTAGATTCGCGCGAAACCCACATTAAATTGATTCAGTTCGCACAAGAATTTGTTCCTGAATTATTACCTATTATTGAACACTATGGTGGTGATCGTCCCCTTTTTGATATTTATCGTATTGAAGATGAAATTACCCGTGCTCTTGATCGTAAAGTCAGTTTGAAGTCTGGTGGGCATTTGGTGTTTGATCAAACGGAGGCAATGACCACGGTCGATGTTAATACCGGGGGCTATGTGGGTGGTCGTAATCTCGAAGAGACCATTTTTAAAACCAATTTAGAAGCAACTCAAGCGATCGCAAGGCAATTGCGATTGCGGAATCTAGGTGGCATTATTATTATCGATTTTATTGATATGAAGAGTGAGGAACATCGAAATCAGGTGCTCTTGGGTTTGGAAAAGAATTTAGAGAAAGACCATGCGAAAACGCAAATTTCAGAAGTTTCATCATTAGGGTTAGTCGAAATGACTCGTAAACGGACTCGTGAAAGTCTGGAGCATATTCTTTGTGAGCCCTGTAGTGCTTGTAGTGGACGTGGAGTTTTAAGGACAGCCGAAACGATTTGTTTGGAAATTTTCAGAGAGATTTTTCGTGAAGTTCGACAGTACAATGTCCAGCGGTTATTAATTTTAGGTTCAAATGACGTAGTTGATCGTCTATTAGATGAAGAAGCACACATGCTGGCTGAGTTAGAATCGTTTTTAGGTGTACAAGTGAAGTTCAGAGCGGAGTCTAGTTATACTCAGGAACAATACGATGTGGTTTTGTTGTAGTCTTTTATAAGGACGTTGTATCGCTAATTATTTCATCGGGGACAGCGTTGGTTTTTGAGGACTGTTTTGACAATTCAAAGGCACAGAGTTGTGAATAAAATGCGCATCGTTTTGAGCTGGCTGGTCATGGTGCTGGTGAGTTTGCTTTTAGTTACACAACTGATGGCTCTTAGAATAGAGCAATATAAGTCAGTTTTGGAAACTGCCATTGGTGAGGCGGCTGGTGTGACCATTCGTATTGGTCAGTTGCACTCTGAATCTAGAATGGGGTTACCTGAATTAATTCTTGATGAAGTCGAGATTCTACCGGCACGTAGTAGTCAAAATCCGATGACACTTAAACAAGTGCGACTGCGGTTAGATTGGTGGGAACTGTTCAGTTCCCGAAGTTTAATATCAGCTAGCCATGTTCAATTGTTAGGCGCAGATATTTCTGTTACTCGAAACACAGATGGCGTTATTCAAATCACTGGGTTCAATAGTCAGTCTGATCAACCATTGTGGTTGTGGCAGGTGGGTGCTATCGATGTCTTTGAGAGTCGGATGATTTTTCAAGATGAGATGACAGGAAGGGCTGCGCAGCAGTTCGATAATATTAAGTTGTGGCTTAATAATCATCAGCAATCTGAACATGAAATTCGTCTGCAATTTGATTTACCACATAACCTCGGGTATAGCGCGCTACTGGCGATTCAATTGCAAGGCGATGCTTTTTCTTCAAAAGAGTTAACAGGGCATTTTTATTTAAAAAGTAATGAACTTAATATTTCGACAATAACTCATCTTGCATCCTTAACGGAAGGGAATAAGTTTTTTCTTTCAGGTCTGGGGGGGCTTGAAGTTTGGGGAGGCTTTAAGCAGGCCGCATTGACAGAAGTGTCAGGGCATATTGACCTATCACAATTAAATGTTTTTAGTCGTATCCGTCACCAGGCGTATTTAAAGTCAGTTAAAACTTGGTTTCGGTGGCATCAAAAAGATAATATTTCCACTTTTGAATTGACCAAATTATCACTTGATAATGGCGTGAAGTCTTGGGCGCCGGGTAATCTTTCGGTATCGTGGTCTGAAGATCTTCACAATGGCGGGCACGAGGTTGGTTTATCGTTAACTCAAATGCCACTGGCAATGTTAGGCGAAGGGAGTGATTTTTTAAGACCTCTAGAGCTCCACCCACTACCGCAGTTAAAGAAGTGGTCGTTATCAGGCATTATTCAAAAACTTAATTTAGAGTACCATACCGTTTCTGATGCCGGCAGTGTTAAGGGGCGCTTTGATGATGTCGGTTTTTTACCGATTGACCATTATCCCGGAGTAAAACATTTAACTGCTCAGTTCACAGGAACTGAGAAATACCTGAAGATTAATCTTGACTCTCAAGGGGTTCGGTTTGTGGATCGGCATGTTTTCGAAAAACCGCTGGAAATTCAGTCGTTGTCAGGTCTTCTTGAGTTGCACTCGAATGATAAAAAACGCATTTTATCAAGTGATGACTTGGCTGTTACTATTGGATCAGGTGTATTCCATAATCGGTTTCGGTTAATGATTCCTGAGCTTGAGAGTGACACATTTCTGAGTTTTCAGAGTCAACTTAAAGCGATACGAGCTGAAAAAGTCACTGATTATTTGCCGGTAAAAATCTTAGACGATGATTTAGCAGCGTGGTTGCAACAAGCTTTTTTCGCAGGCGAACTTAAACAAGCGGATTTTTTATTTCACGGCCCCTTAACACAATACCCTTTTGTTAAAGGGGATGGCGTTGTAGAAGCGCTGATAGAGGTTCAAGGCTTAGGCTTACAGTATGAGCCGCAATGGCCTGTGTTTACTGGTGTTGATTCTAAAATATTATTTCTCAATGATATGATGTACGGGGTTGCTGATCAGTGGTTATTAAATGGTTCTGCGGTTCTAAACAGTGAGTTCTTAATTCCTTCTTTAACAACAAGCGATCATGTTTGGGTTAAAGGAGAAGTCGTGGGAAAGATTGAAAAAACCTTAAGTTTTCTGAGCCAAACCCCTTTAAACCATCTTGTTGCGCCCCTGGTTGATCAATTTTCAGTGCAGGGGGAGAATCATTTGTTGCTTGATATGAAACTTCCGATAGTACTGGCGGCTGATGCGCATGTTAATGGTGTGGCGCGACTGACAGAGACGTCGTTAGCATTGTCATCGGCTAACTTTGTGGTGCAAAAAATCCACGGTGAATTAGGGTTTAGTGAACAGGGGCTGTATACCACGGAGGTGCCACTCAAAGGTGAGGCCTTAGGTTTCCCCGTGTCAGCTGAGGTTGAAAATTTATCCCAAGTAACGCAAGTTCTTTTGAACGGGTATACCGATGTTAATCATTTAGATGCCTTTTTTCCGAGTAAAGGCTGGTCTTTGATAAAGGGAGGAGCCGATTATCAATTCACTGTTGCGATTCCAAAAGAGCCATTAAAGACGACGGAATTGTTATTGTCCTCAAATTTATCCGGAATACAGGAGCAATTTTCAGATCAAAAAGCACCGTTGGATGCTGATTTTCAGGTATTAGTTAACGTGGGGCAGGGTTCGGTCTATGATGCGCAGTTGCGTTATGGGTCACATTTTAAAGCAGCATTATTGCTTGATGCACAAACGCAGCAAGTCAATGCCGCGCATGTCGTGGTCGGTGAAGGCAAGCCGGATACGCCGACGCAACCGGGTTTTGCGGTAACAGTTAAACAAGAGGAAATAGACTTAGAGCGATGGCTAGGACTGGCTCGCGGGCTAGAAGGGAGTCACGATTTTAACTGGAATAGCCTGAACTTGCTGACTGTGGATGTGGATAAATTAATGCTAAAAAACGGTGCGCTTGCTGAGGTAGCATTATCTTTGAACCACAAAGACGGCTTGTTGCTAGGCAGGTTTAACGCTGGAAATACGCGAGGGGCTTTTCAGTGGCCGGTTCATTTAACGATTGATGAAGTGATTAATTTAGATCTTCAGGCCTTAGATATTCTAGAAATGAATGGCTTTTATCAACAATTAGCAGGGGGCGCGGAATACTTTAGGAAATTACCGCAATTACAGTTAATCAGTGAACAGTTTTTTTGGCGTGGTATTGATTTGGGGCAATTAAAATTAACGACCACAACGCTGGCTGATCGCCTTAAAATCAATACATTAAGTTTAGTTTCTGATGAGCATCTCTTGAGGCTTAAAGGGCGGTGGTTTTTTGATGAAAATGAAACCAGCTTGGTTGGGCAATTAGAAAGTGATGATTTTGGCTTATTATTAACTGAAATGGCAATTACGGATGAATTGTTGGGAGGAGCTGCAGATATTGATTTCACGTTGAATTGGTCTGGGCAGCCAACAGCAGTATCGCGGGCTAAATTGAATGGTTTTGTTCGGGGTTCTCTCGGAAAAGGCAGTTTATTAGGTATTGAGCCGGGTATCGGGCGTGTTTTAGGCGCTTTTAATCTGTCGGAATGGCGTCGACGTTTAGAGCTTGATTTTAGTGATATGTTTGGCAAAGGGTTGGCATTTAATCAAGTGAGTGGCAGTTTTAATTTGTTAAAGGGGCAGGCACGAACGCAAGATTTAGTGCTGGATGGGGTGTCTGTCAAAATAGCAGTCGCGGGGAATGTTGATTTAGTAGAGGAAAATGTTCGTCAGATGATGACCTTAACACCTAAAACCACAGCGTTAATACCATTTGCTGGTACAATTGCCGGTAAGATGGTCGAGACACTGACTGGGAGTCATCCGGACGAATTGACGCAGTTACAATATTTAATTGAAGGGCCGTGGTTAGCCCCTGAAGTGACTCGGGTTTATGATAATGATGGACTTTTGCAACAGTTTTGGACAGAAATTATTAATTTAACTGAGGAAGTTAGGTAGTTGTGGAAATCAAGATCGCTGTATTTTAAAGGGTTTTAAGAGAATTATTATGATTAAGTTTGCAGCCATTCAAATGGCATCGGGTCCAAGTGTTGGAGCCAATTTATTAGAGGCCGATAAATTAATTGCTGAGGCGGCAAAAAATGGCGCACGTGTCGTTGCCTTGCCGGAGAATTTTGCCATCATGGGAGAGTCTGAATTTGATAAAGTTCATATTCGCGAAGTCGATGGTACCGGTCCGATACAGGATTTTCTTTCCGAAACTGCAAAAAAACACGGCGTTTGGGTTGTTGGAGGAACCACGCCTTTGGTTGCCAAAGATGATAATAAAATAAGAGCGGCGTGTTTAACCTTTAATGATCAGGGTGAGCGGGTTAATCGTTACGACAAAGTGCATTTGTTTGATGTTAGTGTTCCGGGGACTGATGAAGAGTATCGTGAATCTAACTCGATAGAAGCTGGTGATATCGAACAGGTCGCAGAAAGTCCATTTGGGACACTGGGTTTTTCTATTTGTTACGATCTTAGGTTCCCAGAATATTTCAGGCGCATGGTCCGTCAGGGAGCGCAAGTGATTTTTGTACCCTCGGCCTTTACCTCCAAAACGGGTGCGGCACACTGGGAAGTTTTATTACGAGCACGGGCGATTGAAAATCTGTGCTATATCGTTGCGCCGAACCAAGGGGGTTTTCATACGAATGGTCGGCAAACTTATGGCCACAGTATGATTATTGACCCTTGGGGCAGAGTATTAGATTGCCATAAGGCCGGTAAGGGTTTTGCAATTGCTGAGATTGATATTGAGCGGTTAACTCAAACCCGTGCATCTTTTCCGGTTTTATCGCATCGGAAATTCTATGTAGGTGAGCGCCATGGGAGTTAGTAGTACACTGTCGCTGGCAAAAGCGAGTATTCTTGAACCGGCAAATTTATTGGAACATGATATTGACCAAGTGATGGGGTGTTTGTTGGGTGCACAAGTGGATGCAGCTGATATTTATTTTCAATCCAGTCGCTATGAGTCCTGGGTTTTGGAAGATGGTCTGATTAAACAAGGAACACATAACAGTGAACAAGGGGCTGGTGTTCGCGCGATTGCCGGTGAGAAAACCGGTTTCGCCTATAGCGATCAGTTAATGTTGCCAGCACTGTTAGAGGCGGCCAATAACGTTAAGGCGATTACCCGTCAGGGGCAACAGCGTCAGGTTCAGGTGGCATCAGCGGCGCTAAGTCCGGCACTTTATTTGCCGGGTAATCCATTGGACTCTATCTCTGATCAGGAAAAGGTTGATTTATTACATCGGGTCGACCGAGAAACCCGCAAGTTAGATGATCGCATTGAACAGGTGATTGTGAGCTTAATTGGGGCGCATGATAGCATTTTAGTCGCTGATCAAGACGGTCAGTTGGCGGGTGATGTTCGTCCTCTAGTCCGAATGAATGTCACCGTTATTATTGAACAAGGCGGGCGACGTGAGCAGGGTAGTATGGGGGGCGGTGCCCGCGCTGATTATGGTTATTTTCTAGATGCTGACAAGGGTCTTGAGTATGGCCGTCAAGCGCTTCATCAGGCGCTTATTAATTTGGAAGCGACAGAAGCCCCAGCCGGTGCAATGACCGTGGTTCTGGGCCCCGGGTGGCCCGGAATTTTATTGCATGAAGCAATCGGGCACGGCTTAGAGGGTGATTTTAATCGCAAAGGAACTTCGGCGTTTAGTGGCCGGGTCGGTGAACGGGTAGCTTCTGAATTATGTACGATTGTTGATGACGGTACCTTAAACGGCCGGCG
This sequence comes from uncultured Methylococcaceae bacterium, assembly GCA_964515235.1. GTDB lineage: Bacteria > Pseudomonadota > Gammaproteobacteria > Methylococcales > Methylomonadaceae > OPU3-GD-OMZ. The sequence goes on along the minus strand of CAZEVO010000013.1, from coordinate 13,283 downwards.
GGGCTCTTTATCGATTGATGATGAAGGGACGCCTACTGAAAATACCGTTTTGATTGAGAATGGTATTTTAAAAGGGTATATGCAAGATAAACTCAATGCACGGCTCATGGGAGTTAAGGCAACCGGTAACGGGCGTCGTGAATCTTATGCCCATTTACCGATGCCGCGGATGACCAATACTTATATGTTACCCGGAAGCAGTGACCCGGGCGAAATTATAGCCTCAGTGGATAACGGCCTTTATGCCAGTAATTTTGGTGGAGGACAGGTGGATATCACTTCGGGTAAATTTGTCTTTTCGGCCAGTGAGGCCTATTTGATTGAAAACGGCAAAGTGACTCGGCCAGTTAAAGGCGCAACCTTGATTGGCAATGGTCCAGACGTGTTAACGCGAGTGTCGATGGTCGGTAATGATCTCGAATTAGATAGCGGTGTCGGTACCTGTGGCAAGGAAGGTCAAAGTGTTCCGGTGGGGGTGGGGCAACCAACACTTAAGATTGATTCGTTAACGGTGGGTGGAACCAGTCTTTAATACAGTTTAGGGTAGGGTATTATTTTGCAAAATAAGGAAGAAATAGCACGCTTGGAGGCAATTGTAGCCAAGGTGTTGGAAGAAGCTAAAATTCAAGGAGCCAGTGCTGCTGAGGTTGGCTTATCGATTGAAAGTGGTTTGTCGGTCACTTGTCGGTTAGGCGCGGTTGAAACGATTGAACACCACCGTGATCAAGGCTTAGGAATTACGGTTTTCTTTGGTCAGCAAAAAGGCTCGGCTAGTTTGACGGATTTAACCGATGATTCGATTAAAGATGGTGTCAAAGCTGCATGCAGTATTGCACGGTTTTCAGGTGAGGACCAGTTTTCGGGTTTACCTGATCGAGAGCGATTAGCGACACAGTTTCCTGATTTGGATATTTGTCATCCTTGGGCATTATCTGTAGATCAGGCCATTACGCAGGCGTTAGAGTGTGAAACAATTGCCAGGGAGTTAGATCCTTTAATTACTAATTCAGAAGGGGCGACAGTTAATAGCCACCAGGGCATTAGTGTTTTAGGTAATTCACTGGGTTTTTTAAACGGATATGAGAGTACACGGCATTCACTCAGTTGTTCGGTAATCGGTCAGCAGGGCGATGATATGCAGCGTGATTACTGGTATACCGTCGCACGTAATGCCAATGACCTGGAGTCTTCAAGACGAGTAGGAGTCATGGCAGCAGAACGGGTGGTGCGGCGTTTAGGGGCAAGAGCTTTAAGTTCCCGACAATGCCCGGTGCTTTATGCGCCGGAAGTGGCAGCCAGTTTGTTAGGACATTTTATCGGTGCGATTAGCGGCGGGAGTTTATATCGAAAATCTTCGTTCTTACTCGATGCCTTAGAAACCCAAGTTTTTCCTGAATTTATCCGGATTCATGAGCAGCCTTTTCTATCTAAAGCCTTAGGGAGCGCGGTTTATGATGGCGAAGGTGTTGCCACTAGAGCGCATGATATTGTTACCGATGGGATCTTGGCCAGTTATGTGCTAGGTAGTTATTCGGCGAGGAAATTAGGGATGGAGTCAACTGGCAATGCGGGCGGTGTTCATAATTTAACCATTGAGTCAGGAGATCAGGATCAGCAGGGGTTATTAGCAACCATGGATACCGGCTTGTTAGTGACGGAATTAATCGGTCAGGGAGTTAATCAAGTCACTGGCGATTATTCGCGTGGGGCAGCTGGCTTTTGGGTCGAAGGTGGAGTCATTCAGTATCCGGTTGAAGAGATTACCATTGCCGGTAATCTGAAAGACATGTATCAAAATATTGTCGCGGTGGGCAATGACGTCGATCTTCGGCGCAATACCCGTACCGGCTCTATTTTAGTGGCCCAAATGACGGTTGCCGGCAGTACCGATTAGCGGTGCTTTGCTTCTATTTGGGCCTTTAGCAGCGCTGCGATCAGCGCCGGTCCTTGATAAATAAGACCACTGTAGAGTTGCACTAAGGTTGCACCACCAGCGTATTTTTCGCCGCCATCGGCAGCGGATAAAATACCGCCCGCGGCAATCACCGGAATTTTCCCACCCAGTTGCTGGCTAAGACGTTTGATCACTGTGGTGGCGGCTTCCCGTACCGGAGCGCCGCTTAGACCACCTGTTTCAGTCGCGAGTGGGTGGCTTTTGACTGCACTTCGACTGAGTGTCGTATTGGTAGCAATCACCCCATCGAGGTTAAATTCTAGAAGTAATGCGGCAATGTGATCAATTTCTTCAGTTGATAAATCCGGTGCAATTTTTAACACTAAAGGCACGTGTTTTTTATATTCAAGCTTAAGGGCTTGATGTTCTTTAGACAGTGCGCCAAGGAGTTGTCTGATGTCATCGCCTTGTTGGAGTTGCCTTAAATTCTGGGTGTTTGGAGAAGAAATATTAACCGTCACATAGCTGGCATACGGGTACACTTTTTTTAAGCAAATGAGGTAATCCTCAGCGGCGTTTTCAATCGGCGTATCGGCATTTTTGCCAATGTTAATTCCGAGAATGCCGTTGAACTGTGCACTTTTAACATTTTCAATCAGCCGGTCAACGCCTAAGTTATTAAAACCCATCCGGTTGATAATCGCTTCGTGTTCAACGAGGCGAAATAAACGGGGTTTCGGGTTTCCGGGCTGTGGTCTCGGTGTTACGGTGCCAATTTCAATAAAACCAAAGCCTAAAGCGGCGAGGGAATCAATATGGGCACCATTTTTATCGAGCCCTGCAGCCAGTCCGACGGTATTTTTAAAGGTTAGCCCCATCGCGGTCGTTGGGGCTGTGTGAACCGGTGGAAAAAGTATTTTTGTTAGTTTTAAAAAGTGCAGCCAATCCAGTCCTTTTAAGGTCAGTGTATGGGCTAGTTCAGGGTCTAGTTTAAACAGTAGTGGTCTTATGAGGGCGTATGAATTCATTGGGTTTGAGCATTAAGTTGATAGGGAGTGGGGTCAATCATCGGTGTGCGTTGGCAAATTAAATCGGTTAACAGGTGTGCTGATGCCGGTGCCATGATCAGGCCACTACGGCCATGACCACAATTGACACTGAGGTTGCTGATTTTGGGGTGTAGACCAATGGTTGGAATACCATTCGGGGATCCCGGGCGTAGGCCGGCCCAATGGTGGGTGATTGGACAGGTTTCTAAACGGGGAAGTAAGTTGATTGCAAACTCGGCTAAAGCCGTTTTGGCTTTGAGTGTTGTGGTTTTGTCAAACCCCATTTTCTCGACCGTACTCCCGGCGAGTATTTTGCCATCTTTACGAGGAATTAGGTAACGGTCGCCGGTTAAGACCATCGGAGTTAACAGGTCTTGCGGGCAATCAAAAATTAGCATTTGGCCTTTAAGGGGTTGAACGCTGAGCGTATTGGGGTTAATACCCGGCCAAAGGGTTTGCCATAGTTTTCCAGACCAGGCGCCGGTGGTTAAGGTGAGGTGATTAACCGGTAAAGCACCGTGGCTGGTGGCAAGCGTGGTGATCGTGTCATTTTGACAGCTGATACCTTGTAGTTCACAGTCTTCGATCAGAGTGACTTTTCTGGTCTGTAAGTCAGCTTTTAGGGCCTTGATAAAAAGGGGGTTACGAAGCTGAGCAATGTCAGGGAGCCATAAGGGCTGGTCAAATGGGCCGTTCAGAGGCGCTAATAGTGATTCGGGAGCTGGCGCTGTAGTGATTTGGTTTTTTTGACACCACTGCTTGGCGATGTTGTAATCAGGATTTTGAGTAATAAGTAATCCTGAGGTTAAAAATTCCGGATCAATACCAGTTTCGCCATGTAGTGTTCGGGTTAAATGGGGATAGTGCTCTAGGCTGGCATTAACCAATGTCGTGATCGACGCATCTTGACGCCAAGGGTATAACGGCAGCATGATACCGCCGCCGGCCCAAGAGGCTTCCCGGCCAATTTTCTGGCGCTCAAGTACCGTGACGCTCAGGCCGGCTAAAGCGAGCTCACGGGCACTGAGTAGTCCCATGATGCCGCCGCCAATCAGGGTAATATCGGGTGTACCTTGCATGAAAATAATAGAATATGGTTAATAGTAACCGTTTATTTTACCTTAAAAAAGCAAGTTTATCGGGTTTAGATTGCGAGAGCTTAGAGTGAGGTAACACCTTGTTGTAACTGTAAGTGGCATTGTTGGCAGCGGTTATAAAGGGTTGTGAGTTGCGGGGTTAGGGTTGATGCGTTAACTAACTGTTCAAAGTCGCAGTTCGGTGTCAAAAGAGGGGGCAGTTCAATGGAAACTTCATGACTATGGATGCCGTGTTTCTGGGCAGCCAGTAAATAATACAAATAATGTAATGCACGAATAATCAACTCGGGGTTATTAAAAACATCGGTAATAGCTCCGAGTAGAGCGATTTGAAAAGATCGTGAACGGTTATCCAGTATTAGTTCATTGCCATTGACGGTGCAAATAACCGGTAATACTTTTTCGGTGCTGGCATCACTAAAGTCTAAAAGTGGCATGGGGTTTTCAGGTTTTGTACCGGGTTGTTTTTGAGCCAGTGCATGGGCGTAATACCAACTCATGCTAATAGCAACAGGGTCGTCGACAGGTGCGGTTTCAGGGTTGGTAAAAGCAGTGATAACCGGGATCAGTTGGCGCCGAAGGTCAGTAAGAGAGTTGTCGTTTGAGTGTGCATTTAAGACTCTGTGGGCTAAACCGCCGATCAGAATGAGTCGGGATAAGGGATCAAATTGTGCAGCTTGAGCCAATAATAAGCGCAGGGCAGGCGCCTCTAAGGCGGTTGTCGTCCATGCCAAAAAGGCGATCACATTACCGAGAATATAAGGGTTTTCTTGTCGTATTGCGCAGTCTAACAACAGCTGAACAAAATGGTCGGTGAGGGTCTCGGTGAAATTTTCACCGGCTAAACGAAAAATTCGGGCAGGAAAAGCACAGTGCCCTAAGGGTTCAAAGTGACGGCTTTGAAGGCAGGTGACAAAAAATTGGGCCAGTAAGAAATCCTGCCATTGTTGGTGGATAAAACGAAATTGCACCCTGTCTGTGGGAATAAAAATACTATTTTCTAACAAGGTCTGGCAACTGGTTGAGTGCTCAATGATACTGAGGCTGGTTAAAATATCGCCTCGATAGGGTTCAATTTGACGGTAATACCAATCGCGGTGAGTGCTTTGGTGGTGTTTGAAAAAGGCTTCCCAGTGGTTATGCAAGGCCTTAGCATCATGGCTCAGAGCACTAGGGTTACTGGTGCCGCGGGAACTCACAAAAAACAACCAGGCTAAAAAGGCACAGGCTTGGGTCAGGTGCGAAAGCGTAATAAATTGTTGATCTGGCGAAACAGTGCCGATTAACGGATTTCGGGCTAACAGGCCGCGTAGTGTCTGGCAAAAAATACTGCTTTGAGTCGGACTTTCAAGGTGTCCTAATTGACAACCGGGATCGGGTTGGTAATTAGCTAAAATAGCAGGTGTGAGCACTTGTTCCAATAAGTGCGGGTTATTTTCGAGGGTGGCGATCCAGTCGCGACAGGCGGGGAAAAGGCTTTGAGCCTGATCGGAGGATAGTGCTTGAATTTCAAAAATATCGTCTCGAGCGCGGACTAATCGTTCAAGGCCATGAGTCGAACTTCGAAGACTAATAATAACCGTGAGTTGGCTGTTATGGGCATAGCGTTGACTAAAAAGATGTAACAGAGTCTGGATTTGGGCAATGCCTAAGTTAGCATGATTACTTAGAAAGTCATCTAATCCGTCAAGAATGAGAGTCGTGGATTTTTTCAGTAGCGTTTCTTCAAGCCAGTTTCGATCACAGTGAAGTTCCGGCGAAAGGGTTTCGATACGCTTAAGCCACCATTGCCATAAGCGTTCCCAGTTAAATTCTTGGGCTTTATGATCTTCAAAAGTCACTTGTTGTAGCGGGATAAAAAGTACCAGTGGGTTGGGTGGTGCTGGTGTGGCAAGGTAGTTGCAACCTAAATGCCAGGCAATCATGCGGCAGACAAACGACTTTCCAACCCCCGCCTTACCGGTAACCACCAACTGCCGCGGCCGGTCATCGCGTTTCTGCAGAGTTGTTATCACCTCATTCACAATCTGTTGCTGGCTGCCAAAATGGGCACCGTTGATTGTGGCGGGCAGAGTTGTTAGGTTGCCTGTTTTCTCAATCAGTTCAGTACAGGCCGACTTCTGATTCACCTGAATGATTCTTTTTAAGGTCTCATCGATCAGCATCGGGCTTAAATCTTGGGCTTGCAGGCGCACGATATCAGCGGCAATGCTGACAATCGGGGCATTAATGCGTTTAGGAATTTTGATCGACTTATGGGTGCCGCGAAAGAAAATGTGCCGTTCATGACTGCTGGCTTGGTAGCGTACCGATAAATCGGATTTAGCGCCAATATCCTGAACTTTGGGGTAGGGAAGGAGGGCGGCTCTACAACGGCGTTGTTGTTGCAAAAATTCAGCCTCCCAATGGCGAAGTTCTTTATTTTTACAATAAATACTGGCAATCAGGTCATTTTTGCCAAAATCTTTTTTTCCTTGCGTTAAAAACCGGGTCAGAACCAGACCGGGCCAAGCGATAGGGTAGAGTCCTTGATAGATAAAATGGCCTAAACTACTGGTTAAGGGGTCGCCGCCTTGATGAGGAACGGCAATATTGAGGATCCGGCGGGTTTTAAACCACAGCGATTCATTGTTGGGGTAGTCGAGGTTTTGTTGGTCCAGTCCGGTTTCAATATGGGCGGCAAAAGCGTTACTTAACAGTTGTTTGACCACCAGTCCACCGGTGCTGTGGGTGATAAAGATGATATGGCGGTGGCTGTTAAATTCATTGTCCAGCCAAACGGCTAAATCATCAGCCGCTTGTTCGAGGCTGCTACGTTCCCAGGGTTTTGACGGGTAGTCAAAGGAAATCACATCACAATCAACGCCGGCTTTGGTCAGTACCCATTCGGGCATTTTACCCCAGGTTTTTAAGCTGTTACCGAAAAGGCCATGTACAAAGACCACCAAACAACGCCGATTGGTTGTAGTGACGGGATGGGTTCGGTGAATGTGGCCGTAGCGGCAAGTTTCACTCCAGAAGGCTGATTCCATATGGATTTGGGATGATGTGATTAAAGTTAGTATCTGTCATGCTAATTTAACACGGCTCGATCAACTTACCTTAAATTTAAGCGCTGACGGGGTGTGGGTTGTGCTCTTTTATGAAGGTTGACACGAGTTTTAGCGGTGCTTTGGAGGTTAAAAAACTGCCAAAAAGAGCGTGAATCAAGAGCTGATCAGGCCTGGAAGGCTGTAGCGTAAACGCAACAGTTATTAAATAAAGTTAACTTATATGCGTAAGATATTGATTTAAAAGGATATTAACACTAATAAAAAAACAACGAAAGGGTTGATAAGTTACTCTAGAGTTGTTAATATGCAAACCGTAGCATTAGCCATTGTTGTAACAGGGCGTTTGAGTGTTGCAACAGAGATCAAAATGTGAAAAAAAATTCTTTTAAGGGGGAATAAATGAAAAAAACAAAACTAGCCGCAGCGATTGCCTTAGCAGTCTCAGGCGCTGTGATCGCACCGCAAGCATCTGCAGGTGATCACAAAGATATGCAGGCACAAATCAATGCTCTTTCAAGCATGATGAAATCAATGCAACAAGAACTGAAACGCGTTAAATCAGCGGGTGGTAAGCAGTCGTTGCAAGAATGGGAAAATACCGTTAATGCAGTGAAAGATCTTCAGAAGAAGAAAAACTTAGTCTCGTTCAGAGGCGGTTTTGCGCGGATGGATCATAATCGTGAAGGCGATATTTTAACCGATGCAAACTGGGATAACAGTGGTGCTGGTACTGGGATAGCCGGCGTAGCCACTACAGCGGCATTGACAAATAATGAACCAAATGGCGATCGTGACGGTTGGTATTTTGGTGCTTCTTTAGATCATCATATTAATAGTAACTTGTTTGGCATTTCGGATCTTATCGGCGTGCCGGCAGAAGTGTTTGCTGAAATTATGTTTGAATACCGTGAATATGATCAGGAAAACCTAGAGCGAGCTCCATTAGCGACAGCAGCGAATGATTCAGTCAATGCTGCTGCTGGCACGGCTGGAAATGTTGGTGATGCAGTTTGTACAAGTGCTCTTGGGTCATCAGCCTTCGCTACAAATGCAGGTAGTTTGACAGCAGGTGGTGCAGGACCATACGGTTCTTGTTCTAACTCAGTGACTGTCACCCAGTTCACTTTAAGTGCTTCACCTAAAATCAAGTTTATGGAAGGTAGTGATTTTCGCCCTTGGGTTATTCCAGCGGGCTTTGCTTTTCACGTGATCAGTCCGCCATCTGATGGGGTAACCGTGAATACAGTGGGTGTACAATTTGCAGCCGGTGCCGACTACAGAATCTGGGAAGATATCTATGCCGGTGCGGATTTTCGTTATCACTTAACCAGTAATGCAACTGATGGCGTTAACGTTGACGGTATGACAGCGGGTGGTTATGTCAGTTTAGGTTTCTAAGTTGACGTAAAAAAAAAGACCGTTTACGGTTAATAAAAAAGGCAAGGTTCAACCCTTGCCTTTTTTTATGCCTGAACGTTTTGGTGTAAAAAAAGCCTGACCGGTTGTTTGGGACAGGCTTTTGAGTCGTTGTGGATCGAATGTGTAACGTTTGGTTTTTAAGGCACTAAATCTAACACCTCAACAATGTCTGCATAAGGCACCCCTGCGGTTTCATTTAAGGCGGCGACGGTATCAACACTTTCTGCCTCAAACAAGCAGGTACAAGAGGATTCTGCAGGGTAAAAATTACTGCGAATATATTGAATCGACTGACCGGCCTCAGTCATCTGTTTACCGGTGGCAATGACACTTTTTTGGGCCTCGGCTAATTGATCCATCGTAATGCCGGGTAAATGGCGTTTAACAGCGTAAGTCGTCATAACTCCTCCTAAAATAAAGATAAATGGTCTTTAACCGACAACAAAATAAAGACTTTGTTCAGTTCGGCTTGGTAATTAAAGGCGATATTGTTAGCATATCGCCCCTATGAAAACACTTTACCCTGAAATCACCCCGTTTAAAACCTTTCACCTAGCGGTGACAGAAGGCCATTCCCTTTATGTCGAGCAATCAGGCAATGTGAACGGGATTCCGGTGGTTTTTCTCCATGGCGGCCCGTGTTCAGGCACCCGTCCCAGTCAGCGCCGGTTTTTTAACCCCGATCTTTTTCATATTATCCTGTTTGACCAACGCGGCTGTGGGCAATCTAAGCCGTTTGGCAAAATAGCGGGCAATACCACGGCCGATTTAATTGCTGATCTAGAGTTGATCAGGGAGAGACTTAAGATCCAGCGCTGGATCTTATTTGGTGGCTCTTGGGGGGCGGCATTAGCCTTGCTTTACGCCCAGCAATATCAACAGCGAGTTGAGGCTTTAATACTTCGGGGTGCTTTTCTAGCTCGCCGCCAAGATATGGATTGGTTTATTACCGATGGTGCCAATAAAATTTACCCTGAATTGTTTGAGGGTTTAATGGCAGCCTTGCCAGAGCATTCTGAGAAGGAGCGCGTGGAGACGCTCTACCAGAGCGTATTGGGCGCCGATCAAAAGAGAGCTGTGAAGGTGGCCCAGGCATGGGAAGCCTGGGGTAGTCAATTAGCGTTGGGGGCAGATTATAGCGTTGATGGTCAAGGCGTTGATCAGATTAAGTTATTAGCGCAAGTCCAAATGGAACTCCACTATGCTAAAAACCATTACTTTATAGAAGACAATCAAATTCTAAGCCAATGCGCTACACTAACCGATATACCCGCGACGATTATTCATGGGCGCCAAGATTTAGTTTGTCCATTGGCGGCAGGGTGGCAGTTAGCTCGCGCCCTACCGCAGGCTGATTTTAAAGTACTACCGACCGCGGGCCATATTGCGCAAGGGGAAGCCATGGTCGATGCGTTGGTAACCGCAATGGACGCTTTTAAAAAAGAGACTAATCGCTAAAAGGAAAATAGCATTTTGGAAAAATCGATGAAAAAAAGAATAATTATTGCGATGACTGGCGCCACCGGCGCGGTGTATGGCTATCGGATGCTGGCAATTTTAAAAGAAATGCCTGATTTTGAAACCCATTTAATCATTTCCGATGCCGGGGTGCTCAATATTAAACACGAATTAGACTTAAAGCGTAAAGACTTGTATGCCTTAGCGGATGTCTGTCACGACATTAACGATATTGCGGCCTGTGTGGCCAGTGGTGCGTTTAAAACTGAAGCGATGGTGATTGCACCGTGTTCAATGAAAACCTTAGCGGCCATCGCCCACGGCTTTGGCGATAACCTCATCTCAAGAGCGGCGGATGTGTCTTTAAAAGAACGACGCCGCTTGGTGGTGGTTCCGCGTGAAACGCCGCTGAATTTGGCTCACATTCGTAATATGGGGTTAGTAACCGAGATGGGCGGCATTATTTTCCCACCGCTCCCAGCTTTTTACGGTAAGGCGAAAACCTTAGCGCAGCTTATTGACGAAAGTGTCGGACGGATACTGGAAACCGCTGGGATTGAGACCGAGGGTTTGTATCAACCTTGGGAAGGTTTAAACTAAACGCGCGATTTAAATCTTGCTTGGCGGTTAATCGCTTAAGTTTTTGGAATTTTTAGTGTTTCTAAACACCAGCGGGACTTCAACGGTTTGCTCAGCACAGGTCATGGCCTGATCAATCGCCTCTTGAACAAGGTGTTTGTCGGGCGATTTACTGCAGACCGGATCGGTATTATACATATCGCCGGTTAAGAGGTAAGCCTGACAACGACAACCGCCAAAGTCTTCCGTTTTTTCAGGACAACTCCGACAGGGCTCTTTCATCCAGTCATCACCCCTGAAAAAATTAAAGGCTTTCGAGTCATTCCAGATTTCACTAACGCTGAAATCGTTAACATTAGGGCAATCAAGACCCGGGAGTTCACGTGCGGAATGACACGGCAGTGCAACGCCATCAGGAGCAACAGTTAAAAACGTCGTTCCCCAACCGTTCATGCAGGCTTTTGGGCGGTCCTCATAATAGTCCGGTACCACATAATAGATTTTCATTTTACCTTCGACGGTGGCTTTGTAGTCTTGGGCAATTTTTTCAGCAGTTTCAAATTGTTCGCGGCTGGGTAGCAGTAGGTCGCGGTTTTTATGGGCCCAGCCATAGTACTGGGTGTTGGCTAATTCTAAGTAATCGGCACCGAGTTCAGAGGCCATGTTGAGAATATCGGCCATTTGGTGAATATTTTGTCGGTGAATCACCACACACAAAACCATCGGGTAACCATGTTTTTTAACTAACCGAGCGACTTCTTGTTTATGGCTATAGGATGTTGTGCCGGCAATATGGTCATTCAGTTCTTGCGTACTGGCCTGAATACTAACTTGAATATGGTCGAGACCGGCTTCTTTTAGTTCAATAATACGTTCTTCAGTGAGGCCGTAGCCGGAGGTGATCAGGTTGCTGTAATAGCCTAAATCCCGGGCATGACTCACAATTTCGGCCAAATCAGTGCGGGCCAATGGTTCACCACCTGACAGACCGAGTTGTACGGCGCCCATTTTTCGGGCCTCGGTTAAAACTCGCTTCCAGTCTTCAGTACTCAGTTCTGAAGGGTACTGGCTATAGTCCACCGGGTTGGAGCAATAAGGGCATTGCAACGGGCAGGCATAGGTCAGTTCTGCCAATAACCAGCGCGGTTTGTGGGTGTTATTGTTCGGTAATCCAGCCATTGTTTAGCGCGACTTCTAAAAATTGAGTAATGTCATTTTTAAGACCGGTGGCTTGGAATTTTTCTTCCAAGTCGGTGACGATTTTATCAAGTGTGCGACTACCATCACACAGTTTAAGGATTTCAGCTGAGCTTTGGTTCAGTTCGACCATACCTTCAGGGTATAAAATAACATCTTTTTGTTGCGCTTCTTCCCACTGCAAGCGATGCATGGGTGAGAAAGCCAGTAAACTGTTAGGGTTGAGTGCCATAGGAAAAACCGTTATGCCTCTTCGATATTAAAATAGGGTGGGGTCTCATGAATATAGGCCATGGTCATGGCGTCGAGCATGGTCCATAAGACATTGAGTTTAAATTTCAGTATTTTAAGCATTTTTTCCTGCTGTTCACGGGTTTTATACCAATCCAAGGTAATTTCAAGGCCGTGGTTGACGTCACGTCGTGCTTCAGTCAGTCGTTTTTTAAAGTAACTATAGCCTTGCATATCAATCCAGGGGTAATGCTCTGGCCAGTTGTTAAGGCGTTGTTGATGGATTTTAGGGGCAAACAGTTCAGTCAGTGACGAACTGGCGGCTTCATGCCAGTCGGCACGGCGGGCAAAATTAACATAAGCGTCGACTGCAAAACGAACACCGGGTAAAACATGCTCTTGTGAGACCACTTCATCACGACTTAAACCCACTGCCTCGCCGAGTTGAATCCAGGCTTCAATGCCGCCGGGGTCATCACCTTGGCCGTCATGGTCAAGAATTCGTTGTACCCATTGCGAGCGGGTGGCCTGATCAGGACAATTAGCCATAATATTGGCATCTTTAATCGGAATGCTGACCTGATAATAAAAACGATTCGCGACCCAGCCTTGGATTTGTTTTTGAGTTAATTCGCCATTGTTCATCATCACATGATAGGGGTGATGAATATGGTAGTAGCGCTCCATGTCCCGAATTTTGGCTTCAAAGTCGGTGCGGCTTAAAGGTTGTTGTGGTTCGGTCATGCTTTATTTCCGCTACAGTTCAATTTCGAGGCCGTCATAGGATACTTCAATACCGGCTTGATCAAGAATTTGTCGTTGCTCTGAATCTTCATCTAAAATCGGATTGGTGTTATTGATATGAATCAATATTTTCCGGGTATTGTCAATGGTATTGAGTGTTTCAATCATACCACCGGGGCCTGATTGGGCTAAGTGACCCATATCTTGCGCGCGTTTAATACCGGCTTTTTGACAGATCATTTCATCATCGGTCCAAAACGTGCCGTCGACTAATAAGCAATCAGCGGCTTCCATCGCCCGCATGACGTGTGGTTCAAATTCGCCTAAGCCCGGTGAATAGTACACTTTTTTTCCCGTTGAAATTTGTTCAATAATCACCCCGACATTGTCGCCGTCATGCGGGTCATGGCGGTGCGGTGAATACGGCGGTGCTTTACTTTTTAAAGCGTGGGTATAAAAACGTAAGTCGTCAATGCTGGCAATTTCAAAGCCGCTGCCATCGACTGGAATCGGATGATGATTCACCGTACAGTAATCAGCCAGCATGTTGAATAACGGAAAG
>CAZEVO010000012.1:0-51217 GCA_964515235.1 uncultured Methylococcaceae bacterium | reverse complement strand
TCTTTCAGCGCATACAGTTATTTAACTACCACTTTCACCATAATTTAAAAATAAAGTTTTTTTAATTAAAACACCATGTGGATATTATTCCGATTACGACCCTAACCGGGTTGAATAAAAAAACGACGTTTGGTCACATCAACTATGCGCAAAACATGTGGCGCACCATAAATCGCAGCGGCATCTATCAAGCAATATAAGGCCGCAACACCACTAGGTGGGTTCCCACCGGGCCAGGCAAATAACGGATCCAACTCAGCCCAATACCAAACACCGTAAGCCGTACCAATCAGTTCCAACCATGTGGTAATAAAAAAAGCGCCTAAATACAATAAGGGTGAACGCCCTTTGAACATAAAAATGATAAAAACACAGTACAATAATGCGCCCGCTGCATCACCTCTTTCCGCCAGTGTAATCCCCCATAACGACCAAAGACCACAGCTAACCAACACTAAAATCGTAATTTCTTTGGCAAAACGTAAAAACAGCCCCGAACGCGCCATCGCAACAGAACTTAAATAAACCATTCCATGGCCTGGCGGAACATATGCAGGCACATTTTCAAAGCGATAGGTATAGCCCCCTAAATAAATTGAAGCAATATGTTCACCGATGGTTGCAAAAACAATCGCCACAACAATTTGAGCCCTAATATTTGCATCTTCACCTTTCAGCAAGCAAATCAAAAAAAACCAAGCAAGCGCACCTAATTTATATTGCCATACAATATCGCCATCAGCATCAGAGGGTAAACTCAACGCTACACAAGCAAAAGTGAAGACAATAATAAAATAATCACGAAACCGGTGGACCGGCTCAATGGAACCTAATGAAAAATTTGACCATAACATCTGACCATTTTACATTAAAAATTCTGATCGTTGTTCAGCGCTTTAGAACAAGGCACTTCTTTTCAATTAACAACACATCATCAAAACGCAACTCCTGGCAACGGTTTTTCTTCTGAAATCACAGTTTTCAACGACCCTGATTCAACCACCAGATGGCCACATCTCAATGACCTTTAAAACGTCCGGGTGCATACTGCTTAACAGCCAAGACGTAGTACAACCAAGCCTACTTGGCACTAGTGACCACATAGGAAACGAACATCCTCTGTTCTACCAAGCCGATTACCCGTTTTACTGTAAAAACAACTGATACAACATGCAGCTGAAATAACACTTATCCTATTCACTTTGTTCTGTCATCAATTCCAAGGCATCCCAGCGCGCATAAGACTCTTCAAGCTCTGCTTCTAACTTCTCGAGTGCTTGTAATGTTTGATTAACTAATTCGTGATCTTGTTGATAAAAAGTTGGCGCATTAATCTGATCAGTTAAAGCAATTTGCTGCCCTTCCAACTGCTCAATCGTCACGGGTAATTGCTCTAATTCTCGCTGGTCTTTATAAGAAAGTTTTTTCTTTTTTACAGTCTTGGGCTTTTCTTTGACTACTTTCTTTTCAGGCTCATTTTGCTTGGAAAGCTCAGTTTTATAGCGCTGCCAGTCCGCATACCCACCAACGTACTCATTCACCTGACCGGGGTCTTCAAATACCATAACACTAGTCACCACATTGTCTAAAAATAACCGGTCATGACTTACCAATAACAAAGTTCCTTCATAGTTCACCAACAAATCTTCCAACAATTCTAATGTTTCTAAATCCAAATCATTGGTCGGCTCATCCATCACCAGCAAATTAGCTGGCTTGGTAAATAATCGCGCTAATAACAAACGATTTTTTTCTCCACCCGAAAGGCTTCTAATCGGTGACCTTGCACGGTTCGAAGAAAATAAAAAATCATTTAAATAAGACATCACATGACGTTTATTACTACCTATCGTGACGTGATCATTTCCATCTGCGACTGCGTCCGCAACGGTAATATTAGGGTCTAGCTGATCACGCAACTGATCAAAATAAGCAACCTGCAGCTTAGTCCCGTGTTCAATAACGCCATCATTCGGTTCAATCTGCTTCAATAACAACTGCAAGAAAGTTGTTTTTCCAGCGCCATTTGGACCAATAAGCCCTATCTTATCGCCACGCTGAATCACGGTAGAGAAATTAGAAACAATCGGTTTGCCCGGATAAGCAAAATGAATGTTATCGGCAACAATAACCTTTTTACCCGAATTCTCAGAACGCTCCACCCCCAACTTAACACTCCCTTGCTGAGTCCGTCGCTGACTGCGTTCTTTACGTAATTTTTTCAAAGCACGTACTCGGCCTTCATTACGTGTACGCCTAGCCTTAATACCTTGACGAATCCAGACTTCTTCTTGCGCTAACTTTTTATCAAACAACGCGTTCTGCGTTGCCTCTTCTTCTAATGCTGCCGCCTTTCGCTTGAGGTAGTCCTGATAATTCCCAGGCCATGAGACCAATTGGCCACGATCAAGGTCGACGATTCGTGTGGCCAACTTTTGTAAAAAGGACCGATCATGCGTTACAAACAAAATAGCCCCACTAAAATTCAATAACTGTTCTTCCAACCATGCGATACTTTCTAAATCAAGGTGGTTCGTTGGCTCATCTAACAATAAAACTTCAGGCTCTATGACTAAGGCTCTTGCCAGTGCCACGCGGCGCTTCCAACCCCCTGATAATTCTCCTATTCTCCTGTCTGCAGGCAATTGCAAACGGCTTAAAATATTTTCTACCCGTTGCTGTAATTGCCAACCATGATGTGTTTCTAAGTGCTGTTGCAAAACCCCCAATTCTTTTAGCGCTGCTTCATCTTGCATTTCCATCGATTCTGATAATGCGTGGTAACGCATAATCCATTGGCCAATTTCCCCCAAACCTTCAGCTACGGCATCGTAAATAGTCTGCTGACTGGCTAACTGAGGTTCTTGTTCCAACCGTGCTAAACGTAATTCAGGCTGCAGCCATAATTCGCCTTGATCCAGGTGAATTTCACCCCCAATGATTTTCATCAAGGTTGATTTACCTTCCCCATTGCGCCCTAACAGGCCAACACGCTCTCCCTTTGCTAATTGAAATTCCGCCCCATCCAGTAAGGCATGCGTACCAAAAGCTATCATTGCTTTTTTAAGTCTGACCAAAGGCATATTAGTTGTTTTCCTGTAAAAAGATTCTAAGCCGATCAAATGCTTTTAAGGCACTTTGGCGCTGTTGTCGCCGTATAGAACCTCCCACCTGATCAATAAAACTGACTGCCGCTGTCGCCGTGACTAATGCAGTATAAACAGACACTCTCTCTGCTTGACCGTCAGCTCGTCTATTAAAACACAACTGCGCCAAACCATAGTCTGAGTTTGTTTTATGCCGAATACTCTCCGCACTTTCTTCTGCCAGTTGACGCCATGCTTTGTCCGTGTGTTTCGCTACATAATTTATCTCTACAAAACAGGACAACTGCATCAAGTCTTGACAATAAATTGCTGACAATAGCCAAGAATTCCCTACACATTGACTCGCTATTTCACCTTGAGACAAGGTTTCCAGAACAGCCAAAGTTAATCCTTTCTGGGTTAATTCTCTTCCAACCACATCATAAACCGATTGCTTATAAGATCGGTCCTCAACAATTGAATAAACACATGCACCTAATTGGTTTTTAAGATCGGCCACAACCTGTTGCTTACCACTTTCTGAATAACCAGCATCAAACAATAATTTAATTTGATTGCCTTCTGCTGCAGTTAAAAAGCCTAACTGCACTTCTTCAGGAATTGCTACCGTTTGAATACGATCTTGTAAATCAGATTCACCCAATCCTAAGGTATTAATGATTACTAATGACTTTGGCTGTTCTGGAAAGCGCTGTAAAAAAACCGGCCTAATTGCATTTTCAAATATTTTCTTCATTTCATAGGGCACACCGGGCATAAAACCAAACCAACACTCCCCATACTCCAAAGAGAAACCCGGAGCCGTTCCCCATAAATTATCCAATCGTGTGGCGGTTGCGGGTAACAAGGCTTGCTTGCGATTCGATGCGGGCATCGGTTGCTCTTTATGTGCAAAAAAATCAGCTATTTGAGTTAATGCGGTTGCATCAAGCATTAACGGTAGAGCAAAGGCTTCTGCAACTGCTTCTGCTGTTAAATCATCAACCGTAGGTCCTAAACCACCGGTACAGAGACAGCCATCGGCACGCGCAGCGATTTCTTTTAATACCGCAACCAAGTCGCCCTTGTCATCCCCTACAGTGGTATGACGGGTTATCGTTAAGCCCATTCGAACCAGTTGATCAGACAACCAACCGGCATTAGTATCAATCACTTGACCGGTTAATAGCTCTTCCCCTTGCGATAAAATCTCAATTTTAATCATTTAACTTAATACTCCATACCACAGCGGCAAGGTCAGTAAACTTAAAACTGTCGTTACCGTTACCGCCATGGCATAAAGTGGCGCATCCAAACCATAACGATCACACAAGACCAAACAAAGTACACCACTGGGCATCGCTACCTCAAGCACAGTGGCCACTTTAATCTCCGGAGTCAACACTAACCATTCCGCCAACCCTAAAGCAATCAACGGCATCAGTGCCAACTTAACTCCGACCACTGGCCACAGCAACGACATTGCACGACGCCGAAATGATTGCCAGTCCAAAGCCATACCTAACGCAATTAACATTAACGGAATAACGCCATCAGACAATCGTTCTAGCGTCCCGTGAATAAATTCAGGCGGACTAATCTGCGCTATATTTAAGACTAAAGCAACACCTACCGCCCAAAAAGGCGGTGTATTAAAAACCGCTCCATTTATTTTCTCAGCGCCGTCATCCTTGCTGCCATAATAACGCGCAATCATAATCCCTACGGTATAAAGTAGCGGTTGCCCTGAAAACAAGTCCATTTGAATTGCAACAGAGCGTGCCCAATCACCCAAGAGTTGCTCAATCACCGGCAAGCCTAAATAAGTCACATTCGGAAAGGCGGTCACTAAAATTAAAGCCCCTTTTTGCGCGCGGGTAATATTTAATCGCAACAAGACTAAGACCATCACCCCCATGCCGATCATAATCGACAAGCTACCCACTGCAATAATTTTAAAAGACTGCCAGCCTATTTTGGCCTGCCACATCACTTCAATAATCATTGCCGGCAACAACAAATAATAAACCAACGAGGTTAAAACTTTTCTTACAGCACGAATTTCAAGACCTGCCGGTTCAAAATAACGCCAAACCGCTCCACAAGCGATCAGTAAGGTCATTTGAATCAGGGTTTGTACCATGGCTTTTCAACACATTAAAAAATGGTAATCGCATTCTACCATTCACCCACCTTTTAAGTTGCGGTAAGATATAACACTTTCTTGTTACTGACGACATCCAAATGAATCAATCCTTATTGTCTACAAAACCTATTCGCCCTGAAGAACGTTTAATCATGGCACTCGATGTCCCCAGCATTGACGATGCAAAAGCCCTAGTCGAAGAACTCGGCGATTCTGTTGTTTTTTACAAAGTGGGCATGGAACTTTTTATGTCCGGAGATTATTTTGGTTTTATCGAGTGGCTTAAAGAACAAGATAAAAAAATCTTTGTTGATTTAAAATTCTTCGATGTCCCTGCGACCGTTGGCCGTGCAATTAAAGCGTTAAGCCAGCGCGGCGTTGATCTGGCCACCATTCACGGTAACGATGCGATTATGGAAGCTGCTGCCCGCGACAAAGGCAATCTTAAGGTCTTAGCCGTTACGGCACTGACCAGTCTTGACCGTGGCGATTTAGATGACTTAGGATTTCGGTGTGATGTTAAAGATCTCGTATTATCAAGAGCTCGCCGGGCCTTAGCCATCGGTTGCGACGGTATTGTCTCATCCGGTCTTGAAGCACCGATGATCCGTAAAGAAATTGACCACCGCTTATTGGTAATCACCCCCGGTATTCGCCCAGTGGATAACCGAGTGGACGATGATCAAAAACGGGTCGTTAGTGTTGAACAAGCCTTTCAAAATGGTGCAGACTACATTGTTGTAGGCCGCCCGATTCGAGATGCCGAAGACCCAAAGGCAATGGCGCTCAAGATTCAAGGTCAAATTGCCAGCCAATTTAGTTAAACACTTTACCTTTTTTCAGGCATAAAAAAACGCCGCTATTGCGGCGTTTCTTCGCTTTCGCCCAAAACAGGGCCCCCTCGTTTTTACCAAGAGTACCCAAGCGTCGCATACATATTACGGCCCGGTAAGAAATTACGCTGAGCAGTTACATCATGATTCTGATAACCACCTAAGTGATTATAACGCTGCTCATCTAAGACATTTTCCATGCCTGTTGCAATCACTAAACCTTGATAAGGCTCATACTGCGCTCTAAGATTTAACTGCATATAGCCTTTCGTACTTTGCTCGTCGTTATAACCGGCAACGTCACCTTGATCGGCTACAAACACACCTTCCATTGACGTTGACCAGTTCGACTGTTCATAGGTTAATTGCAAACGACCATTTAATGGCGCAATACGATACAGGTCATCATCACCATTCAGGTCACTCACCCGCATGCCACGCACATAGTTCACATTGGCATCCGTTCGAAGATTATCGGTAAAACGGTAACCGGCCTCTAACTCGGCACCAAAAAATTGTGCATCGGTATTATCCCATTTTAAATCAGCACTCATACCAGAACCTGCTGCCGTACCCATAATATAATTTTCTACATAATGGTAAAAAACAGCGGGTGCAACATAGGCCTTATCGGTATGCCAGTCTAAGGAAAAATCCGCTTGGTAAGCTGTTTCAACATCGAGCCCTAAATTTCCCATATAGGTTTTACCGTCAGCGAAACCAGCATTGGCTTTACTACCACGCCAAATATAAAGTTCTTGATAAGTCGGTGCACGGTTTTTTCGCGCTATGCCAACATTGACATCAAGTTCAGATGACGCTTGATAATGAAGTTCTGCCACCAAGTCGACCATACTATAGGTTTTAGTACGTTCCCGTGCATTAAATGCGTTAGCACTAGCCTGAGCCATTGCCATTTGAGTTGTTACATCTCCAGCATCCGACCAAATATGCGTATAACGCGCACCTAATTCAACAGAAACAGCCTCTGAAACCGTACCTGCCCATTCAGTAAAGACACTGTAACGATCGCGCTCAATGTTGTTGAAAAAGTTTGTTGCCATTGTCATCGGCATTTGCATACCCATTCCCATATCCATCATCATCTGCATAGTCGAATTAGCATCATGATTAGACTGGTCGCCATCAACTCCCACCGTTAATTCACCGTTCTTAAACGGCATCGCTAAAGCCATACTCAAACCACCAGCTTCTACTTTAGTCCGATTAGTCATCGGCATCATGGTCGTACGTAGAACATTGTTCGACATTAAATGACGCATTTTTTGGTAGAAAACATCAGTTTTCAAAGAAATATCATTGCCCATATCCCAGTCGTGATGCATATCCCATACACCCCCTCTGACATAGTCAATATCCATTGGCAATGCCGGTGTACCGGTCACGCCTTGGTCGGTATTGCTGTAGTTCAGTGAAAATTCGTGTCCATCGCGTTGGTAGCCATAGCCGCCTGAAAAAGCATTGCGATCATATTGGGTATTAGATTGTTCTCGACCACCTCTATGCGTGTAATCACCGCCTTTTTCTTGCGAGCCACTCAAATGAAGTTTATGATTTTTATTCGCGACAGAACCCATTAACGCACCAACATGACCGTCATCTACCGAACTGTACCCCATTGAGCCGACACCATGCGTTTCAATGCCCTCGCCTTCTGCAAACTGCCCTTTACGCGATTTTGCATGCATAGAGCCGCCCATTGTTTCGATTCCACTACTGACTGGCGCAATACCTCTGTGAACCGTTAAACTTTCGGTGAGTGCGGCAGGGTAATGACTTAACGGTGGATCCATACTATTAGGACCCGCCTCTTTAATCGCAGAACTATCTATTGTTGTGGTAACCCTATTACCAAACATACCCCGATAGGCTGCAATACCTGTTAAAACACCATTACGATTAACGTTTGCACCCGGCACACGCTCCAATAAAGAAGCAGTATCCTTTAAACCGGTGTTATCAGGCGCTGTTGCAAAAGTTCCTGCGCGTGTCGCACTGCCTTCGATAATAAGGCTGGGTAATTGTTCATGCTCAGCCGTAGCGTGACCAGTCCAGACCAAAAGTCCTGTTGCTAAGGTGAGAGGTTTTAATAAAATTTTCATAAAGCTACCTTAAACTGTTGTTTTTACAAAAATCAATTATATCAAAGAAGCATAACATGTCCAAAAAACTATAATTTTCCAACTGAGTAAAGTCCAAAAAACACCTAAAAAAACAACAAAAAAAGACCTATTGACCCCTTAAAACACGCTATTTCGCACAATGCCTTCTCATGTTTCTTCAAAAAACCTGATGGTTGTTAAAAAAAAACAACATTCACAACCAAAACACTCATCAATACAAGCCATTTGACACAACTTTTCATTTACCTGGTCACATATCTTTATTTCGCATTCCTAAAAACTATGTTAACGTGCCTGCCATTATGCCTATAGAGCAATTACTTGACCCACAATTCTGGAACGACCTAATCGCCCCACTATTTAATGTGGTGCCTGAGCACGCCCACCACAGCAGAACTTTAACAACGGAATTTACCCACTCTTATCTCGTTGCTTTTGTCATGGGACTGTTCAGTAGTATGCATTGCTTAGGCATGTGCGGCTCAATTATTGGCACATTAACACTCAGTATAGATACGCAGATACGCCAAAAGAAAGCATGGTTAATGCCTTATGTGTTTACCTACAATGTTGGGCGGATTTTCAGCTATGCTTTAGCTGGGCTTCTCGTTGGTCTGATCGAATCCATACTCACAACACCTTTAGGCGAAGGCCATGGGCACCGGTATTTACAAATCTTTTCCGCGATCATCATGGCCGGTGCCGGTCTTCATATTGCCGGCCTATTTCCTCGCTTTGCTTACCTTGAAAAAATAGGGGTTCAACTCTGGCGCAAACTACAACCTATCGCACACCGGCTCATCCCGGTAAAGACACTAACCCAATCATTTTTTTTCGGCATGATCTGGGGCTGGCTACCATGTGGACTGGTCTATACCGCACTCGCACTGGCAGCAACTACAGGCGATATCGCCCGTAGCGCCCTCACAATGCTAGCCTTTGGAATTGGGACTTTACCTGTAGTGTTTAGCGTGGGTATAATAACCAGTCTTATGACACGACTTTCTAGGATGAAAGTATTTCGATTATTTGCGGGCTTGTTACTCATTGCACTGGCTGTTTTAGCGGTTCGACCAGAACTCATACCTCTAAAAATGCACTGAACGCAAAAACTAGTGGCATTGGGTCCGTGGATAAAAAAATAAAAAAAAATAAATCATTATGAATAAGTTTTCACACATTATAGGAAAATCCCCAGCACTGGAGAGTGTTGTTCGCAGCGCCAAAATGATCGCTTTTAGCGATGTTGGCATTCTGATTAAAGGCCCTACCGGAACCGGAAAAGAAATCTTGGCCTCCGCGATTCAACAAAGTGGTCCGCGCGCAGAACAACCTTTTATTAAAATAAATTGTGCAGCACTCCCCGAAGGGATTATTGAATCTGAACTCTTTGGTCATAAGAAAGGCGCCTTCACAGGAGCTGACAATGATAAGCATGGACTTTTGCAAGCAGCTCATAATGGCACCTTGTTTCTTGACGAAGTTGATTCTTTGGCTGTCTCCGTTCAAGCAAAACTATTACGCTTTCTAGAAACCGGTGAATGCCTAGCCGTTGGCAGCACACAAGCGAGCAACTTCGATGTCCGCATTATTGTAGCTACAAACTCTGATTTAGATCAAAAAATAGCCGACGGGGTTTTCAGATCTGACCTTTACTTTCGCCTCAATATTGTTCCCTTAGAACTCCCTACTCTAAACCAACGAACAGAGGATATTGATGATTTATGCGCGTTTTACTTAAAAAAATTCGCTTCTCAATACGGCGTACAATCTGCGAAGTTTAGCAAACTCAGTTTAAAGCAATTACGAAGCTATTCATGGCCGGGCAACATCCGTGAACTACGTAACCTTTGTGAACGCGTTAGCGTTCTATTACCGGGAAAGACATTAGAACCGGAAAACCTACCCAAAGAGTTTGTTAGCCAACTCAACCCTAAACAGAGCCATACTATTTCAACTTTACCTGAAGATGGTATTAGTCTTGATGCACTAGAGGCTGACCTAATACATCAAGCGCTGACACGGACCAATGGCAATCGCAGCAAATCGGCCCGCCTTCTCGGTATCAGTCGAGATACGCTACTTTACCGTATCCAAAAACACGCTTTAGGCACTCGATAAATTCTTGCAACAACCTCAAAATACTGTTGTCAGGCCTAAACACCTGACAACTCTTTTTCTACCCAGAAATATCACAAGCGACTGCACCGCATTAAGGCCTTCATCTCTCTAACAGCTTCCGGCAACCCGCCAAAAACAGCTCGAGCTATAATTGAATGCCCGATATTCAACTCCACCACTTCAGGGATTTTAGCGATCGCTTCAACATTATGATAGGTCAACCCATGTCCTGCATTGACCTGTAATCCTTGGCCATGGGCATAAACCGCCGCATTTTTAATACGTTGCAACTCTTCATTCTTTTCTTTACTTGTTTTGGCATCTGCGTAGGTGCCGGTATGTAACTCAACAACCGGCGCACCCGCTTCAACTGCCGCATCAATTTGTAATTGATCCGGGTCAATAAACAAAGACACCTCTGTATTAGCCTCAGCCAATTGCTGACAAGCACTCTTGATCCTCGCCGCGCTTCCGACAATATCCAAGCCACCTTCCGTAGTTAATTCAGCCCTTTTCTCAGGCACCAAGCAACAGGCCTGTGGCTGCACATTAGTTGCTATCGCAAGCATTTCGTCCGTAACCGCCATTTCTAAGTTCAACCGAGTCTGAATCATACTTTTCAACAAAAAAATGTCACGATCCTGAATATGGCGACGATCCTCACGAAGATGCGCGGTAATACTATCTGCACCCGCCCTCTCTGCCATTAACGCAGCCTCAACCGGCTCAGGATAAGATGTTCCGCGGGCCTGCCGCAAAGTTGCAACATGATCAATATTAACTCCTAATAAAATAACTGACTGCTCCATTTCTTGTTTACCCTTAAACTAAATAATACTCACAGACTGCTGCCTGATAAACTGACTCATTAACGCACGACTTTTAAGTTCCCGACCTTGCAAATGAAAATCAATGACCTGACGCATCAACTGCTTAACCTCTTTTTTAACGCTCTCATCTGTTAATATTTTCTCTCTTAATGCGATCAAACTCTTTCCAGAAAACCCCTGATTCACTGTAGGTACTGGACCAACCTCGTTTAAATATTCATATTGCCGATCAGGATCAATAGGACACGCCGTGACCGAATCATTTTCTAATTGCAACCCATATCCCAAATTTTCCAGTAAGGTTAACTCAAAAATGCGCAGCGTTGACTCTATTGAATCTCCCGTTGCAAGTTGAACCAGACAATGTCGGTAATCCTCAAAAACTTCTGGATAAGCATCATGCTTGTGTAAAAAGTAACTCAGTAATTCATGTAAGTAAAAACCGCAATAAAGTCTCAAGCCCGTTAACTCTAAACCAACTCCATCTAAAGCGGCACCGGTTAAAGTTTTTAATTCTGAACGTCCGGTAAATGAAATTTTCAACGGCTGAAAACACTGTAGAACACCAGCCCATTTTGAGTTCTTTTTTCGTACTCCCTTCGCAACCAGCGTGACGACCCCATAATCACAGGTAAAAACATCAACTAAAAGACTGGTCTCACGGTATTTTCGAGTATGTAAAACAAATGCAGATTGCGAATAAACTGCGTAACTAGTCATTAAACCCCAGACTATTAAGGGCCCTTTCGTTATTTGCCCAACCTTTTTTCACCTTAACCCAAAGCTGCAAATAAACCTTATGATCTATTAAAATTTCAATATCCTGACGCGCATCGGTACCAATACTTTTTAATAACCCGCCTTGTTTACCAATGACAATATTCTTTTGGGTATCACGTTCAACCCAAACAACGGCATAAATACGGGTAATCGCAGGGGTTTCTTCATAGCGCTCAATTTCAACCGTTAACGCATGCGGCAATTCCTGGCCTAACCGCCTGATTAATTTCTCACGAATAATTTCAGCTGATAAAAATCGCTCCGGGCGATCTGTAATCTGGTCTTCCGGATAAATCAACGCAGACTCTGGTAATCGCGCCATAATCAGTTGCTCTAATTGCTCTAAATTATTGCCCTTCAATGCAGACACCGGGATAATTTCAGCAAAGGGATACTTTTCACCCACTCCAGACAAAAAAGGTAGCATCGCTTGTTTATCCTTAACCCGATCAATCTTGTTAACCGCTAAAATAACCGGCACATCTACACGTTTTAGTTTCTCAATAATAACGTCGTCATAGGCCTGCCATTCAAGGCTATCCACTAACCAAATCACCTGATCAACGCCTAATAATGAAGTATCTGCCGTTCGATTTAGATAACGGTTTAATGCCCGCTGCTCTCCGTCATGCATTCCCGGGGTATCGACAAAAATAGCCTGACCTAGAGCTGTCGTTTTAATGCCGATTATTTGATGCCGAGTGGTTTGCGGCTTACGTGACGTAATACTTATCTTTTGGCCCAAAAGATGGTTCATTAATGTCGATTTCCCAACATTTGGACGCCCTATAAGCGCGACATAACCGCAATTCATGATTGTATTATTCCTGCTAACTTTGAAATCCGCTTTAACATCTGTTCAGCAGCTCCTTGCTCTGCTTTCTTTCTTGATGCGCCCTCGGCAGTAACCGGTTCGTCTATCACTGACACACGGCATTCAATGGTGAACTTTTTCACGTGAGGCTGACCTGATTCTGCCAGTAGTTGGTAAACAGGTAATTCTAACTGGCGGGCCTGTAAATATTCTTGCAATCGCGTTTTAGGATCTTTTTGCCAATTGTCAGTACTTAGTTGAGACAACCTTTCTGCAAAAATACCTAAAACCCACTCCTGACAAGCGATAAAACCCTGATCAGTTAAGACTGCACCCATAATAGATTCTAACGCATCAGACAAAATTGAATCACGCCGAAAACCACCGCTCTTTAATTCGCCCGAACCCATAATCAGGTAATCGCCTAAATGAAGTTCCCGTGCTAGTTCTGCCAGCGTGGACTGATTAACTAAACTCGCCCTTAATCGACTCAAGTCACCCTCTCGAGCTTTTGGAAATCGTTTACACAACACATCAGCAATAACAAAACCTAAAACTGCGTCGCCTAAAAATTCCAACCGTTCGTTGTTTTTTTCTCCAGCACTACGATGGGTCAATGCCCTACTAAAAATTTTTGTATCATTAAACTGTAGCCCCAGTTTTTTTAATAATACTTTAGGTTCTCTCGTCAAAAAATTTCCTTTAAATTTTTAGTTTCAGAAAAGCTGATTAAAAAACTCAAATTACCGACAACGGGTTTAACAACTTCATAGTCCAATTGTACATTTATTGATCCCACCTGCTGCTCGAGTCTTACTTCTTCACGCTTGATATAATCTATACTGTTTAAGGCAAAATACTTTGTAATAAAATGCCTTATCTCAGCTTTCGATCGTTGTTCCACAGACTGCTCACGCTCCAATCTATCAAGAATACTTTGTATTTGATAGTGGTTAAAATATACCAGACCGACTCGAGCTGTGAAAAAACCTATTACGGAAAATACTCCGACAATAATCAAAACACCAACCAGACCCACTCCCGCCTGCTTTTTTATTAAAACCATACTGACCTCCACACGGCTTACATTCAAGCACTAAGCGTAGTCTATTCAAGTACAGTCCCAATACGTTCAAAGCTAATTCCTTTATGCTCCCAATCCCAATTCATCCAAATATAAAAAGCTTTCCCAACTAAATTTTGCTCAGGGACAAAACCCCAGTATCGACTATCATTACTGTTGTCACGGTTATCACCCATAACAAAATAGTGCCCTTTCGGAACCACCCAAACCCCTTCAGTATTAGAGCTTTTAGGCTGCAATAAAATCTCATGGTCTCTTTCGCCAAAACTTTCAACAAGGTGTTCTGCCCCAGTCATTTTAGCACCTTGCCCCACACCCACATATTCTCCCAATGAGACCTGATTGACTGGTTTCCCATTCAAAAAAACCTGCTTCTTATAGTAAGAAATCCGATCACCGGGAAGACCTACAACTCGTTTAATATAATCAACCTCTGGCGCCTTAGGGTATCTAAACACAATCGCATCACCACGTTCGGGCTGGCCTACGTCCATCACCTTCGTATGCACAACAGGCAGCCTGACACCGTAGGCAAATTTACTGACTAAAATAAAGTCACCAATCAATAAAGAAGGCATCATTGATGAGGAAGGAATCCTGAAAGGCTCTGCTAAAAATGAGCGTAGTAACAAAACCACGAGTACCACTGGAAAAAAAGACCGTGCATATTCAAGCAATAACGGCTCATCTTCCTCATCATCACTCACGGGATCAGATTCATAAAAAAACTTATAAAGTAAAATAATCGCACCAGAAACAAACGTTGCAATAACCAGAAAAAAAGAAAAATCAAAATCCACTTATACTTCCTTTATGTTATTAATACTGTAAAAAACGGAATGACTAATTAATCTTTCCCCATTCGGAGTACTGCCAAAAAAGCATCTTGAGGAATATCAATGCGCCCTACCTGTTTCATTCTCTTCTTACCTGCCTTTTGCTTCTCCAATAATTTTCTTTTACGAGAGATATCCCCACCATAACATTTAGCGGTCACATTCTTTCGCATCGCCTTCACAGTAGAACGAGCAACCACTTTAGCACCGATTGCTGCCTGAATAGCAACGTCAAACATCTGCCTAGGAATTAGATCTTTCATTTTATCGACTAAATCCCGGCCCTTGTGTTGGATATTGTCACGATGAATAATTAAGGATAGGGCGTCTACACGATCACCATTAATCAACACATCTAACTTCACCAAATCACCTGCTTCAAATCGTTTAAACTCATAATCAAAAGAGGCATAACCCCGACTGACTGATTTTAATCGATCGAAAAAATCCAATACAACTTCGCTTAACGGCAACTCATAACTTAATGAGACCTGTGACCCCATATACTGCATATTCTTCTGAACGCCACGCTTCTCAATACAAAGACCTATAACACTTCCTAAATAGTCTTGGGGAACTAAAATATTAGCTTGTATAATTGGTTCTCTGATCTCCAGTACGGTTCCGGCATCGGGCAATTTAGAAGGATTATCAATGGATATAACCTCGTTATTGTGTAACGCAACTTCATAAACTACGGTCGGCGCCGTTGTTATAAGATTAAGATTGTATTCACGCTCCAATCGTTCCTGAATAATCTCCATATGGAGCATACCCAAAAAACCACAGCGAAATCCAAAACCCAATGCCTCGGAGGTTTCTGGCTCAAACTGTAATGCCGCATCATTCAAGCGTAATTTATCAAGTGACTCGCGCAAGCCCTCGTAGTCATCCGAAGTAACCGGATAAAGTCCAGCAAAAACCCGCGGCTGAACATTTTGAAAACCCTCTAAGGCCTCTAATGCTGGGTTCTCAGCTAAGGTAATGGTATCTCCAACCGGCGCCCCAAAAATATCTTTAATACCTGCAACCAGAAAACCAACCTCGCCGCATTCCAGTATCGCTCTGTTTTCACGTTTAGGTGAAAATACACCAATTTGTTCAACTAAAAAAGTACGCCCCGAAGACATCAAGGTGATTTTTTGTTTTCGCCTGATACATCCATTCATCACCCTAATTAATGAAACCACACCTAAATAAGGATCAAACCAGGAATCAATAATAAGCGCTTGTAAAGGAGCCGCTCGGTCTCCTTCTGGTGCCGGTATTTTCTCAACCAACTGCTCCAAAACAGCCTCTATACCCACTCCGGTTTTAGCACTAATTTTCAATGCATGATCAGCCGGAACACCAATAATATCCTCAATCTCCTGAACAACACGGTCAGGCTCTGCCGAAGGTAAATCAATCTTATTCAAAACTGGCAATACTTCTAAACCCTGCTCAATAGCGGTATAACAATTTGCAACACTTTGCGCCTCTACTCCTTGTGCTGCATCAACGACCAACAAGGCACCCTCGCAAGCAGCTAATGATCTGGAGACCTCATAGGAGAAGTCAACATGCCCTGGTGTATCGATAAAATTCAGTTGGTAAATTTCCCCCGTTTTTGAATGAAAATCTAACGTCACGCTCTGTGCTTTAATTGTAATCCCACGCTCACGCTCCAAGTCCATCGAATCAAGCACCTGACTTTCCATTTCACGATCGGTTAAACCGCCACAAATCTGGATAAAACGATCTGCTAATGTTGATTTTCCATGATCAATATGAGCGATAATTGAAAAGTTTCGTATATTTTTTTGGTCCACAGTTATTTTTCTATTTTGATTGGTAAAAACAAACGCCTACCTTGACGCTCAATCAATATAGAAATTGACTTGCCCACGGGTAAACCACGCACTATTTTATCAAATACCGCCAAGTTCCGAACGACATTATTCTGAATTCTTAAAATCACATCTCCCGGCTGTATCCCAGCGGCTATTGCCGGGTCCTTTAAAACACGATGCACTCCAACACCTTGATTCGACAATTGCAACTGCTTTCTTTGCTCAGGAGTCAACTCAATAGCAACTATTCCTAACCTATTCGATACTTGCGGCGCTGATTCGGCATTCGCCACTGTCGATTGAGATTGTTCCGGCAACAACCCTATTTTAACCGTAATCATCTTAACTTTACCGGCCCGAACCACTTTAATTTTAGCCATTTTATTAACCGGTGTTACCCCAACTAGTGGTGGTAATTCCGAAGACAATTCAATTTTCTTCCCTTCAAATGCAACAATCACATCACCTGTTTGCAGGTCTGAACTGGCCGCCGGCCCCTCTGGCATTACTTTTGCGACCACTGCCCCATAGGGTCGTTCCATACCAAAAGACTCTGCCAGATCACTGGTCACATCTTGTATATGAACACCCAGCCAACCTCTCGCTACTTTTCCACTGCTCTTTAATTGCTCAACAATAGTCATCACAACATCTATCGGTATGGCAAATGAGAGTCCCATATACCCTCCAGAACGGCTAACAATCTGAGAATTCATTCCCACAACCTGTCCTTTAAGATTAAACAATGGCCCTCCTGAATTACCCGGGTTTATAGCAACATCTGTCTGAATAAATGGCACATAATTATCTCCAGGCAAACTCCGCCCTTTTGCACTTACAATACCGGCAGTAACCGAATGCTCAAAACCAAAAGGTGTACCAATCGCCAATACCCACTCGCCAACCTGTAAATTTTCCACAGCACCAATCTCAACAATGGGCAATGAATGTGCCTTAACTTTTAACAACGCCACATCTGTACGAGGATCTGACCCAACCAAGGTTGCTATTAACTCACGCCGATCCGATAACTTAACAATAATTTCATCTGCACCTTGAATCACATGGTGATTCGTTAAAATATAACCTTCTTTTGAAATAATAAACCCTGACCCTAAAGAATTAGATTCTTTTGATTCGCCGTACGGCCCCGGCAACTGACCCTGTCCTTCAAAAAAACGCTTTAGAAATTCTTCCATAGGAACCTGCCCAGGCTCCAATGTTCCTCCGGGCGAATGATGGTTAAGTTCTGGAGCCTTATGGACTGAACTGATATTCACAACAGCTCGACTTTGTTCTTTAACCAGTTTCGTAAAATCTGGCAATTGTGCAAACACCGCTGCACTGGCTAACCAAAGTAAAACGCCTAAACCACCTACTAATTTTCTAACCATCTCAACCTCATGTTTATGGATACGCCTATGCACCAAATTTTTAAAAAAAATAAATCCTCTGTACTATACGCAAACGAATAAGAACGCTTTAATATTTGCAACCCAACGCGACTCTAAGCACCTTTCAAACCATGCAGACTGCTCACACATACCAAATAAGTATTGGGGTGTTTTGCTAAATCACAAGAAAAAACTTTGGGCTATGGCTTGGCTTTTACGACCCGCGTTTTAATATCACTCTCTTAAAAATCAATTAACTTTTCGAATAACAACTGGTTTTGGAAAAGACTTATAAAAGAATGATTGAAGACTTGAACGAATTAAAAACAATGCTAAAAAAAATGATATCGATCCTGAAATACACATGAGGACATCGGGACTGAGCCCAAGAAAATAGCCACCGACCCAATCACCCAAACCAGCACCGGCCAACAGTGCGGCAATAGGAAGCAAATAAAGCACAACTGAACCTTTAAGCAAATCATTTTCATGAATCGCAACAATTACCTGATCACCTGATTCCAACACTAAATCTGTCTCTACAGGAATTTCTCGTTTCTGCAAAAACTTTTCAATTAACGGCGTTGAGCAAGCTGTATTTTGCTGGCAATTGCCACAGCTTGCAACTGGCAAGCCTTTAACCCAAACCTGATTATCGGTCTTTCTCGAAACAACAACCCGTTCCTCAATCATAACCGCCTTGTCACGACAAATAAAATTTCGACACTGATCAACTGACTTTACAAAAACATAAGTACTGATGCCATAACTATAACCAATACTATTGTCAGTATTTGCTCTGCGTCAATTTGACGCCAAAAAGGCAACGCTATTTCAGGTTCAGACTGAATCCGGTCATTAACCCGTGAAACAAAGTCAGCATCCATACGAATAGGTGCCTCAGTCTGAATTAACTTCCGTATAAAATGATAGCGCCGCAGCTTTCCCTCAAAACAACCATCATGTTCAACCTTTTCAAGCACAGTAATTGCTTCATCAGCACCTAATTCGTCATCAATAAATTGTGAAATTTTTTCGTTTATAAATTTATCCATAAAAAAACTATCCTTCAAGTAATGGTTGTAATCGTTTATCAATCGCTTCACGTGCCCGAAAAATTCTCGACCTCACAGTTCCAACAGGACAATCAAGCGTTTTGGCAATCGCCTCATAACTCAAGCCTTCAAGCTCACGTAAAATAATGACTTCTCGCATATTCTCCGGCAATTCATCAATAGTCTGCTGAATATTGGCAATAATTTCATCATTCAACAAAAGTTTGTCCGGGGTATCCAAATTACACAGTTGCACACTACTGACACCGTGTTCTGCTTCCTGAAAATCGACTTCATTATTCGATGATCGGCGCGCCCTAGAAACTAAATGATTTTTAGCCGTATTAATTGCTATTCTATACAGCCATGTATAAAAAGCACTATCACCTCTAAAACGACTTAACGCCCGATATGCTTTAATAAAAGCCTCTTGTGCAACATCTTGCGCCTCACTGGGATCCTTCACATAGCGATTAACCAACTGTGTCACCCGATACTGGTACTTACGAACCAACATATCATAAGCAGATTTATCACCGCGCTGCACTCGCGATACAAATTCCTGATCAACCTGATCACTGGTCTTTGTCTGTATCCGCATAACACACCTTTCTAGATTAAAGAGACAGAAAACCAATTCATAAGTTCTATTTCTCTTAATTCTTATTTATTACTTTTCCAATTACACCATAAAAAAGGTATTATCCTCATAGTTTTTAGTTAAAAACCCTCTTTATATTTTCATCAGCTCTTTGACGAGATTTCTGACCTTGACTGATTCATACGCCACTCGCTATACAGATGTCCTCATTATCGGGAGTGGAGGCGCTGGATTAACCTTAGCACTTAAACTCGCCGACCACTATAAAATCACCGTATTATCAAAATTAACCGCCGAAGAAAGTAACACGTTATATGCACAAGGCGGCATTTCAGCTGTCTTCGACAATGCCGACTCTATCAATTCCCATATTGAAGACACCGTTAAAACTGGCGAGGGCTTATGTGACCGCGATATTGTTTCTTTGACTGTCAATCAGGGAAGACAAAGTATCGAATGGCTTATTAATCAAGGTGTTTCTTTCACTCACGAACCCGGCTGCACTCAAGACTCACCTCGCCTACATTTAAATCGTGAAGGTGGGCATTCCCATCGTCGCATTGTTCATGCAGCTGATGCAACAGGAAAGTCTGTCATTTCAACTCTTATAGAGCGAGCACAACTACATACTAATATCACGCTCTTAGAACACCATAATGCGATTGATTTAGTCAGCACTAAATCTCGTCAATTCCCTAATGGCCATATCGTTGGTGCATATGCTCTTGATACCCAAAACAATGCAGTAACCCCTATTTCGGCACGAGTTGTTATTCTGGCAACCGGCGGAGCAAACAAGGTCTACCTTTATACCAGTAACCCAGATATTACGACTGGTGATGGCTTATCACTCGCATGGCGTGCAGGCTGCCGCATCGCCAACATGGAATTCATGCAATTTCATCCAACATGCCTGTACCATCCTGATGCCCGCTCATTTTTAATTAGTGAAGCTATTCGGGGGGAAGGCGCTAAACTTTTACTTCCCAGCGGCGAGCCATTTATGCACTTATTCGATAGCCGCGAGGAACTTGCTCCACGGGACATTGTTGCCCGCGCGATTGATCACCAAATAAAAAAATACGGCATCGATTTTGTCTATCTCGATATCACTCATAAAACACCTGAATTTATCCAAGATAATTTCCCAAATATTTATCAGCAATGCTTAAAATTTAATATCGATATTACCACGCAAAAAATACCCGTAGTCCCAGCAGCACACTATACTTGCGGCGGCATTATCACGGATAGTTCGAGTAAAACCGATGTCCCAGGCCTTTATGCCATTGGTGAAGTCGCCTGTACCGGACTTCATGGCGCTAACCGAATGGCAAGTAACTCTCTCCTAGAATGCCTCGTTTTTGCAAACCAGGCTGCTGAAAGCATTCTCTCGGAGCTACCAAACAGAGCCATGCCAACTGCCATCCAACCTTGGGATGAATCACAAGTTGCTAAATCGAATGAGGAAGTTGTCATTGCCCATAACTGGGATGAAATTCGTCGTGTCATGTGGGATTATGTTGGAATCGTACGTTCAGATAAAAGGCTACATCGCGCGCTTGAACGAATCAAATTATTAAAAGCAGAAATTCATGAATATTACAGCGATTTCACCATAACGAGTGATCTCCTTGAATTGCGCAATCTCGTTATTGTGGCAGAACTGATTATCATAAGCGCTCAACAACGAAAAGAAAGCCGTGGACTCCATTACAACCAAGACTACCCAGAGCAAGACAACCGTACAGCAGCCAAAAACACAATACTGACTCCAAAGCAGTACAGCGCTATTTTTACGGAAGATAACTAAGGCGTTTTTAGTTACCAACACCCCATTCATGTTGTAACTGCTCTTTATTCAATGCCAACCATTGCAGCGCAATGATGGGTGTTGCAGAATCAACCTTGCCTAGTTTCATTAATTCAATCGCCTCATCAAAAGGCATAACCCGTACGTTAATATCTTCATTCTCAGCTAAAACACCATAAACACCTCCCACCTTAGAGGAATCTACCCGACCACAGAACAAGGTCATTCGTTCGGAAAGCGCTCCCGGCGAACTAAAATATTCACAAATATAACGGAGTTCTGTAATAGCACAGCCAGCTTCTTCTTCCGTTTCTCTGTACGCAACTTCTTCAAAACTTTCGCCAGACTCAACAATACCAGCTACAATTTCTACTAGCCAAGGCGTCTTAGAATAACCCAAGGCCCCCACGCGAAATTGCTCAATAAGCACCACTGAATCAAGATCTGGATCATAAAGCAAAACAGCAACACAATCATCGCGCTCAATCAATTCACGATCAATCTTATTACTCCATCCCCCTTGAAATAAAGTATGCTGCAACCTAATACGCTTTACCCTAAGAAACCCCTGATATAAATATTCCTCGTCAATGACATTAATCTTTTTTCGTATTTTAGACATATCACCTCCTGAACCTAAGCTTGTATATTCCATTTACCGGCTTGATTTTCTAAGCACTGGCCCCATATCAAAGATAACTCTACCTCAACAAAAAGGTCAGCCACATGACAAGAATATTACTATTCCTTCTAACCAATGCCGCTATCTTGTTAGTTATTAGTCTTACTTTTAGTCTTTTAGGTCTTCAAGGAATGCTAGATCAACAAGGGATTAATCTCCACTACCCCTCTCTACTGATTGCCTCTGCCATTATTGGCATGAGTGGTTCTGTCATTTCCCTGCTAATGTCCAAATCACTCGCAAAAAGAACGATGCGGCTGAACATGATTACATCCCCCAATAACGCGACTGAAAAATGGCTTCACCAAACCATTGACAAACAATCTCAACTGGCCGGTATCAACAAACCCGAAATTGCTATTTTCAACAGCGATGAAGTTAATGCCTTTGCTACAGGTATGAATAAAAACAATGCCTTAGTCGCGGTTAGTAGCGGGTTATTAGCCGCGCTTAATCGCGATGAAACTGAAGCGGTACTAGGTCATGAGATCAGTCATATCGCCAATGGCGATATGGTTACTATGACTCTACTACAAGGTATTGTGAATACCTTTGTTTTCTTCTTTGCTTCAATCATTGGTCACTTGGTGGATCGCATCGTCTTTAAAACGGAACGTGGTTTTGGCCCGGCTTACTATGTCACTCAAATTATTGCCCAAATCGCCTTATCTATTCTGGCCACCATGATCGTCATGTGGTTTTCTCGTCATCGTGAATTTAAAGCCGATGCTGGCGGCGCTCAATTAGCCAGCCGACAAAAAATGATTAGTGCACTACAAGCCCTACAAAAAACCAGTGAACCCAAAACAATGCCAAACGAATTAGCCGCCTTCGGAATCAAGGGACGACACCTGAACCCTTTATTCCAGAGTCACCCACCAATAGCAGACCGTATTGCAGCATTGAGAAAACCATAAAATTTCTAAATTCAACTTACCTTAAAACACCATGACGGTCATTTTTACGACGGGGCTCAGGCACTGCATCAAAAATGACCTTGTCGGCGCCATTCAACACCAAAAATCGCTGCCCTTTGGCTCTAGAAATTAATGTCACGCCAGCTTGTTGAGCCATAGCCAAACCCATCTGAGTCGTCCCTGAACGAGACAATAAAATAGGAATACCCATTTGAGTCACCTTAATCACCATTTCAGAGGTTAACCTTCCAGTCGTATAAAAAATTTTATTGCTTCCAGAAATATTATTCAGCCACATATAACCCGCTATGGCATCAACTGCATTATGACGCCCAACATCCTCAACAAATAACTCAATACGGCTCCCTTCACATATCGCACAGCCATGTACTGCCCCTGACTGCTTATAAACTTCATTATAAGCAGATACTTCAGCTAACATGGCATACAATATCGACTGTTTCACCTTAACGCCGGGCACCTTGATTTTCTGCAATTTCTCCATCAAACGACCAAATACCGTTCCTTGTCCACACCCAGTAGTTACCGTCCGCTGCTTCATCTGCTCCGAAAAATCACTCTCTGACTGCGCACTAACAACGGCCACCGCCTCCGTTTCCCAATCTACCTGAACAACTCTAAGTTCAGTTAAATGCTCAAAAAAACCTTGGTTTTTTAAATAGCCCAAGGTTAACAACTCAGGATGTGAGCCAATCGTCATCAGGGTAACAATTTCCTGTCTATCCACATAAATCGTTAATGCACGCTCCCCCACCAAATAAATCTCTTGCGCTTGTCCTCGTTCATCAAAACACGGCACTTGCTCCGAATGGCTAAGCCCTGCCATTGTCATTTCTGGCTTAAACGACTGGTCTGTCACTTAACCTCCTCAAGATGCACTAACTCATCAACGGTATTAATATTACAAAAGGCCTCAGGCTCATCACTAAAATCCACTTCCACTAAAGCATGCTGTTGCAACCAAAGATCAATCTTTCGCTGTCCTTCAGATAAAAATAACCGAAGGCTACCAGCCAACTCTGTCTTTAACGCTAAAAAAACCGGATGCATCCGTTGCCCATCATGCGCCACCGCTATTTCATAATTCGAACCAATCAATGCCTGCTTTAATTTCTCTAAATGACTGCTTTTAATTAAAGGGCTATCACAAGGCATCACGATTAATATTTTAGAATCACATGTCGTCATAACTGAGAAAACCCCCGCCAAAGGCCCATCAAAAGTTAATGTCTCATCGCTAATAACAGGCACCCCAAAACGTTGATATAACTGAATATTTCGATTAGCATTAATAACTACAGATTCGGCAACCCCTTTCATTGCGGTCAACGCATAGGTTACCATCGGTTGGCCTCGAAAAATAATAAGTCCCTTATCTTGATTCAAGCCCATCCGACGGGCTAAGCCACCTGCTAAAATCGCCCCTGTGACTTTTGTTTGATTAGTCATAATGATAAGCTTTGCTTTCAAATAATCCTATTCTATTTCATGTGAATTCAAAGATGTTCAGGTTTCTACTAATTTTTTCACTAGCACTCTTTCAACCAGCTTGTAGCTTGCTAGCAACCACCGAAACAGTACAGTACTATCAAGTGGAAACTATGAAACCTTATGAGGATGTTCTCGCCGAATTAGAAATCGCCATTACAGAGCAAAACTTCAGAATAACCGGACACAGTCGTGTCGGCAAAGTCATCCGCGAACGCGAAAACATCTCTTTTCCGGAATACGATACTATTCAATATTGTAATCTAACGCATGCAAAGAAATTACTAAAACTTTCTCCTCATGCTATTCGCTATATGCCCTGTAATGTCGTAACCTATACCTATGCAGGAAAAGTTATTATAAAATCTCGTCTTTTACCAACAAACACCACTAATTCAGCGTTAAATAAATTTTCAGTCATGATGAACAATAAAGTACAGCAAATCATTAATTTTGCCGCTGAATAGCACACTACCTTAGGACTTACCATGAAAACATCACTTCTTAAATCATGCTTCTTTTTAGTTTTTTTATTATTAAACGGATGCATATTGACGGGCAACCGACCACCTCAGCCGAAACCTCAAGTCATTAACGACTTTCCAACCCAAACTCGTGTTGAATTTGTATTGCAATGTATAGAGCAAGAAGGTGGGCTACGCTATGAAACGTTGTACCCCTGTATTTGTAGTATCGACAAAATAGCCAGTCAAATGACATATGAAGAATATGATCAAGCGTTAACTTTTACCTTCATGCGCCGGACACCAGGTGAAAATGGAGGTATTTTCCGAGACCCTGAAAACGCCAAGAAACTGCGTAAAAAACTTAAAGATGCTAAGAAATTTGCTGAAAACCGCTGTTTTGTCCGGATGTAACAAATACCCATTGGTATCTGGTTTTTTATTTTGACCACTTAAGATACTAATATGACTTAAGCTGTGCTGCCAGCCGCAGAAAACACCTGCCCTGGCAGTACCCGATAAGAATAATTAATGATAGGTACCGACCCGCTTAATCCTTTGAGAAAAGTCTAAAGATTTGACAATATTCTTGTTAAATCATTTACAACCAGTGCAACATTTTATTAATTAGAAAAACTAAAATAGACAAAAAACTTTCTCAAAACTCTAGGCACACTTTAAGGCGACTCACCCCGATAGCTCTATTCCTTTAAAAAACACAACACACAAAAATCAACTTAACCAATCGCTTCTAATTTTGCATACGCTAGCATTAACCATTTCATACCAACCGATGTGAAATTAACCTGAACCCGCTCCTGCGCGCCTTCTCCCTCTACCTGCAGTACGATACCCTCACCAAATTTCACATGACTGACACGCTGCCCTAACTCAAAAGACATCTTTTTCTGCCCCAGTGAATACCCTGACTTGGTCTGTGAAACCGGCCGACTAATCGTGGCACCCATTCGAATTTCCTGAATTTTATTACTCGGTATTTCTTTAATAAAACGAGAACACTTAGGATAGGTATCACGCCCGTATATGCGCCTAGATTCCGCATAACTCAAATACAAAATTTGCATCGCTCTTGTGATTCCTACATAACAAAGACGACGCTCTTCCTCTAGACGTGCAGGATCTTCGATCGATCGCGGCGAGGGAAATAAACCTTCTTCAATACCAACAATAAAAACTAATTTAAACTCCAGCCCCTTAGCTGAATGCAAGGTCATCAACTGAACACAATCATCATACTGGTCGCCCTGTGTTTCACCCGATTCTAGAGCCGCATGAGCCAAAAACAAATCTAGTTCGTTAAGCCCTTCGGCATTATCTTCTTCATAATCAAATTGACGCGCCGCATTCACGAGTTCTTGTAAATTTTCAACCCGCGCCTCACCCTTCTCCCCTTTTTCTTTTTTATGAAAGTCAATCAAGCCCGTCTGCTCGACAACAATTTGTACTTTTTCAAACAATGCCAGCCCTTCCGCATGCTCAGCCAAGTTGTTAATGACATCAATAAAACTTCTCAGAACCCGCTCTGTTCTTGCTGTGATTACACCCGATACGACCAATTGATTTGCAGCCTGCCATAATGAAACTTGTTCATCACGTGCCACACGGCGAAGGTCTTCGATCGTCTTAGGGCCAATACCACGATTAGGGATATTAATAACACGCTCAAATGCGGAATCATTAGTTGCATTAGTTATTAAATGTAAATACGCCAGTGCATTCTTAATTTCGGCACGTTCAAAAAACCGTAAACCACCATAAACCCGGTAAGGAATCCCACCAGACATTAACCGCTCTTCAAATAATCGAGATTGAACATTTGAGCGATATAAAATAGCGATCTCAGAGCGTAACCCCCCTAATTCCACCCATTTCTTAATACGCTCAACCACAAAATAGGCTTCATCTTGCTCATTAAATGCTGCATACAAGGAAATGGGTTCTCCATCACCGTCATCAGTCCATAGCTCTTTGCCCATGCGCCCCTGATTATTAACAATCAAGGCATTAGCTGCATTAAGAATATTCGCTGTTGAACGATAATTTTGCTCTAATCTTACAACCTGATGATTGGGATAATCTGATTGAAAACTGTAAATATTCTCTACTTTAGCTCCGCGCCAACCATAAATAGATTGATCATCATCACCCACAACAAATAAATTATCTTTACCTTCAGTCAATAAACGTAACCAAGCATATTGAATCGTATTAGTATCTTGGAATTCATCCACATGCACGTGTAAAAACTGCTGTTTATAAAATTGCAATAATTGTTCATTATCGCGCAACAACTCATGTGCGCGGAGCAACAGCTCTGCAAAATCTACCAAACCTGAACGCATACAACTTCGTTCATATTCACGATAAAGCGTTAACATTTGGCGCTGATATAAATCCCCACCTTCTAAAATATGATCAGCCCGTCGCCCTTCTTCTTTTTGTCCATTAATAAAGCCTTGGACTTGCCGTGGAGGCCA
Organism: uncultured Methylococcaceae bacterium; assembly: GCA_964515235.1. GTDB lineage: Bacteria > Pseudomonadota > Gammaproteobacteria > Methylococcales > Methylomonadaceae > OPU3-GD-OMZ. The sequence continues at coordinate 23,778 of CAZEVO010000012.1, read as the reverse complement.
GCGCGCCTCATCTAATCCCATGGCCTTTAATAGCCGCTTAATCATTCTTAACTGGTCATCTGAGTCGAGCACTTGAAAAGCCTCTGGCAGAGATGCCTCATGCGCATGACGTCTAAGTAGACGATGCGCTAACCCATGAAATGTTCCCACCCACATCCCTTGAGCCGAATAATCCAGTAATGTCTCAATACGCCCTCGCATTTCAGTTGCCGCCTTGTTAGTAAAAGTCACGGCTAAAATACTCTGGGGCGAAAGGTCTTGAACCTTAATCATCCAAGCAATACGATGCACCAATACACGTGTTTTACCACTGCCCGCCCCAGCTAATACAAGCATTGACTGAGATGGCGCAGTAACTGCCTCGCGTTGCGCATCATTTAATGATTCAATTATATGAGTAACATCCATTCAGGCTATTTTTCCTATGTAAAATCTGCATGGCAGTATATTTTTATGACAATTCAGCGTATTCTAACAAAAACACTGTACTAGACATGATAACAACGAGGTAATTTAATTATGAACTTTGACTATAAGCAGTTGATTAAACCTGAAATGAATCTCGGCGCAAAAGAGAAAAAAATACGCCTTATTGCTGGCAGCCTACTTTTCCTAATTTCAATAATATTCGCTAAGGTTTTTTTATTAATATTAGCACTCGTACTCATCGCTACCGGTTATAACGGCTGGTGTCCTGCTTATTCTGCTTTGGGGAAAAATTCTACAGATTCTGACACTTAACAGTCCGTCATGCCGGTCATTAATAAAGGTAGTCCGGCCGCCTAATAAGTATTTTTAATGCTTCCCTGACTACCTTTCTATATTCTACTCGTCACCTTTCTTATACTCCCCTTCAATGACATTATCATCTTTAGGCCGTGTCTGCCCTTGCGGTTGAAACGGTCCACCGCCAGCCATAACCACTAATTGCCGCTCAATCAAATAAGTAACTAGCTTTCTACGAGTAAACGGGATCAAACAAACAAAGCCGACAATATCTGTAAAAAAACCGGGCGTTAACAAAAAAGCGCCCCCAACAAGCAAAACAGGACCTTCTAACATTTCTACCGCAGGAACTTTTCCTTTTGCCATTCCTTGTTGAAAACGTTGCCATGTTTCAAAGCCTTGTTGACGCAACATCCACGCACCTAAAACAGCCGTAAAGACGACTAATAATACGGTGGGAAACACCCCAATTAAACCACCCATTTTCAGTAATAAATAAATTTCTAGGAAAGGGATGATTAAAAATATTAAAAACATAATTCTCAGGGGGTTCATGACGCTTATCTCACTTATAATTTAATACAACTAAAAAATTCTTGATTCTTATACACCCTAACACCTTATAATAGACAGTTGAATATTTTTTATTTAGTCGACTGATGCCCACCAATTTTCTAATCATCTATTGCACCTGCCCCAACAAAGACGTCGCAGAAAAAATAGCTACAATCGTCATTGAAAAAGAACTTGCCGCCTGCGCCAATATTGTACCCAACATCACATCTATTTATCGCTGGCAAGGCAAAGTCATTACCGACCAAGAACACTTATTATTAATTAAAACTGACCAGACACATTACCCGGATATTGAGGATATTATTCTCACTAACCACCCCTACGATGTACCCGAAATAATTGCCTCGTCAGTACAACAGGGTCACCCTGATTATCTTAACTGGATTCACTCATGCCTTTCATAAAATTCTGGGGACTACTCCTAATCACCATAGGATGCCAACAAGCCTATGCCCTTACCAATAACGACCTGCTTCCACCAGATCAAGCATTTAAATTTCATGCGCGGCCATTAGACAACAATACAGTCGAAGTTAATTGGCAAATTGCTGAAGGATACTACCTCTACCGAGAAAAAATAACGCTAACTATTGCCAATCCCAAAAATGTTACCTTAGGCTCTTACAAAATCCCACATGGCACGCCCAAATCAGATGAAGCCTTTGGTGAGGTTGAAATATTCCATAATGCACTTAGTTTCTCCATCCCGATTGAACAATCCATAACCCCTCCGGTTCCTTTTGAATTGAAAGCAGGCTTTCAAGGGTGCGCCGAGGTTGGTGTTTGCTATCCGCCTATGAGCAAAACTATTGCTATAGAACCAAGCCTCATTCCAGCCAATAAGACCAGAAAAACGATTACTACAAAACCAAACAGTTATTCTGAACAAGACCAAATTGCTCAGAATTTAAGCGAGAAAAGCTATGGGCTAATATTAGCAAGCTTTTTTGGCTTTGGACTCCTGCTAGCCTTTACCCCTTGCATTTTCCCAATGATCCCAATTCTTTCAGGCATCATTGTCGGACAGAAAGGTCCCGTCACTGCATGGCGAGGCTTTATCTTATCTTTAAGTTATGTCTTGGCTGGAGCCGTTGCATATACTGCATTTGGCATTTTAGCCGCACTATTTGGCAGTAATCTACAGGCGGAATTACAACAACCCTGGATTATTGCCTCGTTTAGTGGACTTTTCATTCTTCTGTCGCTATCCATGTTTGGCTTTTATAACCTTGAGTTACCGCAATCATTACAAAACCGCCTGAATAATGCCAGCAATCAACAAAAAAATCAGGGTATTATCAGCGCTGCTATTATGGGCGCATTATCTGCACTGGTTGTCGGCCCCTGTGTTGCTGCGCCACTGGCCGGCGCTTTAATTTATATTGGTCAAACCGGTGATGTTCTACTTGGCGGGTCAGCACTCTTTTTGATGGGACTTGGCATGGGCATGCCACTACTTGCGATTGGCGCATCAGCAGGCTCTTTATTACCTAGAGCTGGCGCATGGTTAAATACCACAAAAAGCATTTTCGGTGTTGTTATGCTCGCTGTTGCAGCTTGGATGCTAGACCGAATTCTCCCTGCGCCCCTCATGATGATCGTCTGGGCTTGCCTACTAATTATTCCAGCCATTTACATGAATGCAATAGAACCCCTACCAGACTCAAATAACGGCTGGAAAAAACTATGGAAAGGCCTTGGTTTAATCATGCTTGTTTACGGCATTATCCTAATCATCGGGTTTGCAACAGGAGGCACGAATCCTTTACAACCATTAAATCATTTTAGTCAAACGACAAAAGCGACCGAGCACACTCTAAAATTTGAGCGCATCACTTCCCTAGAGGATCTGAATCTAAAACTATCTCAGGCACAACAACAGCAACAACCGGTTATGTTGGATTTCTATGCTGACTGGTGCATTTCATGTAAAGAAATGGAGACCTATACGTTCTCAAATAACACGGTACAAAAAGAACTTTCTCAATTCATGTTGTTACAAGCAGATGTAACCCGAATGACAGTGGATGACAATGCTTTGTTAAAACACTTTAATCTGATTGGCCCCCCTGCCATATTATTTTTTGATACCAATAAAATGGAACAAGAACATTTACGCCTAGTTGGCTACAAAGCCGCCGATGACTTCCTAGAACATATTATAAAAACTCAATAAATGCCCTTACCTCACTCCCGCTTAGGCTTATTGAGCCTAGCAATTTTGGCACTCTCACTAGGCTTTATGAGCCAAAAATTTTTTTCTTCACCTGCTCCTGAAACAACAGCTCCACTCACAAAAATAGCCCTTCCGGACTTATCAGATACACCACGCTCACTCGCTGACTGGAGCGGAAAAAAAAGGATCGTCAATTTCTGGGCGACATGGTGCCCACCATGTCGCAAAGAAATTCCCGCCTTCATCGCACTGCAAAAGAAATCAACTTCTGACAATCTACAGGTTATCAGCATTGCTATTGAAGATAAGTTATCCGTTGAGTCTTTTCTAGAAGATTATGCAATCAACTTTCCTGTTTTAATTGCAGGTGATGATGGAATTATCCTTTCCAAAGCAATGGGAAACCATGCCAATGCCGTGCCTTTCACTGTTTTTATTAATGAACATGGCATAATCCAAAAATCTCATGCTGGTGAGATCTCATTATTAGAATTACAAAACTTAATTCGCTCAGACTAAAACTTAATTCCTACAATACGACACCAACCATCTTGAACTACTGGATCTTGTAGGTTATAAAACGGCTGATAGGATCTCATTACACTGTTAGCCTGCTCGCTTAAAATACCGGAAAGCACTAACTGACCACCCGGCTTTAATAAAGCAGAAATCGACCCGACCATCTCAATCAAAGGATTTGCTAGGATGTTAGCGACAACAATATCAGCCTGAAGCGCAGGGCAATCGTCAGGTAAATAGCAATCTATTTTCGCATCAATATTATTTTTAGCTGCATTGTCTTGCGTTGCGATAATTGCTTGTGGGTCAATATCCACTGCAGAAACACTGCTGGCACCTAACAGCGCACTCCCAATCGCTAAAATACCTGAGCCACAACCATAATCAACAACCATTTTGCCCTTTAAATCATAGCGCGCCAACCATTCTAAACATAAGGCTGTGGTAGCATGGGTGCCCGTCCCAAAGGCAAGCCCAGGGTCTAAAGTCATACACACTGTTTCAGGTGACTCTTGCTCAGAACCACTAGGACAAACCCACAACTTTTCACCAAATAACATCGGCTTAAAATGCACCATCCAAGCCCGCTCCCAATCTTGATCCGGTAAAATATCAAGTTGCCAATCTTGTAATAAAAGATCAGGGAATTTTTGACTGACCAAGAATTCTAATATCTCTGCATGAACAGACATATCGAACAGCGCAACCACTCGCGTTTGCTCCCATATTTTTTCTTCCCCCAAACCGGGCTCATAAATAGCCTCATCAAGCGCGTCTAAATAAGTAACAGAGACGGCACCAAACTGACTAAAAAGATCCGATAAGACCAAGGCAAACTGCTTATCTGTAGTTACAGATAACTGTTTCCAACTCATGAAAACACCTCACATAGAATGAACCGCGTAGAACAAATTATTCACTCATGCGAACAATAAAGGGAATTGTGTTACATTCCTAATTTTTTTTCTAAATAGTGAATGTTTTGAGAACCAACGACAAAAGCATTATCTGCCAAAATTTCCCGTTGTAAAGGTATGTTTGTTTTAATTCCACCTACAATCATTTCTTCCAAAGCAGTCCGCATTCTAAAAATAGCACTTTGCCTGTCTTCACCATGGGCAATCAATTTGCCAATCATCGAATCATAATGCGGTGGAACCGTATAACCATTATATAGATGCGTTTCACAACGAATACCAGGACCACCCGGAAAATGAAGCGTATCAATAGTACCGGGGCAAGGCATAAAAGTTTTAGGGTCTTCAGCATTGAGACGACACTCAATGGCATGGCCAGTTAACCTAACCTCATCTTGGGTTATCGATAATTTTTCACCGGCTGCAATACGCAACTGCTCTTTAACAAGATCAACACCAGTGATCATTTCAGTCACGGGGTGCTCAACCTGAATGCGGGTATTCATTTCAATAAAAAAGAATTCACCTTTTTCGTACAAAAATTCAAAAGTCCCTGCGCCATGGTAGCCAATCTCAATACAGGCATTAGCACAACGCTCCCCCATCATTTTACGTTGATCTTCTGTAATTCCGGGTGCTGGCGCTTCCTCCACGACTTTTTGATGACGCCGTTGCATTGAACAATCACGCTCACCAAGATGAATAGCATTGCCATGCATATCCGCTAAAACCTGAAACTCAATATGCCGCGGGTCTTCAAGAAATTTTTCCATATAGACCGTATCATTACCAAACACTGAACCTGCTTCAGTTTTAGTTAACAAAATAGCATTTATTAGTGAGGCTTCGGTATGGACTGTACGCATACCACGACCACCACCACCACCTGCCGCCTTAATAATGACGGGATAACCAATCTCCCGCGCCATTTTTAAGTTCGCTTCAGAGTCATCAGTTAAAGGATCGCCATTTCCAGGAACACAAGGAATATTAGCCTCTTGCATAGCACGCTTAGCTTCAATCTTATCACCCATGCGACGAATGGTTTTGCCATCAGGCCCAATAAAAACAAAGCCACTTTGTTTTACTTTATCTGAAAATGCTGCATTTTCAGATAAAAAACCATATCCCGGGTGAATAGCTTCTGCATCAGTCACCTCAGCTGCACTAATTAGTGCAGGAATATTTAAATAACTTTCACTAGATGGCGCAGGACCAATGCAGACAGATTCATCGGCTAACCGGACATGTTTTAAATTTCGGTCTGCTTCAGAATAAACAGCAACCACCTTAACGCCTAACTCACGGCAGGCACGTAAAATTCGTAGCGCAATTTCGCCCCGATTAGCAATAACGATTTTATCAAACATTTTTTTATCTACTTAAATACGGTTGTTAAAAAACACCTGTTATTCAATTACAAAAAGTGGCTGGCCATATTCAACAGCCTGTGCATTTTCAACCAAAATCTTAGTAATCGTACCACTGGTCTCTGCTTCAATTTGGTTCAATATTTTCATCGCTTCAATAATACACAGCGTGTCACCTTCGCCAACTTTCTGTCCTACACTCACAAAAACTTTCGACCCTGGAGACGCTGAAGCGTAGAAAGTTCCTACCATTGGCGAGGTCACAATATGACCTTCATGCTCTTCAGCTGAAGGCGGCTTTGTTGAACTCTCTTCTATTACGGGTGCAGCAGCTATCGGCGCGACCGGAACAGGTGCGGCCACCATAGCTTTATCTGAATAACGACTGATGCGAATCGATTCCTCACCTTCGGTAATCTCAAATTCAGCAATATCGGACTCTTCAATTATTTCAATTAATTTTTTTATTTTTCTAATATCCATTATCTTATCTCGCGAGTAGAATTTGATGAGCGGCTGTTAAAGCCATATTATAGCTATTTTCTCCAAACCCAGAGATAACCCCCTCGGCTATATCTGAGAAATAAGAATGTTTCCTAAAAGCTTCCCGACTGTACACATTTGACAAATGAACCTCTATAAAAGGGATCCCTACACCTAGAACAGCATCACGAATCGCCACACTGGTATGTGTAAATGCAGCCGGGTTAATAATAAGCATATCAACACCACCAGAACCTGCCTGATGAATCAAATCAATAATTTTATGCTCTGCATTGCTTTGATGGAAAGTCAGCTCATGGCCGAGCTCTGTTGCTAATAACTCAAGACCATTCTGAATACTTAAAAGCGTTGCGCGACCGTATAACTCAGGCTCACGCGTACCTAAAAGATTAAGGTTAGGTCCATTAATTACCGTTATCGTTGCCATGTAATCGCTTATTTCCCCCTGAGTAAACATTTTCCATTACGAACAAACTACGCCCACAGGTCCATTCTGCCTAACTTTAACGTATTTGTCTATATCTATGTATTTTGAGGAAAATATTAACACTTTCATGCATTTTAGGAACTTTAGCGCACTTAACCCGACCTCCCTATAGCAAAAACATTTCCTTAAGCTTATCCCATAAGCTACTAAAACACGGCGATTAACAGTATAATTTAGTTATGAAATTTTAGGCTTTGTTATGCAAATCGGCTCCATCCAATTAAAAAATAATCTTTTCTTAGCACCGATGGCTGGTGTAAGTGACCGACCATTCCGACAACTCTGCAAGGATTTCGGTGCGGGTATGACTATTTCTGAAATGGTATCGTCCAATCCTAGCCTACGAAACCATTATCGCACCCAACTAAAAAGCAATCATAGTGGTGAAACAGAACCACGAGTCGTTCAAATTCTGGGCACTAATCCAAAACAAATGGCAAGCGCAGCGCATTACAATGCCAGTCAGGGTGCTCAAATCATAGATATTAATATGGGCTGCCCAGCCAAAAAAGTATGTGCTGTAGCCGCTGGCTCAGCCTTACTCAAAGACGAAACTCTGGTCGCTAAAATTCTTGAGTCAGTTGTTCAAGCTGTTGAATTACCCGTCACCTTAAAAATCAGAACCGGCTGGGATATTGAAAACAGAAACGCACTTAAAATATCAAAAATTGCTGAGGAATCCGGCATTTCCGCACTCACTATTCACGGCAGAACTCGTGCTTGCCGCTTTTCCGGTAACGCAGAATATGACACAATCAAAAAAATAAAAACACATCGCCACATCCCTATTATCGCTAATGGCGATATTAACAGCGCTCAAAAAGCTAAAGCCGTATTAGACTACACGCAAGCTGACGCCATCATGGTTGGTCGTGCTGCACAAGGGCAACCATGGATATTTACCGAAATAAACCATTACCTGACTCACGGTGAACTACCGCCGCCAATCTCGTTAGCAGAAAAACAAACAACACTACAACAACATTTGGAAGCGCTTTATCAATTTTATGGTGATAAAATGGGCGTTCAAATAGCTCGTAAACATATACACTGGTACATAAACCTGATTGGACTTATTCCTAACACCTTAAAACAAAAAATTAATCAAGCTCCTGTTCCCACAGAACAGATCCACTGGGTTAATAATGCATTCAATTTTTTAGCAATTAGTCATGACTAAGAAAAACAAAAACGATGAGAGCGGGCGCACTGCTCAAGAACAAACAGCGCCCCTAGCCAAACATGTCAAAACAGCCGTCATGGACTATTTTGAGCACTTGAGTGATCATGAAAGTGAGGACCTTTACACCATTGTCATCCGGGAAGTAGAAAGATCAATGCTTGAAGTGACTTTAGAGCAAACCGGTTACAATCAATCTCAGGCGTCAAAGATACTCGGCATCAGCCGCAGCACACTACGTAAAAAGATCGCCCAATACAATATTAACTAAACTTACTTCAACTGAACACTAAAATACTATGGACCTTAAAATAAGCCGCGCACTCATTAGCGTATCTGATAAAACCGGCATTATTGATTTTGCCCGCCAATTACATGAACTTGGCATTGAAATACTCAGCACCGGAGGTACGGCCCAACAATTAACCGAACATCGCATACCAGTCATTGAAGTATCAGACTATACCGGCTTTCCAGAAATGATGTCTGGACGTGTAAAAACATTACACCCTAAAGTTCACGGCGGGATATTGGGACGTCGCGGCACCGATGACAAGGTTATGGCTGAACACGGCATTCTTCCAATCGATATGGTTGTAGTTAACCTTTACCCTTTTCAAAAAACCATCGCTGAACCTGACTGTTCTTTTGAAACGGCTATAGAAAATATCGACATCGGTGGGCCAACCATGATTCGTGCTGCAGCTAAAAACCATGCCAGCATTTCAGTTATCGTAAATCCAGCTGACTATCAAAGCACTATTGATGAACTGACCGCAAACAATGGAGCCCTGTCACAGCAAAATCGTTTTAATCTGGCCCGTAAAAGTTTTGAACATACCGCTCAATACGATAGCGCTATCGCCAAATATTTAAATAACATAGATGACAACCCGTTCCCTGAGAGCCTAAACCTACAGTTTAAACAATCACAAGTTATGCGCTACGGTGAAAACCCCCATCAAAAAGCAGCTTTTTATTGTGAGGAGAACCCAGCCCCAGGGACTCTGGCTGCCGCCCAACAACTCCAAGGAAAAGCATTATCTTACAACAACATTGCAGATGCTGACGCAGCTCTAGAATGCGTTAAATCTTTTGACGACTTACCCGCCTGCGTGATTGTTAAACACGCCAACCCTTGTGGCGTCGCTACCGGAATCAGTCTTCTTGAAAGTTATAACCGCGCTTACCAAACCGACCCCACCTCCGCATTTGGTGGCATTATTGCTTTCAATCAACCCTTGGATGAAGTCACCGCAAAAACAATTATCGATCGCCAGTTTGTCGAAGTCATTATTGCTCCATCGATTGATATAAAAGCCCGAAGTATTCTACAAACAAAACCCAATATCCGTGTAATGGAAACGGCAAGCTGGTCATTAAAAAGCACTCCAAGTTATGATTTTAAGCGGGTAACTAACGGGCTACTAGTTCAAGATAATGACCTTGGCCAGATCAGTGACAAAGACATTTCCGTTGTCAGTCAACGACAGCCCACTCAAAAAGAACTTAACGATATGCTATTTGCATGGCGTGTCGCCAAATTTGTTAAATCCAATGCCATCGTTTACGCTAAAGAGCAACAAACAATTGGCATCGGGGCTGGACAGATGAGCCGTGTTTATTCCGCACGTATTGCCGGCATTAAAGCCGCTGATGAAAACTTAGAAGTTGCAGGATCAGCTATGGCCTCTGATGCTTTCTTTCCGTTCAGAGACGGCATTGATTCAGCAGCTGAAGCCGGAATTACTGCAGTCATTCAACCCGGCGGATCGATCCGAGATGACGAAATAATTGCTGCTGCAGATGAACATAATATGACGATGGTTTTTACCGCTATGCGACATTTCAGACATTAATTCTGCCCTGAAACTAACAGACCCATACACAACACCAAAACTTTATTCATGAATATTCTAATTATAGGTGGCGGCGGCCGCGAACATGCTCTAGCTTGGAAAGCTCGACAATCAAAACTAGCAACTTCTGTTTTTGTTGCCCCAGGAAATGCCGGAACAGCCCTTGAGCCCGGTATAGAAAATATCGCCATAGATACCACAAACATTGACGAGTTAATTTTCTTTGCTCAAGAAAATCACATTGCCTTAACTATTGTTGGACCTGAAGTTCCTTTGGTTGCCGGCATTGTAGATCGCTTTCAAGCCGCCGGACTCAACTGCTTTGGCCCCAAAGCCACAGCGGCACAATTAGAAGGCTCGAAAACCTTTTGCAAAAACTTTATGGCCCGCCATAACATCCCCACTGCCGCATACCAAACCTTTACTGATATTGAATTAGCAATTCGCTACATTCAGGAAAACGGTGCCCCCATTGTGGTTAAAGCCGATGGGCTTGCAGCTGGCAAAGGCGTTATTGTTGCCCAAACTGAATCAGAGGCCATTTCTGCTGTTCAAGATATGCTGGCCGGCAATGCCTTTGGCGAGGCCGGTCACCGTGTGGTTGTTGAAGAATTTTTACACGGTGAAGAGGCTAGCTTTATCGTTATTGCTGATGGTAAAACGTCACTCCCTATGGCCACGTCTCAAGACCACAAGGCTCTCAACAATGGCGATTTAGGCCCAAACACCGGCGGAATGGGAGCCTACTCTCCAGCGCCTTTAGTCACGCCTGAAATACACCAACGTATTCTTGATGAAATCATCCAGCCCACTTTAAATGGCATGATTGCTGACGGCATGCCTTATACCGGCTTCTTATATGCCGGCCTAATGATCAGCCCTGACGGCAAGCTAAAAGTTCTAGAATATAATTGTCGCTTTGGCGACCCTGAAACCCAACCGATTATGATGCGCTTACAAAGTGACTTAGTTGACCTGTGTTTGGCCGCTTTAGACCATCGACTACACGAAAAAACAACCCAATGGGATAAGCGCCCAGCCTTAGGCGTTGTACTCGCAGCGGGCGGTTATCCCGAAAGCTATCAAAAGGGCGATCTCATTGAAGGGCTTAACTCACCAACAACATCTGAACAAAAAATATTCCACGCCGGGACTTGTCTAGAAAAAGGCCAAACACTCACAGCAGGTGGACGTGTTCTTTGTGCCTGCGCCCTTGGCGACAACCTGAGCAATGCCCAAGCTAATGCTTATCAGTTAGTGAGTAACATTCACTGGGAGCAAATGTATTATCGGACCGACATTGGTTTTAAAGCGCTAAATTAATACCCTCCGCACGGCTGAACACCAAATCCATTAGTCGCCTTTTTGCTACTAAAAAGCAGGTTACAGTTAATGCTGAAAAAATTGCTGCATCAGTTTAATCAGATTAGCGTGGTCTTTCACTCCGGCACTCTCACGTAAGCTGTGCATTGCCCACATGGGATTCCCTAAATCAACTGACCGTATCCCTAATTTAGCTGAGACAATAGGACCAATTGTACTTCCACAGCCTAAATTGCTTCGGTGTGAATATTTTTGCACCGGAACACCGGCCTGGTGACACCAATCGACACACATCGCTTCAGCTAGATTATCCGTTGCATAACGCTGATTAGCATTCACTTTAATTACCGGCCCCTGATTAATTCTGACACGGTGTTTAGGCTCATAAGCCCAAGAAAAACTGGGTTGGTAAGCATGAGCCATATCGACACTCATCATAAAGCTTTGGCTTAAGGCCCGAAAATAACTTTCTTTACCAAGCAACATTGAGTCACTAATACGCATCAAAACATCAGGCAAAAAACTCCCAGACGCCCCTTTGGTGCTCTCACTGCCAATTTCTTCATGATCAAAGAAAGCACACACTTTCGTTGCTGATGACGCCATAACTTCCTTATTCAATAAGGTTTCAATTGCAGCATGACAAGATGCCAAATTATCCAACTGAGAGTTTGCTAGAAACTCATTGTTCAAGCCCCACAAAACTCCTTTTTGCGTGTCATAACTGCAAAGCTCCCAAGATAAAATATCAGACTCACACAACCCCGCCTGATTTGCAATTAATGCTTTAAATTCTAATGGATCGGGCAACCCCTCTTCAACTGTAGCCAGTATCAGTGGTAACGCTGTCTGTTTATCTAATGTTAACCCTTCGTCATTCACCTTACTATTCATATGAATAGCCAAATTTGGTAGTCTCAACAACGGCTTTTCAAACAGTACTGTCTTATTATTTATTGTTCCGTCAACTTCTCTATAACTCACACAGCCAGCCAAACTTAAATCTCTATCTGCGTAGGTTGCCAAAATAGGACTACCATAAACCTCAACACCAACTCTCAGCAAACCCGATTCAATAGCGCTTGCATTTGGCTTAACACGTAAACACGGAGAATCAGTATGGGCACCAATTATATTAAAACCATCCTTTACTAAAGGCTCATCTCCGATGATAAATGCGACAACAGAAGACCCACCTCTCACCACATAATACCGCCCCTTGGCCACCAAATTCCATTCTGTCTTTTCTTCTAACGGGCTAAAACCATGACTATGCAATTGCTCTTTAATACGTTCAATTGCATGCCATGGACTAGGAGATGCATCAATAAACGACAATAGTCCTTCTGCCTGTTCTCGATCAAAATCAGTTATCTTCATCAACTTTTTTCCAAATGCAATGAAATTGAATTAATGCAATAGCGAAGCCCTGTCGGCTCAGGCCCATCTTCGAAAACATGCCCAAGATGTGAATCACAACGCTTACAGGTAATCTCTATTCGCCGCATTCCATGACTATTGTCTTCAATTCGGCCAATATTTTCTGACTTCAAAACATCCCAAAAACTCGGCCAACCTGAGCCTGAGTCAAATTTTGTCATCGAGTCAAACAATGCCTGACCACAACACACACAATGATAAATACCACTATCATGACATTCAGTATACTCACCGACAAAAGGTGCTTCAGTTCCTTTGCCGCGACAAACCATATACTGCTCAGCAGTTAACCGGTTTTTCCAATCTTCATCGCTCATTTGTTTTTCTGACATAATCCCTCTTAACGTTGATTTTGCTTTAATATTAACTCCAGTAAAACTATCCTTCAAAAACGACAATAACGTTTCATATGGCACTTAACTTCTCATAAAATGCTATGTTATAATTTTACTCGTTTCATTTAAACTAGCAAACACTTACAACAATGACAGATAACATTCAATTGGGACTGGAATTGATGGGCATTGGCATGGGCATTGTCTTTCTGTTTTTACTGTTACTGATATTCAGTATTTCCATTCTCTCTTTCTGTGTACAACGATACCAGCCAGAAGAAGAGCCATCCCCCGAAACAACCGGACCTAAAATTGATAGCAATATTGCGGCTGCGATTACCATTGCTGTAAACCGTTATCGAACGAAATAATTTCAACTGCTTTACATCTACCTGCGAAGCAAACAAATGCTTTACATAACCAAAATTTAAGTCAGTAATAAGGAAAAATGCGTATGGCAACAGCAAATCAACCTATCGGCATAACCGAAGTCGCCTTACGGGATGCTCATCAGTCAATTCTGGCAACACGCCTACGAATAGAAGACATGCTGCCCATTTGCGGAAAACTAGATCAAGTGGGTTACTGGTCAATCGAATCTTGGGGCGGCGCTACCTTTGACGCCTGTATTCGCTACCTAGGTGAAGACCCCTGGGAACGATTACGACTTCTAAAAGATGCCATGCCCAAAACCCCACAACAAATGTTATTTCGTGGTCAGAACATTCTTGGCTACCGCCATTATGCCGATGATGTTGTCGACAAATTTGTTGAGCGCTGTGCAATCAACGGCATTGATATATTCAGAATCTTCGACGCCATGAATGACATGCGTAATATTAGACGTGCAGTCACCGCAGTTCTGGAAACCGGCAAGCATGCACAAGGGACTCTTTCTTATACCGTAAGTCCAGTACATAATATTGACCTATGGGTTAGTTTAGGAAAACAAATTGAAGACATGGGAGCCCACTCCATTTGCATTAAAGACATGGCTGGCCTACTCACACCTTATGACGGCTATGATTTAGTTAGCAAACTTAAGGCCAGCGTGGACATCCCTATCCATATGCACTGCCATGCAACCACCGGCCTGAGTGTTGGTACTTATATTAAAGCTATTGAAGCCGGTGTTGATAATGTCGATACGGCTATTTCATCACTAAGCATGACTTATGGTCACAGCCCCACAGAGAGCATTGTCACTAGCTTACAAAACCAACCGAATCAGACTGGCCTTGACTTAACCTTACTAGAGGAAATTGCGACCTACTTTAGAGATATTCGTCAAAAATATGCTCAATTTGAAGGCAGTTTAAAAGGCGTAGACAGTCGAATTTTAGTCAGCCAAGTTCCAGGCGGCATGCTCACTAATATGGAAAGTCAACTAGAGGAACAGGGTGCTGCGGATAAATTTGATGCGGTTCTAGAGGAAATTCCTCGCGTTCGGGAAGACCTTGGCTTTATCCCCTTAGTGACACCCACGTCACAAATTGTCGGCACACAAGCCGTTATCAATATTCTCACCGGTGAGCGTTATAAAACCATTACCAAAGAATCTGCTGGAGTTCTTAAAGGCGAATACGGTGTCACGCCTGCTCCTGTCAATAAGACCTTGCAAGACCGCGTTCTTAACGGCGAGTCTGCTATTACTTGTCGCCCTGCTGATAAGATTCTCCCCGAAATGGACAAACTGATTGAGGCAGTTAAAACCAAAGCCCAAGAACAAGGAATAACCCTAGCAAAAAACATTGAAGAAGACGCCCTCATTGATGGCCTTTTTTATCAAGTGGGTTGGAAGTTCATTAAAAACCGAGGTAACCCTAGTGCTTTTGAAGCCGCACCTGACCCTGAAGCATTTGCTAAAGCCAATACTCTACCGGGACAGGCTACCAGTGAAACCTATACCGTTACCGTTGAAGGTATAAACTACCACGTCACTGTCGGTCCTGGCGATGCCGATTTTGATATCCGCCCCATGGCGGCAGGTTCGACTGAACCAGTAACAGCCCCAAAGGCCAGCTCAGGAGAAACTATTACTTCCCCCATGACAGGTAATATTTTTAAAATAAATACCGTTGTCGGGGCGAGTGTGTCAAAAAATGAAGTCACTATCATTCTTGAAGCAATGAAAATGGAAACAGAAATTCGAACTAAAGTTAGCGGCACGGTTTCTGCCATTCATGTCAAAGAAGGCGATGCTGTAGCTGTCGGCCAGGTTCTTATTACACTTTAAAATAAATATAAAATTAAATAATCCTTATCTAAATACTCTTTTCAAAATACAGCTATGGAAAACTTAACCTTACTCTGGGAAAGCACTGGAATCTATAATCTAGAAAGCGGCCAAGCCATTATGACAGCTGTTGGCTTGTTACTTATTTTCCTCGCCATTAAAAAAGGCTTTGAACCCCTATTGTTACTCCCTATCGGTTTTGGTGCTATCTTAAGCAACATTCCTGGCTCTGGAATGACCGAAGCCGGCGGCATTCTTTACTATTTATACGGGGGCATTAAAGCCGGCATTTTCCCATTACTTATCTTTATGGGCGTTGGTGCTATGACTGATTTTGGACCCATGCTAGCCAACCCCAAGACATTATTGTTAGGTGCTGCTGCTCAGTTTGGAATTTTTGCAACCCTTCTCGGCGCCTTAGCTCTAAATGCTGTCCCAGGACTTGATTTCAGTTTCAAAGATGCTGCGGCTATTGCAATCATTGGCGGCGCTGATGGCCCTACTGCCATTTATGTTGCCTCTAAACTTGCTCCCGCACTACTCGGCGCCATTGCAGTGGCTGCTTACTCATACATGGCTTTAGTACCATTAATTCAACCCCCTATTATGCGTGCCCTCACAACTGCTTCTGAACGTAAAATCGAAATGCATCAACTTCGCCATGTAAGTCAAGCTGAGAAAATTATTTTCCCCATTGCTCTAATTGTATTAACCGCCTTACTCTTACCTGCTTCAGCGCCACTCATTGGCATGTTCTGTTTTGGCAATCTTATGAACACCTGTGGCGTTGTAGACCGGCTCAGTGATACCAGTCAAAATGCACTCATCAATACCGTTACTATTTTCCTTGGGCTAGCAGTTGGATCAAAGCTAAATGCTGAAGCCTTCCTTCAACCCGAAACGCTAGGTATTCTTGCTCTTGGCGCCATTGCTTTTGGTATTGGTACTGCCAGCGGTGTCCTTATGGCTAAACTCATGAATATTTTCAGCAAAACACCAATCAATCCTTTAATCGGTGCCGCCGGC
Organism: uncultured Methylococcaceae bacterium; assembly: GCA_964515235.1. Classification (GTDB taxonomy): domain Bacteria; phylum Pseudomonadota; class Gammaproteobacteria; order Methylococcales; family Methylomonadaceae; genus OPU3-GD-OMZ. Next base: position 7,104 of record CAZEVO010000012.1, on the reverse strand, counting down.
GTTTCTGCTGTGCCGATGGCTGCCCGAGTAGCAAATAAGGTCGGTCTTGAAAACAACCCTCATAACTACCTGCTTATGCATGCAATGGGGCCTAATGTAGCCGGTGTCATTGGCTCTGCGGTTGCGGCAGGGATTTTATTAAACTTGGTCCATTGATACACAACTAGTCATTGACAACATGTTTACCGAATTATTAATTCATGCCAATTACGCCCGATACCTGATTAAAACGCTTTGAGCGTGATCAATAACTGCGCGTCTTGACTCACTGCAACGGATTGTAAAACAGACCTAAGCATTTTATGGCGAACAGATTGATCTCGCAATTGATAAACTTTCACCTTAGTCAAGGCCTTACTCACAACCTTCTGAAGAACTGATCTTATTTTCTCAATACGAGAACTTGGCAAATCCGCTATATCAATTGCCTCTACCTTAGGTTCGATCAAAAAAAACTGGCCCGACTCAGAATTATATTCAATTGCGCCTGATACCTTAACACGACCTTGACTCTGAATCGCACCGAACAAGCTCACTAATATTTTAGCTGAGAAATGAACCCGCTCACTCCCCTTAATGAGATCTACCTGCAGATCACTCATACTGACACGATAAAAACGAGTATGTTTCTCTAGAGGCCTAATCGTAGATAGGCGCTCTTGTATGGTGCTCTCAGATACTAAAACAGAATAATTAAACGCGCTAACAACCGTTGCATTTAACAATAGTAAACAGCCAATAACCCACTTTAAATGGCTAAAAAACATGGGCTTAAACTTAGATTAAAATGATTTAATGGCTAATACGATACCTGATGCAAATAAAAAGGCTGCAAAAATCTTACTGTATTTGTCATTATCAATCTTCTGATAAACAACCTCTTCAGTTAACAAAAACATAATAACGCCCACATGCAAAAAAGCCATGTTATTACTGTATGACAATTCGTAACTGTCAACTAAAAAGATCAACGTTATAATTTGGAAAATAGCAAAGGTCGCATAACAAACCGCCACCGTAACTCGCGTCATATCCTTTTGATATTGTTTACCATGCACAATAGCGGTCAACAATGAACCACCAAGATTGGTTAAACCATGAACAATTCCCATGGTTGCTAAATAGCTTCTCTCAAACTTAACCAAAGAGCCCATCATATTATCCACTTTTTCTGAATAGCTTTTTAAGGCGACAAAAATTAAGAATAATCCGACTAATAAACCAATATTAATTTTGGCGGTCGTGACAATAAACAAAAAGAACACCACAAATGGAATGGTATAAAACAACACATTTTTATAGAAACTAAGATCAATATGATTATAGTGCTTAAGAATCTGAAATGAATTAATTGCAATGGAAATAGGCAAAAGGGTAATCAAGGCATCTAAGAAATCATACCCCAATAACAATAACAAAGGCGTTCCAAACAACAAAACACCTACGCCAAAGATTGACTGAACAACAGATGTTACGATAACAGTTAACAATATATCGACTGGCATAAGTCCCCTCGCGGCCTCACAAAAACATTAAACAACCTTAATTATGCCATAGTCGCTATCGCATTTGCTGCTGATCACAGGAATAAGATGCTGAGCATGAAAGAACTAACAACTCCGAGAGTGGGGGAAAACACAACTAAACCGACTTCCCTCTCCTTTTTTACTGGTAATAATTAATTTAGAATCATGATTAGCCAACACATGCTTAACGATAGCCAAACCCAGGCCTGTTCCTCCTTTTTCACGACTCCGACCAACATCAACACGGTAAAAACGTTCGGTTAAACGCGACAGATGCTCCTCTGCAATACCATCGCCATAATCTTTCACCTCAAATTTAACCCCATTGGATACCGTTTGCCAACTAATCTCAATTTGTGAACCTTCATCAGAATATTTCATTGCATTCACTATTAAGTTAGTAAAAACACTCTCCAGATCTTTACTCTTCCCTCGTATTTTTAACGACGACTGAAGCGACAGTAATAATCGGTTATTAACAGTGTCAAGGGCATCACTGGAAAGACATAAGCGAGTTAATATTCCAGCAACATCAACAGACTCAAGCATCTCTAATGGCTCATCGCTCTCATCAGGATTACATTCAAGGCGTGCTAATAAAAGCAAATCTTCAATCAACCCTTCCATTCGTAATGTCTGTTGCTCCATTCGAGACAAACTATCTGTCATAAAGCCTGACGCTCCATTATCGGTATCCTGAAGCGTTTCTATATACCCTTTGAGAACGGTTAATGGCGTCCGTAACTCATGAGAGACATTAGCAATAAAATCTCTGCGAATATCTTCAACTTTTTTCAATTTAGTTACATTCTGAGCCAGTAATAATCGCAAATCATTGTTATAAACTAAGAACCTAAACTCTAAAAAAACACCTTTGTTGACCGGTGAAGCAATAACAACTGCCTCGCTTAAGTCTCTGGCTATTAGATATTTCCTCAATAATGGGTGTTTAATAACACTGGCGATATGATTCCCTAAGTTTTTCTTCTTCAACCCAATAAGTTCTCTAGCCGAATCATTAAACCATTCAATCTCATCATCTAAATTAAGTACAATAGCCGCATCTGGTAATGTAGCCGTTGATTTATAAAATTGATTGAGTAAGTTACCCAATCTTTTTTTTGTTTGACGATGACGCTGATGAATCCGATTTAAATAAAAATAAGTCCAATACCAACTCCCTTTAGAATTCGGTATGCCTTTAAGCCGATATGCATCGAGTCTTTTAAGTAACACAGACAATTGCCAAAAATGATGCCCTAAAAGGATTAGTAAGGCCACAAAACCCCAAATGAAAAAATTCCCCCAGACATAACCAAATAAAGCTGCAATGAATAAATAACAAAGCAGCTCAATAGTAACTGACGCCCAAAAATTCATGGCAATAAACTATGATGAGAAACGATAACCAAACCCTCGCACAGTTTTTACAAAATTGCTACAACCATGCTCTGACAAAGCTTTTCTAAGCCGCCGGATATGTACATCGACAGTACGCTCCTCTATATAGGCCGTACGACCCCAAACATTATCAAGCAATTGTTCTCGGTTATACACTTTATCAGGATGAGTCATAAAGAACTGCATTAACTTAAACTCAGTTGGACTGACTGGAATATCACGCCCTTGGTACGTCAATTGATAACGGTTCGTATCTAATATTAAATCGTTAACAACAACTTGATTATTCGTGAATGACTTTCCCGACCGCCTAAGCACCGCTTTAATTCTTGCTACCATTTCTCGAGGTGAAAAAGGCTTAGTGATGTAATCATCAGCACCGACCTCAAACCCTCTCACCTTATCTTCATCCGCCCCTCTGGCGGTTAATAAAATAACAGGGAGATCTCTTAAAGAGGGGTCTTTTTTTAACTTTCTACACCAATCGACTCCTGAAATATCTGGCAACATCCAATCGAGTAAGATCAGGTCTGGTAGAGCTTCCGCTATCAACTCACGCGCCTCACCCACATCACAAGCACACTGAACATCGAAGTCAGCATTCTCTAGCACAATAAGTAACATTTGCCGAATTGCTTCTTCATCCTCAACCACCAAAACTTTGGTAGCGTTCATAGCTCCCCCATTAATTTAAAATAAAACTTCATTTTAAATCATGAAATATGACTAAATTATTACACTGGTCATTTTATTAACGTCTTCAATTAAACCAACTCCCTATTTCTTAGTCAATGAGTAATTACTATCAAGATAATCACATAAAATGATATCTCCAGTTGAAAAAACACCTGCTAATAATTTCTCTGCCAAGATATTCTCAAGTTCATTTTGGACCATTCTTCTCATTGGCCTAGCTCCATAAATTGGATCAAACCCCGACTTAGCCAACGCATCAAGCGCTCTATCTGATACCATCAACTCAATACCCATTGCCCGCAGTTTAGCTATCAGTCTATCAACTTGTATTGAGGTAACCGCTCTAATCTCTTTCTGATCCAAACTATGAAATACAATCGACTCATCTAGGCGGTTGATAAATTCAGGGCGAAAATTATCTGCAACAACAGACATCACTGCCTGTTTCATTTCGTCATAATTACCCTCACCCATATATTCCTGAATCAGGTTTGATCCCAAATTAGATGTTAATACAATTACTGTATTACGAAAATCAATGGTTTGCCCCTGACCATCGGTTAGCCTGCCTTCATCTAATACTTGTAGCAATACATTAAAAATATCATTATGCGCCTTCTCAATTTCATCAAGTAATATCACAGCATAGGGTTTTCGCCTTACTGCCTCAGTCAAATAGCCACCAGCCTCGTAGCCGACATAGCCGGGCGGCGCTCCAATTAACCGAGCCACGCTATGTTTTTCCATAAACTCAGACATATCAACCCGAATTATCGCCTCGTCAGAATCAAATAAAAATGAAGCTAAGGCCTTACATAATTCTGTTTTACCTACCCCCGTAGGTCCTAAAAAAAGAAAAGAACCATTCGGTCTATTGGGATCTGACAAACCTGACCGAGATCGTCTGATTGCATGACTCACTGCTGTCAATGCCTCCTTTTGCCCTACAATGCGGTGAGCTAGTTCCTCCTCCAGTTTAAGCAGTTTTTTACGCTCCCCTTCAACCATCTTTGCCACCGGAATACCTGTCCATTTACAAACCACATCGGCTATTTCTAAATCCGTTACCTTATTTCTTAATAAGGTTAATGTTTGCTTTTCAGTAGATTCAATCTCATTCAACTCTTTTTCTAAATGTGGGATACTCCCGTACTGTAACTCTGACATACGAGCAAAATCATGATTACGATTAGCCCATTCCAATTCTAAACGGGCCTTTTCTAATTTTTCTTTGATCGCCGCCGAGCCTTGTAACGAATGCTTCTCTGTTTGCCAAATAGAGTCTAATTCAGAAAACTGCTTTTCTAAATCTTGTATCTGCTCATCTAAAGCTATTAAACGTTTATGAGAAGCCACATCAGATTCTTTTTCTAACGCTGCTTTTTCAATTTTAAATTGAATAAGTCGTCGTTCTAACTTATCCATCGACTCAGGTTTTGAATCCATTTCCATCCGTATCTGACTCGCTGCCTCGTCAATCAAATCAAGCGCCTTATCCGGTAATTGACGTTCTGGTATATAACGATGAGACAGGGTGGCTGCTGCAATAATTGCCGGATCAGTTATACTCACACCGTGATGAACTTCATAGCGCTCCTTAAGGCCTCGCAATATTGCAACAGTATCTTCGACCGAAGGCTCTTCAATTAACACTTTCTGAAATCGTCGTTCTAATGCTGAATCTTTTTCAATAAACTGTTTGTACTCCTCCAGTGTTGTAGCACCTACACAATGTAACTCTCCGCGCGACAAAGCTGGCTTCAACATATTTCCTGCATCCATCGCGCCTTCAGTTTTGCCTGCACCCACCATCGTATGCAACTCATCTATAAAAATAATCAGATTACCTTCTTGCTGAGCGATATCTTTCATTACTGCTTTAAGTCGCTCCTCAAACTCACCACGGTATTTTGCTCCGGCAACCAAAGACGCAATATCTAACGACAAAACTTGACGAGATTTTAATCCTTCAGGAACTTCGCCATTAATAATTCGCTGCGCCAACCCTTCGACAATGGCCGTTTTACCAACCCCTGGCGCACCGATTAATACCGGGTTATTCTTGGTTCTACGCTGTAAAACTTGTATGGTCCGCCGGATTTCATCATCTCGCCCAATCACCGGATCAAGTTTTCCCTGCTCTGCCATAGCCGTCAGATTTGTGGTGTATTTTTCTAGTGCTAAGCGTTGATTTTCTGCATCTTGCTCAGTCACAGCTTGACCCTTACGGAACTTGTGAATAGCGTTCTCAATCGAAACCTCTGTCAATTCTGATTTATTAAAAATACTCCGTAACACAGGGTCTTCATCATAAAGTGCTAATAGATAAATCTCACTGGAAATGTATTTATCATGATACTGCTTTGCTAATTGCCCTGCCTTATTTAGCGCCTTGTCCAATCCAGCTGAAAGAGAAACTACTTTAGTGGCACCTGAAACAACTGGTAATTTCGATAATTCTGCTTTGATTAATGTACGAAGCAAGTTCAGGTTGCCTCCTGCAAGCTTCATTATCCTAGGTATGTCACTTTCCGCTTGATTCAACAAGACTTCTACCAGATGGACGTTCTCTATAGCAGAATTTTCTCTTGTTAAAGCCAGCTCTTGCGCAGTGTAGAAGGCCTCTTGAAGTTTACGAGTTAACTTATCTAATTGCATTGTACCGTACCCCGTCTAAAGCATTATCTTATTATTCTATATAGGGATTAAAAATGCAGTTTCAAATATCACTCAACACTGTTGCAATTCAATTATTTTCATAAATACAATTTAATATCTCACTGATACCACCAACCCTGGAAAGCGAAGCTAAGGTTGGTAGTCCGCGATAGGCGTAAGTCATTCTGGGCGCTCATCGTGCGTAGTGCTAGAAGAAGCCTGAAATTACATCCGAAACGCCGTCAAGTCGTTTGAGGTGGTATCACGGAGTCAACATCGAGTTTGTAATGATGTGACTCAAAGACACGAACACCGAAACCATCTCCCAGCACCATGTTCAAATCATAAAAATTTGGCCTGAACGTAATAAAGTCGTTGATGTGTTATAACACCAAAACCCATTTGCACCAATTCTCGCATTACAGCGCACAATGCACTCATTTTAGATTTGCCATTTTTTTAATAACCGTTGATTTTGTATTTTAATATCAGGATTATGTTGTAGAACTGAAATCGTAGCCAAATAGAAATTGGCTCTAATAACAGGGCAGCCAGCTTTTTGATATTCGACTTCTCCCACGAAAACTTGATCCAGATTCATTTTGTATAGGATATATCGGGGCGCCGAAGGCATTGATTACTACATGATTTTTGAAGAGTGTCTACGGGGAGCAAGATACTTTTAATAACTGTCTCACACATAATAATTTAATCTCTTACATTTGGAAACAACTCTACTCTAGTTATTGTCCGACCTAAAATTGGCTAGAGTTATTGTCAAATGTGGTGTATGGCCTACTCAAGCGGCATCCTGTTTTTGATC
>CAZEVO010000011.1:0-59151 GCA_964515235.1 uncultured Methylococcaceae bacterium | reverse complement strand
ATATTAATTATATTTTTCGCTGGTTACGCCATTATTTCATCGGGTGCAATCACATTAATTTCTCGTGCCGTCGGCGCCAACAACACACGATTACAACAGCAAATTATCGGCAACTCACTGATCGGCTCATTACTGATTGGGGCACTGATTTTATGGTGTAGCTATCATCTGGCTCCTTGGACTACCGAGACATTAGGCCTTACTGGTGACACAGCCGTCATGGCCGAAACCTATTTGCGCTGGCATGCCCTGTTTTGTTTACCACAAGCCATTGCCCCTACACTGGATGCTATTTTTATCGCTTATGGTCGTACCAAAACCATTCTCTTATTGCAAATCACTGCTTCATCACTGAATTTCCTTCTCAACCCGTTCTTCATTTATTGGTGCGACTTTGGCATTGGCGGTGCGGCACTCGCCACAGGAGTCAGTCAAACGGTTTCAATCTCTATTGGGCTTTGGCTACTGCTTCGAATGATTAAACCGGCATTCACTGATTACCGCCCAACAACTGCACTGCTCCGAATCATAAAAATAGGCCTGCCATTAAGTTGGAGCACACTCCTTTTTGCCGGCGTTTATGCCGCAATCATCAAATGGGTGATCACCCCCCTAGGAACACCGATTAATGCCGCTCTCGGCATCGGCTTTTCGGTTTTAGAAGGCTTCACCTGGCCTATTTTCTGGGGCTTTTCGATGGCAATTGCCAGCATCGTCGGCCGTGCGCTGGGTGCAAAACAACTTTCCTGGGTACAGACGGCCATCTACTACGCTTTTATTATGTTAACCGTCGCCGGCTTAATTGCCTCTGCGATATTTTGGTTTGGCGCCGAACCTCTTGCCCGAATTTTCACTCAAGACTCAGAGGCCCTACAACACACCCTTCTCTACGCCCATATTCTCGTCTTTTCACAATTATTTGTTGCCTATGAAGCCTTATCTGAAGGGGTACTGAGTGGTGCCGGTGCTACCTTAACCATCTTTTTATGGTCAGCACCCTTTAATTTGGTAAGAATCCCGCTATGCTGGTTATTCGCGATCCACTATGGTTATGGCGCCGCCGCCATTTGGTGGATTATTAACGCCACCACTGTCATTAAAGCCGCCGGCAAAGGTTATGCTGTCTGGCGAGGACAATGGAAAACAATACTCGTTTAACCTAACCAAATACGCGATATCAAATACCGCCCTCAATATGTAGTTGATAATCATTCTCATTTAGATTAACATATGCGTTCTGTTTATTCTATCGATTACGTGACGTTCATGTTTTTAAAACCATTACCCTTTTCTACCCTGAGCTTCTTAATTCTCTCTGTTTTATCACCCCATACTCATGCGTTAACTGTGGATGAGTTGGCAACACAATTTGAAAATTATAAAAAACAACAAGCTCTTGAATTTGAAAAAATTCGCTCAGAAAACAAAGCGTTAGTTACACAAAACAAGAAATTAAAAAAAGCACTCAAAAATACCCAAGCGCAAGTTGAAAATAATGCTGCTGCTTTTGAAACAGTTGCGGACGCCTTTGCTGAAAATGACAGTGGTTCAAATTGGACTAATAATACAAGTATCGGGGGTTATGGTGAGTTACATTACACTAACTTAACGACCGAAGGCAGAAATCATGAAGAAAGCGTTGACTTCCATCGTTATGTGCTTTTCTTTAACCATGAGTTTAGTGATAAGCTTCGTTTATTTACCGAACTTGAACTTGAGCATGCGCTAGCTGGGGATGGTAAACCAGGTGAAATTGAATTAGAACAAGCGTGGTTACAATATGATGTAAGCCATGAAGCAGCAATTCGTGCAGGCCTGTTATTAATGCCTGTTGGGATTTTAAATGAAATCCATGAACCGGATACCTTTTACGGCGTTGACCGTAATTTAGTAGAGACAAAAATTATTCCAGCAACCTGGTGGGAAGCAGGATTGGCTGGTCAGTATCAATTTGATAATGGCCTACAAATTGACGCAATGATATCAAGCGGACTCGATATGAGTGATCACTTCGGCAACATTCGTAAAAGTAGGCAGAAAGTATCGAAACAAACAGCTAATGACCCTCTTTTTGGATTGCGTTTAAAATACACCGGAATTACCGGTCTTAGATTATCAGGCACCGTACTCCACCAAACAGATATGGCCCAAAGTAACGCAATTGACATTGGTAGTGGCACATTAATTGAAACCCATGCGATCTATAATCATCCCATTGGTCCTGGTATGTTCACGACCAAAGGAATGTACAGCCAATGGTTTATTGATGTAAATGACCCGTCACAACAAAGCGCTGATAACCAAACTGGTTTTTTTCTAGAACCCAGTTACCGCATACCGACATCCTATGGTGATGTTGGCATCTATGGCCGGTATTCTTATATAGATTACTATACCGGTGATGCTAATGAGTACGATATTTGGGAAGGTGGGTTGAACTGGTGGGTCAATAAAAACGTCGTACTAAAAGCGGACTGGCAACACCATGATAAGCGTAATGGAATCGGCGACAGGAATGGTTTTAATTTAGGACTCGGTTATCAGTTCTATTAACACCTCACTACTATTAATCATCAATTACCCCAGAAAATTATGCTAAAAATAATCTCATTACTCGGACTGGTCGCGTTCATTTTGGCAAGTTGCACGACACAAAACCCCAACAGCCTGGTACAGACATCCATTGATACTAATCATCATCAAATCACTAGTGCAGCCCATACTTATCATCAGGGTATTGGCTATTTTAATGCTTACCTGATTGCTGATATCAGCCAGCCTAACAACCCACAATTTCAATTAAAAATTTTGGAATATCAAAGTTACTGGCGTTTTCTTGATAGTGCTTTTGACGCTCAAGGTAAACGCCTACGTTTTACCCGTCAAGATAATAACCGCGGTGAGCAAATAATGATCACACTCAACCGTTCAATACTGGAACAATCTCATCAAGGGCTAAAAATTAATACCTTTGGAAAACGAGGTAAAAAATCATTTATTTTTCCTGGCGCTCATGTAGTTGATTTTTTAAAAACCATCGATCATTTCGCAAAAACCACACAGCAGTTCGATCAATAGAATTGATACACACTTTGATGCAAATACCCACGACTAACAAGCGATGAAAAGCCTTAAACTGTTTTTAGTTGTCACCTTATTCTGGACGCCGCTACTGTCCGCTGAACAGTACCTGTCCGAAGCATCCTTTTTGGCCAGTGCTTTTAACACCCCACCCAAAGCTAAATCATTTTGGCTAACGCCAACAATCAAACCCACTGTTCAACAACTATTACAACATAAGCCAACATTTCTTCGGACCCGTTATTGGCAAGAAAATCAACGTACCGCCTGGATCTTAGAAGAACTAGGAAAAAACGAACCGATAACCGTTGGTGTAATTATCGACCACAACAAAATTGTCCAACTACAAGTCCTAGAATTTCGCGAAAGTCGCGGCTGGGAGGTCAAACATAGCTTTTTTACTGACCAATTCATCGCCGCAACACTCTCATCTGAGCAAACCCTCAGTCAATCAATTGATGGTATTTCCGGCGCAACCTTGTCGGTTAACGCCCTAACTAAAATTGCCAAACTGGCACTTTTTTTTAATCAAACACTAAGGCAATGAAGAACGCCCGTAAATCGCCGTGGCGACTGCTCTATAAACTGCATCGTTATCTCGGCTTGGCCGTTAGCCTCGTTTTAATTTTATTGGCCGTCACCGGTATTGCCTTAAATCACACCGACGACTGGCAACTCAACAGCCGTTACATTAAATCACCTAGCCTTCTTAATTGGTACGGTGTTAATCGACCCAGTGACATTCGTAGCTTTCAAGTCGGGAAGTACTGGATTAGCCAACTGGATCAACAGTGCTACTTTAATACCCAACCCTTAACCACGAATAAACATTTACTACTCGGTGCCATCAGTACCGCTGATTTCTTGGTTTTAGCTTTTGAAAACCAATTCCTGTTACTCTCTGATACCGGCAGTATTATTGAAAAAATACCATTCGACACAGCAGTTCGCGCCATTGGCATTACCGGAAACGACACTGTTGTTATTCGTCTAGACAGCAACATAAAAGCCAGCCAAGACGGACTACTCTCATGGCAAGTCACAGGTGACCTCAGCCCCCAATGGAGCCAAGAGACCACACTGCCTGAACCGTTAAATACCCAACTCCAGAAAACCCATCAGCAACACATGATCCCCTATGAGCGTTTCTTGCTCGATCTGCATAGCGGCCGACTCTTTGGCCTGGTTGGTATTTTTATCGTTGACCTGAGTGGTATCCTACTCATATTATTAACCGTTTCCGGGTGTTGGATCTGGGTTAGACACCGATTAAAAACACGATTTCATAATAAAAGGTTACGCTAAATGACTCACCTTCCCCCGGTTGTTTTAAGTTTTTCAGGCCACGACCCTTCCGGTGGAGCCGGCATACAAGCTGATATCGAAACACTCTCCAGCCACCAATGCCATAGTGCTAGCGTTATTACAGCACTGACTGAACAAGATTCTTCCAATGTCTACCGACTCATCCCACAACAGCCCACTGCAATCATTCAACAGGCAAACCGCCTTTTTAATGACATGCCAATTAAAGCAATTAAAATCGGTCTGATTGGGCATGCGGACATTGCTGATAGCCTGGCACAGATTCTTACCGAACACCCTAACATACCGGTGGTATTAGATCCTATTTTAGCTGCTGGCGGCGGCACACCGGTGGCCAATCAGGACCTCATTCAAGCGACTGTTAAATACCTCTTACCACTAACCACGGTAGTAACACCTAACAGCGATGAAGCGCGGCAATTAACCTCTAGTGATGACCTCGACGACTGCGGTTCTCAATTACTCCAGTCCGGATGCCAGTATGCTCTCATTACTGGCACCCACGAACAGACTCATGATGTAACCCATAAACTGTACCATCAAAACCGCTGTATTGAGACCTCATCATGGGACCGTCTACCCCATCACTACCATGGGTCAGGTTGCACATTAGCAACCAGCATTGCCGCTTTATTAGCTCACCAACTAGACCCAGTTACCGCGATTCTCGAAGCGCAACAATACAGTTGGAGTAGTCTCGACAATGGTTATCAAATAGGCCAAGGTCAACACTTTCCTAACCGTTTTTTCTGGATGCATGCCGGCACATGAAATTTCCAACAAGCGGCGTCTATGCCATTACTCAAACCGATAACAAACAAGATGACACCATCGTCAGTGACACCCTAGCTGCACTTCAAGGCGGTGCCGCTGTAATTCAATACCGTGAAAAAAACCCACGCGACAACAATAGACTACTCGCCCAAGAGATCCATCGCCATTGTCAGATCTTCAACGTTCCATTTCTGGTCAATGACCATATCGAATTAGCATGCGCAATAGGTGCCGACGGGGTTCATCTGGGCCAAGATGATGGCAGCGTTGAAAAAGCCCAAGCCCTACTCGGGCCCAATGCCATTATCGGTGTTTCGTGTTATGACTCTTTAGACTTAGCACTAATCGCACAAAAGCAAAAAGTCAGTTATGTCGCTTTTGGCCGTTTTTTTTCCTCTGGATCTAAACCTAAAGCACCACCGGCACAACTCACTACTCTCCAACAAGCCAGCGAACAGTTAACCGTTCCGATTGTAGCCATTGGCGGTATTTTACCGAGTAATGGTCAACTATTACTGAATGCCGGCGCCGACCTACTGGCCGTAATTGGTGGCATTTTTGACCATGAACCACGCGCTGCCACCCAACGTTATTGCCAACTCTTTATGCCTAACGTCCCCGACCAAAGTTCCCAATGAGAATTATCGCTTTACTGAGCGTTTTGCTGATGACCGGCTGTATGTCCTCTACCGAACTCAAACCTCTGCAGAGTGGACAGCAATTGGCCTTTGATCGAAAAAAAGGCAATTGTCTAGCCTGTCACCGTATTGCTGGCGGCCAATCCCCCGGTAATATCGGCCCACCTTTGAGCAATTTACAACACCGCTTTAACAATAAAACAGATCTGGTCAACTTCATCGAAGACCCCACAATCTTTAATCCCGCGACCAGTATGCCGCCTTTTGGCAGAAATAATATTCTGACTCGACATGAAATTAAAACGATCGCCAACTTTTTATGGACACTACCGGCAACTGAATCCATAATCCCTTTAAGATAAGCATTAACAATACCGCATCATTTTAACTTGGTTGATTATTAACTCCTTATGACACAAACAAGACGCCAATTTATAAAAAAATCTTTAACGTTAGGGGGAGCCTATATCGCTTCATCGCTCGTCATGTTAAAACCACTACTGGCTCAAAGCAAAACAATCTGGCCCATCAGTAAGTTTGCCCATTTAACATATCAAACAGCCCTAAATCGAATCACTGGCGGACAACCCCTGATCCCTTCCAAGGACATCACCCTGACCATCCCTCGCATAGCCGAGAATGGCGCCCTCATCCCCTTCACCGTTTCTTCGACTCTGGAAATGGCTGAAAGTGTTTTTATTTTAGTTAAAAAAAACCCGGTTCCTCTGATTGCCCGTTTCACACTATCACCGCAAGTGACCACCCAACTTTCCGCCCGGTTAAAAATGGCTGAAACCAGTGAGGTTGTTAGCATTGTTTTAGCTAATGGTCATTATTACTATACCGATAAAACAGTTAAAGTAACGCTTGGCGGTTGTGGAGGCTAACATGTCCAGTATTAAAATTCGCACCAAACGCCAGTCAGGAAACACTCAAATCCGAACCCTCATTGCCCACCCCATGGAAACAGGATTGAATACCGATAACGAAACAAAAAAAACCATCGCTGCCCATTTTATTCAGCAATTAACCGTACTACATAATGATGAAATTATTCTGACTACGGATATGGCGAGCGGAATCTCCAAAAACCCTTATTTTTCTTTTGAAATGAAAGGCGGAGAATCTGGTGATAAAATCACTATTCAATGGACTGATAATCAGGGCAATAGCGATTCTCAAGATACCCTCATCAAATGAAACTGCTACGTTACGGACTCTTTCTTATAAGCAGTCTTTGGGCCATGTCGATAACAAGCGCCCCTCTTGATGACCAAAAGAATTTACAAGACCACTTTTTTAACCAGTTTCCCACACTGTCACGCCAAGATTTTGCCAATGGCGTCTATGCCCTTGATGCTGATGCCAAACAATCCTGGCTTGCTATTGAACAATTTCCACCCTATGAAATTGCCATTGATCGCGGCCAACACTTGTTTACCCAACCCTTTGATAATGGCCACCACTACAACGATTGCTTTCCTAACTATCAGGAAGGTATTAGCCAACACTTTCCCTACTGGGATTTCAAAACTCAAACCGTCACCACCTTAAGCCAAGCAATTAACCGTTGCCGTCAACAGAACCACGAACAGCCATTAGCCCCTTCATCCCAACCCTTAATTGATTTAGTCGCCTACTTAACCTTTCTTTCAAGAGATAAACCTATTACCATTACCATCCCTTCTGACCCTCGCGCCCAACAGGCCTATCAACAAGGGAAAAAATATTACCACCAACGACGTGGTCAACTTAATTTTTCCTGTGCCAGTTGCCATATCCAAAATGCTGGCAAACGTCTTCGAACTGAAATTCTAAGCCCTTTGCTTGGTCAAACCAGCAACTGGCCAACTTACCGGTTAAAATGGGGGCGGGTCGGAACTTTACATCAGCGTTTTATTGGCTGCCATAAACAAATCAGGGCGCAATCTCCTGCCCTTCAAAGTGAGATCTTTCGTCATCTGGAGTATTATATGAGTTCTATCAGTAACGGCCTTCCTGTTAATGGGCCCAGTGTACGAAAATGATTAAAAATAAAAGCAGTTGCTCGGACCTCAATGATCCCGATTTAATAACAAGCAACAACGCAGTTAATAAAATTTTAGCGCAAATTAAGCCCTTGCAACAATACCAACGCGTTGGACTAGATCAAGCCCGCGGCCGAACCTTATATCATTCGGTTATCGCGCCGTTTAATGTGCCGCCCCATCGGAATTCTGCCGTTGATGGCTATGCCATCAATAGTGCTGATTTACCCGACTCTGGCAATACCTGTAAATTGATTATTGCTGGAACCGCTTATGCTGGACAGCCTTTCAACACCCCACTCGCACCCGGTCAGTGTCTTCGCATTATGACCGGCGCACCGGTACCTGAGTCACTGAATGTGGTTATTATGCAGGAACAGGTCGAACAGGTCGAACAGGTTGACAACACCATTACCATTGACCACAACCACAAGCACCATCAAAATATCAGACAAGCCGGTGAAGATATTGCTCAAGGCTGTCCGGTGTTAAGCGCCGGAAAATTACTGACTCCGGCAGATATTGGATTATTAGCCTCACTGGGTTTAACTGAAATAGACGTCACCCGAAAACTCCGTATCGCCATTGCCTCAACCGGTGATGAACTACATCGCCTCGGAAGTGAATTAGCCGACGGTGGTATTTATGACAGTAATAGCCATACGCTTAAAGCCAGTTTAGAACGACCGGATATCACCGTCGTCAATTTAGGCATACTGGATGATAACCCAAAATCATTACAACATTGTTTTGAAGAAACAGCCAAACACTGTGATCTAATCATTTCAACCGGTGGCGTTTCTGTGGGCGATGCCGACCACACCCGAGAAGCCCTACGCGCATTAGGCACCATTGAATTTTGGAAAGTTGCTATCAAACCCGGTCGACCTTTAGCCTTTGGTTGCATCAACGACACTCCTTTTTTTGGCTTGCCGGGTAATCCAGTTGCTGTCTTGGTTACCTTATATCAATTCGTTTTGCCCGCAATCGACAAAATACTCGGCCTAACCAACCGTCCTGTTTGCCCAACATTTACCGCCATCGCAACCGAATCCATTCGTAAACGTCCCGGCCGCACAGAAATTCAACGGGGCATCATCTCTCAAACGGCAGAAGGTCACTGGCAGGTTAAAATGACAGGAAAACAAGGGTCTGGTATTTTACGTTCAATGAGTCTTGCCAATGCTTTCATTATTCTTGAACATGACCGCGGCCCGGTCCAACAAGGCGACCCGGTGACGGTTCAACCCTTTGCTGGTTTACTGTAAAAGCTATTGCTTAATTCCAACGCCTTTATTTAACAAATACAAACTAAAAACAATTAAGGCGACAATAAAACTAATGATCATCGTTAAAGCCAAGGTAATATCAATATCAGTCACACCAATAAGCCCATAGCGAAAACTATTCACAATGTATAAAATCGGATTTGCCAAGGACACTGTTTGCCAGAGTTCCGGTAACATATCAACTGAATAAAACACCCCGCCCAAATAAGTCAAAGGCGTTAAAATAAAGTTAGGAATAATAGAAATATCATCAAAACTATCGGCAAAAACGGCATTAATAAAGCCTGCCAAAGCAAACAAAATGGCCGTTAACAAAAACACCAAGCACGACAACCCTAAATGAATAACAGGGATGGTCGTAAACAATAATGAAATGCCAATCACGACCGTTCCCACCAATAGCCCTCTGCAAACCCCACCACTTACATAGCCTGCCAGAATCACCCAGTTAGGCACTGGTGAGACCAGCAGTTCTTCAATATGGCGCTGAAATTTTGTCGAATAAAAAGATGACACGACATTTGCATAAGAGTGACTGATCACCGACATTAAAATAATTCCCGGGACAATATAATCCATATAACTGGCACCGGCTATTTCCCCGATCCGCTGACCCATTAGCGTCCCAAAAATTAAAAAATACAAGGCAGTGGTAATAGCAGGCGGCAACATAGTCTGCGGCCAAATACGCATAAACCGCCGTACTTCTTTCGTCACAATCGTTAACAGTGCAATACGGTAACGCACAGAACTTAACCTCCCACTAAATCCAGAAACAAACTTTCCAGTCGATTCGATTTGTTTTTTAAACTCAACACTGAAATACCCTGTCGGGTTAACTCAGCAAACAACTGATTAAATCCTTTTTCCCCCGGGATACCTACTTGTAGCGTTTGACTATCCAGTTGCACAATTTCATAGCCGTCAACAACGGGTGCCTTGATAAGTCTTTGGGCTAGATCCAAAACAAAATGATTGACTTTTATTTGCGCTAATAAATCAACCATTTTGGAATGTTTTATAATCATACCCTTATCGATAATGGCAATATTCCGACACAAACTTTCAGCTTCCTCCAGATAATGCGTCGTCAAAATAATGGAGGTTCCCTGTTCATTTACCTCGCGCATTAATTGCCACATCGAACGGCGAATTTCAATATCAACCCCAGCGGTCGGCTCATCTAAAATTAATAGCCTCGGGTTGTGTACTAATGCTCTGGCAATCATCACCCGGCGCTTCATCCCCCCGGATAAACGTCTGGACACAGTATGCCGTTGGTCCCATAAATGCATTTGTTTCAAACATTTTTCAGCCCGGGCCCGCGCCTCTTTAGGAGCAATACCATAATAACCAGCCTGATTGATGACAATATTTTGTACTGTTTCAAACTGATTGAAGTTAATTTCTTGCGGCACCATCCCAATGCATTGCTTCACCTGTTCGCTCTGCTGCTGTAAGTCATGCCCAAAAACACGCACCGACCCGGCCGACAAATTAACTAATGAACAAATAATACCTATCGCCGTTGATTTACCAGCACCATTGGGTCCTAATAAGGCAAAAAAATCACCTTCTTCAACCTCCAAGTCAATCCCATGCAGAGCAGTAAAGCCATTGGCATAAGTTTTAGTTAAATTGCGGATGGATAACGCTTTCATATGACAACCTAATTAAAGCTAAAAATCTGGTGTTACCGGCTGATAACCCCGTTACAATCTCCCACAACAGGCACATTATGCACACTGAGCCGGCTTTTCTCTCATTAAGGCAAACTGCCAATCCGCCTTTTCTAAAAGCAACGAAACGAAACCTAATATGAGACGATACTTGACAACATTGTTCATTTAACTCAATAATTTTAACAGAATCTTACAAAAACCGTTTCAGTAATCCATAGGACTTAAAATCTGTGTCTCAAAAACTCCCTGAATTTGTTGCCGCTGTTGATCTCGGTTCAAATAGTTTTCATATGTTAGTTTGTAGCCTGACCGATGACAAATTACAAACCGTTGATCGTCTTAAAGAAATGGTTCGTCTTGCCTCCGGTCTTGATAAACATAAATATCTCGAGGAAGAAACCCAGCAACGGGCACTCCATTGTCTGGAGCGTTTTGGTCAACGTATCAGCCAATTCCCTGCCGGTAGCGTTCAGATTGTCGGTACCAATACACTGAGAACGGCCAGCAACGCCCAGCAATTTATTAGCAAAGCAGAACAGGCACTCGGCCATCCCATCCATGTTATTTCCGGTACAGAAGAAGCCCGGTTAATTTATCAGGGTGTTGCTCACAGCCTTGAAACCAATGCTAAAAGACGATTTGTGATGGACATTGGCGGCGGCAGTACCGAATATATTATTGGTACCGGAAAAAAGTCGCACCGAAAAGAAAGCCTGCCGATTGGCTGTGTTTCAATGAGCCAGAAATTCTTTAAAAATGGCAAAATTACCCAGAAATCATTTTATCGAGCGATTTTACATGCCGAACAATTACTCGAACCCTATCAACGTGATTTTCATTTTACTCACTGGGACGAGGCTATTGGTGCTTCCGGGACCCTGCGTTCTATTAACCAAATATTGGTTGAAAATAACTGGAGTAAAAATGGCATCACTTTGGACGGACTGCAAAAACTCGTCCGTTATTTAATTAAGAAAAAAGACCTAGAGAAAATAAATCTAGAGGGTCTAGATTCCGAACGGGTCGATATTCTGCCCGGCGGTCTGGCCATTATTTATGCCACCTTTATGAGTTTAGGACTGCAACAAATGACCGTTTCTGAAGGTGCACTACGGGAAGGATTAATTGTTGATTTAGTTGGCAGAATCCATAACCACGACATCCGCTCTGATACTATTAAGGTCTTAGCCAAGCGTTATCATACCGAAAAAAAGCACGCAAACCAGATCAAAGAAACGCTCAAATCACTCCTCTCACAAATCACGCTACCGCCAGCGATCGAGTCTGATCTTGCGTTACAATGGTTGAACTGGGCCGCTGACTTACATGAAATTGGCCATGACATTGCCCACAATCAATATCAAAAACACAGCGCCTATATTATTGAGAATGCCGATTTGCCCGGTTTCTCACGACAAGACCAACTGCTACTGAGCACCTTAGTATTAAGTCACCGTCGTAAACTTTCGTTCAAAGCCTTTAACAACCTCCCCAGCCCCTGGGATAAAACCATGGTTTATTTAACGATGTTATTACGCCTTGCCGTCGTTTTGCATCGTAACCGCAACGAAGCTAATCTCCCGCCTTTTGAATGTACCTTAATCGAACAAACCCTCACACTCAAATTTCCAACTGACTGGCTGGCGCAATACCCGTTAACTCTGGCAGACCTTAACGATGAGGCTAAACATTTGAGCAATATTGGTTTTCAACTTTTTTTTGAGTAACACCTGATTAATGCTCACTGTTGTCCGGCTCTTTTTTTTCGCACTTGCAACACCATTACTGATTCTGTATTTACTCGCGTTCTATATCACAGAGAAGCGCGCCCACATTGAATACCAAAGTCTACTGACAGCCAAAGATATCCGCCGTGCGCGCATGATTCTCAATGGTCAGGCAGCCCCGGACCCGCTAGCAACCCTTAAGACTTTACGCCTTGAAGAAAAAGATCTTAATATCGCCGCCAACCATTTACTTAACCAATATTTTAATAGTGCGGCACAAGTTCGTTTAAAAGAGAATTACTTTCGTTTTGAAAGCAGTATTCAACTCCCGTTTAACGCTCTTAACCCTTATTTAAATCTGGGTTTCACGTTAACCAATCAAGAAGGTCAACCGACCATCTCAGAACTCACCCTTGGCCCGCTATCCTTGCCTAATCATTACGGCAATGTTTATTTAGAAACATTAATTACCTACAGTGACCTGAACCAGTATTATTTATTAGCCGCACGCCACATCCGCAGCCTGACTATTAGCCCTGAGGCCCTAACTCTCAATTATCACTGGACACCTAAAGCTTATGCGACTGCCCAACAATTACTGACACACAGCGCTAACCTTGAAGCTCTGGATTTTTACCATCACCATCTAGTCCAAACGGTCAAGCAACACGACCCGAACTGGCGTCTGTCTTTAGCCACCCTGCTACAAACACTCTTTCAAGCCTCTTTAACCAGAGCACCGGGTTTAGATCCAATCAAAGAAAATCAAGCCATTATTCTGGCCACCGGTCTGTACACCCTGCAACACAATGTGGCTGCTTTATTTCCTAAAAATACCGCACCACAAAAAGTGAAATTCCTACCTGTTTTTATGTATCAACGGGTTGACATGGCAAAGCATTTTATCTCTTCAGCACTGCTATCTACGATCAATAACCCCGCCTTTTCAGAGCGTTTGGGCCTACAAAAAGAGTTGCACGACGGCTCTGCCGGCAAAGGCTTTAGCTTTATTGATTTAGCGGCTAACCGCGCCGGCATTCGCTTTGCCAAAGCCGCCACCGAGTCTGAAACAAGTGCCCGGCGCTTACAACGAACAATGGCTAAAATTACCAGCTATACCGCATTTATGCCCGATGTCAGAGACTTTCCGGAAAACATTTTAGCGCCGGCCTTTAAACAAACATACCAGTCCACCACCAGTGCCGCCTACCGCCAACAACTGCAGTTGATAGACCAAAAAATAGCTGCCTGTCACCTCTATCAAGAACGCTAATGAGCCTTAGAAACCGGCCATAAAAAAAGGGCGCAGAAAGCGCCCTTTTTTTCAGTTGCCCGACCAGGCAAAACTGTTCTGTTACATTCCCTACACCTTACTTCGTCACAATACGAGTATTGGGCGTAGTCGGCAAGCGGTGTGGATTGCGATGCTCTGGAAATTCACCGGTCAACGCATTTAAGAAAGCAACAATATCAGCTGTTTCTTCTGTCGATAAGTCTTTATTCAACTGTAATTTTGCCATCACTTTAACTGCATCCTCTAACGTTCCCACTGCACCGTTGTGAAAATAAGGGGCTGTCAAGGCAATATTACGTAAGGTAGGGACTTTCCAAAGATTGTTGTCTTCAGACTTTTTAGTCACTTCAGCGCGGCCTTTATCTTTATCGAAATGATAACGGGCTCTGAGTGCATTGTTTTTAAAGGTTGGGAATTTCATAAAAACCCCGGTAGTACTAAACAACGGCGCGGCATGACAACTGGTACAGCCAGTATCTGCAAAGGTATTCATGCCTCTGATTTGCTGCTCGGTCATTGCGCTTTTATCACCTTTCACATACTTATCGTAAGCGCTGTTCGGGGTAATTAAGGTTCTTTCAAAAGCAGCAATGGCTTTAGTTGCATTGTCTTTAGAAATTGAGTCGGCACCAAAAGCGGCTTCAAAGGCGCTTTGATAACCGGGAATGGTTTTTAACCGTGCCACGACTTGTTTCCAGCTTTTCATGCCCATTTCAATTGGGTTGGTCACAGGCCCTGCCGCTTGCTCTTCTAAACTGGCTGCTCGGCCGTCCCAGAACTGTACGTCATTAAAAGCAGCATTCCACACCGTAGGCGCACTACGCCCGCCAGTTTGACCGTGAACACCCATTGAGACTTTACGATTATCTTCACCGCCTAACAAGGTACTGTGACAAGACGAACACGAGACTGTTCCGGTTGAAGAGAGTCTGGGGTCATGATAGAGCATTTTTCCCAGTTCTATTTTCGCTTCCGTTGTCGGGTTATTCGCCGGGGCGGGTGCTGTTTCCGGCAAGGCTGTCCAACTGGCTGCAGATGCCACACCGGTTACACTCACAAGGGCTATGACTGCCAGCCAAGGTTTTACTGTAAACATGATAAATCTCCTCAAATTTGTTTATTTTTACACGCGCCTAAAAGCGTAAAACCCTTCTTTTTTATTGGTTTTAGGGTCTTAACCGTTAGTTTCTCATTTTTATTCCCAGTAATAAAGGGCTTTATTGCGCACTAGAGACTCTAAAAACTACGCCTGAACCGTTGAATTGTGCAAAACCCCTTGAAATAAGCAAATGCATTGCATCGTGCAAATCAAAATGGCTTCAAGCAACTGCGGTTTTATTGCTTAAACACCTGTTGGTTAATGCCGTTGACTTTTAAAAACACCTTGTTTTCAAATAGTTACCTTCATTATTTCTTTTTTGTACCTGCTGATTTGTGCATTTGGCACAGCAAATGCAAATACCGATACCAAAGACAACCCTTTCCAACCGAACAAGGAAAAATTAAATGAAATATCAATCTAATCAAAAAGGCTTTACCTTAATCGAATTACTGATCGTTGTTGCGATTATCGGCATTTTAGCCGCCATTGCGATTCCGGCTTACAGCACCTACACCAAAAAGGCAAAATTTACCGAAGTAATCAGTGCCGCCGATCCGGTAAAGTTAGCAATTGACATCTGTTTTCAAACCGAAAATGATCTAGCTTCCTGTGATTCAGAATCTGAACTGGGAATTACCCTTACAGAATCAGAAGTTGGTCAGAACGTAAATGACGTTACGATAGCTACAACAACCGCTATAATTACCGCCACCGGGGAGGCGAGTGTTGATTCGACAACTTATATTTTAACACCATGCATAGGAACAGTAAGCGGCACAACATGCACACCCGTTACAGGGCAGGGTACATTAACATGGGCAGTTGACCCAACCTCAACCTGTGTTACTGCCGGTCTGTGTTAACCCTTTTTTCTTTTTGAGTAAACCCCCAATAATTAGCCCCCTTTTGGGGGCATTTTTTTCATCCCAGCGTTTTAAGTAACGCTTTTAGCACAAACTCGATACTGCGCGCTCTGACTTCATTCCGGTCGCCTTTAAAACGGCGTTTGTCAATCTTAACCGCTTGGCCTTTTTGGCCGATGCCGAAAAAAACTGTACCAACCGGCTTTTGAGCCGTCCCGCCCTCTGGCCCGGCGATACCGGTAATCGCAATGGCCAGTTCTGCGTTGCTGTGGTTATGTACCCCCTCCACCATGGCCCGTGCGGTTTCAAAGCTCACCGCGCCGTATTGGTCGAGTAAGGCAGGGCTGACCCCGAGCATATCGACTTTCGCCTGATTACTGTAAGTCACAAAGCCCCGGTCAAACCATGCAGAACTCCCCGGAATGTCGGTTAAGGCTTGGCACAAAGCGCCGCCGGTACAGGATTCTGCAACCGCCACAGTTATTTTTTTATCGGCCAGTAAAGCCGCCACCTCACCGGCTAAGGTTATTATTTTTTTATCCACGCCACACCTGCCAATAATTTATCACCAGTAAAAACTCCGATTCAGTAAAATAGGGCCATGAGTATAAAAGAAAAACCGACCAAACAACATACCCCGATGATGGCGCAGTACCACCGTATTAAAGGGCAGCACCCTGACACCTTATTGTTCTACCGGATGGGCGATTTTTACGAATTGTTTTTTGACGATGCGCAAAAGGCCGCCCACCTGCTCAATATTACCCTCACCAGCCGCGGCAGTTCGGCCGGCAGCCCGATCCCGATGGCCGGCATCCCCTATCATGCTGCCGACAATTATCTGGCTAAACTGCTCAGAGCCGGTGAATCGGTCGCGATTTGTGAGCAAATAGGCGACCCTGCTACCAGTAAAGGCCCGGTGGAACGGGAAGTGGTGCGCATTATCACCCCCGGCACCTTAACCGATGACTCGTTTCTTGAGGACAGCCGAGACCACTTATTGGTTGCCATCCATCAACAAGACGACAAGATGGCCATTGCCAGTTTGGTATTAAGTAGTGGCCAGTTACGCGTTGAAACCCTCGACCCAAGTAGCGACTTAGCTAGCATGATCGAACGCCTGCAACCGGCTGAATGTTTAGTCAATGAACAGATGCCTCTACCGCCGCTATTAAAATCCAGAACCGGTGTTACCGTCCGGCCACCCTGGCACTTTGACCCTGCCAGTGCCCGCCAATTACTATTAAATCAATTTAAAATTCACGATTTAAACGGCTTTGGCCTAGAAGGCCTGCCGCTTGCTATTGGCGCTATCGGCTGTTTACTGCAATATGTCAAAGAGACCCAAAAACAAGCCTTACCGCATCTTCAGGGGATTACTGTTGAAAACAGTGATTCCCATATCACACTCGATGCTGCCAGCCGTAAAAACTTAGAACTCGACCAGCACCCCAGCGGTGATTTACGCTATACCCTGTTTGGCGTACTCAACAACACCCAAACCGCCATGGGCAGCCGCCACCTGCGGCGCTGGATTAATTTACCGCTGCGTTGTAAAACCACCCTAGAACACCGCTATCAGGCGATTACCGCACTCTTAGAGGCCAGCCACTATGAAGCGTTACAACACCCTCTCAAAAAAGTCGGTGATATTGAACGCATCAGTACGCGTATTGCTCTAAAATCAGCCCGCCCCCGAGACCTAATTACCCTCCGCAATACCCTCGCTGCGCTCCCTGAAATACAGCAATTGCTAACCCCACTCCGTCTTATCCCTCGACTAAAATCGTTAACCGCTGCCATCGATATACAGCCGGACTTATTAACCCTGCTACAACGTGCGCTGGTCGACAATCCGCCGACATTAATTCGAGATGGCGGCGTGATTGCTCAAAACTACCATCGCGAACTGGATGAACTGCGTAATTTAAGCCAAAATGCCGACCAGTTCTTACTCGATCTTGAAACGCAAGAAAAACAAAACAGCGGCATTACCACCCTCAAGGTTAACTACAACCGGGTGCACGGTTTTTATATTGAAATACCACGCTCTCAATCTGAACAGGTCCCGGCCCATTACACCCGCAAACAAACCCTTAAAAATACGGAGCGTTTTATTACCGAAGAACTCAAAGCCTTTGAAGATAAAATCCTCAGCGCCCGAGAAAAAGCACTGGCTTTTGAAAAAACGCTGTACGACGATTTACTAAACCAACTGGGTCAATCGGTCTCAACCCTACAACAGTTAAGCCAAGGACTGTCTGAACTGGATATTTTAGTTAATTTTGCTGACCGCAGTAACTCACTCAACCTCAGTTGCCCGACCCTTAAAACTAACCCCGGCATTAAGATTCAAGGCGGGCGCCATCTGGTGGTCGAGTCAGTCTTAGAAACCCCTTTTATTGCCAACGACTTAACCCTTGGCTCAACCCGCCGCATGTTGATTATTACCGGCCCGAATATGGGCGGTAAGTCAACCTATATGCGCCAGACGGCACTGATTGTCTTAATGGCTCATATCGGCTGTTTTGTACCGGCTGAATCTGCCGACATCGGTCCTGTTGATAAAATCTTTACCCGAATCGGGGCTTTTGATGATTTAGCCAGTGGCCGCTCAACCTTTATGGTGGAAATGTCAGAAACCGCCTATATTCTTAACCATGCAACGGCAAACAGTTTAATTTTAATGGATGAAATCGGCCGCGGCACCAGTACCTTTGATGGCTTGTCTCTGGCTTGGGCCTGTGCTGAATATCTGGCCAACCAGACGCAGGCCTATACCCTGTTTGCGACCCATTATTTTGAATTAACGCAATTAACCAATGCGAAAAAAACCATTCATAATATCCATTTGGACGCCCGTGAACACGATAACAAGATTTTCTTTTTACATGCCATTAAAGAAGGCGCAGCCAGTCAAAGCTATGGCTTACAAGTCGCAGCCTTAGCTGGCGTTCCATTACCGGTGATCGAAAAAGCTCGGGAAAAATTACAGTCTTTAGAACAACAAAGCTACCGCGACCAGCAAGACAACTTAGGGAGCGATCAACTTGACCTGTTTAATTTTGAACCGCAGCACACTCCCTCTGAAGCGTTATCGGTTTTAGAAACGATCGACCCTGAGCAACTCACGCCATTAGAAGCACTGCAACAACTCTATGCGTTAAAGAAACTGCTTTAAGGTCAATGATTATTCAAATGCTAAGGCTTTTTCCAATTGCTCTGGGGGCATATAGCCAGCAAAAATAGTGCCTTTTTCAGACACCATCATCGGGGTACCACTCAGGCCAAAGTTACTCGCCAGTGCCATATGCTTTTTAATCGGATTATCACAGGTTTTTTTAACCGGATCCTGCCCTGATTTTGCTGCCGTTAATGCTGCATGTTGGTCTTGAGCACACCACACTGAAACCGCCTTATCATACGATTCAGACCCTAACCCGGCTCTGGGATAGAACATATAATGAACACTGATTCCACGCGCTAAATACTGGTCAATTTCACGATGTAATTTCCGGCAATAGCCACAATCAATATCAGTAAAAACGGTGATTTTATATTTCGGCTGATCCGCGGTAAAAACAAGCATTTCTTCCGGTGCAATAGCCGCTAGTGCTTTAACGCGGGAACCGCTTAAACGTGCCTCGGTTAGATCTTTCCGTGCGGCAATATCAATCAGTTGACCTTGTAATAAATAGTTCCCGTCACTGGAGACATAAACAATTTTGGAACCAATAACCACTTCATATAAACCTTCAATTTCAGAACTCTGAATCGAGTCAACTGTCAGCGACGGCATAGCTTTGGTCAAGGCCGCTCTAACCGCCTCTTCTCCAGCAAAAACTGGACTAATTAAGGTCATTGCCAAGACTATTTTTAAAAACCTACTGCTCCATAACCGCATACCGAAGACTCCTTAACTAAATAATCGCTGAATATCTAACATCACTGCAAGTGCCATCAGTGATAATAAAATAATAAAACCAAATTGCTGAAAGACGATCTGGACCCGCTCTGAGACCGGGCTGCCTTTAATCGCTTCAATGGCGTAAAACATCAAATGACCGCCATCTAATACCGGAATCGGTAATAAATTCAAAATACCAAGACTTACACTCACCACAGCAAGAAATTTTAGAAAATGCACTAAGCCTAAATCAGCGGACTGACCAGCATATTGTGCAATGCTTAAAGGGCCGCTTAGATTATCAACCGAAGCAGTCCCTGCGACCATAAAGCCCACCATCTTCAACGATGCAATAGTAAATTGATAGGTTTTATTACAGGCTGCTAAAAAACCTTCAATCGGCGGCAAAGTATATTCCACCCGCATTGATTGAACTAAATCTTCT
Source organism: uncultured Methylococcaceae bacterium (assembly GCA_964515235.1). Lineage (GTDB taxonomy): Bacteria > Pseudomonadota > Gammaproteobacteria > Methylococcales > Methylomonadaceae > OPU3-GD-OMZ. The sequence continues at coordinate 38,996 of CAZEVO010000011.1, read as the reverse complement.
GGCACTTTAGCACCGGCACCAATTTTCCCCTGAGCTCCCGAGTCACTGTCAATACGCTCAGGAGTAACAGCCAAATTCATTGCCACACCGCCGCGTTCTATCACTAGCTGCAACGTCTCACCCGGTGATTTTTTTACATAATCGACCAGATCCATCCACCGAGTCAATGCTGAACCATTCACACTGACTATATAATCATCAACGGCTAGTCCTGCCTTTTCAGCTGGTCCCTCGGGGACCACTTTACCAATAACTGGGGCGATGGTTGGGGACCATAACGATAAACCTAATGCTTTATAAAACTCAGTTGGATCCGTTTCTAATACGGCCGGTAGTTGTAAAACTCTAACCGTTTTATCACCGCTATCGGTTAAAACCTCAACCGCAACCTGACGCTTACCCTTGAGAGCTGTAGAAAACACAGTCCCCATGGCTTCAGACCAAGTGGGCGTTAATTGATCATTAACCGTCAGAATTTCATCTCTTTCAGTGAATCCCCCACCCGCAGCAATAGTCATTGGAGCAGGCTCTGCGATCACTGGACGAATTCCAATATCACCAATAAAAAAAACAGCCCAATACAACAGTACCGCTAAGATTAGATTAAATAGCGGTCCGGCCAGTACGATGGCAGATCGCGACCATAACGGCTGTCGATTAAAGGCAAACGGTAACTGCGACTCTTCTACCGGCTCAATACTTTCATCGAGCATTTTGACATAGCCGCCTAGAGGAATTGCGGCAATCACATATTCAGTTGAATCAGGGGTCTTCTGATAACGCCATAACACCTTACCAAAACCAATCGAAAAACGAAGCACTCTAACCCCTAATTTACGTGCGACCCAAAAGTGTCCATACTCATGAAAAGATACTAAAATAGCGATCGCAATCAGAAAGTAAAATAAGGTGTAAATTAAGGACGGCGATTCCACGTTTAGACCATGCCTCTAATAATCTCTTCAGAATGCTCTCGTGCCAACCGGTCTGCATCGAGCACAATGGCTAAACTTTCAGCACTGGCCGGTGCGATTAAATCCATACAACGCTCAATAACCTTAGCAATATCGGTAAAGCGGATTCGCTCCTGTAAGAATGCCGCAACGGCAACCTCATTGGCTGCATTTAATACCGCCGGCATAATACCGCCATGGTTAATTGCCTGGTAGGCCAGACGTAAACAAGGAAAACGTTCCAGATCAGGCTCTTCAAAATCCATCCGTTTCACATCAAAAATATTTAACGGCTCGGCCCCTGACTCAAAGCGCTCAGGCATTGCCAAGGCATGCGCAATAGGAATTCGCATATCAGGATTACCCATTTGAGCCAACACCGTACCGTCGACATAGTCGACCATAGAATGAATAATACTTTGCGGGTGCAAAACGATTTGAATTTGATCTGATGGCATATTAAACAATAAACAAGCTTCAATCATTTCCAGACCTTTGTTCATCATCGTTGCTGAATCAACCGATATTTTCTGACCCATATCCCAGTTCGGATGTGCCACTGCCTGTGCCGGAGTCACATCTACTAACTGTTCCACGGGCAACGTTCGAAACGGACCCCCCGAAGCAGTCAGTAAAATACGCCGTGCAACCGGTGCTTTCTGACCAGCCTGATAACCTGCCGGCATACACTGAAAAATCGCATTATGCTCACTGTCGATCGGCAGTAACTCTGCTTTAGATTCCGCAACGGCTTCCATAAACAGATCGCCCGACATCACTAAGGCTTCTTTATTCGCCAATAATACCGTTTTACCTGCTTTTGCAGCGGCTAATGTGGGTAGTAAACCCGCAGCACCGACTATGGCCGCCATGACCGAGTCTACCGACTCTAAAATAGCAACCTGCTCAAGCCCAGCCGTCCCGGTCAATACTTCAATCGATGAAAGCCCAGAAGACGCCAGCAATTGCCTCATTTCTTCTGCTTTTCGGCTATCGACCACCACGTATTGAGGACGATGTTCTAAGCATTGCTGCAATAAATCAGTAATATTAGTATTCGCCGTTAATGCAATGACCCGATACAGGTCGGGATGACGCGCTACGACATCCAGCGTACTCACGCCAATCGAACCGGTTGAACCCAGAATGCATATTCCCTTCATGAGACTTGGCGAATTAAGATGACGCCCAAATAAAATACCGGAATCGCAGAAATCAAACTATCCAGACGGTCCAGTACACCGCCGTGGCCAGGTAATAAGGTTCCCGAATCTTTAACACCTTGACGGCGTTTCAGCATACTAATAAACAAATCACCATAAATCGAAACAAGTACGGTAAAGGCCGATAACATGACAAAATTAGCGGCAATAATCAGTGGAAAACCATAATAAAAACCCAAACCGATACCCATTATAAAGGCTGAAACAATGGCCCCATACATGCCGGCAATGGTTTTTCCCGGACTAATTTCCGGTGCCAACTTCATTTCGCCATACTTACGTCCGACAAAATAAGCCGCAATATCAGCCGTCCAAATCAACAATAGGAAATACATAATCATTTCGTTACCGTAAAGTGCTCTGAGACGGGTAAAAAACAACCATGCCGAAAGCAGCAAAAGCCAGCCCAAAATTAACTTAAAGCGCTTCTTAATATTAATTTCAAGTAAAGCACCGCCTGCATTACGAATCAAGATCATCGCAAAAAGCCACCACAATGCTGGGCCTATAGCGAGCCAATCAATAATTCCAGATAACTCATAAATATCTAGGTTATGTAACTCATCAACCAAATATTCAATAAAATCTACCCATGACCCCATTGCCTGCATCGAGAGGCCTAAAAAGACCAGAAAAATAATCTTTACAATTCGGTCACTTACACCTGATAGACTCACCCATTCCCAGCCGGCCACTAAAATGAAAAGGGCACAAAATAGATTAAAATAATTATCCGGCAATAAAAAAACTGCAGCGATAATGGCAGGAATCAATACAAGTGCTGTAATAATACGTTTAATTAACATTGTCTCTTTTAGTCGTCTTAATAATTTAAATTGATAGTTAGTTTTTATTATTGTTCTTGGTCGAGTCGACCTGTGCTCCTGTACGGCCAAAGCGCCGCTGCCTATTTTGGTAATCGAAAATGGCTTCCCTCAAATAATCTTCATTAAAGTCAGGCCAAAGCACTGTACTATTAAAAAACTCAGTGTAAGCCATTTGCCACAACATGAAATTACTGATCCTTTTTTCACCGCCAGTTCGGATCAATAAATCCGGATCATGAATCCCTGCTGTCTCCAAACTGCTCTCAAATAATGCTTCTGTCACTTTAAAATTAGGATCATTCGTTGCGATAGCCTGTTGCACAATTTTCTCAGTAGCCTGACAAATATCCCAGCGTCCGCCATAATTTGCGGCGATCATTAACGTCATCCCAGTGTTTTGTTGGGTTAATTGCTCGCTTTCTTTAATTTTATCTTGTAACGCCCTAGAAAAAGCACTGCGGTCCCCAATAAACATCAGACGAATCTTATTTTCATTTAAGCCCTTAACTTCCTGATCAAGCGTGACCATAAACAAGCGCATTAAGATTTCAACCTCTTCTTTCGGTCTACGCCAGTTTTCACTACTAAAAGCAAATAAGGTTAAAGCCTCTATACCTTGTTGAGCACAATACTCAACGGTACGCCGCACCGCTTTAGAACCGGCATGATGCCCTGCAGTACGAGGCAAGTGCTTCGCTTGTGCCCAGCGACCATTACCATCCATTACAATCGCAATGTGTCTAGGTTTATTAACACCGATATTGATCGTGTCAGTGTTCATTTCTTTATCTGTTCAACTTAAAAAAACTAAAAAGACATTAAATCCGCTTCTTTTTCTTCCAAAAGTTTTTCCACCGCTTTAACATAACTATCGGTTAGCTTTTGAATCTTTTCTTCACCTTTACGGGACTCGTCTTCAGAAATCATTTTCTCTTTCAATGCTTCTTTAATATCGGAATTAGCATCCCGACGAATACTACGGATTGAAATCCGTCCGTTTTCCACCTCATGTTTTACTAATTTCACTAAATCACGACGCCGTTCTTCTGTTAATGGTGGCAATGGTATACGAATCACGGTGCCGGTTGTTGCAGGATTCAACCCCATATCAGAGGCCAAAATCGCTTTTTCTATGGCCTGTACCATCCCTTGTTCCCACGGTGTAACTGTTAACGTTCTGGAATCTTCCACAGCAACGTTGGCAACCTGTGTTAAGGCTGTATCAGTACCGTAGTACGACACTTGTATTTGATTTAATAAACTGGGATGCGCTCGCCCGGTTCTTATTTTCAAAAAGGCTTGCTTTACTGCTTCAACACTTTTGGTCATTCGTGCAGAAGCTTCTTGTTCTATATCACTAATCATGCCCCACCTCTAGCTGTTATTAAAGATCCTAAATCCTCACCCTGCATCAATCGCATAATTGCTCCGGGCTCAAAAATATTCATGACGCGCAGTGATAAATTATTATCACGACACAACACTAAAGCCGTTGCGTCCATAACGCCTAACCGCTGATCAAGCGCCTCATCAAAAGTAAGTTGCTTATACAACACGGCATTACTATCTTTTGCAGGATCAGACGAATAAACCCCTTCCACTTTGGTTGCTTTAATTAAAAGGTCGGCATTAATTTCAACAGCCCGCAGACTGGCAGCAGAATCCGTGGTAAAAAAAGGGTTACCCATTCCCGCTGCAAAAATAGCCACCCGACCTTTCTCCAAATGCCGAACCGCACGGCGACGAATATAATCTTCACAAACCTGATTAATTTGCAAAGCCGACATCACCCGTACCGGTTGATCAATACATTCTAAAGCATCCTGCATGGCCATCGCATTAATCACTGTTGCCAACATCCCCATGTGGTCACTGGTTACCCGGTCTAACCCTTCAGAGGCTTTTTGCGCACCACGCAGGATATTACCACCACCGATAACCAGCCCCACTTCAACACCCGCGTCACATAATTCCTTGATTTCAGTGGCTAACCGCTTCAGGATTCTAGCATCTATGCTGCCTCCCTCTTCACTCATCAACGCTTCACCACTTAACTTCAGCAAAATACGTCGACAAATCATATCAGTCATAACGAGTCTCCTTACTTTATATAATATCGTAATCTAAGTGGAGCGATTCTAGCATAGCCTTACGCGAAAAACTTATTCGCCGCGAACTTGAGCCATGACTTCATCAGCAAAGTTCTCTTCTTTCTTTTCAATGCCTTCACCCACTTCGAAGCGCTCAAAACGAATCACTGAATTACCCTGATCGGCAACGATCTTTGCAACGGTTTGTTTGTCGTCTTTAATAAACGCCTGCCCTAATAACGTCACTTCTGCTAAATACTTCTTAATCCGTCCGGTTACCATTTTTTCAATAATAGCTGCTGGCTTACCACTTTCTGCAGCCTGAGCAGCGAAAATTTCTTTTTCTTTGTCAATCATCTCAGCAGGCACGTTATCTTCTGCCACGCAAAAAGGTTTAGTCGCTGCCACATGCATGGCAATATCTTTACCTAAAACGTCATCTGCCTTTGCTAATTCGACAATAACGCCAATGCGACTACCATGCAGGTAACAAGAGGTACCACCTTGTGAAGCAAATTTTTGAACACGTCTAACTGTGATATTCTCTCCTAACTTAGCAATCATTTCACGACGCACATCATCTACCGTTTGGCCGTTCGCCAAGCCTAAAGCATTAACATCATCAATCGTTTCACTCTCTGACAACAAGACCGCCTGTGCCACATCAGCTGCAAAACCTTTAAACTCATCCCCTTTGGAAACAAAATCTGTTTCACAGTTCACATCAACCATTGCAACCGTTTTGCCGTCATCACTAACTTTAACGCCAATTGTACCTTCCGCTGCAATACGCCCTGATTTTTTATCTGCTTTGGCTAAACCTGCTTTACGCATTTGCTCTACCGCTAACTCTAAATCACCCTCTGCCGCAGTTAACGCACGTTTACATTCCATCATCCCTGAGCCCGTTCTTTCGCGCAGTTCTTTTACCATTGCCGCTGAAATTTTCATGTCTTTTCCACCTTAAACTATCTTTTATCTATAAAAACGCCCCCATAAGTGGAGGCGCTCAATTCAAATTCGCTAACACAACAAACCGTTAACGAAAATTGTTAATTCACTAAATTAAAAACCTATTCGGCTACGTCTTCTGCCGCTTTGGCACCATCTTTCATCTCAACGAAATCATCTTTAACACCGCCTAAATTAGCCGCTTTTGCTTCTAAAACAGCCGCTGATGCTGATTGGCAATAAAGCTTAATCGCGCGAATCGAATCATCGTTACCTGGAATCATATAGTCCACTAATTCCGGAGAATTGTTAGTATCTACGATACCGATCACCGGAATACCTAATTTCTTAGCTTCATTAACCGCATTCTTTTCATAGCCCACATCAAAGACAAAAATAGCTTCAGGTACACCTCTCATGTCTTTAATGCCGCCAACACTGCGCTCTAGCTTTTCCATTTCACGCTGCATTCCTAGCGCTTCTTTCTTGTTAAAACGCTGATTAATCGTTCCATCAGCCGTCATCGCTTCTAATTCTTTTAAACGATTAATAGATTTTTTAATCGTTTTAAAATTAGTCAGCATACCACCTAACCAGCGATGGTTGACATAAGGCATACCACATCGAGTGGCTTCTTCAACCACTGTATTACGTGCTGCTTTCTTGGTACCCACGAACAAGATCGTGCCTTTTTTAGCCGCAACTTTACCGACAAAATTCATTGCATCATTGTATAGAGGCAAGGTCTTTTCTAAGTTGACAATGTGAATGCTACTACGAGCTCCAAAAATAAACGGTGCCATTTTTGGATTCCAATAACGGGTTTGATGACCGAAATGAACGCCAGCTTCTAACATCTGACGCATGGTTACTGCTGCCATGTATAATACTCCTAAAGATTATTCTGCCTGATTATGTCAAGCAAAGGGTTACGCCTCCACTTATCCCATTCGACAACCCGCTCGGCTCAAGTAAAAAGCTAAAAACAGGCACCCTATCAAACGTGACGATTAAGTGTGAGAATTAACTGATCTTTATACCATATTTTACGACAACAAACAATTTCTTATCTGCTAAAATAACATTTTAAACTCAAAACAACTTTAAATACATTTATGAGCATCACGATCAATACCCCAGAGGATATTGCAAAAATGCGTATCGCCGGCCAACTCGCAGCTGAAGTTCTTGAAATGATTGAACCCCATGTTGTTCCAGGCATCAGTACAGAAGAGCTCGATCAGCTTTGTCATGACTATATTGTAACGACTCAACAAGCTATACCGGCCCCTCTTAACTACCGCGGCTTTCCAAAATCTATCTGTACCTCTATCAATTTTCAGGTCTGTCATGGCATTCCGGGCCCTAAAAAACTAAAAAAAGGCGACATCGTCAACATCGACATTACTGTTATCAAAGACGGTTATCACGGCGATACCAGTAAAATGTTTCCGGTTGGTACGATCAGCCCTCATGCTAAACGACTGATTCAAGTCACACAGGAATCACTTTTTAAAGGCATTGAGCAAGTCAAACCCGGCGCTACCCTCGGCGACATCGGCTATGCCATACAAAAATATGCAGAATCTAACCGTTACTCAATTGTCAGAGAATTTAGCGGCCACGGTATCGGAAAAAAATTCCACGAAGAACCCCACGTCTTACACTTTGGAAAATCAGGGCAAGGCTTGACCATCGATCCCGGCATGATCTTTACCATAGAACCCATGCTCAATATCGGCAAACGCAACGTTAAAATCCTGTCCGATGGCTGGACCGCAGTCACCAAAGATCGTTCGCTCTCAGCACAATTCGAGCACACAATTCTAGTGACCGAAACCGGTTCAGAGATTTTAACCCTACGCCAAGAAGAAAAATGACCGAACCCTGTTATATCGAAACATTAAAAAACCTGTTGCGCAGGGAAAATTACCCAACTTTAGTCAAGCAAGAACTCCATAAGCAGCAGCAAAAAACTTTCGACCAGTTCAACCCGAATCAATCGGTAGACCCACTGCTACAACAACGTTCACAACTCATTGACGATACACTCAGCACCTACTGGGATCATGTTTTAGGCGACCAAGCTCAGTTGGGTGCTTTACTCGCTATTGGTGGTTATGGCCGCCAAGAAATGTTTCCCCACTCAGATGTCGATATCCTCATTTTACTGACCGAAGACCCATTAAGCCCCAATCAAACCCGGTTATTGGAAACATTTACCAGCACGCTTTGGGATTTTGGCCTAAAACCCGGACAAAGTATTCGAACGCTAACAGAATGCACAACCCTCGCCAAATCAGATCAGTCGGTTATGACCAGCATTATTGAGTCACGCTTAATTACCGGCAATAGCGCTCTTCTGGAACAACTCAATCATCAAACAGCAACTGACCGCATGTGGCCTTCGACTCAGTTTTTTGACGCCAAACTAAAAGAACGTGCGCAACGACATCATAAATTTTATGATACAGCCTACAACCTTGAACCCAATATTAAAGAAGGACCTGGTGGGCTTCGCGATATTCAAACATTTAACTGGGTTTTTAATCGCCATTATCAGCAAAAGCATTCCCAATCTTTAATTGAGCTTAATTATTTATCACCAGCAGAATACCAAGAACTCATTGCCGACACCCAAATATTATGGCGTATCCGCTATGCTTTACACTGCCTGACCGGCAAAGATGAAAACCGATTGTTATTTGATTTTCAACGGGAACTTGCTGATCAATTTGGCTTTGAGGCTTCGGGAAATAATGCAATCGAGCAATTCATGCAGCTCTATTTTAAAACTGTAGTCGGTCTGGAACGACTGAATGAGGTGCTACTACAATTACTTCAAGAACGAGTCATCAATATTCAAAATGAGCCACCTGAATTATTAAACAATGATTTTCAAATTTCCAATGGTTATATCGAAGCGGTAGACAGCGATCTTTTTAATCGCTCGCCGAAAGCCTTACTGGAAGTTTTCCTTTTATGTCAACAAAACACTCAAATTAAAGGTATTCGCGCTAAAACAATTCGCCTGATTCAAAATAACCTGCATTTAATTGACGATGAATTCCGCGCTCAGCAAGAGTGTCGCAACTTATTTATGGCAATACTGAAACAACCCGAAGGGACAACTCAGCAACTACGCAGAATGAATCGTTATGGTTTGTTAGCCGCCTACCTGCCTTGTTTTAAGAACATTGTTGCACGTATGCAGTACGACTTATTTCATATTTATACCGTTGACGAACACACCCTTTTTGTCATCAGAAACATGCGTCGTTTCGCCCTTAATAAACACAATGATGAAGTACCCTTTTGTAACGATATTTTTCTACTGATCCCAAGACCTGAAGTGCTTTATCTGGCCGGCCTTTTTCATGATATTGCAAAAGGCCTTGGCGGCGACCATTCGGTTAATGGCCAAGAAATCGCCCGAGAATTTTGCCGAGACCACACTATTTCTGAGTCCGATACCGCACTCATTGTCTGGCTTGTACGCCACCACCTGATTATGTCGACAACGGCTCAACAAAAAGACATCAGTGACCCGGAAGTTGTTCACGCTTTTGCAGAACAAGTCGGTACACACGAGCGCCTTAATCATCTTTATTTACTGACTGTTGCTGATATCCGCGCCACTAACCCGACGCTTTGGAATTCCTGGAAAGACAGCTTGTTAAAAGAACTTTATCTTTCAACCCATGCCGCCCTAGAACAGGGACTGGAAAATCCTATCGCCCAACAAGACCGTATAAAAGACACTCAGAATGAAGCTAAAAACAACCTGATCAACAAAGGGGCTCGCCTTGAATCTATTGAGAAAGCGTGGGAGTATCTCGATAATAATTACTTTATCAAATATTCTGCTGACGAAATTGTCTGGCACACGCTGGGCATCATCTCGATCGATAGCGACAATCACAACCTGCCATTAGTCCTACTCAGACCTCAAACACTACGCGGCAGCGCTGAAGTCTTTATCTTTACCAAAGATACTGGACCAATCTTCTCCTTATGCGCAGACATTCTCGATCAACTCGGCTTATCGATCCTAGATGCCCGAATTACCACCGCAAAAAACGAATATGTCCTAAACAGTTTTCATGTCCTTGAACAATCAGGCGAACCCATCAATAATCTGATTAAAGAAATTAATTTAAGCGCTCAAATTAGTCATCGATTACAGAACAAAAATTACAAAGGCCGTGACAATATCAACCGCCTATCGCGTCAAGGTAAATATTTCCCGATCAAACCCCAAGTTAGTTTTCATCCTGACCCTAAAAAACAATACACTATTTTAGAAATCATCAGCACTGATAACCCGGGGCTGCTTGCTAAAATAGGACATATTTTTCAGAACAATGACATTGTTCTACATAACGCTAAAATATCAACCATTGGTGGCCGCGTAGAAGACTGGTTTTATATTACCGACCCAGAACACCAATGCATCAATGACCTCAAAAAGCTTGATCGTCTAAAAGATGACTTACTCACGGGTTTAACCGATGAGTTAGCCGCCCGTACCTCCCTTTTAACGCATTAAGACGATAATGCAAACCCTTATGACTTTTTTTCAACACACCCTTTTATTGATCGGCCTCATATCACTAATCGGCTGTGCAACCACAGCATCCGGGCGCAAACAACTGATCCTAATACCCGAGACACAAATCAGCAGCATGGGTATAACTGCCTTTCAGGATCTAAAAGCAACAAAAAAAATACGCGCCCAAGGCCACCAAGTTGACTATATTAACTGTATCAGCCAAGCAATGACAACAACGCTTAACAGTGCGCCATGGGAAATCACCTTGTTCATCGATAACAGCCCTAACGCCTTTGCTTTGCCTGGTAACAAAATAGGCATTCATAGTGGCCTACTCGCGCTTACTGACAACGCAGACCAACTCGCAACCGTTATTGGTCATGAGATAAGCCATGTTCTAGCCCGTCACAGCAATGAACGGTTATCCCAGAAATTTGCCTTACAACAAGGCCTCTTACTCAGTCAAAAGCTCAGCGCTCCTAAAACCCTGATAGGGAAAACAGCACTCAGCCTTCTCGGTGTTGGCGGCCATTACGGAATCCTCCTGCCTTTTAGCCGACTTCATGAACAAGAAGCGGATACACTCGGATTAGAATTAATGGCAAAAGCCGGATTTGACCCACAGCAAAGCATTATTCTATGGCAAAAAATGGCTCAAACCAACAAACAACAACCATCCGAATTCCTGTCAACCCATCCCAGTTATCACCGTCGTATTGAAACATTACGTCAACACATGCCAACCGCATTAGCACTGAGTCAACAAGCCAATGCCCAAGGTCACACGCCACACTGCACACCTTAAGCTATGAACCCGAAATTAAACCATTTACACCCTTACCCCTTTGAGAAACTCAACCAACTCAAGCACGGCGTTATTCCGCCCGCAGATAAATCCGCCATTGCATTGTCCATTGGCGAACCGAAACACCCGACACCATTATTTATTCAACAAGCTCTACAACAACACTTACCCAGTTTAGTGAGCTACCCAACCACTCGCGGAACCGATGAACTACGCCAAACTATCGCACATTGGGTCTGCCAGCGTTATGACATAGACTCGTCGTGGATGAGCGCCGAAAAAAATGTATTACCCGTCAATGGCACTCGTGAGGCACTGTTTGCTTTTACGCAAACCATTATTGAACCCGACCAGCAAGGCGTCGTCATTATGCCAAACCCCTTCTACCAGATTTATGAAGGCGCAGCGCTTTTGGCTGGTGCTGAACCCTATTACCTCAACACCACGGCGGACAATAATTACTGCCCTGACTTTGACAACATTCCAACTGACATTCTTGAACGTTGTCAATTATTTTTCATCTGTTCACCCGGCAACCCCTCTGGTAGCGTACTGGACCAAAGTGCGCATAAAAAACTAATCACGCTTGCACAACGCTATGACTTCGTCATCGCTTCTGATGAATGTTACAGCGAAATTTATGCTGATGAGAACTGCCCACCTCAAGGCTTATTACAAACGGCTTTTACACTGGGTCATAAGACATTTGATCGCTGTGTTATTTTTCACAGCCTTTCTAAACGCTCTAACGCACCGGGATTACGATCAGGTTTTGTTGCCGGCGATGCAAACTTAATTAAACAATTTCTGCATTACCGCACTTATCACGGCTGCGCCATGTCATTACCCGTTCAACAAGCCAGTATTGCAGCCTGGCAAGATGAGGAGCATGTTCTTGAAAACAGGACTTATTATCGTGAAAAATACGATGCAGTTATCAGAATCCTCTCAGATGTCTGTATAATTTCACAACCGCCAGGAAGTTTTTACATCTGGCTTAAAACGACCATCGCTGATACGGAATTTGCGCGAGGGCTCTTTGCATTAGAAAATGTGACCGTTCTCCCAGGTAGTTTTTTATCGCGTGAGGCCCACGGTATAAACCCAGGAGAAAACCATGTAAGAATGGCTCTGGTCGCGCCATTAGCTGACTGCATTGATGCAGCCTACCGTATTAAAAATTTTATTAACACTTTATAAAGAAATCACCATGAGACAACTAGAAAACATTATTAACAACGCTTTTGAAAACCGTGCCGAGATCACACCCAGCACAGCATCGCCTGAAGTCCGCAGCGCTGTTGAACAAGCGATGAACCTACTCGATAGCGGCGAAGCCCGCGTTGCTGAAAAATCAAGCGGCGAGTGGGTCGTAAATCAATGGCTAAAAAAAGCAGTTTTGCTTTCCTTCAGACTTAATGAAAACCGCGTTATGGATGGCGGCGTTAATCGTTATTACGATAAAGTTGAAACCAAGTTTGCTACCTATACTCCTGAAGATTTCCAAAAAGCCGGCGTTCGGGTCGTACCCAATGCCAATGCACGTCACGGCTCCTACATTGCTCCAGGGGCAATTTTAATGCCTTCCTATGTCAATATTGGCGCTTATGTCGATAGTGGCACCATGGTTGATACTTGGGTCACGGTCGGCTCCTGTGCGCAAATTGGCAAAAATGTACATTTATCTGGTGGCGTTGGCATTGGCGGCGTATTAGAACCGTTACAAGCAGGCCCCACCATCATTGAAGACGACTGTTTTATTGGTGCACGTTCTGAAATTGTAGAAGGCGTCGTGGTTGAGCAAGGCTCTGTGATCTCGATGGGTGTTTATATTGGCCAAAGCACTAAAATATTCAACCGTATGACGGGTGAAATCAGTTATGGCCGAATCCCAGCTGGCTCGGTGGTTGTCTCAGGCAACCTTCCTTCTGCAGATGGTAGCCATAGTTTATATTGCGCCGTCATCATCAAACAAGTTGATGAGCGTACACGTAGCAAAACCGGTATCAATGAGTTATTAAGAGACTAAAAAAGCATTTAATCCAAAACAAAGCCGTCAAATCATCAGCCGATGATCTGGCGGCTTTTTTAGGCGTTAAAAAACTTCTCATGTCCTCACGACAAGACCTTTCCAAAAACCACCTCATTAATCTTTTCAACACCAGCCCAACACGCTATCTCGCCAAGAACCCGCTCTTATCCTGCTTAAATACCGCAGACTCCAAAACAATAATCATCTAAAAAAATTCCTTTAACGGCTGGTTATACAATACAACCAGTCATATAATTGGAACCAAAGAGAATGAAAAAAATGATTTTCTTCAAACCACCTTTTATAGGACTTCAAAAATTTGGCTAAAAATGACCATTAGCACTCTTAACAAATTACAAGAGCAAACAATGTACCCTACTTTAAAATGATATGAGTACCGTATTCATAAAAAGAATCTGCCGTTTTTTGGTCTTAGTTGCTTTGTTCGGGCTTATCATGACTTATGGTTTTGGTATCAATATCCCAATCATTAAAAAATCAGCGCCTAACCAGGCCACACTGAATACAGTCTTAAAACTGCCCCAAGATTTTAGTATTCAGGTTTTTGCTAGCAATCTGCCGGGCATTCGCACCCTTTTACCAACGCCAACAGGTGATTTAATTGCCACCTTACCTAAAAAGGGACAAGTCATCTTACTAAAAAAAACACCCGACAACCCAGAGATACCGCGACAAGCTCAACTATTACTTTCCAACCTTAACTTACCCAGCGGCTTAGCGTTTTACAACAATTGGCTTTATATCGCCGAAAGCGATAGCATTGGCCGAATTCATTATGATCCAGTCAAAAAACGCCTTTCTGGTACCTATCAAACCATAATCAACAATCTCCCTAATGCAGGCAACCACTGGACCCGAACCATCAAGTTCAGCCCTGATGGCCAACTTTTTATTGCCATAGGTTCCAGTTGTAATGTCTGCGAAGAAACCAATCGTTTTCGTGCTTCACTGTTTAAATACCTCCCCGACGGTAGTTACGGTGAAGTCTATGCAACCGGGCTACGAAATACCGTTGGATTCGACTGGGAACCCAGTACCCAGCGATTATTTGGCGTTGATAACGGCCGCGACTTTTTAGGTGATAATAACCCACCTGATGAAATTAATTGGATTCAGAAAGGCCATTTTTACGGCTGGCCTTATAGCCATGGAAACAACCATCCGGACCCGCAATATGGCTCAAGTGAAAACCAGGAAATGAACCCCGCCACCCCGCCATACCATTTACTGACTGCTCATAGCGCACCTTTGGCACTCATTTTTCTTAAAAACCCCAAGTTTCCTCCCTCTTTACGAAAAAAAGCACTCATTACTTTACACGGTTCTTGGAATCGCTCCACTAAAACCGGTTATAAAATAATCGCCGTAGACCTTAATGATACAAGTCCTCATCGCCAACATGACTTTATTGCCGGTTTTGAAAAACAAGGCGACGTCATTGGCCGTCCAGTAGACCTTACTGAAGACCACGAAGGCAACTTGTTTCTTTCTGATGACTTTAGCGGCACTGTTTACAAAATAACCTACCAGAGTTCCTCTAACTCATAACTTTCTTAATCCTACCCCTTGTCGAGCGCCTTATCTCTTGGCACAATAACAGCCTTATCACCAACCCTTCGCCTAAACGCTCGAAATTAATGATCACACTGTACGGCATAAAAAACTGCACCACCGTGAGCAAAGCTCGGAAATGGCTTGAGGAGCATGGTTTTGATTATCAATTTCATGATTTTAGAACCGACGGTCTCAATCAAGATCAACTAGCCATACTCGCCGAAAAAATACCTTGGGAAACACTCCTTAACCGACGCAGTACCCGCTGGAAAGATATCCCTGTAGACATAAGAGAAAATATCGACCAAAGACAAGCTCTTGAGTGGATGTTATTGCACCCGACCTTAATTAAACGCCCGGTTTTAATCAGTTCAACCCAAGCCTTTGTCGGATTTTCAGAATCGCTTTACCAACAACAGTTAATCTAACCGGCCCAAAGGACCTCATGACAAAAACACTAACATTACTGGAAGCGCTCATCAAAAAACCTTCGGTCACACCCAACGACGAAGGCTGCCAAGATTTAATCGCCCAGCACCTCACTCCACTTGGTTTTGTCGACGAACGACTTGATTTTGACGATACCCAAAACATCTGGTTACGTCGCGGCCAATCGGCCCCTTTATTTGTTTTTCTGGGGCATACCGATGTGGTTCCTCCAGGCCCACTGGAGGAATGGAACACCCCGCCTTTTGAACCGACCATCAAAGGAGATTTACTCTATGGCCGCGGGACTGCCGATATGAAAGGTGGCATCGCCTGTTTTATAACGGCTTGCGAACGGTTTATTGAACAACATCCTGACCACACCGGCTCGATCGCCCTAATGATTACTAGTGATGAAGAAGGTATTGCGACTAATGGCGTGGTTAAAGTCATTGATGTGTTACAACGACGTCATGAAAAAATTGACTGGTGCCTGGTGGGGGAACCATCCAGTGATCAGAAAATAGCCGATGTCATCCGTGTCGGTCGTCGAGGCTCATTGTGTGCAAAACTCACCGTTACAGGTATCCAAGGCCATGTTGCCTACCCGGATATTGCCGAAAACCCTATCCATGCCGTTAGTCCGGCACTCACTGAATTAACGCAAGAGGTTTGGGATCAGGGTAACCAGTTTTTCCCGGCAACCAGTTTGCAGATTTCCAATATTAATGCGGGTACCGGTGCTGAGAATATTATCCCCGGCCATGCCGAAATATTATTTAACCTACGCTTTTCTACCGCTTTAAACGAAAAAACCATCAAAGAGCGAACCCATGCCATCTTAGATAAATATAATTTCAACTACACCCTAGACTGGCGCTTATCAGGTAATCCATTCTTAACAGACCAAGGTGAACTAATCACTGCATGTCATCAAGCGATTGAAGCAGTCACCGGCTATGAACCGGTTGATGATACCGGCGGCGGCACCTCAGATGGACGTTTTATCGCACCCACGGGTGCTCAAGTTATAGAACTGGGGCCAATCAATGAGAGTATTCACAAAATTAATGAACACGTTCGCGTTGATGACTTAGAAACACTTTCAACCATTTATGAAAAGATCCTAACGCACTTGCTCGTTAACGATTAACCGCCAGTCACACTCATATGACGAAAGATAACCGGCTTTTCCTGAAGCTTAAATTCATGCTTTTCAGGTTTAATCGCCATTGCGTCAACAATCACTTGTTTTAACAATTCCCGATCACCTGGGTTTGAGCGGACTATTTTTTTCAAATCGACTGAATGTTCATTACCGAGACACAACAGCAAACGCCCTTCTGCGGTTAACCGAACCCGATTACATTGACTACAAAAATTTTCACTGTGCGGAGAAATAAAACCGACTCGGCTGACGCTACCATCAACTTTAAAATAATTAGAAGGGCCGCCGGTCTTATCAGCAACCGATAACAAACTAAAATGACGCTCTAGATCTTCCCTAATTTGATAACTAGGATAATAGGCCTCGCTACGGCTATGCTCACTGACCTCCCCTAAGGGCATTTCCTCAATAAAACTAATATCAAACTCATGCTCGAGTGCATAATGCACCAAATCGACCACCTCGTCATGATTTCGGTTTTTTAAAATAACCGCATTTAATTTAATACGCTCAAAACCCTGTTCCTTAGCAGCTCTGATGCCACGTAAAACCTGCTGCAAATCACCAGTTCGGGTTAACCGCCTAAAACGCTCAGGATTTAAGGTGTCCAGACTGACATTTAACCGCTTAACATGTGCTTGATGTAAGCCTTCTGCCATTTGCTCAAGATGCGAGCCATTGGTCGTCATCAATAACTCATCGATACCTTGAAGGTCACCTAACTTATACATCAATTCAAGAATATTTTTACGAATTAGCGGCTCCCCTCCGGTCACCCTTAATTTCGTAACACCCAATTCAGAAAACGCCTTAGCAATCTGATAAATTTCTTCCAACGTCAAGATTTGAGCTCGAGGCATAAAAGTCATTTCTTCCGCCATACAATAAACACAACGAAAATCACATCGGTCAGTGACTGACAACCGTAAGTAATTTACCGTACGTCCAAAAGAGTCAATTAATTTTGGTGGTGCCTGCATAATATATAACTAAAAAACCTGAAAGAAATCTGTCATTAAACGCTTGTCCTTAGCACACAAAAGTGCATCGAATCAGTTAATTGTAGCAATATGATAACATTTTTATTGCTGTCAATCTCGCATCAAAACCGATGCCGCGTTAGAATAGGGGTTTAATTATTTATCAACACGCCCAATGCAAAAAATCATTATCTGTTTGTTAGCCGGACTACTTTTTAACCTCCCCTTACTTGCAGAAGAAAAACCCACGATTCGTTTGGGCGTCTTAGCCTTTGGTACGGTTAACTGGGAATTAACCGCCCTTAAAAATGAAATCAAAACCCCCTCATTTAATCTGGATATTCGCCGATTAACCAGCCCACAAGCCGGAAAAATTGCACTACAATCCGGTGCTGTTGATATGATTGTTACCGACTGGGTTTGGGTTTCAAGACAACGTGAAAATGGCTTTAACTTTACCTTTTATCCTTATTCAACAGCTTCGGGCAGACTCATGGTCGCACCGAAAAGCACCATCTATTCCGTTAACGACCTGAGCAATAAGAAGTTAGGGATTGCCGGTGGTGCTTTAGATAAAAACTGGTTATTACTTCAAACACTCAGCCAACGCTCGGGGTTCAACTTAAAAGAAAATATTGACCCGGTCTTCGGTGCGCCACCGCTTTTGAGTCAACAACTGGAGCAAGGTCACCTTGATGCCGTAATGACCTACTGGCATTATGGAGCCAAACTCGAAGCCAAAGGTTTTCGTTCACTGCTCAGCGGTAGCGATATTATTTCAGGACTAGGCATTGAACAAAAAATACCGATGCTCGGCTATGTTTTTGAACAAGATTTTGCCCACCAGTATCCCGGTATCATCCAACAATTTTTTAACAAACTGGCATTAGCGAAAGAACAACTGTGTCTTAACGAAACCAGTTGGCAAAAAATTGTTCCGTTAATCAAAGCGAGCAATCAAAAAACAGCTCAACTCCTCCGCCAACGCTATTGCGACGGCCGCATTAAACAATGGGGAACGGCAGAACACCTAGCCGCTGAAAAAGTATACGCTCTGTTAAAAAAACTCAGCAACTCCCGGTTAACTGGTGAATCTTCGCAAATTAACCCTGGAACCTTCTGGATACCCTCATCTCTATGACATCCGTCGCTCAATCTCAACGCGACCGTTATTTAGCCGGACTGTCCCTGTTTGTTTTTATTTTATTATGGCACGGCATTGCCAGTTGGCTAGCAACACCCTTATTACCTGAGCCTGTCAAGGTCATGACGGTGTTGTGGTCCGAATTCCATAATGGTGATCTATTACACCACCTCTGTATAACTTTATTTCGCTTAACGACCAGCTTCATCATTGCCATGCTGCTAGGGTCTGCACTTGGTATCTTATTGGGCAGGGCACCTGTTTTCGACCATTTCTTTGATAACTGGCTCATTATTTTTCTAAATGTCCCAGCACTGGTCACCATTATTTTGTGTTATGTCTGGTTTGGTCTCAGCGAAGTCGCTGCTATTCTTGCCGTGGTCGTTAACAAACTTCCCAATGTCATTGTGACGCTCAGAGAAGGTGCTAAATCATTGGATAAAGACCTGTTAGAGATGGCACAAAGCTACCGACTGTGTCGAAGAAAAATATTAACACAGGTCATCTGGCCACAACTTCACCCTTATTTTATGGCCGCAGCCCGTTCCGGTATTGCTCTAATTTGGAAAATTGTTCTGGTCGTTGAGTTACTCGGCCGAAGCGATGGTATGGGGTTTCAATTACACTTATTCTTTCAACTGTTCGATGTTGCCAGTATTTTAGCCTATACCATTGCCTTCATTACAGTCATACAGATGATTGAAATCAGTCTACTCAAACCTTTAGATCGCTATGGCCGTCGGTGGCAACGATGACTGAAATTAACCTGACCATTGAGCAAAAGAAATTCCCTAAATCAAACCAAGCTCAATCAGAAAATATTATTGCTGATTTAAACCTCAATATTCATTCTGGTGAGTTTGTCTGCCTGATTGGCCCCTCGGGCTGCGGCAAGACCACTCTCCTTAATTTGGTTGCCGGACTAGATGAAAACTATCAGGGCAAAATTACCTTTGGCGCCCCGCACAACGACTGCCGTATCGGCTATGTTTTTCAAAACCCCCGATTACTCCCATGGCGGACAGTACGAGAAAATATTGAGTTGGTTTTACCTCGACACACGCCTTCTCATACCATTGATGATTTACTCGCATCAATGAAGCTCACCGCAGCTCAAGACACTTACCCCCAGCGCCTATCTCTAGGTATGAGCCGACGTGCCGCTCTGGTAAGAGCCTTTGCGATCAACCCTGACATTCTCTTAATGGATGAGCCCTTTGTGTCTTTAGACGCCCCTACCGCACGTAAAATTCGGAAAAAACTACTAACGCTTTGGGAACAACAATTTCACACCGTCTTATTTGTCACTCATGATTTAAGAGAAGCCATTACTTTAGCTGATCGTCTTATTTTCTTATCCAGTTCGCCAATGACTATCGTTCGTGATGTTAAAATCACAGTACCAAGAGCACAACGCTTTGATGACAGACAGATAGAATCTTTTAGACACGAACTATTATCGAAATACCCTGACCTTACCCCGTTGCTATAATTGCTGTTTGATTTTAATCTCAGTATTTAATCGGGAAATAGCATCGAGGAGAAAAGATGTGGACTGAGCCTATCGGTACTGTTATTCGAGGGGGTACTTCTGACCTCAAGGGCAACCTAAAAAAACCAAACCATCAACACGCTTTTCCAGATTATAACCAATAAACCCAGCCCAACAATGATTTAGCACACGCCTTGTGTATTGCAACCCATTCACCCCAAAAACTATTGAACAACCTCGATGACTTTTCAGCCTTATTAATCTTGGCCGGTGAACAAAGAATGCCCTGCAACCAACTAAAAAAAACCCTCTGCCAGTATTTGACAGAGGGTCTGATTTAATTACAAGAGTTTATACAAAAAAAACTTTTTTATATTCTCCGCTCTAGAAAACTACTTGGGCACGTGCGGTTACGGCATGTGTGTAGTCATCCTTAGCAGTATCAGTGACTAAATCACGGTCTGAAAAAATATAATTCAGTCTTAATACGATATTGTTGGTTGCCCACCAGTTTAATGCTCCTGTCCAGTTATTGGCTGTTCCAGCATCTCCAGCGACATTCTCATCACTTAAATCAAGGTGACTATAGCGTGCAGCCACTTCCCAAGCACCTATGCCGCCGTTTCCAACTTCATGTCCGACTTTAACTCGTTTCCATTGACCTGATGATTGTTTCCAGTTCATATGCTCACCGGTTAGAAAATACCCTAACTGACCATAAAAACCTTGATAATTCAAATCAACACCATTATCTCTTTCAACATTCATAGAAACATATTCAGCCTGACCGTGGAATGGCCCCAGATAACCAGCCATCTCAGCATTGGCCGCTAAAATACTCGTTGCACTACCAATTGCGCCTGTATCAATCCATTTACCGCCGACATGTGCTTCCGGGTGATATTTAAATCTGAGATCAACACCATCTGGGTCACCATCGTCATTCGTAGTTAACTGCGTATTTGGATCCATATCACGATAGTGAATGGCGCCCCCCAGATGAAAATGCTCATTTTTGGTATCGACTACACTGACTAAGCCTCTAAAAGCAGTTCCAAAACTCTGATTAAATTCACCGTCCTCATTAATACCTGCCGCAAAAGCACCGACTCGCCCGTAAAAAACATCATCATCATAAGCAACCGTTAAACCTAATCGGCGACGACCTAAATAGGGCGTATCAATAAATGCATCGGTTTGTGCACGTTCTTGAAAAGTCTGCCAGTTTGAGCTTGCTTCAGACTGTAGACTAAACGGAACTTTCTGGTGTCCTGCTTTAATATTCCAACCGTCAAAACCCGTATAAGCTAGCCAGCCGTCAGTTAAGTCAATTTTTTCATATTCAGAGAAATCAATTTCAGCCTTGTACTTCCAGTCGTGCGCTAGTTTTCCGTAACCTTTCAAACGAACCCGACGCACTTCCATGCCATTGCCTGCTTCACTATTAGGAAAAAAGAAATTCACATCCGTCTGAACTCGACCACCAACACCAAATTCATAAGCGCCATCAGTCGACTTAATACTCAAGCCTTTCTTACCGGTTGAGATTTTATATTGTGTGCCTTTAACGGCACTAATAACAGAAGCATCCGTCGCTTCCCCTTTTTTACTGAGTTGTTCAAATTGTTTTTGCGTAATCGCGCCATTTTGGCGTAACATTTCCAACAAATCATGGTCTGCCGCCATACTCTGGGTACTTCCTAAAACCGCTGCGACACCAAGTGTCGCCAGGCTGACTGCACGTGTTAATTTCTTTGACATACGATGCCCCTTTGAATCAAAAAATTATTTCAAATTAAATGTGTTATAAAAAAATTCGTAGGGCAAGAATAAGGGGGGAATATGACAAGATCATGACACTTAATTTTTTTTATAAAAAAAAACCTTCAGAGTGCTTTTCTCAGCTAAAGCGTCAGATACTATGGCTTCAGAATTTCCAATGCCAGTTTGGCCATGGTGTTAGATCCGCCGCCTTCTCCTAATTGCTGTTTGACAGCTAAGAGGCTTTTACACATCTCTGCTCGGTATTGCTTATTGCGAAAAATCGCTAAGACTTCACGGGCCATATTTTCAGCGCTGGCTTCATGTTGAATGAGTTCTTTAACAATCCCCTGATTAGCAATAATATTCGGTAAACCGATGAAATCAATATTGACTAACAATCGACCCAAGCCATACGTTAAAGCAGATAATTTATAGACAATCACCATCGGGACTTCTAACAGAGCAATTTCTAATGTCGCCGTGCCTGAGGTGGTTAACACCGCATCACAACATTGCACCACATCATAAAATTCTTGTTTGACCACGCGTACGTTAACTGTCGCCGTTGCTAGATAAGATGCTATTAATTCATCGCTGACAGAATTAGCTTGCGGCAACATAAACTGACACTCCGGTAATTGACTGGCTATTTGTTCAGCTGCCAACAACATTTCCGGTAATAACCGTTTAATCTCATTTTGTCGACTACCGGGTAACAAGCCAATAACCGGTATTTTTCCGTTGATCTCAAAATGATCTCGAACGGTCGCCTTAGTATATTTCGGTTTCACGGTATCTACCGATGGATGCCCGACATAACGAACCGGAACATTTTCTCGTTCATAGTAAGGCACTTCAAATGGAAAAATAACGGCCATCATATCAATGACTCGACCGTATTTTTTAACCCGCCCCGGACGCCAGGCCCACACTTGAGGACTGACATAAAAAAGTACTTTAACGCCACACGATTTAGCGTAAGCAGCTAATTTATAATTAAACTCTTTATAATCGACACAAATCAATAAATCAGGTTTTTGTTCGCGGAGTGTTTTCTTAACCAACGTTAAAGCTTTTCTGATTTCACGGTAATGACGCAGCACCTCCACCACTCCAATCACACCAATATTGGACGCATCAAAGCATAAGTCAATACCCGCCTCACGCATACAACGACTTCCCATACCGATGCCTTTTACTTCCGGGGACATGGCTTTTAGCGCCAAAAATAGTTCTGCGCCGTGACGGTCACCCGACGCTTCGCCTGCCACAATCATGACAGTCGAGTTTTTTTTATATTGCCCGGTCAACGCTTCGTTACTCATGCCTTAACTGATCAACATACTAAGCCAATGTATCGCTAATAACCGCCGTTATTTCGCTGATTTGACTATCTTTCAAACTCGGACAAATAGGGAGAGAAAAACAGCGTTCTGCAACCGACTCAGTGACCGGTAAAGATAACCCCTGACAACTATCAGAAAAAACGGTCTGTTGATGCAACGGAACCGGATAGTACACCGCACAGGCAATCTGTTTTGCCTGCAGGGCAGCTAAAATCTTTTCCCGTTGATCTGACAATACAGTGTACTGATGATAAACATGTACACCGAGACCATCTTCAAATGGGGTTTCTAATGGCAAGGATTGAAGTAACTCCGAATACAAATGCGCTACTGCACGTCGACGCTGATTACTCTTCTCAATGCGCTTTAATTTAGCGCGCAATATCACGGCCTGCATTTCATCTAATCGGCTGTTATAACCAATCACATCATGATAATAACGCACCTCAGAACCGTGATTACGTAGTTTTTTTATTACTGTCGCTACTTCGTCAGATGATGTTGTCACTAAACCTCCATCACCATAGGCACCTAAGTTCTTACTGGGAAAAAAACTAAACCCTGCCGCATCACCAAAACTACCGGTTTGTTGATCATTAACCGAAGCACCAAAAGATTGCGCACAATCTTCAATCAACTTAAGATTATGTTGCTCACACAGATCCTTAATGGCACCCATATTAGCTGGCTGACCAAAAAGGTGAACCGGCATCACTGCACGGGTTTTAGTAGTAATCGCACCAGCAATAGTTGCTGGAGTAATATTAAACGTCTTGGCATCGATATCCACAAAAACAGGCGTTGCTCCAACGTATCGAATCGCTTCTGCTGTAGCAATAAAAGTAAAGGCTGAGGTAATCACCTCATCACCTTCACCAATACCGGCCGCAACCAATGCTAAATGTAGTGCATCAGTACCAGAGGCTACGCCAATCGCATGCTTAACCCCTAGAAATTCAGCCGCTTCTTGCTCAAACGCCTGCACATTCGGCCCTAAAATAAAAGCACAACTGTCTAACACCCCATTGATGCCTGCTTGAATTTCGGCTTTAATTTCTTGGTATTCTGCTTTTAGGTTTACCATTGGAATCATTATTACTGTCCTTATCTCTTAGCATTCATAACTTATTTTTATAGCGACCTTCCGTCATCTATTCGAACTACCCAATCAATTGACTTATTTGTATAGCTACCTGAAGCGCTCTTTTTCCTGATTCACCACTGACTAACGGCTCTTCGCCATTCCTAATACAGTGTAAAAATGATTTGATCTCCTCCAGTAAAGCATCGCCATTTTCAAAGGTTGATTCATTGGTTTTAATATCAGGGATCCCTGGGAACATTTCTTTATCCCCAATCTGGTGTTGAGTCAGTATACGATTCTGGAAATCAACCGACACATAACAACTGGGACGGAACATTCGCATCTTACGCTCCATTTTCAGACTGACACGGCTGGCAGTCACATTTGCGACACAACCGCTTTTAAACACAATCCGTGCATTTGCAATATCGACTCCCTTTGTTAAAACCGGCGTACCACTCGCATCCAAGCGCTCTATTTCCGAATCAACCAATGCTAAAATAATATCGATGTCATGAATCATTAAATCCAAAACCACACTGACATCATTAGCCCGCGGATTAAAAGGTGACAGGCGATGTGATTCAATAAAAAGCGGCTTATCCGGCAAATGATCTAACCCCATGACGGCAGGATTAAAGCGTTCTAAGTGACCGACTTGTAGTAACACATTTTGAGCCTTTGCTGCGGCGATCAATTCATCCGCTTCTTCAATGGTTACCGTAATCGGCTTTTCTACTAACACATGCGTCCCGTGATTAATAAAATCTAAGGCTACCTGATGATGTAATGTCGTTGGTACCACAATACTGACAGCATCGACTTTACCCAACAACTGATGGTAGTCTGTTAATGCCTGTGTTTGATATTTTTGTGCTATTTCTTCGGCAGCCTGTTGATTAACATCAACAACCGCGACTAATTCACAGTCAGCTAACCCCGCATATTTTTCTGCATGAAATTTACCCAAATACCCGGCACCAATAACTGCACTCTTAATTTTTTTCATCGCTGACATCTTTTTTTAAAAACTATTTTTTAAACCGCTCACTTAAACCCATGAACGCCACGCTTTGACTTGACTGCAAGCCAGGTTTTCAAGATCTTAATTTCTGGCGTTTCATCCAAATCAGCAATCGACTCTTGCGCCCTAAGCCGTCTAAACGCCGTTGTTAACGCTTTATAACGCTCGCCAGTAATGCCAGCCCGTCGTAATCCCACTGAATTAAGCCGATAATGTTTAGCCGGTGCTCCACCGGCTGTGGTAAAGGGTAAAACATCCATACTCAACCCCGAGGTCCCTCTAACAATTGCAAAAGGACCTACGCGGCAAAATTGATGTGCGACAACGGCCCCACCCATAAAGACATTATTGCCTACTTCAACAAACCCACCAATCGCAACATTATTTGCAAAAATAGTCTGGTCACCGATAGTACAATCATGGGCAACATGACTGTGATTCATAAAAAAACACTGTGAACCAATGACAGTCGCGCCGTCTACAACCGTTGCCCGGTGCGCTGTAAAGCCTTCACGAAAAACATTGTTATCGCCGATGGTTAAGTAACTCACGGTTTCAGCACTAAAAGTAATATCCTGCGGCAAATCGCCCAGAACCACCTGTGAATGCACCCGGTTACCACGCCCCATCTGTACAAAACGCTTTATAATCGCATGCGCCTGAATTTCACAACCATCACCGATAGTCACGTCCTGTTCTATCACCGCATAAGGACCAACAATGACAGCATTTCCAAGTTTTACATTGTCGGCAATACACGCTGTCGGGTGAATCTGATTTGTCATGTTCATTATCCTCTTGGATGAAATTGCTGATGCAATTCTTTTAAACGCTCTTGGGCAATATGTGTATAAATCTGTGTTGTCGACAAATCACTGTGTCCAAGTAATAATTGTACCACTCTTAAGTCTGCACCATGATTTAACAAGTGTGTAGCAAAGGCATGGCGCAACGTATGAGGCGACAACGTTTTACTAATACCGGCTACGACAGCATAACGCTTGATCAGATACCAAAAAGCTTGTCGAGTCATTGCTGACCCCCGATTTGTTACAAATAAAAAATCACTCTGTTGACCGTTCAAGATCGCTTCTCGAGAAACGCTAATATAGGACTCTAACCAACTCAATGCCTGCTCACCGACAGGCACTAATCGTTCCTTGTTGCCTTTTCCAACTATACGCACAGCACCTTGACGTAAACTAATCTGCTCAAAACGCAATGCTATCAACTCAGAAACCCGAAGCCCCGTTGCATAAAGTAACTCCAACATCGTTCGGTCTCGGTATCCCAACGGCAAAATCACATCCGGTGCTGCCAGTAATTTTTCAACATCTTGTTCAGACAAACTTACCGGTAACGGACGACCTAACTGCGGTGGCTCAATATGCATCGTCGGATCGACTTGAAGTTGATTTTCACGCACTAAATAACGGTAGAACTGACGCAAAGATGACAACATTCGAGCTGCTGACCGCCGACTCACCCCTTGCTCGAATCGCCATGCCATAAATTGTGAAATATCACTACTGTCAACAGACAGCAGACTTTCCCCTGCCAGAAAATTGGTAAAAATCATCAGATCACTACCATAAGCACTGAGGGTGTTCTCACTCAAGCCCTGTTCAGACCAACTCGCATCTAAAAACAGGTCGATTAAATTCTTGGCCGTCATCGTTTGTTAACTAAACGTTAGCTGATTAGGTAAGCAGTATACTGAATTCGAGACCGTTAGATCAAAAGGTATCCTTAAACCCTCTGCTCCTCCTATTTTACTCAAAAAAAAACAGCCCGAAGGCTGTCTTTTTATCAAGAAACTCAAGTTGTTTCTTACGTGAGTTTTTCTTTAATACGCGCACGCTTACCGGTTAATTCACGCAAGTAATATAATTTGGCCTGACGCACATCACCACGACGCTTAACGGTAATATCACTAACCATATGACTATGCGTTTGAAAAACACGCTCAACACCTTCACCATGAGAGATCTTACGCACGGTAAATGCAGAATTAACACCGCGATTCCGTTTAGCAATCACGACACCCTCAAAAGCCTGCAATCTTTCACGGCTTCCCTCTGTTACTTTAACCTGAACAACAACAGTATCACCGGGATTAAAATCCGGGATATTGGTCTTTAATTGTTCTTGTTCCAGTTGCTCAATAATATTACTCATGACACACCCTTAACTCTTAGTTTTAATCTTATTCAATAATGCTTTCTGCTCAGCAGACAACGCAATCCCATTTAATAAATCCGGCCTTTTAGACCGCGTATTTTCCCATGCCTGTTGAAGTCGCCAACGAGCAATTTCCGCATGATTACCGCTCAACAACACTTCCGGAACCGTTCGGCCGTCTATCGACTCTGGCCGAGTATAATGCGGACAATCCAACAAGCCATTCATATATGAATCTTGCTGAGCCGATTCCTTATCACCTAATACATCCGGTAATAATCGCGTAACCGCATCAATCACAACCAATGCAGCCAATTCTCCACCACTGATGACATAATCTCCCAGCGACCATTCTTCATCGATCTCTGCAGTTATTAAACGCTCATCAATCCCTTCATAACGTCCTGCGACCAAAACTAACTGTGATAGTTCGCAGCTCTTAATCAATAAGTCCTGGGTTAGCGGTTGACCCTGTGGACTTAAATAAACAACCTTTTTCGCTTTGCTATCACTTGTCTTTTTGGCACTTTTGATAGCGTCCTGTAAAGGCTGATACATCATGACCATACCAGGTCCACCACCGTAGGGCCTTGCATCAACCGTTCGATGCCGATCTTCAGTAAAATCTCTGGGATTCCACGTCGCCAAATCAACCAAACGACGATCTATGGCTCTACCAACGACGCCAAAACTTACTGCCTGATGAATCATCTCAGGA
Source organism: uncultured Methylococcaceae bacterium (assembly GCA_964515235.1). Lineage (GTDB taxonomy): Bacteria > Pseudomonadota > Gammaproteobacteria > Methylococcales > Methylomonadaceae > OPU3-GD-OMZ. The sequence goes on along the minus strand of CAZEVO010000011.1, from coordinate 10,661 downwards.
AATAAAGTCACCACATCAAAACGCATTCTAACCACTAAAAGTCAGGATCCCAATCGACCTCAATACTGCCAGCCGCTATATCAATCTTATTAATGACTGGACCCTGAATAAAAGGAATTAGCCGCTCACGATCACCTTGAACCACAAGGACATCATTCGCTCCAGTTTCTAACAGATGGTCAACAACCCCTAAAGAAACACCCGTTGTCGTCACAACCATCAAGCCCACAAGATCAGACCAGTAATATTCATCTTTCTCTGGTTCAGGCAATTGACTGCGTGCAATAGATATTGTCCATCCACACAAAGACTCTGCTTGCTCACAACTCTCAATCGTTTCCAAACGAGCGACAATACCCTTACCCTGAACTCGACCATCGACTACCTTCAGTAATCTCTGTTCTCGCCCCTTCTCTAATAGCCAGGGCGTGTAATTCACTATATTTTCCCTGGGACTGGTATCTGAAAAAACTTTAACCCAGCCATTAACACCAAAAACACCGGTGATTTTACCTATGACAAGATGCGTTTCTGTCACTTGTAATCTTTTATTCAGCCGCCGCTTTATTTACTTCTTTTACCAATTTAGCAACACGATCTGAAGTTTGTGCCCCGTGAGACTTCCAATGCGTTACGCGGTCAACATCCAAGCGCAATCTTTCTTCATTACCTCGCGCTGATGGGTTAAAAAAACCAAGACGCTCAATATAACGTCCATCACGACTCCTTCTACTATCTGCCACAACGACATGATAAAAAGGACTATCCTTTGCACCACCTCTAGCAAGACGAATGGTTACCATTAAAATACCCTCACAAAACTATAATCAAATAAATCGGATCATTGTACGGACTTTTAACAAAATGTGAAGAGGTAATTACACCTAAAGCCAATAAAAAACACCGAAAACGAACTAATAAGCAAGTTAATTGCCCAAACCACCGCCCATTCCACCCATATTGCTCTGCAATCCACGCATCATATTGGCCATATTGCCTTTTTTGAAGCGCTTCATCATTTTCTGCATCATTTTGAACTGTTTCAATAACTTATTAAGGTCTTGAATATCTTGTCCACAACCCGCAGCAATACGTTTTTTCCGATTACCTTTGATAATATCGGGGAATTTTCTTTCCTGAAGCGTCATCGAATTAATGACTGCAACTTGCCGAGCAATTTCTTTATCATTAACTTTATCTTTAACACTTTCGGATAAGTTATTCATCCCAGGCAGTTTATCCAACAAAGAACCAACACCACCCATGTTCTGCATTTGTTGCAATTGGTCTTTGAAATCTTCTAAGGTAAACGTCTGACCTTTTTTAACTTTTTTCGCAAGCCGTTCAGCTTTCTTTTGATCAACCTTACGCTCGACCTCCTCAATCAAACTCAGCATGTCTCCCATGCCCAATATACGAGAGGCCAAACGATCCGGGTGGAACAACTCTATTTCATCTGTTTTCTCACCGGTACCAATGAATTTAATTGGTTTTCCCGTAATATGACGAATCGATAACGCTGCACCACCACGCGCGTCACCGTCTGCCTTGGTCAACACCACGCCGGTTAAAGGGAGTGCTTCATCAAACGCTTTAGCCGTATTAGCTGCATCCTGCCCCGTCATACTATCTACAACAAAGAGCGTTTCAATCGGCTTAATGGCAGCATGTAAGCCTTTGATTTCATCCATCATTTCATCATCAATTGCCAACCGGCCCGCGGTATCAACAATTAAGACATCGAGAAATTTACGCCGCGCTTTAGCAATCGCGTTATTAGCGATATCAATCGGTTTCTGTGAAACATCACTTTCAATAAATTCTAATGACAAGTCATTAGCCAAGGTTTCTAATTGTTTAATCGCAGCAGGGCGATAAACATCAGCACTAACAACACCTACCGATTTTTTATGATTTTCCTTAAGCCAACGCCCTAATTTCGCAACGGTTGTGGTTTTACCAGCACCCTGCAAACCCGCCATCAAAATAACCGCCGGCGGATTAGTTTTGAAACTCAATCCCTCATTTGCTCCACCCATGACCTGCATGAGTTCATCTTGAACGATTTTCAATAGAGCCTGACTAGGAAGCAAACTCGTTTCAACTTCCGTCCCTAATGCCCGTGTTTTTACTCCTTCAATAAACGCCTGGACAACGGGTAAGGCAACATCAGCTTCCAACAAAGACAGCCTAATCTCACGCAACGTATCTTTAATATTATCTTCAGTAAGACGCCCTTGGCCACGGACGACCTTAAGCGTTTTCGTTAAACGATCAGTTAAATTTTCAAACATAATAGAACCACACCTTCACAACTGTTAAATATGACTCACTCAGAGCCTAAACAGGTTATAATTTTTTTAATCTCCAAGAGAAACCACTTTGTTTCTTTAGCAAATTATAGCTTTACAGTAAAAGCGACCATTATGCCAGACTAATCCAATAAGGACAGCCTTAATGACTCATCCATTAATCAATAACCTGACTATTATCAGTTATTTATTAAGTGCGTTTTTAATCGCCAAAAATAAAAATACATTCTCAACCGGTTTTTTTCAGCATCTTAAGCCACTAACCTTGGGCTGGATTGCCGTGCTCTTACACACCACAACAGTCACCCAAAAACTATTTACCCCTGAAGGTTTAAATTTAAATTTCTTTACCGCCGGCTCACTTATTTCTGACATCGTTGTCTGGCTTTTTTTATTAGCGGCATTAACACGGCCTATCGATAAATTAGCCATTGCCATTTTTCCGATTGCCGCACTAATGCTGGGACTTGAAGACAATATTGCCATTAAACCGCAAATCTTGATTAATCATGCCTGGCAAATGAACATCCATATTCTCACCTCTATCATAGCCTTCAGCCTATTCAATATTGCCGCTTTCCAAGCCGTCTTATTAGCAATACAAGACCAGCAACTCCATGGCCATCGTCCGCACAAGCTAGCACTATCATTGCCACCACTACAAACCATGGAACTTTTATTATTCCAAATGATCGGTGCGGGCATGCTTTTTCTATCGGGTTCTCTCGTTAGCGGTTTTTTCTTTCTCGAAGACCTTTTTACACAACACCTTGCCCACAAAACCACCCTATCACTAATCGCATGGGTCGTATTTGGAAGTTTGTTAATCGGTCGTATTCGTTACGGGTGGCGCGGAAAAAAAGCCATTCGCGGCACCGTTATTGGTTTTATTTTTCTTGCTTTGGCTTATTTTGGCAGCAAACTGGCATTGGAGTTAATTCTACAGCGGGTCTAACCTAGAATTAACACTCTCACTATTCGCCCCCTTTAATGGCATTAATAATATTAGTCGTGGAATGCCCTTCTATAAAAGATAGAATTTTAACTTCACCGCCATTTCCAAGCACACTCTCATGTCCTGCAATCTCTGTAACCGCTTGATAATCACCTCCTTTAACTAATATATCCGGTAATAGCCGATCAATTAAAGCTTGCGGTGTGTCTTCGCTAAAAGCGACAACCCAGTCGACACAAGCCATAGCTGCAAGCATTTCCATCCGATGTGCTAAATTATTGACTGGCCGATCAGAGCCTTTTAATCGCCTGACTGATTCATCACTGTTCACTAACACCACCAGACGGTCACCCAGTCCCCGGGCCTGTTGCAAATAACGAATATGTCCCGGGTGCAAAATATCAAAGCACCCGTTGGTCGCCACAATTCTTTCATTATTACTTTGGGCTTTTGCTATTGCAATTTCTAACTCTCTCACCGACACGATACCGTTCTGGTCAAGTCGACGACCTTGTAAAGCCTGAGTCATTTCAGAAGTCGTAACCGCCGCAGTACCGGATTTACCCACAACAAGTCCAGCTGCCATATTTGCCAACCAAGTTGCATTTGCTAACGTTTCATGAACAGCCATAGTTGCGGCTAACATTGAAATTACAGTGTCACCCGCACCGGTCACATCAAAAACATCTCGCGCCTGAGTCGGTAGGTGTAAGGGATCACTGTTATGTTGTAACAACGTCATCCCTTGTTCACTACGGGTGATTAACAAGCCTTCTAATTCCAATGTAGCCATCAATTGGTGGCCTTTTTCAACCAATATCTCCTGATTAGGACAAGGCCCGACAACACCCTCAAACTCGCTCAAATTAGGCGTTATTAATGTCGCCTTACGATAACGACTAAAGTCTAACCCTTTAGGGTCAACCAAGGCTGGCTTGTTATAGCGCTGGGTCAATGCTATCAACTGCTCTATTTGAGCTAAGGTTCCTTTACCATAATCTGAAAAGACCACTACGTCAGTTTGCTGAATTAGTTCAGGACATGTTGTCAAAAGCTGGTCACTGTTAATCTGCTGAAAGTCCCCTTCAAAATCAAGTCGAATTAACTGCTGGCTACGACTCATTACCCGCAATTTAGTAATTGTGGGGTAGTCATCTAAAACCAGCAAATGACAATCTACACCGGCTTTGGTTAAAGCTGTCGTTAATGTGTCTGCTGCATCATCTTGACCACAATAACCCAGTAATGTGACCTGTACACCTAAGGCTGCTAAATTTAAAGCCACATTCCCGGCACCGCCCGGGCGAGATTCTCGGTGATCAACATGAACAATAGGAACCGGGGCTTCCGGCGAGACTCTGGAGGTCGACCCATGCCAATATTGATCAAGCATTAAATCGCCAACCACTAAAACACGCGCACTAGTAAACTCAGGTAACTGCATTAACTTTTATCCTTTATTAAAAATTCTTGCCTAAAATAGCATAATACTCAGACACAACGCTATAACACTGCACTTAGCCGGTTACGTAACGAAATGCTATGATAGAATTCGCTCATTCACCACCGCTTTAAGGAGACTATCATGACGGTCACTATTTACCACAATCCCCGTTGCAGTAAATCACGCCAAACGCTACAACTCATCCAAGAGCAGGGTATTGAGCCGGTTATTATAAAATACTTAGAAACACCACCCAGTGCTGAAGAAATCAGAATCATTTTAACTAAACTAGCTATTGAGCCCCGAGCATTGTTACGAAAGAATGAAGCTGACTATAAAACTGCCGGGCTGAGCGATACTTCGCTTGATAATGACACTGTGATCAACGCAATGGTTAATTACCCAAAACTTATTGAGCGCCCAATTGTTTTAGCCAATAATCAGGCTGCCATTGGTCGCCCACCTGAAAACGTTCTAACTATTTTATAGCGTTTGCTCACCCAACTCATCAACGGCATGGAAACTCAAATACTCATTCTCTATTATAGTCGGCATGGCTCTACCATTGATATGGCCCGGCAAATTGCTCGCGGCGTTGAATCGACCCAAAATGTATCTGCACTTATTCGCACCGTTCCAAATGTGTCCCCAGTTTGTGAAGCGACTGAAGATACCATTCCAGAACAAGGCGCACCTTATGCAACACTTGAAGATTTAAAAAACTGCCATGGCTTAGCACTCGGCAGCCCCACACATTTTGGCAATATGGCTGCACCCCTTAAACATTTCATTGATAGTACAACCGAACTTTGGTTCGCTGGCACACTCACTGGCAAACCCGCCATCGTTTTCACCTCGACCAGTAGCATGCATGGCGGCCACGAAAGTACATTGCTATCCATGATGTTACCGCTGATGCACCAGGGTATGATGATTATGGGCGTACCTTGCGGCGAACCCGCTTTACGGGAAACACAAACTGGGGGCACACCTTATGGACCTAGCCACTTGGCTAGCCACGGCCAACCTTTAAGCAGTGACGAAAAAACCTTATGCCGGCTTATGGGCCAACAATTAGCTCGCACAGCTCACCAACTCAACGCCTCATGACACGCCATCAACAAACTTACTACACCATAGCCCTCAGCGCCTACTTTAGCCTTTTTGCTTTACTCATGGCCTGGCATACACTATTGATACCCTCTACACGATTTCCTACGGCATTAGTGCTCATTGTTACCGTTTCACCACTACTACTGCCATTACGTGGCTTTCTTCACGGACGTCCTAAAAGCACCGCCTGGATAGCCTATATCAGTCTGTTATACATAAGCCACGGACTGGTTGAAGCTATGGCCAATCTTGCTGAGCGTTGGTATGCCACCGGCGAAGCCGTGCTTGCCCTAACCCTCTTCTTAAGCGCTACATTTTATATTCGCTCAACCGGGAAAGAGCCGCATCAATGAGCAAACAACTACCCCTTGACTTCAAACACCGAAGCAATCAAAGTTTTGACGACTATTTCTCCGGTGAGAACAAGGAAGTTATCAGCCATTTAAAGCAATGCTGCAATAAAAACGGCGAACCCTTCATCTTTCTCTGGGGCCCCTCTGGCACAGGAAAAACTCATCTTTTACAAGCCTGTTGCCAACAAACTGCTCAAACAGGTGGTCGTACTTTTTATCTGGAATTAAAAACCGGTCAACTCCCAGACCCCACCATTCTTGAAGGTCTAGAAAACTTAGCTTTAGTGTGTCTAGACAACATTCATTTACTCCATGAAAACCAACATCATCAGGAATACTACTTTAATTTTTTTAACCGCATAACTGAACAAGGCAACCACCTCATTGTTAGCGCTAACTGCTCACCCACACAACTAAACATCCCCTTAGCAGACCTTAAAACTCGCCTCAACTGGGGTCTTACCCTGAAGCTAGATCGGTTAAGCGATGCTAATTTAATGGTGGCACTGAGCCATAAAGCGCATCGCATGGGGTTTGACATTTCCCCACAAGCCGCGATGTTTATCCTATCTCGCTATACACGCGAACTGTCGGAGTTCTGGGCTCTACTGAATATTCTGGACCATGCAACCTTATCCGCGCAGCGTAAAGTCACTGTTCCCTTTCTCAAGGAAACACTAAACCTATGACCACCGCTTTAGTCATTGGCACTGGTGCTATCGGTGGTTTTTACGGTAGCCTTTTGGCTCAACAAGGCGTTCAAGTTTCCGTTGTCTGCCGCTCAGATTACGCTCATATCAAACAACACGGCTTTCAAATTAACAGTCATGAATTAGGCCGATGGACGTTTCAACCGGAACATACATTTAATTCGGCATTAGACGTAAAAGCACCCCCTGACTACCTGCTGGTTTGCACTAAAGTTCTAGACATCTTAGACCGGGCAAAATTGATTAAACCCGCTGTAGGTGAAAACACTACGATCGTCCTTATTCAAAACGGCATTGCCATTGAAGATGAGATCATCACTGCTTTCCCAGATAACGAGGTAGTCAGCGGACTGGCTTTTATTTGCAGTAATCGCATTAGCCATGGTGAGATTGAACACTTGGCCTATGGACGATTAACGCTCGGAAACCTACCGTCAGGTTTTAGCGAAAAAACCCGACGTCTAGCAACATTTTTTAACGATGCAGGCATTGATTGTCAGCTAAGTGAATCTATCACTACTGCACGATGGCAAAAATGCATTTGGAACGCCCCGTTCAACCCTTTATCGGTGCTCTCGGGGGGGCTCAGCACACAGACTATTTTACAAACCCAAGAGCCCTTAATACGCGCGATCATGCAAGAGGTTTTTAGCATTGCTAAAGCCTTAGGTCACAGACTCCCTGAAGATATCATTGAAACCAACATTAACCATACCCAACACATGCCACCCTACAAAACCAGCATGCTACTAGACTATCAGGCCGGTCGCCCCATGGAAATTAATGCTATTTTAGGCAATACGATCAAAGCGGCTGCGCACACAAACACTGAGTGTCCGCACTTAAAAACACTCTTTGCCTTACTGCAACTTACAGAGCTAACCGAACCCGTGAAGTGCGCACAAACACCTTGATCTAACCAAAATACTGTCGATTAACGTCTTAAACAGAGTCACCTCATTACCCTTGTATGGGCCGTTATGACTAGGACTCAAATTAACGTCGCAAGTTTTCTGGGTTGCACCGGTTTTGCAAACAAATAGCCCTGAAACTGATCACAGCCTAAAGCCATCAACATCGAACGCTGCCCATCAGTCTCAACTCCTTCAGCGACCACTTCCATATCAAATGTTTTAGCCATCGCAATAATTGCCTTGATAAAGACTAAATCATCCTCATTACTGGTCATATTCCTAACAAAACTTTGATCTACTTTGACCTGTGTAAATGGCATCTGCTTAAAGTTAGTCATTGACGCACTACCGGTACCAAAATCATCAAGTGAGAAACGATATCCCTGATTGACCAATTCCACCAACTTTTCCTGCACAAAATTAAAATCCTCAAGACTAATACTTTCAGTCACTTCTAGCATAACGCTGTCAGGAGAAATATTGTACTGTTGCCCCAAGCTATTGAGCAAATTAACAAAATCATCCTGCATCAATTGCTTAATACTGATATTAATCGATACCTTCGGTAATTTTACGCCCTCTTCTTTCCAGAGCATCATTTGTTTAAAAACTGATTCTAAAACCCATTTTCCTATCGATTCCATCCGACTATATTGCTCGGCTAATGAAATAAAGATTCCCGGGGACAACAGACCTAAACTCGGATGCTGCCAACGAATAAGAGCTTCGACACCCATTAGCTCATTGTTATGATTATATTGCAGTTGATAAAGCATAAAAAATTGTTCGTCGAAGACAACGTTATCTAGTGACTCTATAATTCTCATTTCTTTCATGAGACTCTTATGCATTACCTTGGTATAAGTAGCAATTGAATTCAGTGGATTTTTTTTGGCCCGATACATTGCTGAATCAGCCCACATAAGTACATCATTAACGCAATCGCCTCGATGAAAATGACAGATACCCACACTGGCTAACACCCCTATTTTGTGCTTGCCGATCACCATTAATTTACCCAGGCTTTCAATTAAACCCTGAGCAATCACTTTTCCATCTTGAGTGGCTTTTTTTCGATCAACATAACTCGAACCGAGTAGGACAAGAAATTCATCGCCTCCCAAACGACAGACCAAATCACCTTCCCTGATATTCGAAGACAATCGCTGAGCAGTAATTTTTAACAACTCATCACCGGCATGATGCCCTAAAGTATCATTCACCAACTTAAATCGGTTAAGATCTATAAAAAACAACGTACCGAGTTGATCATCAGGTATTTCAATCGTTAACCGTTTTTCTAAGAAATCGACAAAATATCGCCGATTAGGTAAGCCTGTTAATTCATCCATAAATGCAGCCTGATAATAGCGCTCTTTCTCTTTATTACGTTCGGTAATATCCCTGATAAAAGCACTAAACATGACCGTGTTGGTTATTTTTATCGGGCTGATAACTATCTCTATCGGAAAAACATGGCCGTTCTTATGGAGTCCTTCTATCTCTATACGTTTATTAAGAACAACCTGCTCACCTGTTGCAACATAGTTCGTCAACGCCTGATGATACTGGTCGCGAGCATTTTCAGGAAAAATAAAGTCAGCCATTTTCTGACCCAGAATTTCTGCTTTACAGTAGCCAAAAATAGCCTCACAGGTCTTATTAAAATTAACAACACAACCCTGGCCATCAAGTATGGCAATGCCATCAAATGATGTGTCTAAAATTTTTCCTCTTTGCAAAGACATGTCCTCATAACGAGAAATACTTCGCTCAAGCTTTTCTTTTTGATAACCTCCGAATGCTGCAAAAACGCCTAGAAATATCGGTGCAGTATCAATTATCCATAATAAAATATTCTGATCATGCATCAATCTAATTTGCTGAAAGGTCCATTCTCCACTAGGCCATAACAATAGACAGATGGCACCCAATGGAAACAAGCAACCAAACAAAACGCCATACATTGCGTATTTATTTAACTGCATTGCAAAAAATTTTGAAAATAAATGCTGCATAAGTCATTAGGAATAAGCCATAAAAGATAAAACAACCATCACTCAATACGACGCCTTAACATTGTTCGGCATTGTCGACGACATATGAATCGGAAGCAAAATTTCACGATTGATTTTTAGCAGCACATGACTACTCAAATCTCTCAATCGTTGATTGTCTAAAGCGCGAGTGCTCACTGTAAAATATGAAAAACCGCTAAGTAACACTACAACAGCAAACAGAGTAAAAATAGCCGGCGCAATTCGTAAATAAAGGTTATGTTTGGTTTTGCCCATAGACAAGAAGCTAGACTAGACCAACGAAAAATCAAGGGAAAACAGTCAAAACACCCTCATTACAAACGTCTACTAATCACCTTAAAATCCGTCATAGAGTAGCCACGGTTCATTATGATAATCATTAAATGGCATAAAGCCTGCCTTACATCCAGATTTAATTACCGGAATCCGCATTGTTTTTCCCGCATCAGCGAATATAACCATTAGCAAACAAGGCCTAAATCTGTGTGTTTTCGTTAACACGCCAATCGCTTATCAAATTGAAGTCATCGACAAAATGAGCATTGACGATATGATCTGGTAAGGGTAAACGGCCATACCAACGAGCTCTCATAATTAAGCACGATTCATAATATCCCCTACCTTATAAGCACTCAAGGGTTTTGAAAACAAATACCCTTGATAACCGGCACACCCCAGTTTAGTTAAAATATCTAATTGCGCTTGTGTCTCCACACCTTCAGCAATCACCTCTAAACCTAATGTCTTTGCCATGGCTAACACCACCTCAGCAATGGCTAAACTGTCTTTGTTAGTTTCAATATCAGCAATAAAACTCTGGT
>CAZEVO010000010.1:18947-59187 GCA_964515235.1 uncultured Methylococcaceae bacterium | reverse complement strand
AAAGAGATAAAACTTCTCACTTCATTTATCTTTCTTGATAAGGTAGTATCAGGATTGAATTTTTTAGCAGGTGGCTGGTTAGTAGGTAAAAAGTAAGAGTTGTTGATTAATAATAAATCAATAAAACCTGATTGTTTGGGTTTTATCAGAGGTATTGAATAAATATAGGACTAGGAGAGGGTAATGAGTGGTTCTTCTAAAGTTATAGAAAATGCAATTTGTACGTTTTGCGGGTGTGTTTGTGATGATATTGAATTGACTGTTGATTCGGCAGGTAAACATATTACTCAAGCGAAGAACGCCTGTGTGCTTGGAAAATCATGGTTTTTAGAGCACAAAGTTGAGGATTTTCCTGTCGCGTTGATTGATGGTCAGGAAGCAAGCTTTGAAGAAGCTGTTGAAGCGGCAGCTCAGGTTTTTGTCAATGCAAAGTTCCCGACAATATATGGTTTAAGTGACACTACCTGTGAAGCGCAAAAACAAGCAGTAGCGATTGCTGACTACCTTAATGGCAATATTGATACTACAACCTCTGTTTGTCATGGACCTACAGGGATGGCTTTTCAGGGGGTAGGTGAGAGTACAGCAAGTCTTGGTGAAATCAAAAACCGAGCTGATTTTGTCATGTATTGGGGCGGAAATCCGGCTGAAGCACACCCTAGGCATTTTGAACGTTATGCAGTTAATCCTAAAAGTCCCGGAATGCCAAATGGTAAAGAGGACCGAACTATTGCAATGGTGGACATTCGACCAACGCAAAGCTCAATGATTGCAGATATTTTCTTGCAGATAAAGCCGGGCAGTGATTTTGAATTATTGTGGGCGATGCGGGCGTTAGTTAAAGGGCGGGCACTTGACCGGACAGTTGAAGAGCGTACTGGTATTAGTCTAGATCGATTAGAAGCCTTAGTGCAACAAATGAAAGACTGTCAGTTTGGTGTTTTGTTCTTTGGTATGGGGCTGACAATGACAAGAGGTCGACATTTTAACGCTGGGGCTTTATTACAATTAGCAACTGATTTGAATGAGTTTACTCATTTTGTCTCTTTACCTACTCGGGGACACGGTAATGTCACGGGGGCTGATAATGTCGTTTCTTGGCAGACTGGATATCCTTTTGGTGTTAATTTTAATCGAGGTTTTCCTCGGTTTAACCCCGGTGAATTTACAACATCGGATGTTTTAGGTCGTGGTGAAGCTGATGCTTTATGTGTTATTGCGAGTGACCCAGGCTCCAATTTTTCAGCAAAAGCTATTGAGCATATCAAATCAATTCCAGTGATTACATTAGATCCTAAGCCGACAGTGACTAGCCAACACGCTAAGGTTGCTTTTACCACGGCGACTTATGGAATTAATGTGCCGGGAACAGTTTATCGAATGGATAATGTTCCTCTATCGCTGCGACCTGCTTTTGATTCGCCATTCCCGAGTGATGAAGTGGTTCTACGAGCGATTAAAGAACGCATTTGTGAGTTACGAGGGATTGCCCCAAATCATAAACCAGCTGCAGCATAGTCACAAAAATTTGTCTATTAAGGTGAAAAAACATGTCATCCGCAATTCGAATAAAAAATGGAAAAGTTTACGACCCAATTAATGGGATCGATGGTGAAATTAAGGATATTTGTGTTCTAGATGGCAAGATTGTTGAGTCAGTACCCGCTGACAGCCCTTGCATTGACGCCCATGGAATGGTGGTATTACCGGGTGGGGTGGACATTCATTGTCATATTGCTGGTCATAAGGTGAATTTGGCGCGAAAATTTATGCCGGAAAATAAACGTCACGATGTTTCGCCACGGGTAAATGAATTACGCTCTGGTACTGGAGGTAGTGTTCCTTCTACATTTACTACAGGTTACCGTTATGCAACTTTAGGCTATACCACAGCGATGGAAGCTGCCGTTCCTCCTTTAGGTGCCAGGCACACTATTGAGGAATTACATGACACGCCAGTGATTGATAAAGGTTTTTATATCTTGTTGGCAAACAATGTTTGTTTGAATCAATTACTGGAGAAAGGCCGATTAACGGAATTTAAAGAAGCTGTTGCCTGGTGGTTAAATGCGGCCAAAGGTTACGGTGTTAAGCTGGTTAATCCGGGCGGGGATGAGCCTTGGAAAGGCAATAGAAACTCTAATGTGCATAATTTAGATGAGCAAATTCGCGGTTTTGATTTAACACCCAGAAAGATTATTAAGGCACTGATTGATGCAACGAATGATTTGGGGTTGCCGCATCCTGCGCATATTCACTGTAATAATTTAGGGCATAGCGGAAATTATACAACGACTATTGAAACGATGAAAACAGCGGAAGGGCGTCGTGTTCATATTACCCATATTCAGTTTCACAGTTATGGTGGCGAAGTAGGAAAGAACCCTACGTCTAAAGCAAAAGAAATTGCAGATTTTATTAATAATAATCCCAATGTTAGTGCCGATGTAGGGCAGGTAATGTTTGGTGATGCAACGATCATGACTGGAGATGCGCCGTTAACGTGGCAACTTCGGAATATGACCAATAAAAAATGGATTAACGCCGATACTGAGTGTGAAAGTGGTTGCGGTATTTTACCTTTTTCTTATCAGGAGCATATTTATACTCATGCTTTACAATGGGCAATCGGGTTAGAGCTGTTTTTGATGGCGAAAGATCCTTGGCGGATGGTTTTATCAACCGATCATCCAAACGGCGGGTCGTTTATGAATTATCCCAAATTGATACGTTTATTAATGGATAAACAATTTAGGAAAGAGCAAGCGGCTCTGGCCAATCCAAAAGCAATTAATAGTACCAGTTTATTGGATCTTGATCGTGAAATGTCAATGTATGAAATTGCGATTATTTCACGTGCGGCACCTGCTAAATTATTAGGATTGGATAATAAAGGTCATTTAGGTGTTGGAGGTGATGCTGATATTACTATTTACGATGACCAAGAAGATAAAGAGGCAATGTTTAATGCGGCACGTTACGTTATCAAGAGCGGCCAATTCTTTATTAAAGATTATGAATTCTGTTCAGATTATCAAGGTCGGATTTTGCATGTTGAACCGGAATATGACAGCGTTATTACTCAAAAAATAAAGCCTTTCTTTGAAGACTATTACACTATCCAGCTGGATAATTATCCTGTTGATAAGAGTTATGTTCATGGTGGGGAAGTTGTACCAACAAAGCCTTTAAATTAGAAATACTTAAGTTTTAAACACATAAATTTATTTATAGATATGCTAATTAAATCAACGGAAATTATTGATACCTTTGCAGAGGCCTTCGAGATGTGGGGAAGTCGAGTTATTGTGACTGGCGAAACTGGCAAATGGGCGATGGCTGCGGCGCGTTCGATGACCGGCTTTGCAACCTCGGTTATCGGCTGTAAATGTGAGGCTGGTATAGAGCGATTGTTAACTGAAGATGAAACGCCTGATGGACGACCTGGTGTTAGTATTTTGTTGTTTTCAGGGAGTGAGACAGGGCTTGCTAATCGTTTGGTTGAACGTATTGGTCAATGTGTAATGACCTGCCCGACAACGGCGTGTTTTAATGGATTAGAGGTTGAAAAAACGGTTAATGTCGGTGGTAAATTACGTTATTTTGGTGATGGTTACCAATCTAGTAAATTACTAGGTGATCAGCGCTTATGGCGAATCCCTGTAATGGAAGGTGAGTTTTTTGTTGATGAATCTTTTGGTATTCAGAAAGCTGTGGGCGGTGGGAATTTTCTCGTCCTAGGTGAGGATTTAAAGATAACGTTGGCGGCAGTAGAGGATGCTGTTGATGCTATGCGAATTCGAGGGGTCATTTTACCTTTTCCAGACGGTGTGGTGCGTAGTGGTAGTAAACCGGGGTCAAAGTACAAAGCCTTACCAGCTTCCACAAATGATGCTTATTGCCCATCATTACGTGGGCGAGCGCCGCATACAGAATTACCTGAAGAGGTGACTTGTGTATTGGAAATTGTGATTGACGGTTTGGATGAGCTAGTTGTTAAAGAAGCAATGCGAGTAGGGATTATGGCTGCAGCTAGGGAAGGGATCAGACAGATTACCGCAGGGAATTATGGCGGTAATTTAGGTCAATATCATTTGCAATTACACGAATTACTACGGGGTTAGTTATGAAGTTATTATTACACACCTTACCGAGTGTTCCTTTGGAAGCTGAAGTGATTTGTCCTGATAAGTTTGTTGGAAAGAGTCTTGATTCGATTGCTGCTATGACGGTCATGCATGGTAATCAGGCTTGCGTTCTGACTGATTTTTTTACTCTAACGGATGATGGGTTAGAAACAATCGAAGTTGAGGGCGATTTATCAAGAGTAAAATTGATCGGCAGTGAAATGACACAGGGGAAAATTCTGATTAAGGGTTCTGTCGGCGCGCATTTAGGGGCTTTAATGACTGGGGGTGAGATTCTGGTTACGGGCAATGCTGAAGATTGGGTTGGCCGGGAAATGAGTGGTGGACGTATTGTTATTAAAGGTAATGCGGGTCATTTGGTAGGCAGTGGAGTTCGAGGCAGCGATACCGGTATTCAAGGCGGAGAAATTATTATTCATGGTAATGCCAAGAATGAGGTAGGCAATGGTATGCGGCGAGGACTAATTGTGATTGGGGGCAATAGCGGCGATTTTACTGGTGTAAATATGAAGGCCGGTACTATTATGGTTTTAGGTCAGTTAGGCCAGCGTTCTGGTGCGAGTATGGTTCGTGGAACCATTTTTTCAACACAGTCAGCACAATTACTTCCTACATTTACCTATAACACGACTTATAAACCAACCTTTTTAAAACGATATCTGATTTATTTAAAGAAGTTAGGTTTTACGATTGATGACTCTTATCTGAATGGTAAATACCAAAGTTGGAGCGGTGATTCTCTTGAACTGAACAAAGGTGAAATTTTATTATTTTCAGAATAATCATTACCACCACTAGGGTGTAGAAATAAATGGTTAGACCTTTAAAGAAACCGGTTTAAGACTTTTTACCTTTAGTCTTAAACCGGTTTTTTTTATTAGTCTTTCCAGATATCAATAATATTAGTGAAGTCATCCGTCCAGCTTTTAAGCCCGAAATATAACGGCATTTTCTGCCAGTGACCGAGGTTACTCTGGCGTAAGGGTTCCAAGACTTGTTTGTTTTTAGCCATAACAACCCAATCTGTAGCGACGACCAATGGCGGTGGGTTTCGTGGTTTGAACTCTTGAATTAGTGCCGGAATTTTCATGGTCTGAGAATGGTCTGATAAGACTTTCTTTAATGCTAAATGCCGGTTGGTAATATGAAAGGCTAAGATACCATTGGGTTTGATTTTGGAGAAATACAGGTTAAAGGCTTCCTGAGTCAAGAGGTGTGTGGGAATAGCATCAGAACTGAACGCATCAATAATGAGTAAGTCTAGGCGTTGGTCTGGTTCTTTTTTAATTGACAAGCGAGCATCGCCAACTTTCATTGTTATTTTATGGCCGCAATTTTTCAGATAAGTAAAATATTTTGGGTTTTCGGCAACGTCAACAATTCCAGGATCTAATTCATAAAATATCCAATCTTGCTCTTTTTTAGCGTAACAGGACAGAGTGCCGGCGCCGAGGCCTACGACGGCGATATTCCAGGCGTTATTTTGGTCGTTATATTCAGTAAAGAGCTGACCAATTGGTCCTTGTCGGCTGAAATAAGTCAGTGGTGTTTGTTGTAGGTGGCGTGGTAAACGCTGAGCGCCGTGTTTAGTCGTGCCGTGATAGAATTCACGATACTTCTCAGGTTGCCCTTTCTCATTGAGCAGGGTGCTGTTTCTGACCGACATAACACCAAAGAAAGTTCTTTCTTGAAATAGGGTGCTTGATAATACGCCGTGGAGGCCCATGGTAAAAAAGATAAGTACGGCGGTAGATAAGGCAAGTGTCGTCGGACGGTCACGGAAACTGTAGTTTAAACCTGCTAATAAGATGAGTGAGGCGCCGATTGAATCGATATATTGCCCTAAATCATCGGTCGTAAAGTAAATACTCAGACCTGCAATAAAGATAATCAGAGGGAAAAGAGCGTCCATACCCAGCTGTTGAACCCAAGGTCGATTTGATTGGTGTAGACGCGGTCTGAGCATCAAAGCTGCAATGATCATAATCGGGTATTCGTAAACAGAATCAAAAATAAACGGTGCGACAAAGGTATTGAACATCCCTCCTAACATGCCTGCAAAGGACATAATGAGGTAAAAATCAGTTAAAAAACGGGTGTGAGGTCGGTTTTTTGCCAGCTCGCCATGGCACACCATAATAGCTAAGAAAAAAGCAGTTAAATGCAAAGCTAAATTAACCCAATACGGCAAAATTGCAGGGTTAATTAGTGAGTAGGCGATAAAAGGTAATAATACGAAGGGTTGAATAATGACCATTGGGCCATGAATTTTTGCCCCCCATTTGGAAAAGACAATAACAAAAGAAAGTAAATACAGTGTTAGTGGAATAACCCAGAGTAAAGGGACTGAGGCAATATCAGTACTAATAAAATTAGTCAGTCCGAGTAATAAACTTGATGGGACTAAGGCTAGGATCAACCAGTAGAGTTTTTTCTGAGTGGTGAGTTCTGGAATCTCCTCTTCTATTTCTTGGGTATTCGTTGAAAGATCTTTATTTTTTCTTGAGACTTTCCAGTAAAGTACTCCGCAACTTAAAATGAGTGAGCATAATAGTAAATAGCCCCAACCCCAAAAAAGTTTTTGATTTTCAAGTCCAATGCTGGGTTCAATAAGGAATGGGTAGCCTAATAAAGCGATTAAACTTCCTATATTGCTAGCAGCGTAAAGAAAATAGGGGTCCTGACTTGAGTTCAGACCAATCTTTGAGAACCATTTTTGTATCAGTGTAGATGTTGTTGAAACTACAAAAAAAGGTAACCCTATGGCGATAAAAAGAGTGGTCACCAACCACAAGGTAGGATCACTTTCTGTTGGAGGACTGATATTCTCAGGTAAGCCTAATGGCAGAGCCATTAGGCTAATAACGAGTAGAGTTGCATGAACTATAATTTGCTTAGATGCAACAAATCTTGTCGAAAGGAAGTGAGCATAGAGATAACCCATAAATAACAAACTTTGATAAAACACCATGCATGTATTCCATACGGCAGGGGATCCACCTAATAAAGGCAGCAGTATTTTGCCAAACATGGGTTGTAATACAAACATAAGTGAGGCACTGGCAAACAGCGTAAATGCGAATAAAAAGACAGTAGCAGCGTTATTTTTTGATGGGTTATTCATAATGGTAAGATGGATGACGATTTTTTAAGAATCAGAGTGTTATTAATGGACTATTAAAAAGACTATAGTTGTTGAAAAAGCAGTTTAATAAGGCTTTTT
The DNA here is from genome assembly GCA_964515235.1 of uncultured Methylococcaceae bacterium. Lineage (GTDB taxonomy): Bacteria > Pseudomonadota > Gammaproteobacteria > Methylococcales > Methylomonadaceae > OPU3-GD-OMZ. The sequence continues at coordinate 51,816 of CAZEVO010000010.1, read as the reverse complement.
AAGCCCATCCAACATATTCAAGCACAGCCTGTAATCATAAAGCATTTATGAATCCAAAACAAAACAGTATCAGCTAATTTAAATGGGATTATTGTTAATATAATGCTGGAGTTTTATTGTCTGGTATTCTTCGGCAGTTCTATGCCCTTATTAAGAGAACAGTTATCAGCGTCAGCTGGTTTTTTTAAAGAGCGTGATGCTATGGCTTTTGATGCTTTAGCAGGTTTGGGTTTCGCGTAGTTCATTTATAGTTGTTGTTAAAAGAGACCCTGTTGAGGGCATGCCCGTGTGGTTAAGACGGTAGCGTCGAAATGTTGTTGAAAGGTAAAGTTTTTAGAGGGCCGGTTGTGTTTTTTGGGAGCTGTTCTAAACTATTTCCATGGTTAGTCTTTGAAATAAATGATTTGTTTACAAGTAGAAATCTAATGTGGTTTTTTGTTCGAATTGATAGGTTTCTTTCAAGAGTTAATTACCTAAGGATCTCATAATGACATTTAGAATTAATGATGAAGCACCGAACTTTGTCGCACAAACAACTCAAGGAGAAATAAATTTTCATCGGTGGTTGGGGGCGAGTTGGGGCGTGTTATTTTCACATCCTAAAGATTTCACACCGGTTTGTACCACTGAGTTAGGTTATGTGGCAGGCTTGGAAGGTGCGTTTTTGCTGAGAAATTGTAAAATCATTGGCTTAAGTGTGGACGGTCTAATTGAGCATACGGAGTGGGTCAAGGATATCGAAGAAACACAAGGGAATAGGGTTAATTATCCGATCATTGCTGATACTGATTTAGCCGTCGCAAAATTATACAATATGCTTCCTGCTGATGAGTCAGGGAGTTCCGAAGGGCGTACCGCACAAATCAATGCGACTGTTCGATCTGTATTTATTATTGATCCTGATAAAAAGATTAAATTAATATTGGTTTATCCTATGACGACGGGGCGTAATTTCGATGAGATTTTACGGGTGCTTGATTCAATGCAGCTAACTAAAAAGTATAAAGTAGCGACCCCGGTCAATTGGCAAGCCGGTGATGAGGTTATTATTGTGCCATCTGTTTCTAATGAAGAAGCTGAAGGTTTATTTCCAGAAGGCTGGAAAACGATAACGCCTTATTTAAGAATGGTAAAGCAACCGTAGTAAATTTATGGTGCTTATCATTTCAGAATTAATCTAATCCTGATCATGTTTTATAGGTTGTTACGATATAAAACGGTTGTGGTCAATTTTATATTGGCAATGGTCGGAGTAGTCTTGGCTGTTTATTTTGTTTATAGCGCCCAATTTAAAGAAACAACAGCTCGTTTTGAAAGTGAATCGTTAAATATTTCCACACGGTTACAGTATTCTTTTCAGTCGTCCTCTCTTGTTTTAAAGGCACTTCGGCCGGTTTTTAGCGGTGATCGTATACCGAGGTATAGTGATTTTATTAGTCTGACTCAGCCACTGCTTGCTGATATTCCTGGTATAAAGGCATTGGAATGGATTCCTCGTGTCAAACAGAGTGAGGTTCAATCTTATGTAAGTGCAATGAAGCAACAGGGTTTTGTTGGTTTTGATATTACTGAGCGTAATCATACCGGGCAATTGGTTGGGAAAAGTGAGCGTGGTGAATATTATCCGGTTTATTATGTAGCGCCCTTTTTAGGTAATGAATCCGCACACGGATTTGATTTGGCATCGAATACCTCTCGAAAATTAGCACTCAAGGAAGCCAGTCAGAGTGGAAATAATACTGTTTCTTCTAGAATAACGTTGGTTCAAAGTCAAGGGGACTCGTTTGGTTTTTTGATTTTTTGTCCGGTTTATAGTGCTTCGATTGATGGGATTGTTCCGGTCAGTGATCAAGAACAAATGCTCAAGGGTTTTACGCTTGGAGTATTTGATTTCAAATTAATCATTGAGAAGGCAATGATGGGATTGCATGAGCCGAATATTCTTATTCAATTGGTCGATTTGTCAGCCAAGGCAGGATCCGAAATGTTGTATGCATCAGACAATAGTTCCAATAAGGACAATGACGACGATTTTTTTAGTTTTTTTAATGACCGGGTGGCGGGCTTTTCTAATAATCATGATTTCAGTTTTTTGGGACGGCAATGGCGTTTAAAGACAGTTGCCACGAGTGACTATAATGGTGGGGTTTTCTCTGAATTACTGCGTGTGGTGTGTTTCTCAGGTTTGAGTTTCATCTTGTTGATAACTTATTTGACCTATAGAGGCGTGCGTGCAGAGATAAAACGCCAGGAGCTTTTTTTGCGTTCGGACAGCATTATTAATACGGTTAATGATGGGATTATCCTGACTGATCAAACGGGTTTGATCTGCGACTTTAGTCCGACTGCAGAGAGTATCTTTGATTATCTGAAAAACGATGTCATCGGCAAAAATTTTAAGATGTTTATCGCCCAGGAATATAGCGGTATTTTTTTTAGTATTTTAACTTCAGGTCATAAATTCTTGATCGAAGGGAGACGATATGAGTTTGTCGGTTTAACGAAGAACGGTGAGTCTTTTCCTATGGAGTATTCGGTTAAGGCGTTTTTTATGGATGGCGGCTACCATTTTACTCATGTGGTGCGCGATATTTCGCATCGAAAAGCCGAAGAAAAGGCGATTCGTGCGGCAAAGGAATCTGCAGATATGGCCAATCAGGCTAAAAGTGAATTCTTGGCTAATATGAGCCATGAAATCAGAACGCCTATGACTGCAATTTTAGGGATGGCTCACCTTGCTTTGGAAACTGATTTGAGTTTAAAACAGCAGCATTTTTTAGGCGTTATCCATCGTTCGAGTAACAGTCTTTTAGGGATTATTAATCAAATTCTTGATTTTTCCAAGATTGAGGCGAACCAACTTTCCATGGAGAAGGTAGCATTAGTACCTGAGAAGGTACTTGAGGGCGTGGCTGATTTGATGACGGAGGCTGTGACCAAAAAAGAAATCAGTTTTGTTATTGATTTGTCACCAGAGATCCCACAGAACCTATTAGGCGATCCTTTGCGGTTAAGTCAGGTTCTGATTAATTTGATTAATAATGCGGTTAAATTTACCGGCCCGTTAGGTAAAATACGGGTGAGTGTTGATGTTAAAGAAGATACTGCAGATGCGGTGTTGTTGAGTTTTTCTATATCAGATTCGGGTATTGGAATAACATCTGAACAACAAAAACAAATTTTCGAACCTTTTTTGCAGTCAGATACTTCCATTACCCGGGAATACGGAGGAACAGGGCTAGGACTAGCCATATCTTTAAAACTAGTAGCAATGATGGGCGGGAGTCTCGGGGTGGAAAGTGTTCTTGGCGAGGGGAGTACTTTTCATTTTACCGCCCGTTTCGAAAAAGCTGAATTGATAAAGGCACCGAAACAGTTAAGCAGTTTAAACACAGGGGTGTTGACGGTTTTACTTATGGTAGAAAACATAGAGTTTCAAAAAAATCTTGTTAAGCGGTTGACTAATTTAGGCTTTAAAGTTGATTGCATGAGCTTAAAGTCTCAGGCTAGCAATAAGTTAGAGTCGTTGGAAAAAGTATCTTTTAATCTGGTTTTGTGGGATATAGAAGAATGGGATAGGGACACTGCGGCGTTAAGTTCATGGCGTGAAAGAAATCATTCTCGATTAGAAATAACGCCAATTTTAGCGATGGTCGAAAATGATAATTACGGCCGATTCAGAGCCGTTTTTTCTCAAGTTGACCTAGTGGAAGTTATGATCAGGCCCAGTTATAGTCTGATGGTAAAAGACGATAGTGACTTGCGTGAGGCACTCCACCAGGCGCTGGAACACGTTAGTATTGACCCACCAGGTGAAAAAATTCAGGGTGATGTCAACGATTTGAGTAAAGCACATTTATTATTGGTTGAAGACAATGATATTAATCAGGAAATCGTAAAGGCTATTCTAGAAGGCAAGGTATTGAGTATTGATGTTGCGGGAAATGGTCAGGAAGCACTTGATATTTTAGAGGAGAAATCTTTTGATGTTATTTTAATGGATTGTCAGATGCCAGTTATGGATGGCTATGAGGCTGCACAAAAGATACGTGCAAAAAAACAATTTAAAGATCTTCCGATTATTGCTTTGACGGCTAATGTGATGATAGCGGACCGAGAAAAGGCCTTATCTGCAGGTATGAATGATCTTGTCGAAAAGCCCATAGTTGTCGATCAATTATTGAAGGTCTTATCGCAATGGATTGAATGAGAGCATGGAGTTATTAATACCCAAAGTGTAGTGTTTTTGCATTAAAAATAACGGCCTTTGAAGAACATAGCTGGGATCAGGTTAATCTATTCACGTATAATGCAAGTATTATAACGTTAGGCTATTTTATGACATACAGCATTTATCTTTCGGGTGAGATTCATTCAAACTGGCGAGAGCAAATTCAAATCGGACTGGAAAGTCACCATTTGGATACTAAAATATATAGCCCCGTAACGGATCATGAGGACAGTGATAATGTTGGCATTGATATCCTAGGTGCGGAAGACAAGCCCTTTTGGAAAGATCACAAAGCGGCAAAAATTAACGCTCTTCGCACGACAACCTTGATTAAACGGGCAGATTTTGTTGTGGTTCGTTTTGGTGATAAATACCGGCAATGGAATGCGGCTTTTGATGCTGGGCTTGCGATTGGTTTAGGAAAGTCGCTGATCACTATGCATGCACCTGAGTTAACGCATGCACTGAAGGAAATTGATGGGGCGGCTTTAGCCGTTACTGAAACACCGCAACAAGTTGTGGACATTATAAAATATATTTCTCAAGCCTAATGATGGTTTGAATGACTTGGCGGGGTAGCGCCAAAAACGCTTGCTTTTTTTCTTTAGGGCTCAAAATTTTTCATGTCTGATAAATACCTTTATAAAGTTACTTTTTTTAATCAAGACCAAGTCTATGAGGTCTATGTTAAACATGTCTATCAAGGAGACTTGTACGGATTTGTGATTGTCGAAGACTTTGTTTTTGGTGAAAAAAGTGCCATCGTGATTGATCCTTCAGAGGATAAACTTCGAAATGAATTTGAAGGTGTTGACCAGTCATTCATACCGATGCATGAAATTATTCGTATTGATCAGGTAAAAAAAAGAGGAACGGCCAAAATTATTGCTAGCAATAAGGATAGTAGTGGGTCGACAAAGGTATCCAAAATTTATCAGCCTGATGGGAAATAAATAGCCTTTAGCTATTTTAGTTAAGTCTTTGACTACATATTGTGTTTGTTACTTAACGATGCGTAAAGGATTTATTTTTTTAGTAGGTTCGGGTGGTTTGTTATTATCATTTTCTGTTGGATCAAAGAACATGCCTTTGCCATTCTCTTTGGCATAAAGACCAATAACCGCATTAGTGGGTACTAAAACCTGCATTGGCTGCCCATTAAAACTGGCATTAAATTCAATTTTTTCATTAGTTATGGTTAAGTTATTAATTGCACTAGGACGTAAATTGAGAATGATCTTACCTTCCTCAACATAATCGTTTGGCACAATGGTACCTGGGGCTTCAGCATCAACCATTAAATGAGGTGTTAAGGCATTGTCGCTAATCCATTCATTAATAGCTCGAATTAAATATGGTTTGAGATCATTCATAAATTAAAGTCACCTAATTTTTTTTCTACCTGACTTAAACTGTCTTTAAATGAAGGTCTTGAAAATAGGTGTTGAGCATAGGTTTTGATATCAGGCGAATGATCAAAAACCGGAACACCTAATTTTGGAAGACGCCAGAGGAGCGGGGCTAAGATGCAATCGATAAGCGTTAAGGAGTCGCTCATGAAATATTTTTTTTCTCGAAATAGCGGTACTGAAGATAGAAGGCTTTCTGTTAGAAATTGTTTTGATTGTCTTGGGTTTTCAGGCTGGTATAAAATAGCTTCTAGTAACTGACACCAATCATCAGATATTCGTTTAATAATCATACGGTTATTTGCTCTTGATATGGGGTCCATCTTATTGAGTGGCGGTTGCGGAAAACGTTCCTCAAAATATTCCATAATTATCATAGCATGGTAAAGAATTAGTTCTTTGTCAAAGAGTGTTGGGCTTAATGCATTGGGATTGAGTTCCAGTAAATAATCTGGGGGATTTTTGGCATCATAGAATTTTAATTCCACTGGAATTTGTTTTTCATAAATAACCATGCGGGTACTTTGACTCCAGATACAGTCATCCGGTGAAATCAATGTCATCCCTGAGGTATGGTAATTTGTCATCCGTTAAATTAGGTCTTAGTTGTTGGTTGATCTAGTTTGAATATTCTATTGCCCTAGAAATTATAGGTAGTAAGAATTAAATAAGAAAATATCCGAATGCCACGAGGATACAAGACTTAGTGGCATTCAGTATAGTTTAAAATATTATCAATGAAGGTATTATTGATAGATTGAATTAATGGATATCTTTCCAATATTCTTTCTTCAGTAAATAACCAATAAAGCCAATGATTAGAATAAATAGGAGAACATATTTACCCATTTGTTGGCGTTTTAATTTTGCAGGCTCACCTACATATTCTAAGAAATTTACCAAGTCAGTGACAACGCGGTCAAATTCATTTGGATTCAATTCGCCCGGACGCTGTAGGTTGAGTGAGCTAATAACTTTTTTATCGCCGTTTTGGGTGTAGTGGGCAACTTGTTCGCCTTGTAGTTTCCATAATACATTAGGCATGCCTACATCTTTGAACAAGGCATTGTTTGTGCCTAGTGGTTTAGAATCATCACGGTAGAAACTCTTGAGGTAGGTATAGAGCCAATCAGAACCTCGTGAGCGTGCTATAAGGGAAAGGTCTGGGGGGACGGTTCCAAACCATATTTTAGAATCATGTTTATCCATTGCGGAAAGCATGGAGTCATAAATACTTGCTCCAACAGGTGCGATATCTTTTAAAACAACATCTTGGTTTAGTTCCAAGTCTTCAGCTATTCGCAAGTAACGGATATGTTTCGCAGAATGACAACCTAAGCAATATGTGACGTAATGTTCAGCACCACGCTTGAGCGAGGTATTATCACTGAGGTCAATATTGGCATGCATAAGTTCAGTCTTTCCACTTGCAGAACAGGTGAAAGCGAACAAGGAAAATATAACAGTTAATAATGTTTTCATATTAATCAAGGCTATCTTTCATTTTTTTGGCCAAATCAACGCTTGCGTTACGTAGGCCGCTAGGGTTAGGTGTTTTGAGATGGAGCGTTTTTCCACTTTTAGTGGTCACAACAGTATCTTGGGTGACGTCAGAAATGGTTTGTTTTAACAATGGTATTTTACTTCCTAATGAGTCGTTTGATGTCAGGCGCTTGGGAACGGTTTTAAATTTTTCCCAACGGGTATAAATAGGCATTAATAGGAAGAATGAAAAATAGATGACAGTTAAGACTCGGGCTGCGATCGTAGCATTGGGTGTCGGTGCTTGCATTCCCAAATAACCCAGACCTAAAAAGCTAATGACAAATAGGAATAACGCTTTTTTGTATATTCCGCCCCGATAACGTATCGATTTAACTTTGACCGTATCAAGCCAAGGCAGTAGAAATAAAACAAAAATAGCACCACCCATTGCAATTACACCGGCAAATTTATCGGGCACTGCGCGTAAAATAGCGTAGAAGGGCGTAAAGTACCATAGTGGTGCAATGTGCTCAGGTGTTTGTAGAGGGTCTGCTGGTATGAAATTGGCGTGTTCAAGAAAATAGCCTTCTAGCTCTGGCATATAAAAAAGTACCACAGCAAAAAAGAAGATAAACACACTAACACCAACAATATCTTTTACGGTGTAATAAGGGTGAAACGGAATGCCATCAAGAGGTATTCCATCGGGTCCTTTATTTTCTTTAATCTCAATTCCGTCAGGATTGTTAGAACCAACTTGGTGAAGCGCGACAATATGTAGAAAAACCAATAAAACCAAAACTAATGGAATTGCCGCAACGTGGAAAGCAAAGAAACGATTTAAGGTGGCATCTGCTACGACATAGTCTCCTCTAATCCACAAGGAAAGGTCTTCACCAATAATTGGAATAGCACTGAAAAGTGAAATGATGACTTGAGCACCCCAGTAGGACATTTGCCCCCAAGGGAGAAGATAGCCCATAAACGCTTCAGCCATTAAGCAAAGGTAGATCAACATGCCAAAAATCCAGACTAATTCTCTCGGTTTTTTAAAGGAGCCATACAGAAGTCCACGAAACATATGTAAGTAAACGACAATAAAAAAGGCGGATGCTCCAGTTGAATGCGTATAGCGGATCAGCCAACCCCAGTCAACATCGCGCATGATGAATTCAACGGAATCAAAGGCAAGATCTGCATCGGGCTTATAATTGATAGTAAGCATGATGCCAGTGGCAAATTGGTTCACCAAAACTAATAATGCTAAGGAGCCAAAGAAATACCAGAAATTGAAGTTCTTAGGGGCATAGTATTCGGCAAGGTGTTCATTCCAAACTTTAGTCAGTGGGAACCGTGCGAGAATCCAATTTACAAAATTATTTAAACGTGGAGAATTCATGCGTTAGGCTCCTTAAGCATTTTCGCCAATTAATAGGGTGTTATCATCAATATATCGATAAGGGGGGATTTCTAGGTTTGTGGGTGCAGGCATACCGCTATAGACACGGCCGGCGATATCAAATTTAGAGCCGTGACAAGGGCAAAAAAATCCGCCTTGCCAGTCTTGGCCTAAATCAGTCGGCGCAACTTCTGGGCGATAAGTCGGTGAACAACCTAAATGGGTGCAAAGCCCGATAGCAACAAATACTTCGGGTTTCAATGACCGAGTTGTGTTTTTAGCCGCTGGTGGTTGAATCGATTCAGAAGAATTTGGATCACTCAATTCACTCTCTAAAGGGGCTAAGGTGCTTAGAACTGTTTTTGTTCTGTTTAGGATCCAAACGGGTTTTCCTCGCCATTCGACACGTATTAATTGACCCGGCTCTAGTTTGCTAAGGTTAACCTGAACGGGTGCCCCAGTCGCTTTTGCTTTAACACTGGGTTGCATTTGGGACAAAAAAGGAACGGCTACGAACCCTGTTCCCACAGCGCCGACAACAGTTAAGGCATTGGTAAGAAATTGGCGTCTTGTTTTGTCTACGCCTGAATTATTCATTGCATCACACTCCTAAAGAAACCGACAGTTTTTATTAAACTTGACTTAAAGTAGCCCAATATAGCATTTATTAGGTTGTTTTTTCAGCCAAATTAGTTTGTTTGATCAAGAATACCGAAGTATTGGGATAAGGCTGTTAAAAAAGCTTGATTTTCTTCTGATTTACCGACAGTCACGCGTAAGCAATTCGTTAATGGAGCTTTGTGGCTTGCAAGGCTTTTAATTAAAACTTGTTGTTCTTTTAGGAAAGTGAAAAGTTCGCTGGCGCTGTGGTTTAAAATCCGAAATAAAATGAAATTGGCATCACTGGGAAAAACTTCGAGATGTTTGATGTTTTTAAGTGCTTGCGTTAAAGCTGTTCTTTCTTGGCAAATCAGTTGGGTTTGCTGCTCAAAGATAGTGTAGTTTGATAATGCAAAGAGTGTACTGATTTGGGTGAGTACGTTGATATTGTATGGTAGACGAATTTTATTTAGCTGCTTAATGATTTCTTTTTGACCGACTAAATAGCCTAATCTAAGTCCGGCTAGACCTAGTTTGGAGACTGTGCGCATAACCAATAGATTGTCGAACTGTGTGATTTCGTTCATAAATGTGGCATCAGTAAAAGGTGCATACGCCTCATCAATAATCACTAACCCCGGGGCATGGTTAAGAATTTCTCGTATCTCGGAGTCATTAAATAAATTACCCGTTGGGTTATTCGGGTAGGCTAGAAAAATAATATTAGGTTTTTTGTCATCAATAGCTTTAAAAAAGCGTGGTAAATCCAGCGAAAAATTAGTCTCTTGTAATGGAATGGCGTGAAATTGGAGATCTAAGCCATCACTAATCTGTTTGTACATAACAAAGCTAGGGTCAGGAGCCATGACTATGGAGTCGGGTTTGAGGGCCATTAATAAGAGTTGGATAATCTCATCTGAACCATTCCCGAGTAGAATTCCGAGTTCTGTTGGAATTCGGTTCATTGTTCTGAGTTTATTGCTTAATTCACGGCCATCAGGATCAGGGTAGCGATTTATTTCACAGTTTTTGAGGGTTTTTAACCATTTCTCAGTTAATTCACTTGGCCAGCCATATGGGTTTTCCATGGCATCTAATTTAATGAATCCACCTGCATCGGCTACTTGATAGGCGGACATTTCTATGATTTTCTTGCGAAAAATACAACTACTTAATGTTTCGATGCTTTTCATGGTTTCTAAGCAAGTGACGGCTGAGTTGGTTTAGGGTTAAAAGTTATTTTTTTTGAGAATTCGATATTCAGCTGACTGAGCATGTGCAGTCAGACCTTCACCTCGAGCGAGTACGGAAGCAATATGGCCTAGTGAGTCTGCGCCTGATTCAGAGCAGTTAATTAAACTTGTGCGTTTTTGAAAGTCATAAACACCAAGCGGAGAGGAAAATTTAGCGGTCCCGGAAGTTGGTAAGACATGGTTGGGCCCGGCGCAATAGTCACCTAGTGCTTCGGCAGTATAACGACCCATGAAAATAGCACCGGCATTATGGATGAGAGGGGCAACTCGCTCAGGATTATCGATGGAGAGTTCAAGATGTTCTGGTGCAATGATATTAGCTATTTCAATGGCTTTTTCTAGGTCAGGGACATGAATGAGAGCGCCTCTTGAGCTAAGTGACTTTTGGATAATGGACGCTCTTTCCATAGTGGGAAGGAGTTTATTAATGCTATCGTTGACTTGTTTGAGAAATGATTTGTCAGGGGAAATTAAAATGGCTTGCGCATCTTCATCGTGTTCCGCTTGAGAAAATAAGTCCATGGCAATCCAGTCTGGATTGCTTTGACCATCACAGATGATGAGTATTTCTGATGGGCCGGCAATCATATCAATTCCGACTTGACCGAAGACAAGTTTTTTAGCGGTGGCTACATAAATATTTCCTGGCCCAACAATTTTGTCGACAGCAGGGATGGTCTCAGTGCCGTAGGCTAATGCGGCAATGGCCTGGGCGCCGCCAATAGTAAAAACACGATCGACCCCAGCCAGGTAGGCAGCGGCTAAAACCAATGTATTTTGTTCGCCTGATGGTGTGGGAGTGACCATTAAAATTTCATTGACTCCTGCGACTTTTGCAGGGATAGCATTCATAAGCACAGAAGAGGGGTATGCAGCTTTACCTCCGGGGACATAGATGCCGACTCGGTTAAGAGCAGTAATTTGTTGACCTAAGTGGGTTCCGTCAGCTTCTTGGTACTGCCATGATTGTAGTTTTTGATGTTCAGCGTATTGGCGTATGCGTTTCGCTGCGACAGATAATGCAGAAGACCAGTCTTCTGGGAGGGTATCCCAAGTGTTTTTTAAGATTTCTTTGGAAATTTCAAGGCCCTCAGCATGGTGGATGAGGTTTTGGTCAAATTGGTGAGTATATTCAAGTAGTGCGCTATTGCCTTGGTTTCGAACAGTGGAAATAATTTGAAGAACTTTTTGGTGAATTGACTGGTCTTCAGTTTGATCCCATGCTAGTAGTTTTTCTAGTTGCGTTGAAAATGCATCATGGTTGCTTTCTAATTGTTGTATGGATCTCGTCAGGGTCATTACGTTAGGCCGCAGTGGTGGGTAAGGCAGAGGCGATTTGCTCAATAACTGTTTGAATTTGTGAATGCTTCATCTTCATTGAGGCCTTATTAACGATGAGACGTGAACTAATAGTCATAATGAGGTCTTTAGGTTCTAAACCATTAGCTTTTAAGGTGTTCCCCGTATCGACGAGGTCAACGATACAATCAGCTAAGCCGACAAGGGGAGCAAGTTCCATCGAGCCATACAATTTGATGATTTCTGCCTGAATGCCTTGGCTGGAAAAATAATGTTGGGCAGTTTTGACATATTTAGTTGCAACCCGGATTCTGCGGCCAAAGGCTGGAGCATCTTTGTGAGCAGCAGTCATTAGGCGGCACGTTGAAATCCCCAGATCTAAAGGCTCGTAAAGGCTTTGTGCGCCGTGTTCGATTAAGACATCTTTGCCTGCAATTCCCATGTCAGCTGCTCCGTATTCGACAAAAGTGGGGACATCAGTTGCACGGATAATGACCAGTTTAACTTCTGGGTGGTTGGTGTCTAGGATTAGCTTACGACATTTTTTGGGGTCGTCAATCGGGATAATATCGGCAGCTGCAAGTAAAGGTAAAGCCTCTTCGTAGATACGGCCTTTGGAAATAGCAATAGTTAGCATAACGGTTGTTTTAGATTCGTTAGATTAATGAGGTATACGGCGTATTTTAGCACCAAGAAGGGTTAATTTCTCTTCGATACATTCATAACCACGATCAATATGGTAGATTCTATCGACGGTAGTATCACCTTTAGCAACTAGGCCGGCTAAAACTAGACTGGCAGAGGCGCGTAGATCTGTCGCCATGACGGGAGCTGCTGTTAGCTCGGGAATTCCTTCGCAGATAGCAGTGTTTTGCTTAAGCGTTATCTTAGCGCCCATGCGTTGCATTTCTTGAATGTGCATAAACCGGTTCTCAAAAACGGTTTCAGTAATCACACTAGTGCCGGTAGCAATGGTGTTTAATGCGGTAAATTGTGCTTGCATATCAGTTGGAAATGCAGGGAATGGCGCGGTATCAATAGAGACTGCTTTAGGCCGTTGACCGTGCATGTTGAGTTCAACCCAATCGTCTCCGCAGGTTATTTCCGCGCCGGCTTCACGCAGTTTATCTAAAACAATTTCAAGTGATTGAGGGTGCGTGTTTTTTAGTTTGACATGTCCGCCGGTAATAGCAGCAGCAGTGAGATAGGTGCCTGTTTCTATTCGATCAGGTAAGATGTTATAAAATAGAGATTGAGGCTGCAGATTTTTCACACCTTCAATAGTAATAGATGAGGTTCCAATTCCTGTAATTTTTGCACCCAAATGATTAAGGAAGTGGGCAAGATCTTCAACCTCAGGTTCTCTTGCTGCATTTTCAATAATAGTTGTTCCTTCAGCTAAAACTGCTGCCATCATGATGTTTTCGGTGCCGGTTACGGTGACTTGTTCCATAACTAGGTGAGCGCCGTGTAGGCGATCAGCGGTGGCGTGAATATAGCCATTTTTGACAGTAATTTCAGCACCCATTTTAGTTAGGCATTCTAAATGGATGTTAACAGGGCGGGTGCCAATGGCACAGCCGCCTGGAAGTGAGACATTTGCTTGGCCAAAACGTGATAAAAGGGGGCCTAAAACTAAGATTGAGGCGCGCATGGTTTTTACTAAATCATAGGGTGCTTCAAACTGAGAGATGGTTTGGGTATCAATCTCGATATTCATGCGCTCGTCAATGATGATGCTGATTCCCATATGGCCGAGTAAGGCAATAGTTGTGGTAATATCATGCAAATGAGGGACGTTACCTATTTTTACAGGGGTTTCAGATAATAATGTGCCTGCTAAGATGGGTAGTGCAGCATTTTTAGCGCCAGAAATTCGTAATTCTCCCTTGAGAGTCTGCCCGCCGGTAATAATTAGTTTGTCCATAAATGTTTTGTTAAATTAGAGTTCAGTGGGTGTGACTAAATTGGTTTGATACGAGTTTTTAATGTAATCAGTTACTTCAACGAGTTCGGCTAAGGCTGTTATTTGTTGAGGTAGATTTTTGAAATGAAGAGTAACGCTTTTACTTTTAGCTTTTTTGTGCCATTCAACAAGTAAGGCTAGGCCGGCACTGTCGGCGAGAGTGACTGAGTCAAAATCTACAATAATATTATTCTGATTAAAGTTAAGTGAGTCAAGCGTGGATTTATTAATCGTTGCAAAAGTTAAGTCCCCGCTGATGAAATAATTATTGTTGTTTTTTTTTACAAGTGAAATAGGGGTCATTATTAATTCTCTTTTTCACTGAACAAGAATTGACCGATAATTTCTTCTAGAACAATAGCCGATTGTGTTATTTCTATTTCACTATTTTGCTTTAAATATTCTTCGGAGGCACCGGGTTGTATGCCAATATATTGTTCGCCGAGTAAACCGGCGGTAAAAATACTTGCTGAACTATCATCGGGTAGGGTGTTGTATTGTGACTCAATTTGCATTTGAACAACAGATTCATAGCTTTCGTTATCGAACTCAATAGCTGTTATGCGCCCGACTCTGACGCCTGCCACTGAAACAGGGGAACGGACTTTGAGGCCGCCAGAATTCTCAAACCGTGCGAAAACTGTATAACCGTTATTAGTTGTATAGGAGCCAAGATTGCTGACTTTCATCCCTATAAAAAGGAGAGCACCAATGCCAATAACGACGAAAAGCCCTACCAAAGTATCTAACGATTTAGGGTGTTGCATTTAAATATCTCCGAACATGAGTGCTGTTAAAATAAAATCCATACCTAAAATGGCAAAAGAAGAGTAGACAACGGTACGTGTTGTGGCACGGCTAACGCCCTCAGAAGTGGGTATTGCATCGTATCCTTCAAAGAGTGAAATCCAAGTGACAATAAGGCCGAAGACTAAGCTTTTTATGATGCCGTTGATAATGTCATCATAAAAATCAATACTTGATTGCATTTGTGACCAGAAAGCCCCTTCATCAACGCCTAAGAGTGTCACGCCGACTAATTGGCCTCCTAAAATACCTAACATGCTGAAGATTGCAGCCAGTAATGGCATGGAAAGGCAGCCTGCCAGAAAGCGAGGGCAGATAATTCGTTGGATGGGGTCGACAGCCATCATTTCCATGCCTGATAGTTGCTCAGTTGCTTTCATTAAACCAATTTCGGCGGTAAGGGATGAGCCCGCTCGGCCAGCAAAAAGTAGAGCTGAGACAACAGGACCTAGTTCACGAACTAGTGATGCCGCAATCATAACACCTAAGGTTTCTTCGGCACCAAAATCAGAAAGTATATAGTAGCCTTGTAAGCCCAAAACCATTCCGACAAACAGTCCTGAAATAGTAATGATGAGTATGGTTAATACGCCAACGGAGTATAATTGTTTAATAATTAGCTGAGGGTGAAAAAGGACGCTGGTTGTACAAGCTAGAGTTTGCTTTAAAAATAAAGTTCCCCGACCGGTTTTGGTTAAGTTAGCAAGTACAGACTGGCCAATAGATGATAAAAACGTAATCATTTTTAAGTTTTGCCCTAGGTGGCTATAAGTCATCGAAATAATTGTCCGATGAATAGTGAAACTTAACGGGACCGTCAGGTTGCCCATTCATGAATTGTTGCACCCATTCGGATTTGGAATCTTTCAGTTCTTGTGGTGTGCCTTGACCGACTATTTTACCAGATGACATGATATAGATATAGTCAGCAATAGCAGCGGTTTCCTGAACATCATGGGAGACTATAATGCTGGTTAGGTCAACGGAGTCATTGAGCGTTTTGATTAGTTTTATCAGTACTCCCATGGAAATAGGATCTTGACCGGTAAAGGGTTCATCATACATCACCATCATCGGGTCTAAAGCAATAGCTCTGGCAAGCGCAACACGTCGAGCCATGCCGCCGGATAATTCATTGGGTGACAAATGTCTTGCGCCTCTGAGGCCGACAGCCTGTAGTTTCATCAAAACTAATGTTCTGATCATGGTTTCAGGTAATGCGGTATGTTCTCGGATTGGGTAAGCAACATTGTCGAAAACGTTAAGGTCGGTCAGTAATGCGCCACTTTGAAATAACATACCCATTTTTTTTCGTAAGGTATAAAGTTCTGAGCGACTTAATTGGTTAATGTTTAGGCCATCGACTAAAATCGTGCCATGGGATGGACTGAGTTGCCCGCCAATCAGTTTTAGCAAAGTGGTTTTTCCACTGCCGCTTGGCCCCATAATGGCGGTTATTTTGCCCTGTTGGATATCTAATGAGGCGTCATCAAAGATAACGCGTTGCCCGCGAGAAAATGACAGATTGCGAATAGTGATTAAATTCGCATTTTTGGAGTTATTTTTTTCCATTGACAGTAATTGCGGGTAAAAAGTTGCTATTCTCCATGAGCAGTTAATATAAAGTCAAATAATTAGTATGGATAAGTTTATACATAAAATGGGTGATCGTGGCATAATGAAAAAATTTTACCTGATCTGATGTTATGGTAGTGAGTATAGTAGTTCTGGTTGTTAGTTTAATCGCATTAGTTTATGCAGCGGACTACTTCGTTTCTGGTGCGGTTTCCATTGCAAAGCAAATGGGTGTTTCATCCTTAGTAATAGGATTGACCATTGTCGGACTGGGAACATCGGCTCCTGAGATTTTGGTGTCTGGGATTTCATCTTTGCAAGGTAATGCAGGATTAGCTGTTGGAAATGCATTGGGGTCAAATATTGCAAATATTGGAATGGTGCTTGGGATAACAGCAATCATTGCTCCGATAGCGATGCCTTCAGGTATTATAAAACGAGAACTTCCAATTTTAATGGTAATCAGTCTCGCTTGCTATTTGCTTGCATTTGATGGTTTAGGGCAAATTGATGGTGTGATAATGTTAGTCGCATTGGTTGTTTTTATCGGATGGTTAATTAAGACGTCCCGAGGGAACGATCAAGCAGATGATTTTGCTGATGAGTTTGGGAGCGAGGTGAGTGTAAAAAAAGCCTGGGTTGTTTTTATTTTAGGGCTTTTAGGATTGCTAGTGAGCTCTAAATTATTAGTTTGGTCTGCCGTTAATATTGCACAATATTTTGGTGTTAGTGACTTAGTTATTGGCTTGAGTGTTGTTGCCGTTGGCACAAGTCTGCCTGAATTGGCGGCTTCGATTATGAGTGTCATTAGAAAGGAAAGCGATTTGGCTCTTGGTAATATTATTGGGTCAAATATTTACAATTTATTAGCAGTTTATTCTCTGCCTGGTTTGTTTGCGCCAAATGTTTTGGAGCAGAGTGTTTTATATAGAGATTTTCCCGTAATGCTTTTTTTGACAGGAGTTTTATTTCTTAGTGGGTATAGGTTTCTTAAAAGCACAGGATCTATTAGTCGATTGGAAGGTGTCATGTTGATACTTTTTTATGTTGGGTACCAATGGATTATTTTTTAAGAAGACATTAATTTTTGATGTATTGAGCGTGTACTTGATGTAATGGATGAGGAAGCATTAAAAAAATCTGCCCTCGCAGTAATTAATAGCGAAATTCAGGCGGTTCAGTTATTACGCGATAGAATCAATGAAGATTTTGTTGATGCCTGTAGACTGATGGGGCAATGTGAAGGCCGTGTTATTGTTCTGGGTATGGGCAAATCAGGGCATATTGGTGGTAAAATTGCGGCTACGTTAGCCAGTACCGGCACACCAGCTTTTTTTGTCCACGCGGGCGAGGCTAGTCACGGTGACTTGGGGATGGTAACTGAACATGACGTCGTATTAGCGTTATCTAATTCCGGTGAAACGAATGAGATTATAACGTTATTACCTTTAATAAAGCGTCTTGGTGTTCCTCTAATTGCAATGACCGGTTGTCGACAATCTATGTTGGCAGACTGCGCCTCGGTTATTTTAAATGTACAGGTTGAAAGGGAAGCTTGTACATTAGGGTTGGCACCTACATCCAGTACCACGACCGCTTTGGTGATGGGCGATGCGTTAGCGGTTGCCTTATTTAATGTTCGTGGCTTTACTGCAGAGGATTTTGCTTTTTCTCATCCAGGTGGAAGTTTGGGGAAACGATTACTCCTAAAAGTCAGTGATATTATGCATAAAAAAGATGCTATTCCCGTTGTTTCTATGACAGCACTGATGAGTGAAGTACTGTTGGAAATGACTGAAAAGAAATTAGGTATGACGGTTGTTGTAAATGACAATAGGCAGGTAATGGGTGTTTTTACAGATGGTGATTTAAGGCGAATGTTGGGTAACAATCACAACATTCAGGAAACTTGTATTGCTGAAGTTATGAGTGAAAATTGTACTATTATTTCGGAGTCAATTCTGGCAGTTGAAGCGATGCGAATTATGGAAGAAAAGAAGATAAATGGGTTAGTTGTAACAGATGATCAGCGGCATGCCATTGGTGCATTAAACATGCATGATTTAATACAATCGGGAATTATATAATTCAGTTATGAAAAGTATTGACGAATTTAATCAAAAAGCAAAGGCATTAAAATTATTGATTCTTGATGTCGATGGTGTGTTGACTGATGGGCGGTTATTTTTTGATGATCAGGGGCGTGAATATAAGTGTTTCCATGCAAGAGACGGTCATGGTATTAAAATGTTACAAAGGGCTGGTATTGAGGTTGCGGTAATATCGGGTAGGAAGTCTAATGCGGTAGCGCTTAGGATGGAAAATCTTGGTGTTCGGTATGTTTTTCAGGGACAAGAAAATAAAATCCCTGCCCTTGATAATTTACTTAATACGGTTGGGGTTTCAGCTAGTCAGGTTGCACATATGGGTGATGATTTGCCTGATTTACCTCTTATGTCTCGGGTTGGGCTCTCTATTACAGTTAACGATGGTCATTCAGCAGTCAAGACTTATGCCGATTGGTGTACTGATCTTAATGGTGGTACAGGAGCTGTACGTGAAATTAGTGATTTAATATTGCTAGCGCGAGGTGATATGGATTCAGTTTTAAGTCGTTATAGTTCCGAGTGATTAGAAATTTAGGCCTTTATTCACTACTGCTTTTTATTACTTTTGCTAGTTGGTGGTTATTACAACAACAGCAAGAGGGATCAGAAGTTACACCCGCCAAATTAGCAGAGCATTCAGTAGATTATTTTAGTGACGGGTATAAGAAAGTTGAAATGGGTAGTGCGGGTAACCCCATTAGTATATTGGAAGCCAAGAGCTTGATGCATTATAAGGATGACCAAACGACTGAATTAGTACAATGTAAAATCACTTTTTTTAATGCAGATGGGTCATCGTGGATTATTCAGGCGGATGCTGGGGTTTTATCGGGCAACGGTAATGACCTCCTATTAAATGGTGCGGTGCATATTAATCGCGGGCGTGTGGAAAATGTTCGTCCGGTGCAAATTAATACCTCAGACCTTAGAGTTAAGTTAGATACGAGTTATGCTGAAACTGATAATTGGGCTGAAATTATTACGCCACCTGATCGGACTGAAGGGATTGGTCTCCAAATGATTTATTCAAAACCCATTCAATTGGAATTGATGAGTAAAGTGAAAGGGCGCTATGAAATGCA
Source organism: uncultured Methylococcaceae bacterium (assembly GCA_964515235.1). Classification (GTDB taxonomy): domain Bacteria; phylum Pseudomonadota; class Gammaproteobacteria; order Methylococcales; family Methylomonadaceae; genus OPU3-GD-OMZ. The sequence continues at coordinate 32,602 of CAZEVO010000010.1, read as the reverse complement.
ATAAACAAGTAACAGGATCAGATTGGGTCGTTACTTTGTTGGTTGCTTTAAATAGCTTGTTTGTTCCTATTATCAGTGCCGAGCCACTACAAAATAAGACACCGGTGCAGGTCGATTCTAAGCGAGCTATTTATTCAGAGGATAAACGAATTACTCGTTTTATTGGCGAAGTCACGACGGTTCGTGCAGGACTTGAAGTTAAATCTGATGAATTGATCATATACAGTAATACTTCAGGTGAGGTTGAAAAGTTAGTTGCTGTCGGTAACCCAACGCAGATCAAGCAAATGAGTCAGGATGGTCAGTACATTGACTTTAGTAGTGAGTCTTTACAGGCGGACTATTTTCCTAGAAAGTCACTGTGGGTTCTGACGCAACAGGCAGTGGCTTGGAAGCCCCGTGATCAATTGCGTATTAAAGGTGATAGGATTGAGTTATTTAATAATAACGGTCAACTTGAAGAGATGATAGCTCAGGGAAAACCTACAACAATTAGGAAGATGTTGCCTAACAGTGACAACATTGATTATAAAAGTGAGTCGTTAAAGGCACATTATTTGCCTCAACAATCACTATTGACGTTAACAGAAAATGCCATTGCTTGGCAGCCTCCAGAGCAATTACGAGTTAAGGGTGATCAGATCGATATATTTTTTCAGGAAAATAGTCGGGTGAAGAAAATGACATCTTATGGAAGGCCGACCCGAATTAAAAAGCTATCTTTAGCTGATGGTCAAGAGGAATTCAGAAGTAAATCTTTGCAAGCTGACTATTTTCCAGGGCAATTATTTGTATTGTCAAAGAATGCTGTAGTTTGGAAAAATGATGGTACCTATGAGGGTGATAAAATTGAATACGATTTGCAAAGTAAAATAGCAAAAGCGGTAGGTGAGCCTAAAACGAAAAAGCGTGTGCGTGTGATTTTACAACCTCAAAGACAATAAATTTAACTATGACCAGATTAGCCGCTAAGAACCTTGTTAAAAGTTTCCATAAACGCAATGTTGTAGATGATATTTCTATTCATGTGGATGCTGGTGAAATTGTTGGGCTTTTAGGGCCTAATGGTGCAGGAAAAACAACCAGTTTTTATATGGTTGTCGGATTGTTGAAACTGGATTCCGGACGGATCTTTTTAGATCAAATAGATATTACTCATCATCCTATGAATTTAAGAGCGCAAATGGGTATTGGCTATCTGCCTCAGGAAGCATCAGTGTTCCGAAAGCTTAGTGTTGCGGATAATTTAAGAGCAGTATTACAACTACGACCAGAATTAACTGATGGACAGATCGAAGTTATGATCGAAGAACTGCTTCATGAGTTAACGATTGAACATTTGTCTGATAATGTAGCTATGGGGTTGTCAGGAGGGGAGCGTCGACGCGTAGAGATTGCGAGAGCATTAGCAATGGATCCGCAATTTATTTTATTAGATGAGCCTTTTGCTGGTGTTGACCCATTGTCAGTTAAAGATATCAAAGGAATTATTGAGCATCTTTCTAAACGTGGGATTGGTGTTTTAATTACGGAGCATAATGTCCGAGAAACACTAGGCGTTTGTGATCGGGCATATATTGTTAATGCAGGAAAGATTATTGCTGAAGGAAGCAGTCATGAAATTGTAGCTAACGAAGAGGTGCGTAAAGTATACTTAGGAGAGGATTTTATCTTATAGGGTTTTTAGTTTTCGGTAACTTGAACTCTTTGTTACTCTTAAATCAATAAATAATAGTGGGTTAGGTATAGTAAACTGCTTGTTATGTTTTATTTTAAGTTAACACTAAGGTTGAAAACTTAAAGTAAGTGATGGTTTCTAGAGACCTAAAGATTTAGGTGAGGTAAAAAAATAATAGAATTAGACCAAACGCAATGAGTTAATAATAAGGGTTTTATGAAACAATCATTACAACTTCGTCTGGGCCAAAAGCTAACAATGACACCTCAATTGCAACAGGCAATTAAGTTGTTGCAGTTGTCTACGTTGGATATGCAGCAAGAAATCCAGCAGGCGTTAGAGTCTAACTATATGCTAGAGGTTGAAAATGATGATGAAGCGGATGATTTTCAGAAGTCAGCAGAAAATAATGATGTTGCTGCTGCTGATAAGTCGGATGAAAGCGAATTAATGACTAGTCATGGTTCTGAAGTTGTACTTCCTGATGAGCTACCGATAGATACAACGTGGTCAGAAATCTATGATAACGTTCAAACTATGCCTGTGAATGCTGCATCAGATAAGCCTGATTACGAGACTCAATACAGTGAGGCTGAGTCATTACAAGATTATTTATTTTGGCAACTTGGGTTTGTTTCATTTTCAGAGCGTGAACAGATTATAGCAAGTTCATTGATTGACAATATTAGTAATGATGGTTATCTCGTTGATACCCCAGAGACTATTTGGCAAAGTCTTATTCCTCAACTAGATGAGTTGTTTTTCGATGAAGTTGAAGCGGTTTTGCATCGAATTCAGAATTTTGACCCTCCCGGTGTTGCAGCAATTGATTTATCTGATTGTTTAAGGTTGCAATTACAACATAAAGAGTTACCTCAGGAGATTAAAGACATTACCTTGAGGTTGATAACCGATCATCTTGAGTTACTTGCCAGTAATGATCGTCAGAAGTTAATGCGAAAATTAGCAGTTACTTTAGAACAACTGAAAGAAATTATTACAATTGTTCGATCATTAGATCCAAAACCTGGTGCTATTTTAAATACGGTTCTGAGTGATTACGTTGTACCTGATGTTTATGTGGTTCGGTTAGGCAAAGGGAAGTGGCAAGTAGAACTTAATCCTGATATAGCGCCAAAAATCCGAGTTAATTCACTGTATTCAGGCATGGTCAAAAGAGCCGATGAAAGTACAGATAATATTTCGATGAGAAACCAGTTACAGGAAGCGCGATGGTTCATAAAAAGTTTGCGTAGCCGTAATGATACTATTCTGCGTGTTGCTAAAAGTATTGTAGAAAAACAGGTCGGCTTCTTAGAGAATGGTCCTATAGCAATGAAGCCAATGATTTTAAAAGATATTGCGGAAGAGTTGGATCTTCATGAGTCGACTATATCAAGGGTGACGACGCAGAAATATATGCATACAGTGAGTGGTGTTTTTGAATTTAAGTATTTCTTTTCAAGTCATGTTTCAACTATTGGGGGAGGAGAATGTTCTGCCATTGCAATTCGGTCTTTTATTAAGGAGTTAATTGATGAGGAGAGTCCCGAAAAGCCATTAAGTGATAGTAAGATTGCTGTTTTTTTAAATGAAAAAGGTATTAACATTGCAAGACGTACGATTGCTAAATATCGGGAGGGTATGTCGATTCCATCATCGAGTCAAAGGAAGAGGCTTTTATAAAAGTGATTTAATCTGTTACTGAGAATAGGAGAGTATTTATGATGATAACTGTAACTGGCCATCATATTGATGTAACTGAATCTTTAAAAAGTTATGTCAATGCTAAATTTAAGAAAATAGAGCGACATATAGATAATGTTACAAATGTACATGTAATTTTATCAGTGGAAAAATTGATTCAGAAAGCAGAAGCGACTGTTCAAATCCGTGGGGCTAAGATTTTTGCAGAAGACCATCAAGAAGATATGTATCCGGCTATAGATGCTTTAGTCGATAAATTAGATCGACAACTTTTGAAAAACAAAGAGAAAGTCAGTGATCATCGCCTTTAGTTAGGTGTGATGTTTTGGGGTTTTGCAAAATAGTGAATAGTTTCCTCTTATATCGTTTGATTGTTATTTTGCAGAACCCATTATGAAATATTTTTTCTCATGAGACTCGTTATTGTTAGTGGTCATTCTGGAGCAGGAAAGAATGTCGCCTTGGGTGCTTTAGAGGACTGTGGCTTCAACTGTATCGATAATTTACCGATACAGATATTTGAGCAGTTTATAAGTCAGGTCATGATGGTCGAGCGGAACATTTATGAAAAAACGGCTGTTGGTATTGACGCAAGAAATCAAAGTGAAGCACTAAGGGACTTTAAAGAGGTCTTGAACCTAATCAGAACGCAGGGTGTGGATGTTGAGGTTATCTATATTCAGGCAGATAAGTCTGCACTTCTAAAACGTTACAGTGAAACCCGGCGCCGTCACCCGTTATCTGATTTTAATTTACCTTTGGCTGAGGCGATTAATATTGAAAAAGATGTTTTAAAGTCAATTGCGAAATATGCTGATTTGGTCATTGATACCAGTCAAACTAATTACCATGAGTTGCGGAGCCAGATTAAATCATATGTAGGGATGCATGATAATACCCGATTATCATTGATTCTTCAGTCTTTTGGCTATAAACATGGTACGCCTCTTGATGCCGATTTTATTTTTGATGCCCGAAGTTTGCCTAATCCTTATTGGGTGCCTGAATTAAGAGGTTTCACCGGGAAAGATGCGGCAGTTATTGACTTTTTTAATCATGAAGAAGATGTGCAATTATTTTATCAAGATATTACCGGTTTCCTAGAAAAGTGGCTTCCTAAATTTATTGCGGATAATCGCTTATATTTGACGGTAGCGATAGGCTGCACCGGAGGACAACATCGGTCGGTATTTTTGATCGATCAATTAGCACAGCACTTTAAGTCATCGTCGATGAATGTTATTCATCGGCATCGTGAATTGTTGTAATACCAGCAATTTAAGCTGTTTCTATTTTAATAAGGTGGAAACGCACGCTCTTATATTCTTGGCCGGTTGTTTTGGGTCTTGAAATTTTCAAATAACGTAGCCAGATATGTCAGTAGCTTTATGCATCCAAATAAAGATCAACAATTACAGTTTGTAACCGATCGTCTTGAAAGCGGCACCTTACAGTCGGTGCAGCGATTGATGAGTGTATTGCACCCCGCTGAAATAGCGCATTTACTAGAGTCATTAAGACCTAGTGACCGTGAGATTATTTGGGGGCTAGTGCCGGCTGAATTTGTTGGTGGGGTGTTGGTTGAATTAAATGACGAAGTAAGAGTCGGACTCATTGATGCTACTGATGAAAATGCACTGATCAATGCAGCGGATACTTTAGAGTCTGATGATTTAGTTGACTTTTTAAAGGATGTACCTGAGGTTATTTTAACGACTGTCTTAGAGTCCATGGGGCAACAGGATAGGGCGCGTCTTGAAAGTGTATTAAGTTACGATGATGATTGTGCTGGAGGCTTAATGAGTCTTGACACATTATCAATTCGCTCTGATGTGAATTTAAATGTTGTTATTCGTTATCTGCGTTTAAAGGGAGAAATCCCTAAGTCAACTGATAAGATTATTGTTGTTGATCGTGACGATAATTTTAAGGGAGTTTTACCATTAACGGTGTTATTAACTTATGATGGTGGGGAACGTGTTGAGAACCTGATGATTAAGGAAAATGTTGATGTCATTCAAGTGCAAATGCCAGTTGAGGATGTTGCTTTGTTGTTTGAAGAACATAATCTTGTTTCGGCACCTGTGTTATCGGAGTCAGGAAAACTATTGGGTCGAATAACTATTGATGATGTTGTTGATGTTATTCGTGATGAGAGTGACCATTCATTTATGAGTATGGTTGGGCTTGATGAAGAGCAGGATATGTTTGCGCCAGTGCTATTAAGCGCTAAAAGACGGGCCTTGTGGTTAGGTGTTAACTTGTGTACTGCGCTGTTAGCTTCGTGGGTGATTGGGTTATTTGAGATGACGGTAGATAAGATAGTTGTTTTAGCTATTTTAATGCCAGTTGTTGCCAGCATGGGCGGGATAGCAGGTAGTCAGACATTGACTTTATTTATTCGTGGCTTGGCTCTTCGCCAGATTGGTCGCGCGAATGTTAATAGCTTGGTAATTAAAGAGTTGGCAATTGGGCTGATTAATGGCGTGGTGTGGGCAGTTTGTGTTGGTTCCATTGTTTCTTTTTGGTTTGACAATATTCATATTGGTATTTTGATTGCCGTAGCATTAATGATTAATCTTGTTTTTGCAGCTTTGGCAGGCGCATCAATACCAATATTATTGCAGCGATTACATATTGACCCGGCTTTAGCGGGTGGTGTGATTCTGACCACCGTAACGGATGTTCTTGGTTTTTTTGTTTTCCTGGGGCTCGCGACTATTTATTTACTGTAAAACAGGCCTAAAAGTCACTTGTTTTAAGCCTGTTGAGTGTAATTGGGGTGCTTAGTCTGTATCGCTGGGGATATCTATTTTTAGTTCAAAAACATCCTGGTTTTCATCTTGTTCAAAATTAATGGTAATAGCATTGAGGTCAACCTCGACATATTTAGAGACAACAGCTAAAAGTTCCTTTTGTAGTTCAGGGAGATATGAAGGTTGGTTTTCAGCTGCATGCTCATGCGCCACTAAGATTTGTAATCGCTCTTTGGCAAGTGAGGCTGAGCTTGGTTTTTTAGTTCTAAAATAATCTAGAAGGCTCATTATTTACCTCCAAAGATTCTGCCGAAGAGACCTTTCTTATTAGGCGCAATGAAGCGATGCGGCACATCATTACCTAAATAGCGCTCAATAATGTCAGAGTATGCTTGTCCAGCCTTACTTTTTTCATTAAGGATGATCGGGGTGCCTGCATTAGAAGCATTTAGAACTGCTTTCGATTCAGGAATGACACCAATTAGATGCAGGGATAAAATATCCTGAACATCATCGACACTTAACATCTCGCCGACTTCGACACGACTAGGTGAATAACGTGTTAGTAACAGATATTCTTTGATTGGTTCAAGGCCCTCTTCAGCACGCTTTGATTTGCTTGAAAGTATTCCCAGCATACGGTCTGAGTCGCGGACTGATGAAACTTCGGGATTGGTGACAACGAAAGCATCATCGGCATAATACATGGCGAGTGTAGCCCCTCTTTCGATTCCAGCCGGTGAGTCACAGATTATATATTTAAACGTTTTTGACAGTTCATCCAGAACTTTCCCGACCCCTTCTTTTGTTAGTGCTTCTTTATCACGAGTTTGAGATGCTGGTAGGATATATAACTGATTACATCGTTTATCCTTGATTAATGATTGGTTCAGTGTTGATTCACCGCTAATTACATTAATAAAGTCATAAACGACCCGGCGTTCACACCCCATAATTAAATCAAGGTTACGTAGACCGACATCAAAGTCAATGACAACTGTTTTATGACCTTTTTGAGCTAAACCCATGGCAAGTGCGGCGCTGGTCGTGGTTTTTCCAACACCACCCTTTCCTGATGTTACGACAATAATTCTAGCCAATTTCATGTTCTCCTAATAAGTCTGTATTTAGAAATCTTGAATAATTAATTTTTCATTATTTAGAAAAATCTGAATAGGTTTTTTCTGATTTGCAATATCAAGGTTTTCGTTAACTTGATAAATGCCGGCAATAGAAATTAACTCTGCTTCAAGGCTTAAACAAAAGATTCGGGATTCTTGATTGCCTAAGACTCCGGCCAATGCGCGTCCTTTTAAGGACCCGTAGATATGAATGTTACCTTCAGAAATTATTTCAGCCCCCGGACTGACGCTAGATAAAATGATTAAGTCAGTTTTGCTGTAAATACGTTGACCAGAACGAACTTGTGAGCTAATGATTTTACTGGTTTCTTCGGGATGCTTTTCAAGGGTTGGTGACGGTGTTAATTTTGATGGCTCTACTTTTGTTGCAGTAGCTTGATTGGATGTCGCCAGGATAGCGAGATTTAGTAATCTGGCTTGTTTATTTTGAGCGCTCGTCCCACCTCTTAACCCGATCGGTTGGAAATTGAGTGCGCGAACTAAGGTGATGAGTTGGTCTGTATTGAGAGTGATATTTTTTTCAGTTAGTGTCTGAAGGTCAATAATTATAGATGACTGATTAAAAAAATCAGGGGCCTGTTTTATTTTGATTTCAAGCTCAATTTTAATGGCATCAAGGTCATTTCCGAGCAAATGTAGGCTAGGAACGGTAAAAGAACCACTTTTAAATTCGAGAACCGGTTTAGCTGAAGTTTTAGAGTCGCTGGTTATAGGCATTAGGCCGGTATTAGGTAAGTATTTGATATCTATTGAAAGTTAATTAAGGTCAACCGCGTGACATTGGAGAAGAATACCATTGTTTATGATGGCGGGGGAATAGTTTTATCTGTGTAATATGAGAATTAGTACTCGTGTGGAATTTTTTAAATGAGTAATAGGATTGCTTTGTCTATAAGTTGGGAGCCAGTTTTGTTATAATCGCCTAGTAAAAATAAAGAATTATGGCATTTATTGAAAGTGAGTTTCACTTTTAGCATTAATTAACGGATGCCTAAAAAACCAAAAGGCTAGGGGTGCCTGATTTGAGGCTGAGATAACCCTTTGAACCTGATTCCGGTTAATACCGGCGTAGGAAAGCCCTGATTTCTGCGCCTTGTTTAAAATTATTGGAGATTAGCATGAGCGCTATTCGTGAAGACATTCCATCGGCCACTATATCTAGTGTAAGAATTGACCCGTATCCAGCATCTGAGAAGATTTATGTGCAAGGAAGCCGGGATGATATTCGTGTACCGATGCGTAAAATAACATTGTCAGACACCTCGGTATCTATGGGGGTAGAAAAGAACCCTCCCATCTATGTTTATGATACTTCTGGGGTTTATACTGACCCGGCAGTTGAGATTAATCTGCTGAAAGGCTTATCGTCAGTCCGAGGTAAGTGGATCGAAGATCGAGGTGATACAGAACAATTAGAGCAGTTAAGTTCTCGTTATGGGCAGGAACGATTATCAAATCCAGAGTTGGATTCGTTACGTTTCCAGTATACGCATACACCTAAAAAAGCAAAGTCTGGTGCAAATGTTTCACAGATGCATTATGCGAAGAACGGTATTATTACGCCAGAGATGGAGTTTATCGCTATAAGAGAGAATCAGAAAATAGCGGAACAACATGCGTTTTACCTGAATCAGCACCCTGGTGAATCTTTTGGTGCCTCGATTCCAGCAGTTATAACGCCTGAGTTTGTAAGGAGTGAGGTTGCTAGAGGCCGTGCGATTATACCGTGTAATATAAATCATCCGGAATTAGAGCCCATGATTATTGGGCGCAATTTTCTGGTAAAGATTAATGGGAACTTAGGGAATTCAGCAGTGACATCCTCAATTGAAGAGGAAGTTGAAAAGATGCTTTGGGGCATTCGTTGGGGGGCTGATACCATTATGGACCTCTCTACAGGTAAGAATATTCATGAAACACGAGAGTGGATTCTACGCAATTCTCCTGTGCCAATCGGAACGGTACCTATTTATCAGGCGCTTGAAAAAGTAGATGGTAAAGCAGAAGAATTGACGTGGGATATCTTTAAAGACACGTTAATAGAACAAGCTGAGCAAGGTGTTGATTATTTTACTATCCATGCAGGTGTTCGGTTGCAACATGTGCCGTTAACTGCTCGACGTGTTACCGGTATCGTTTCTCGGGGTGGTTCAATAATGGCGAAGTGGTGTCTAGCCCATCACACGGAGAGTTTTCTTTATACGCATTTTGAAGACATTTGTGAAATCATGAAGGCTTATGACGTATCCTTTTCTTTAGGAGATGGTTTGCGTCCTGGTTCTGTAGCAGACGCGAATGATGCGGCTCAGTTTGGTGAGCTCGAAACCTTGGGAGAATTAACTAAGATTGCTTGGAAACATGATGTTCAAACCATGATTGAAGGGCCAGGGCATGTGCCGTTACATATGGTTAAAGTCAATATGGAAAAGCAATTGGAAGTGTGTGACGAGGCGCCGTTTTATACCTTAGGGCCGTTAACAACCGACATTGCACCGGGTTACGACCATATTACTTCAGCGATTGGAGCGACAAATATTGGCTGGTATGGATGCGCTATGTTGTGCTATGTGACTCAAAAAGAACATTTAGGTTTGCCGAATAAGGAAGATGTAAGAGAAGGCATTGTGACCTATAAAATTGCAGCACATGCAGCGGATTTAGCTAAGGGACACCCCGGGGCGCAAGCGAGAGATAATGCTTTGTCTAAGGCGCGTTTTGAATTTCGCTGGGAAGATCAGTTTAATTTAGGTCTTGATCCGGAGAAAGCACGGGAGTTTCATGATGAAACACTGCCGAAAGATTCAGCAAAAGTTGCACATTTCTGTTCGATGTGCGGTCCCCACTTTTGTTCTATGAAGATTAGTCAGGATGTAAGGGATTATGCGGCAGAGAAAGGTATTGAGGTAAACGAAGCTTTGGAAGTTGGTATGGATGAGAAATCCAAAGAGTTTTTAGATGATGGTGCTGATATTTATCATAAAGTTTAGAGCTTGAATCTAATTTGTATTTTAAGGGTGAATTTTAGGAGAAGTAAAGATGCGTAAGATCCGGTTAGTAAGCATGATTGTGATGTTGGTTAGTTTTTCTCAAGTTTGGGCGGGTGGCGCGCCAGGTAAGATTATTGGTGCAACAACAACAGATTCTTATTTAGCTTATAAGTTATCGAGTCAGGACGGTTTTGTTTTTATTGATTTACGCACTATTGAGGAATATAACCAAGGACATGTTCCGGGTGCTAAGCATTTGGATTATAACGATCTAACAGAACAGTCGTTAGCAACGCTGGTTAACAAGCAGAGTGGGCGCGTTGTTTTTTATTGTTCAGGTAATGCGAGTGAATTAGCCGGGTGGGCTTCTCAGAAAGCATTAGATTGGGGATGGCAAAATGGATTCGTTTTTTATTACCGTACCGGTTTTAATGAATGGGTATCGTCAGGCCTATCTGTCGAGAAATAACTAAATTTTAGATAATAAAAAAGGGCAACTAAATTTCTTTAGTTGCCCTTTTTTTGTTTGAAAACTAATCCTGCAGTTCTTTGAGGACCGCTTGCAAACTGGTATTGGCATCGCCGAATAACATTTGCGTTTTCTCATGAACAAACAATGGATTATCAACACCAGCATAACCTGAAGCCATGCTTCGTTTAAGAACGATAGTGTTTTCACCCTTCCAGCATTCCAACACCGGCATTCCAGCGATCGGGCTGTTAGGGTCATCTAATGCGGATGGATTAACAATATCATTAGCGCCAATGACGATCGTGACATCAGTGTCAGGAAAGTCATCATTGATTTCATCCATTTCAAAAACAACATCGTATGGAACTTTAGCTTCTGCTAACAATACATTCATATGACCGGGCATACGACCGGCAACAGGGTGAATGCCAAAGCGGACGTTTTTTCCTTTTCCATTCAATAGCTTAGTGATTTCATTAACGGTATGTTGAGCTTGGGCAACGGCCATTCCATAGCCGGGAATAATCATGATGTTTTTGGAATCTTTCAATAATGCTGTTGTTTCAGAAACACTGATTTCAACAACTTCCCCTTCTACTGTTGCAGCAGGACCACCACTGGTTGTGCCAAAACCACCAGCAATAACGCTAATGAAACTACGGTTCATCGCACGACACATAATGTAACTTAGAATCGCACCACTACTACCGACTAAGGCGCCAGTAACAATCAATAGATCATTGTTTAACATGAAGCCTGTTGCAGCAGCAGCCCAACCAGAGTAACTATTTAGCATGGAAACCACGACAGGCATATCAGCACCGCCAATAGCCATAACCATGTGTACGCCAAAAGCAAGCGCAATAATAGTCATGATTAGTAACGAGAAGGTACCACCACCGGTTTCAGCGCCAGCAACAAATTGTGTGCAGAGCCATATTGAAATAATGAGTAAACAGAGATTCAACCAGTGACGCCCGGGTATCAATACGGGGTTGCCGCTGATTTTCCCACTTAATTTACCAAAAGCGATTACAGACCCGGAAAAGGTAACCGCACCAATAAGGATGCCAATGTAAATTTCAACTTCATGAATGGTTTTTTCAACGCCGGTTAGCGCTGATGAAGGGTCAATAAAATTAGCATAGCCGACTAAAACCGCTGCCATACCAACGAGGCTATGCATAATAGCCACTAATTCAGGCATTTCAGTCATTTGTACTTTGAAGGCGGCTTTAGCACCAATTGCACCTCCAATAAGAAGAGCAATAATAAGCACAACATAAGAGGATACTGAATCACTCATAATGGTCGCAACAATAGCGATAGCCATTCCAATCATGCCGTAATAATTACCGCGGCGGGCTGTTTCCTGATTACTTAAGCCACCAAGACTTAAAATAAACAAGACAGAAGCGGCAATGTAAGACATTGTAACTAAACCTTGAGACATGTTCTAACTCCTCTTATTTCTTGAACATTTCCAACATGCGTCGGGTGACTAAAAACCCACCGGCAATGTTGATTGAAGCGATTAAAATAGCGAGTCCCGATAGTAATGTAATCATAAACCCCGGGGATGAAATTTGGACTAATGCTCCAATCACAATAATTCCACTAATCGCATTGGTTACGCTCATGAGTGGAGTATGTAGTGATGCGGTGACGTTCCAAATGACCTGATAACCAATAAAACAGGCTAACACAAAGACGGTAAAGTGCGTCATAAAGGATTCGGGTGCTGATAGACCAACGCTATATAGTGCTAAGCCGCCTAGAATTAAAGGAACAAACTGTGTTACCGAAGCAGGGAGTAGAGGTTTTTTCTCTTTAATGGGTTCTGTCGGTTTGTTGTCTTCAACTGTGTTGCTGGGTTTCGGAGCGGCAGAGAGTGTGGGCGGAGGTGGTGGCCAGGTGATTTTTCCTTCCTTAATAACCGTTGCGCCACGGATCATCTCGTCATCCATATTGACGTCTATTTCACCGTTTTTATCAGGTGAAAGTTCTGTCAGTAGGTGTCTCAGATTAGTGCCATAAAGTTGGCTGGACTGTGCTGCCATGCGGCTTGGAAGGTCAGTGTAACCGATGATAGAGACGTTGTTTTTGACGACAACTTTTCCGGCTTCAGATAATTTGCAATTTCCACCCTGTTCAGCAGCTAGATCAACAATAACGCTGCCAGGTTTCATGGACGCAACCATTTCTTTGGTGATTAATTCGGGAGCAGGCTTTCCAGGAATTAAGGCCGTAGTAATGATGATATCTACATCTTTTGCTTGTTCAGCAAAAAGTGCCATTTCAGCAGCAATAAACTCTTTACTCATGGTTTTAGCATAACCGCCGCTACCAGCACCGTCTTCCTCAAAGTCAAGCATTAAAAACTCAGCATCCATGCTTTCGACTTGTTCTTTAACCTCAGGGCGAGTATCAAAGGCGCGTACAACGGCTCCCATACTTTTTGCAGCACCAATAGCGGCAAGACCAGCAACACCGGCGCCAATAACAAGTACTTTGGCAGGAGGGACTTTACCGGCGGCAGTGATTTGACCAGTAAAAAAACGACCGAAATTTTGTGCGGCTTCAACAACTGCGCGATAGCCTGCAATGTTAGCCATTGAACTGAGAGCATCACATTTTTGAGCGCGTGAAATACGTGGGACGCATTCCATCCCGAGGACGGTTACCTTTTTGGCTGCCAGACGTTTCATGAGGTCTTCATTCTGTGCCGGCCAGATAAAACTAATTAAGTGTTTTCCTTTGGATAGAAGTTCGACTTCGTCGACTTTTAATTTAGGATGCATTTCAGGTGCTCTGACTTTAAAAATAATATCAGCATCAGACCAGAGTTTTTCAGCGCTCTTATTAATGGAGGCGCCGGCATCTTTATACGCTTTGTCAGAGAAGTTAGCTGCT
>CAZEVO010000010.1:0-18937 GCA_964515235.1 uncultured Methylococcaceae bacterium | reverse complement strand
CGAAACACTAAAGCCGAGTTTTATGAGTTGTTCTACAATAACGGGGGTCGTCGCTACACGTGCCTCACCACTGTGAACCTCTTTTGGTATACCGATCTTCATTTGTTCTTCCTCAAATATTAGGTGGTAATTAGTAATGGGTATAATTATTTGTTAATTCTATGAATTCTTCGAGGTAGTTGAAATAGCGAAAAAACCTACAAAAATCCAGCGTAGAGCATAAGGGATTGAGTTTGTTTTATCAATGTGATATTGGAAATGGAAGGGTAATTATGCTTTTTGGTGCAGTTGTTCACTCTTTAATAGTATATTGGTGCGGTAGTAAAGCCTGTAAACTTCATAACGGATGCAAATAGCGATCTATAGATCGGGTTTTTGGGTTTTCTAAAGTGATTGTGATATTTTAATCGTTTTAGGCTCAAGAGCGATTATTTTTGAGATTAATTATGGTAACTTTTTTAGCAAAAGATTTTATTCAGACTGAGGAAGGGCTTGTTTTTGCTGTTGTCGAAACGGGTTTAGAACAAGGGCATATTTTATGTTTCTTGCGTTATATTTATCAAAAAGGTCAATGGACTAAGGTTGATACCGAACAGGCGGGCAGATTAGTAACTGATGATTTCCCTCAATATAGTTTTTACTCTCTGAAAAAAGATGCTTTTTTGCATGCGGTACCGATTGAGCGGGTTCGCTATCACCATAGGCCGCGTCAATGCTTACAGCAACTAATAAATGGACCTTCATCTGATTCACCAGTCATTAACGATTTAATTGGGTTGATTTTGATTTTTGAAAATCAGGGGGTACCGGTTTCGCAATTAGGTGTCACGGGCTCAATTCTTTTAGGGTGTCAGAATGGTGATTCTGATATGGATCTAGTAATCTATGATCGAGCCACTTTTATGGAAATTCGAGAGATTATTAGTTCATTCGATGAAGTGGGTATTTCCCCGTTAACTATGGATTCCTGGAGAACGTCATTTAAGCGTCGAGATTGTGAGTTAACTTTTGCGGAGTATTATTGGCATGAGCGTAGAAAATTTAATAAAGGTTTGTTTCAGGGGCGAAAGTTTGATGTTAGTTTTGTTTCTGAGAGCGTTGTTGACCAGGCATTAACCTATAAAAAACATGGTGCCATTCAATTGACTGCGACAATAGTGGGGAGTGAAGAGGCCTTTGATCATCCGGCAATTTTTATGATTGATCATCCTGAAATTAAGGAAATTTGTTGTTATACACCCACTTATACCGGTCAGGCTAAAATAGGAGAGCTAGTTAAGGTTGCAGGGTTTCTTGAGCAAGATGAGAAAGGTCAAAAGCGTATTGTGGTGGGTTCTAGTCGTGAAGCGAAAGGGGAGTATCTGAAAGTGATTAGTTCATGACTGAATGGCCTGAGTTTTCAGCAGTCATTCTTGATCTAGATGGGTTGGTTTTAGATACTGAGAGTACCTATAAACTTGCCTGGCGTTCTGCTTTGGAGGTGATGGGGTATACTTTTACATCAGTGTTTTATCAGCGGTTAAGTGGTTTGCAATATGAGTCTATTGAACAGGTTTTCTGGGAGCAGTGTGGGGCTAACTTCGATGTAGTACTGTTTCGTAAAATTAGTGCTGAAAAGTGGTTTGATCATGTTAGTACAGAAGGTATTGCCGTTAAGCCCGGAGTTTTTGATTTACTAGAGACATTAATAGAACATCAAATACCGTATTGCTTAGCAACGAATAGTTTAAGTGAAAATGCCGAACGAAATTTAGAAATTGCGGGAATAGGGCATTTATTCCCTAAAAAAGTGACCAGAGATCAAGTTAAACGGGGGAAGCCTGCTCCTGATATTTGCTTATTGGCGGCACGGATCTTAGGTTGTTCTGTTGAACAATGTTTGGTGATTGAAGATTCTGTCGTAGGTCTTGAAGCGGCTCAATGTGCTGGTGCAGTTCCTGTATGGGTGCCTGAAGTTGGTGCAAATCAGATTGAGGGGGGTTTGGACAATATCTACCGGTGCAATGATTTAATTGAGCTAAAGCAACTATTATTCTGATTGCGAGGTAATTCTTTCCGTCGGAATGATGGATTGGGTATAATTGACCTATCCATTATTAATAATATTCTTCTTCTTGTTTCTTGAAAACCACACCGACTAAAGTTACTGTTATTGCTCCGGCTAGATTGCATATGGGGTTTATTGATCTTAGTGGCTCATTGAATCGTCATTTTGGAAGTATTGGTTTGGCGCTGAATGATTTCGAAACCAAACTTTCGTTAACTGCCTCCAATTGTGGTTATGTCGATACGCAGGCGCCTGCTAGAACGCAGCAGTGTGTTCAGCAATTATGTCAAAAACTGGGAGTCTCAGAGCAAGTTCATGTGAATGTACATTCTGCCATTCCAACACATATTGGCTTAGGTTCTGGAACCCAGTTAGCTTTAGCGGTAGGTATGGCGCTTAATGTGTTTTATCAACTTAATCTTTCAATTCGTGACATTGCTCATTTGACTGAGCGAGGCAGGCGGTCCGGTATTGGTATTGGTGTGTTTGAGAAAGGTGGGTTTGTGGTTGATGGGGGGCGTGGACAGAATACCATTACACCGCCTGTACTTGCTCAAATGCCAGTTCCGGAGGAGTGGCGATTTATTTTATTGTTAGATCAACGCGGTCAGGGCTTACACGGTGATAACGAAATACAAGCGTTTAAAGCATTACCTCCTTTTTCTGAAGAGGAAGCGGCTCGATTATGTTATTTGTTACTGATGCAAGGATTGCCGGCGCTAGCGGAACAAAATATTAATGAGTTTGGTTCCGTGATTACACAATTGCAACAATCTGTTGGGGACTATTTTGCACCTGCTCAAGGGGGAGCTTTTACGAGTCATGAAGTAGGTGAAGTAATGGCCTGGTGTTCAGGGCAAGGAGCTGTCGCCATCGGTCAAACATCATGGGGACCTACTGGTTTTTGTGCCGTTTCGAGTAATCAGCAAGCAAGGGAGTTGGTGGCTGCAGCGAAGCAACGGTTCAAGAACTTGGTCAACTTAGACTATGTCATAACCCGGGTCACAAACCAAGGTGCAAGAATCATCGTTGAGTAAAAAAGTTATTATTATTGCCAATTCAGGGCGAATGTTGGCAGCCTCTGCTTGTTGTGCTGATTGGACGCCTTTAGTCATTGATCGGTTTGGTGATCAAGAAACGAAGCAGATTACTCAGTATAGCTGGGTAGTTAACGATTTATCTCAGGAGTGTTTAGAGCCGATTGTTAAAAATATCAAAGATCATTTTGATGTTGAAGGCTTGGTTTATGGGAGTGGTTTTGAAACCCATTTAGAAACGTTAACTTGGTTGTCCCAGCAATTTATAGTTTGGGGGAACACGCTTGGAACATTTCGAAAAGTACAAGATAAATTATTTTTCTTTA
Source organism: uncultured Methylococcaceae bacterium (assembly GCA_964515235.1). Taxonomy (GTDB): domain Bacteria; phylum Pseudomonadota; class Gammaproteobacteria; order Methylococcales; family Methylomonadaceae; genus OPU3-GD-OMZ. The sequence goes on along the minus strand of CAZEVO010000010.1, from coordinate 15,527 downwards.
CAGTGCTAAAACGCTTAAAAATTCCTTTTTTAGAAACCCAGTACACGCCACCACGCGTTATAAACGACCAATGGCTTGTTAAACCGATGGCTGGAGAAGGAGGAGAGGGAATTGATTTTTATGAGGATCATGATCCAATCAAGGATGTAGCTTATTGGCAGCATTATCAAAAAGGCCCTGTGGGTTCTGCACTTTTTGTGAGTGATGGAAGCAATGTGCAAATTATTGGCTTTAACTGCCAATGGGTTGAGGGAGACCAGACTGAAAAGCCCTTTATTTTTTCAGGAATTAGGCATTATCCAGAGTTGAGTTCTGGTCATTCACAGCAGTTGTTAGGTTGGCTTCATCAATTAGCAAGCACCTTTTCCTTATTGGGATTGAATAGTATTGATTTCATTTTAGCTCAGGATCAGTTGTGGGTGCTTGAAATTAATCCTCGGCCGTCAGTAAGCCTGATGCTTTATGATGGTTACAGTCACTCTAAACTGTTTGATTATCATATCCAGGGGTGTTTAGGTCGCTTAAGTAATATACCAGTACAGTCGACTGATTTTTTCCGTGGTTATCAGGTGCTGTATAGTTATTATGAATTGTTTATTCCAGAGCAAATTGTCTGGCCAGATTGGGTCCTGGACAAGCCTCAGTCGGGTACAATAATTCCCATTAATGGTCCTATTTGCAGTATTATTGCCGCTGAGAAAGATACGGGGAGGCTCGTTGAGTTGCTAAAACATCGTGCCCGACTTGTCTACCAATTACTTATATACAAGGAAAAAGTTTTATCATGCAATTTTATGCCAGTGTTAATAAATTAGCGACGCCTTTAGTGGTGCAATTAATAGAAAATGCAGATGCATTAAGGCTTAATATAGAGCAGTTAGAAAATGGTTGCACCATTATTGATGCAGGAATCAATGCTTCTGGCGGGCTTGAGGCTGGGCGGATAATATCTGAAATCTGCCTGGGTGGTATGGGATCGGTTACTTTATCCCAAAGTGGAGAGATTAGTCAGTGGCCTTTATCAGTCAACGTTCATACAGCTAATCCAGTTTTGGCGTGTTTAGGGAGTCAGTATGCGGGCTGGAGTTTGTCGCATGAGAAGTTTTATGCGTTAGGTTCAGGGCCTGCGCGGGCGCTGTGTGTTAAAGAAGAGCTTTTTAATGAATTGAATTACCGTGATGATTTTGATTCAACAGTGTTAGTGATCGAGGGGGATAAAGTGCCGCCATTACCCTTAATTGAAAAAATAGCGGATGCTTGTCACTTGGATGCATCGCAACTCACTATTATTTTAACCCCCACAAGTAGTTTAGCCGGCTGTGTTCAGGTTGTCGCAAGGGTGTTAGAGGTCGCTCTACATAAAGCTCATGAACTTCATTTTCCTTTACAAGACATTGTTGATGGTAGTGGGAGTGCGCCGTTATGTCCTCCGCATCCTGATTTTGTTAAAGCAATGGGGCGCACGAATGATGCGATCTTGTTTGCAGGGCAAGTACACTTGTTTGTTAAGGGAAGTGATGAGGCAGCAAAAAACTTAGCGACTCAACTGCCCAGTTCTACTTCTAAAGATTATGGGAAGCCCTTTGCTGATATTTTTAAAGCTTATGATTATGACTTTTTTAAGATTGACGGTATGTTGTTTAGTCCTGCACGGGTTACCGTTACAGCGGTAGATTCAGGTAATAGCTTTCATGCGGGGCAATTAGATGAGGCCTTATTGAATCAGTCGTTTGGAGATTGAGGGATCGTGCCTGACATTGTTATTTTTACAGACGATGCGGGCTGGCATGGCGCACAGTTACGAGAGGCATTTGCTAAACAAGGATTAGAGAGCATTTTTGTTTCTTTGACTGCGTGCCAATTAAATTTAGATGATCAGGGTCCCCCGCTTATCATTCCGGGTTTCGAAAAACAGTTGCCAAAAGCCGCATTTGTGCGCGGTGTTCCGGGAGGATCGTTGGAAGAAGTCGTTTTTTATCTGGATGTTTTACACGGCTTATCTTTATTAGGGATCCCGGTTTATAACAATGGTAAGGTTATTGAGCGCAGTGTTGATAAAGCAATGACTAGCTTTTTATTACACACAAAACAGTTAGCGACACCAAAAACATGGGTTTTAAGGGACCGGCAACAAGCAATTAACCGGGTTAACCAAGAATTGAAAAAAGGTTTTCGTATTATTGCAAAACCGGTGTTTGGATCTCAGGGCGAGGGGATTCGACTGATTGAAAAAGAGTCAGATTTAATTTGGATGGCGCCGAGCCAGGGAATCTATTATTTACAACGGTTTATTGATTGTCAGGGATCTGGTTATTCAGATTGGCGTGTTTTTGTGATTAATCAGAAGGTCGTGGCTGCGATGCGTCGAGAAGGGGTGTTTTGGTTAAATAATGTAGCTAGAGGGGCTAAATGTCGGGCGGATATATTAGAGGATGCCATGGAGAATTTAGCATTACAGGCGACTGAAGCATTAGCGATGGATTATGCCGGTGTTGATATCATTGTAGATACTAAGGGACAATGTTCGGTCATTGAGGTCAATAGTATTCCGGCTTGGAAAGGACTGCAAAGTACTTGCCATATTGATATTGCAGACTTATTAGTGGCAGATTTATTACAACGTTATTCTTTTCAGCATCCGAAATCTACAGTTGTAGGGCTGAAGTGATTAAAAAAGATCAGTTAAAAACATTGTATTTAAGAGCCTGTGAACTGGAATTACAGACCTTCAAGCCTGGTAATGTCAGTATTTATGCTGATGGTCATGACATGGTTGTCGACGATTTTCGGTTAAGCGCAAAAGTAAGTGCTGAGTCGATTACTAATTCGAATTACACTCTGGGTGAAAAAATATATTATGCAACTAGAAAAACTCAAGAAGCAGTCAACTGTAATACTAATTTAGGTATTTTATTATTAGCAGCACCCTTGTTTGAGGCAGTTAAATATGTAACTACCTCTGTTTCTTTACAACAAGCGGTGGAGCGTGTGTTAAATGAAACGACATTAGCTGATGCCAATTGGGTATTTAAGGCAATAGCCTTAGCAAATCCAGGTGGCCTAGGGTCTGCAGATCAACAAGATGTGCATAAAGAAGCTTCTGTAACGCTTGTGGAAGCGATGACCTTAGCGAAAGATAAAGATAGAATTGCAGCACAGTATGCGATGGGTTACAAAGATATTTTTACTATCGCAATTTTAATGTACAATTCATCTATGGATCGATGTTGTGACTCGCGGGTGGCTTCGTTATCCGTTTATGCTGGGCTTCTATCACATTTTCCGGATAGTCATATTGAACGAAAATACGGTAAGAAATATTCAGATTTAGTGCAAAGCAAGATGGAAAGTATTGCGACGAGGCTGTTAGATTGTGAAGGTTTTTCTGCTATAGAAGAAACTTTATATGAAATTGATTCTGAATTTAAAAGGTTAGGGATTAACCCGGGCACTACGGCAGATTTGACAGTTGCAACTTTATTAGCTGTTTTTATTCAGGGCTGTATTGTATCGTCCTGATGGTGTACTAAAGTATGTTAACGTAAATGGACGCACCATAATTGTTAGTTGTTGGACTATTATGATGAAAAAAGGAGTGCTCAGGTAAGAGTTTTAAGCATAGGCTGAATTAATAGCCTTTGAAAACAACAGCTTATTTTTTGACATAGTAAATGCTGTGTATGAAGATTATAAGACTGTTTATCTGGTGCGGCTTTTCGGTTTTAAGCCGTGACTTATGTTTGTCAGAAACATTGATTTATTATTTATAGAAGGAAGCATAGAAAGTGTCTATACTTACAAAGGTTTTATCATTTTTTGATAAAGATAAAAAGGGTGGGGAATCGGAAGGTTCTTCATCGTCAGTAGTGGCAGATGAAGTACCAGCTACAAGTGAACCAAAACTAAAAACTAAAGAGGAAAGTACAAAAATGGCTAAAATTAATAACATGTGTGTGGGTGAATCATTAATTGGTGATGGAAATGAAGTTGCCCATATTGATTTGATTATTGGTCCACGTGGAAGTGCAGCAGAATCTGCTTTTGCTAACTGTATTACAAACAATAAAGATGGTTTTTCAAGTTTATTAGCAGTTGTTGCCCCTAACTTGATGGTTAAGCCTTCGACGGTCATGTTTAATAAGGTAACAATTAAAGGTTCAAAGCAAGCAGTTCAAATGTTTGGCCCAGCACAACGTGGTGTTGCGATGGCAGTTGCCGATTCTGTTGAAGATGGAACTATCCCAGCGGCGGAAGCAGATGATTTATTTATTTCAGTAGGTGTTTTCATTCACTGGGCTGCTGAAGATGATGCGAAAATCCAACAGTATAACTATGAAGCAACTAAAGAAGCGTTGGCACGTGCTGTAGCTGGATCACCAACAGCAGCTGAAGTTGTAGCCGCTAAAGGAGAAGCAACACATCCTTTCGCAGCTAACTAAAAATAAAACGGACTAAGATCTGATTTATATTTGGAAAATACCTCGGCAGAGCCGGGGTATTTTTTTGTCTGAAATTTAATAAAAGCCATCATTGACGGGCTAACTGGGATAGGATGCGACCATTAATTTGCTGGTTATGAAGAGCGCTAGCGATTAAGGCCATATTGATATTGAGCCGTTTCAGGTGGTTTATATCACTCAAAGAACGAATGCCGCCTGCAGCTACCAGGTTAATATCAGGGCGGAGCTTTTTTAACATCGTAAGTTTTTCATAATCTGGACCTAATTGACCTCCGATACGATTAAGAGTCATGGTAATGACGGTAGCAGGCCAAAGCATGGATTTCCGAAATAAAGCTGCTGGACCTAATGGAAGATCATTTGCAAAATCGAGCGATAAGATAAATGGTTGGCAATCAGTAAAAAGGTTGTTATCAATAGGTGTATCAGGGTGAATGCTCTCAGTCCCAATGATGGGAATGATTTGTCGGTGTGTAAGCGTGTGAGTGGGCCAAGCACCTTGATCGAGCCAAAACGTTATATTAGGAAACTGGTTTAATAAATTATGAATCAAGTCATTATTATTACCCTGGTTCATAATGGCATTTAAATCAGCAATGTAAATAGTGTTGAAGACATATAATGAAAGGAAGTCATTGATAATTTGGGTAGGATGACTTGATTTGGATAGTGCACTGTTAATCGGTTGATAATGTTTTCGGGAGCCATTTTTTGCATGAACAACATGGCCATCTAACAAGTCAATAACGGGAATTAATTTCATGTTAATACTGTACGTTATGCCTCTTAGAATAACCAGCCTATTAGGTGGGTTGCGATGAGGATTCTTGTTTTTGAATTTATTACTGGAGGGGGGCTTAATCATAAGACCTTGCCACAATCATTAGTACAAGAAGGGGCATTGATGCGATTGGCATTGCTTTTGGACTTGGATGCTATATCGGGGATTGAAATTAGGGTCATGCATGACCAGCGGTTACCGCTGGATAATTTTCTGCTTGAAAATAAAAAAGTAGATGTTGTTTCGATAACGCCTGATCAGAATTTTTGGGAGGTTTTCACCGAACAGGCCTCACTGTGTGATGCGGTTTGGCCGATTGCTCCTGAAAGTGAAGGTGTTTTAGAAGCAATCAGTACTTGGGTCAAGTCATCTGGGTTAAAGTTATTAGGGGCGTCGCCTGAGGCAGTAGCATTAACGGCAGATAAGTATCGTTTTTTTCAATTGTTAGAAAATCATAGAATTCCGATAGTTCAAACATACACGTTTTCTGAATTGGCTATTTTGCCTTCAGGTCCATGGGTTATAAAACCTCGCGATGGTGTCGGTTGTGAGGGTGTTTCTTCGGTTAATTCAGTCGTAGATTTTAAGGCGGTAATTGATCAGGAAAGATTTATTATTCAGCCGTTTGAAGAGGGAAGGTTATTGAGTTTGTCGTGTTTGTTTAAAGATGGTCAGGGTGTACTAATTTGCATAAATGAACAACATGTTAAACAAGATAAAGGAATTTTTGAGTTAGAGCGCATAACGGTTAATGTTGATCAAATATTACCTGATGCTCCAATATTGATTGAGCAATTGGCAAAGATTATTCCAGGGTTATGGGGTTATGTGGGTATAGATTTAATTTTAAGTTCACAAGGTTTAAAGGTACTAGAAGTGAACCCAAGATTAACCACCTCATACAGCGGTATCCGATCGGCATTAGGGTGTAATCTAGGTGCTAGTATTGTCAATTTATTAGCAGGAGGAATTCATTTTCATGTGCAGTGTAACCAACCCATAACAGTTGAAATACCACGGGAGGAAAAGTGAATAATAAGATTGTAGGATGGGATATTGGCGGTGCTCATGTGAAAGCAGCTTTTATGGACTTAGATAAGCAGTTTATCGAGGTTATTCAAAAGCCATGTCCTCTTTGGCAAGGCTTGTCTCACTTACAACATGCAGTAACAGAAATTGTTCAGCAATGGGGGGATTTAGCAGGGCCACAGATCATAACAATGACTGGAGAGTTGGTGGATTTGTTTGATGATCGGGAAGAAGGTGTAAATCAATTGATTGATACGATGGCAGAAATTTTTTCCGGCGGGCAGGTATGGGTCTATGCAGGGAATGTCTTGTTTTTACAGCCAGAAGATGTTTTACCAAGGCATATTGACCATATTGCATCGGCGAATTGGCGAGCTAGTGTTAGGTATTGTGCTGAGCAACAGGATTCAGGTTGTTTTGTGGATATTGGAAGTACCACGACAGATGTTTTGATATTTAATCAAGGGCTTATTCAAGGAGATGCTATTACCGATTTTCAGCGCTTGTGTTCGAAACAGTTGATTTATACCGGTATTGTTCGTACACCGCTAATGGCGATGGCTCAGACTATAGAGTTTAAAGGACAAACAGTCGAACTTATGGCTGAGCAATTTGCTACGATGGCTGACGTTTACCGAGTTCTTGGGGTTTTGGATGAGAGTCATGATCAAATGCCTGCTGCAGATGGTGGGGATAAGACTAAGGTGGCTAGTCTCCGCCGGTTGGCGAGAATGATTGGCTGTGATCTTAATGATTATGCGATTAGTGATTGGCACTCATTGGCAGAGGAATTTAAACAGCAACAAATGTTGAGGATTCAATGTGCGATAGAAAAACAATGGCTTGAAGGTTCTGGTGAGGTTAAAAAATCTTTGGTCGGTGCTGGTGTGGGTCGTTTTTTAGTCCGGGAAATAGCGGAACAAATGGCTTTTGAGTATTTAGATTTTAATGATTTTTTTACTGTGTACCCCCAGAATGAGTCGGGTATTAGTTTTTCTGACTGTGCTCCTGCAGTTGCTGTTGCAAAGTTATGGAACCAGCATAAGGCAGGTGTGAGTTGAGTGAAGTGTTAATCAGTTTTACTATCTGTTTTAAATAGCATGTTACAATTTTACCGGTTAAACACGCCTTTTTTTATTGTGAAACATTGTTAATGTCCTTACCTAAACCTCTTATACATCAGTTACCTTATTATCCAGATAGTGCAGATGTTTTTTCACCATTGGCAAATAGGCCATGGTCTATGTTTTTAGACAGTGGTGACCAGGGGTCAAGATTGGGACGATTTGATATTATTGTCTCTGACCCCGTTTGCACTTTAGTGACTCGAGGGTTGAAAACAACCATTATTGATGAGCAAGGTGAGAGAATTAGTGAAGAAGACCCTTTTTTGCTGATAAAGCAATGCTTGTTAGCCAGGAAATGTGATAGTGATATTGTGCCTTTTAGCGGGGGTGCTATGGGTTATTTTTCATATGATTTATCGCGGCGATTAGAATCTTTGCCGGCAATTGCAATTGATGCTGAGAATACGCCTGAAATGGCTGTGGGTATCTATGATTGGGCTGTGATTGTTGATCATAAAAAACAGCAAAGTTGGTTGGTCAGTCAAGGTATGTCGACGAAGACAACGAATAATTGGGATGCATTAATTAGTCAATTTAGTTCACGGCATGAACCGGAGTGTATTCCTGACTTTAAGGTGTTAGGTGAAATTCAATCGAATATGACAGCGGCTCAATATGGCGCGGCTTTTGATCAAATAAAAACTTATTTGAAGGAAGGTGATTGTTATCAGGTTAATCTAGCGCAACGATTTAGCTGTCAATGTGAGGGAAGTGCTTGGGAGGCTTATTTACGGTTGCGAAGTATTAATTCAGCACCTTATTGTGCATATTTGAATTTACCCGATGTGCAAATTCTGAGTTCTTCACCTGAACGTTTTTTGAGTGTCGATAACGGTCGAGTCGAAACGAAGCCAATTAAAGGAACCATTGCTAGAAAGGTAGATGTTTTAGAGAATGAAGCACAAATTGAGGCATTGCTAAATAGTTTAAAAGACCGAGCAGAGAATTTAATGATTGTTGATTTGCTCCGTAACGATATTAGTAAAAGCTGTAAGGCAGGTTCGGTTAATGTCCCAGCATTATTTGCAGTCGAAAGCTTTGCGACGGTACACCATTTAGTCAGTACAGTAGAAGGACAACTCGACGCGGGACTACATGCATTGGATTTGTTAAGGGGTTGTTTTCCTGGTGGTTCTATTACTGGGGCCCCTAAAATTAGGGCTATGGAAATAATTGAAGAACTGGAGCCAAATTGCAGAGGTGCTTATTGCGGATCTATTGGGTATATTGGTTATAATGGCAATATGGATACTAATATTGCCATCCGAACGTTAGTGTATTCCAAAAATAACTTACGCTTTTGGGCTGGTGGAGGTATTGTGAATGATTCTGAGCTTGAGGCGGAATATCAGGAGTGTTTTGATAAAGCACAGGCAATTTTCAATTTATTAGAACAGCTAAAGCATTGAACGTTATGGTGCAGCGTGAGTTGTTGAAGCCATAATTTTGATGCGGGTTATTAAACTGGGAGGGAGTTTTTCGGAATCCCCAGAACTTTATGGTTGGATAAAGGCTGTTGTTGAGTTGCCTAAGGAACGTATAGTGATTGTCCCTGGAGGGGGCGTTTTGGCTGATCACGTCAGAAAGCTGCAAGCGTATTGGCAATTCAATGATTCAGTGGCGCATGAAATGGCTATTATGACTATGCAGAATATGGCGGTTTTGTATTCTGGATTACATCGTTCCGTACAGGTTGCGACTTCGGTTGAAGAGATAAAAATAATCTTTGAACAAGGTAAAGTGCCGGTTTGGTCGCCGACATTACAATGGCTTGATCAGCATAAGGTGCCGCATTCATGGGATGTTACTTCTGATAGTTTATCGGTCGTAATTGCTCAGGTCTTGGCTGTAAAGCAATTGATACTGGTTAAATCAGTACGGGTGTCTCAAAATATAACGGTGACAGAACTGGTTGAACAAGAGATTGCAGATAAGGCATTCAGTCGGTATATTAAAAACAATAATTTTGATTTAACATTGAGTCACAAAGATGACTTTCTATTGCTTCCTGAATTGCTACAAAATATTTGAATTAAACCCATGAGCTACTCCAGCAAAAAGCCAGTCACTACCTTGACAGTTGCAGAACAATTGACCAAGAAACCCGTATTGTTAATGGTACAATTTTTAACGAAGCAATACAGACAGGTTATTTATCGTGCCCGGGAGTCTGTTGGGCAACACAAAAGAGATATTGTGGTTTCCAGAGTAGAGGAGGCCAGTGATAGCTTAAAAGAAACTAGAGATCAGTTTACTGATGCTTTGGATAATTTTAAGCAAATTGTTCGTGTTGACGAAGCTGGATTAGGTGATTGTTATCGTGAACTCAAGCGTCATTATGATAAAAGTGAGGCCTGTTCAATCGCTGTTCACGATAAAATAAGTGCAATTGAAGAGGTAAGCGAAGCATTATTTAAAGAGTGGGAACAAGAGCTCGATCTTTATACTAACAGGTCTTTGAAGGCGCATAGCCGGCAGCAGTTAAAAATCACTAAATTACATTATAAACGTTTAATTAAAGCAATGAAGCAGGCCGAGATGCGAGTAAAGCCCGTTTTGTTAGCATTTAGAGATCAGGTGTTATTTATGAAGCATAATCTTAATGCACAAGCGATAGCTGCGTTGCAGCAAGAGTTAGCTATCATTGGATTTGATATTGCTCAGTTGATAGCAGCAATGGAGAAGTCTATTACGGAAGCAAATGATTTTGTATTTACCTTAGTTGAACAAAAATCGATACCTCACTCAAAGTAGGTGACATGGAAAAAAAGGAGCCGAAGCTCCTTTTTTCAAATCATTGAATTAATGTAAATCATATAAAACGTTGTTCATGCTGTCCTTTTTAAGCTTTTCTTTATCTTTTGCCTGATTCATATCTTGTTCAAACCGCTCTTCTTCATAGGACTTAATCATCGCATCCCAATCAGCAAATTTAGTATATTCAGGTCGACCTGATTCTTGTAATTCAATAAATTTGGCTTTACCGGCTGCAATAAGCTCGGCACTAGTATTGCCGTCAACCGCATCTAAAAAGTCTGAATTTTTTTCAAAACCATTTTTCATAGTCCAGAAAGCTATTTCAAATTCTAGTTTTTGACGTTTAGGTAGATATTCTTTCATGACGCGGACAGACTTAAAGGCTAGTTTACTTGTACGGCCATTAATTTGTCTCTCTCCACTGCAACCGATACTCAGCATGGCAGTTAAGTAGATTAAAAGGATAAAGAGTTTTTTCATGGCATTACCTCATGCATTTATTTAGTTATTATTAAATTAGACCGGTTTTTATGAACGTTACGCTATTTTACGCTAAACTGATCGCTAACTTTGGATTCTTAACAAAGTAAATTAGCATTTTATTATAAGTATTACTAAACAATCTATGTTGGATTTTATTCAATTACTAAAGAATCGTTATTTGAATCTTATAACCTATCAGGTTTCTGATGATACGCAAGTTACTCTTTATCAACAACGGATCGAGCAACTGATCTTAGCAGAGTCTTTTCTTAAGAAGGGACAATTAATTTCAACGCATTCGGCACGAGCATTACAGGTTGCAGTTATTGGCCCAACTCAGGTTGGTAAAAGCTCCATTGTTAACTTATTGTTAAATAATAAACTTGCAGGTGTAAGTGCTTTGGCAGGGTATACGGTACATCCACAAGGGTTTCTAGCGGGTGTTTCAGATCAAGAACAGAGATGGTTAGAGGCTCATTTTAGTGCTTTCAGATGTGTTGAAATGAAGGATTTGAATGCCCAAGATTATAATGCGTATTCGTTAACGCAGGCCGATAAACGGCCGCCCACGCCATTACCTGATTGTCTACTGTGGGATTTACCAGATTTTGACTCGATTGATGCAACCGGTTATCGCGAAGGTGTTTTAACTACTGTCGGGCTAGCCGATATAATCGTACTGGTTGTGAGTAAAGAGAAATATGCAGACCAGTCTGTTTGGGAAATGCTGGCATTGCTAGAGCCGTTAAACTTACCAACAATTATTGTTGTTAATAAATTAGTGCCCGATAGCCAGCAGGCGGTCCTGTCGTCATTGACTGACAAATGGCGACAAGTTAGAAAAGATGCGGTACCTGTTATGATACCGCTTAATTATCAACCTTCTGGACAGTTGGAGGCTTGGCCACAAACCGAATTTGAACTGGCCAAACGCGCATTTATAACGGCTGTGAATCAACGTAAGCCTTCTGATCAGGCAAGTTTTGAGAGGGCTTATTTAAATCAGCATTGGAAAGGCTGGTTGGCACCTATTAGAGAAGAGGCCGCAGCATTAAAAACCTGGAGCCAGTTGTTAGAGCAAGCAGGTAAAGAGGCGCTGGCCCAATATGAGCGTGATTATTTAGAACATCCGCACCATTATGAGACATTTCAAAATGCCTTGCTAGAATTGCTGACGTTACTGGAAATTCCCGGATTAGCAAAGGTTTTGAGTAAAATACGTCGAGTTTTAACTTGGCCTGTTCGCCAGATTTTTAGATTAGGTCGACGAGGTAAAGGTGGAAATGATAACTCTGATGTAAACCAAGAAATTAATTTACTTAATCAAAAAGCTGAGCATTTTTTGATTCAGGTTTCTGAAAAGATTATCGATCAGATTGATGATGAGCCTGAAAGGGCGCAGTGGTGGAAAGAAATGAACGCCATTATGCGGTTAAATCGTCAAGGAATTTTGGAAGGGTTTAGTCAGGCGGCATTAGACTATCAGGAAGATTTTCAAAGTGAAGTAGAGAATTTTGCGCAACGGTTATACCGTAAGTTGCAAGATCAACCGGCTGTTTTAAATAGTTTACGAGCCACTCGGATTACTACTGACTCTGCTGCTGTTGCATTGGCAATTAAAACGGGAGGTATTGGGTTGCAGGATTTAGTGATTACGCCATTGATGTTATCGGTCACATCATTGTTAGCTGAAAGCGCATTGGGTAGCTATATTGGTAGACTTGAAATGGAGTTAAAACAAAAACAGTTAGCCACTGTGAAACAACAGTTGTTTATAGAATCTATAACAGTTCCAATGTCGCGACTGCCGGAACAAATGGAACAGAAAAACCGTTTTAATATTCCGTTAGATCAAGTTGAGCAGGTTGAACAGCAGTTAAAAGAGAAGAAGCATGGATTACGATTATTCTGAACTGGTACGAAAATCAAAAAAATGGAGTGAGCAAGCCCTAGACTCGGGTTGGTTGAGTCAGCTAGAAGCTCAGAAATTATCAGAGGCTGAAATTAATAGTGCGCAGGCTTTATTTTCGAATGCTGGACAGCGACCGTTGATTGTTGCTTTTTTAGGTGGAACTGGCGTTGGAAAGAGTACACTGATTAATCGTTTGGCAGGAAAGGATATTGCCAGAACTGGGGTAGAGCGTCCGACTTCCCGAGAAGTAACATTGTTTTATCATCAGTCAGTTGCATTACAACAATTTCCAGAACATTTACCAATTGATAAAGTCAGGACGGCTCCGCATCATGATGATGCCCATAAAGATGTGATGTGGGTTGATATGCCAGATATGGACAGTACGGAAATCGAAAATAAGGCATTGGTTCTTGAATGGTTGGCGCATATTGATGTTTTGGTTTATGTGGTTAGTCCTGAACGTTACCGTGATAACAGAGCTTGGCAAGTATTATTAGCCGAGGGAGGTAAACACGCTTGGTTATTTGTCATGAATCAGTCTGATCGGGGACAGCCTGAGCAACAGGTTGATTTTGTGAAGCAGTTACAAGGGGCGGGTTTTAATGATCCTATTATTATCAAGACGATTTGTGTTGGTGAAAATAGTAATACTGAGAAAGATGAGTTTAAGCGATTAGGAAGTACTATTCACCAATTAGCAAATCGTCAATCAATTGCTGAAATTGAATACCGGAGTTTACAGATAAAAAGAGCTGACTTGAAACAGCGTTTAGAGTCTTGTTTGGTTCGTTTTGGCACTGATGAGGCGCATCAGCAATTGAATGATAGTTGGCTGGTTAATTGGCATCGAAATGAAGAGATACTTGAAAAAGGAATGGTTTGGCCAATTCAATGTATGTCAGCGGATTATGCCGAGAAAGAGAGTCATCTATTTGAAGGGTTGTTTCGTCGAAAGCAAGAGCGTGAAGAGCCTAAAAAAACGGTTAAAACTGAGTTTTGGGATGAATGGGCGCAAAGTCGTTATGAGGATGAATTAGATCAGTTGATTTTAATAGCGGATGATCAAGGCTTAGCATTGGCGCCGTTTAGAAGACAACTGCAACCACTACGTACCGCGGCTAAAAGTAAAATGGAAGCAATTGTTGAATTGAGTGTTCGAGATGCTTTAGTTAAACCTGGTAATAGCGTGCAACGATTTTTTTTGAAGTTGTTTTCCTTTCTGGGTGCTGTATTACCCTTGTCTGCTATGGGTTGGGTGGGCTATCAGATATTCGAGGGTTATTATCAGAGCGGGGTAACGGAGCGAGCCTATCTTGGAACTGATTTTGCGATTCATAGTACATTATTAATTTCGATTACTTGGTTATTACCTTTTTTTATTCAAAAGCAATTAAAACCATCTATGGAGAAAGTTGCGCTTAAAGGATTAACAATTGGATTAAGAAAAGGACTTGCTTCGTTGAGTACTGAAGTGCTGAAAGTACTTGCGGAAAATAACGAAACAAGAGGGATTATTCGTACAGAGGTAGAGACACTAATTCAACAGTGTGGGAGTGTTAAAGAGAGACCGCAAAAAGTTGAGAATAGAACGCTTTCGCGAATGTTGATAGCAGGTAAAAAATAACGCTACAGGATTAAGAATTAGAGGCTAGGTATTTAAGTTTCTGTATCTAAAAGAAATTGGTCAATCGTGATTAACTGAATACGTTTTTGAGCCTTGGCTTCAGATTTGTCTTCAGTAGTATTGTAACCCCACAAAGCAAACGACAAGGTGAGTGTTGAAAGCTGATTGTTTGTAATGACATTTAGCAAAGTGGGTAGTCGATCTTCGACAAAATGAATACTTTGTAGTGGGTTACTTTCGAGTAGTTTACTAAGAATGGTTTCTTTACTCATTTGCCGATCTAAGCCATAGATATAGTCGCTGGGTAAATCAATTTCATTAGCCGCTAGTATTTGGCTAACAAAGCGTTCCTGTTTTGTGGTGACAATTACCCAAGAGTGGAGAGGCAGATTTTTTAGTTTTTCACGTATGCTTGGGAAAAGTGGATTCATGGCTAGCCACTCGTCTAGGTTGTTTTTAATCCAGTGGTCACGAGTATTACCAAATAATTTTTTTAGGGTCTCAGGAGTTTGCTTAGAGTCCGTAATGGTTTGTTGTTTAAGAGTGTTGAAGTTGTTAATAATAGATTCAATGCTTTGTCCTAAGTAAAGAAGGCGCATGATCAAAATGGCCTCAAATCCTGTTTCAATGACCGGGCGAGCCAAGCGAAATTGGTTTATTAATTCTGTTCTTGGAAGAGGGTCTTCCATCTCAGGCCATATTCTGGTGGCGGCTTTCCAGCCTGTAATACCGGTTTCAATAGCGCTGTCGCAGATGACACCATCAAAGTCGAGAGCATAGATAACAGGTTTTTTCATAAGTTGTTTTCGGTGAATGGTAGCCAGTAAAAAACTGATGCTATTATATTTGAATTTAAATAATTTAATAGAATCAAATCAATGCATACTGTAGAATTATTCAGGCAATAAAGGGGGCGACATGGCTTCGACGTGGATAGCAAAACCTTGAGTGCATGCCGAGGACGGTACACCTCGTAAAATCTACTGAACTTAAAGTATTCGCAAATGACGAAAACTACTCAATGGCTTTAGCTGCGTAAAACCAGCACCATTCCTCTGACTGTGTGTGCTTATGCGGACAGAGTTCTTCGGAACACTCAGAGGTCATCTCACATAAGATCGCGCCAAGGCTTCGTTCGTAGCTGGAAGCGTTAAACTTAATCGAAATCGCTGATAGTTTTCTTGGCCTGTCGGGTAGCTATCAGTTAAACAAAAGCACGGGATAAGCATGTAGACCTTATGGCGGAGTGTTTGCGGACGGGGGTTCGATTCCCCCCGCCTCCACCAATTCAACATCCAAAGCCGTCCTAGGACGGCTTTTTCTTTATGTAAAAACAATAACTTATGTTAAA
>CAZEVO010000009.1:0-66596 GCA_964515235.1 uncultured Methylococcaceae bacterium | reverse complement strand
GCTGGTCTTCAGTGAGTGCTCGTAAATCGGACGGGGACTCTATTTGACTCAGTAAAGGGTAAATAATTGTATCATTCATGTTAATCAGTAAAGGGGTAAAGGCTTCATTAGTGAAGAATGCTTGGCATTTTGAGTGCTATAACATTATTTTGTCTTTTTATTTTTAATTGCGTGGCCGGCTAAATTTTTTCCAAGATCCCAAATCGAGCCAGGAATTTCATGGCAGTCAGCAATCACTTTATCAAATGAATTAACGACCCAATTACGGTCTTTTTCGGTTAGGTTTAAAGGAGGCAATAATTTAACAACGTTCATCCCATGTCCTGCAACCTGACTTAATAAGTTATGTTCTTTAAATAAAGGAATGGTGACCATTTGACAAAATAACCCTTTATTAGCCGCTTCTAGCATCATCCATGCGGTTTTAAGTGACAGACTTTTAGGGGCGCCAAATTCAATGGCGATCATAAGTCCTTTGCCGCGAACTTCTTTAAGAAATTCGTATTTATGGGTCATTTCGGAAAGGCTAGAGATAATGTTTTCACCAATATTGGCAGTATTTTCTATTAGTTTCTCATCTTCAATGACTTGTAATGTGGCAATGCCAGCAGCCATAGCCATATTGTTCTTAGAGAAAGTGGAACCATGAACAACAGCGCGATCCATCCGGTTAAATACAGCATCCATAATTTTTTGAGTCATAGCGACACCGCCCACAGGTATAAATCCACCCGAGAGAGCCTTGGCCATCAAAATCATATCCGGTTGAACATCCCAGTGATCAATTGCCCAGAATTTACCGGTTCTACCAACACCTGTTTGAATTTCATCGGCAACTAATAAGGTGCCATATTTCTGGCAGAGTCGTTGTGCTTCTTTTAAGTAATTCTCATCGGGTAGATTAACGCCTTTACCTTGTATGGGTTCAATAAAAAATGCAGCAATATCTTTTTTCTCTAAAGCTGCCTCAAGGCGTTCTAAGTCGTTAAAAGGAACGCTGGAACAACCAGGTAATAGAGGGCCAAACCCTTCACGAAAAACTTCTTCACCGTTTAAGGCAAGTGCGCCCAATGTCAAACCATGGTAACTGTGCTCACAATGTAATATTTTTTCACGTTTCGTTGTGTAGCGGGCGAACTTAATGCCGGCTTCAACGGCTTCGGTTCCAGAGTTACAAAAAAACATCCGTTCCAAATTATCGGGTGTGGTTTTGAGAATTTTTTCAGCAAAAATACCACTTAACAAGGAGACATCCATTTGGACAAGGTTCGGTAATTCTAACGTTAACGTTTCCTGTAAGGCGTTAACAACAGTTGGATGGTTGCGCCCAACGGCAAAAACACCGAAGCCACTTAAGCAGTCAAGGTATTCTTGATTTTTATCATCGTACAGGTACTGTCCGATTGCCTTTTGGTAATTTCTATTATAACCAATGGTATTAAGTACTCGGACCATTTGATTATTAAGGTGTTGTTCGTGCAAAGAAAATTTATCATTGCTACGAGACTGAAGTAATTCGGAAATACTAAGTGACATGATGTGCCTTAATACGTTAATTAAAAGAGATGTTTTTGTTGTTGCTAAATGCGGGAAGAACAATTAGTGTAGCAAGTAAGGTTAACGATATTCCAATCGCTAATAATAGTCCCATACTAGCAGTCCCTACATGTGGTGAAAAAGCAAGGCTGGTAAAGCTACAGAATGTTGTGATCGAGCTATAAAAAACACCGCGAGCAGTACTGGTCCTTAATAAATTGTCACTGGGTTCACTGCTATGGGCTAGGCGATGAACAATATGAATACCACTATCGACGCCCATACCCATTAGTAAGGGTAGTGAGATGATATTAGCAAAATTAAATGGATTGTCTAAGATAACATTAAATGCGCCGGTTAATAATCCTGCAAGGAGTAAAGGACCTATAACCAGAAGAGTTTCTCTAAGGCTTCCTAGCATGATCCATAGTAAGATCGATATAACCAAAACAGCACCAATAAATGCTTGAATAAAAGCTTTTACAACAGCTTTTCCAGAAGATTGGTCGGCAACAGCTAAGCCGGAAGCACGTTCGTCAACAGTTTGTACATCATTGACAAATTGGATTAATTTTTCTTGATCCATCAAATTATATTGTGGTTGGACGAGTATTTTATAGAGCCCGTCATGACTAATCCAGTGCTCGGAGATGGAGTCCGGAATATCTGCAATTTCAAAGGGAGTAGCAGCTAATGCAGTATTCAGAAGGTCCATAGAGAAAGGGAGTAGACCGAGTAGATCAAGAGATAATTCTTTTTCAGAATCACTTGAAGTGGTTGTTGTTTGTTGTAGGGATAGAAAATGTTCTAAATTAGTGTGTAACTTTTCTAATAGAGTGGGTTTTAAATTGGTATTTTTAAGTGTTAATGCGTTTTCAATGTTTTGTTTAAACGAGAGCAGTGCCTGATGGTTGTTTTGGTGTTGAATTGGTTTTGAAAACGCGCCTAATTGACTGCCCAGGACGAGGTCTAGATCTTCGACAATAAATAGCTTTTCTTCTTGGTTTTCAGGAATAAAACTATTAATAGTGATTGCTTGTTTAACAGAATCAAGTGTTTCAAATTGTTTTGCAAGTTGGTCAGCATGACTGAGGTTATCAGCTAATGTTGCAACGGCAAAGGGAGAATCTTCAAGTGACTTTAACAACCGGTTAAAGGTGGTTACTGATTCACTATTAGGATCACGTAAGTTAACAGGGTTGGAATCAAATGTGAGTTGACCAATAAAATAACTAGCGCCTAGAACTAAAAAAATGACAGTGACACGGATGGCTGTACTAAAACGGAAGGGAAGGGTCGCGAGATGGTCTAAACGTGGTGTTGTTGTATTAACTTGAACGCTGTGGGTTGGCAGAATAGATAAGAGTGCTGGGAGTAGTGTGAGTGAAACAATAAGGCCAATAAACATACCTGCACCAGAAATAATGCCCAGTTCAGAGACACCGGCATAATCGGTTGGAATAAAGGCAAAAAAACCAATTGAAGTGGTTATTGCACATAAGATAAGAGATTTCCCAACACTTTGTATGCTTCCGTGAATGGCGGCGAGATTACTTTTTTTCTCAGCTATTAATTCTCGATAGCGTAAACACAGGTGGATAGCAAAGTCGACGCCTAATCCGATGTAGAGTACAGCAAAAGCAATGGATATTAAATTAAGGTGACCGACAGAAACGGTTGCAAATCCCGCTGTTAAGATTAGACCAGTTATTAATGATATAAAGGTAATGAGTAGGAGTTTCAATGAGCGTAGTGCAAAAAAAAGGGTCAAGCAAACTAAGGTCAGGGAGAGTATTCCTGAGAAAAGAGCACCTTTGCTAACACTTTCTAATTCTTCGTGCTCTAAAGCTTTTTCGCCAGTAATGGATATGGAGACTTGATCAATAGATTGCTCAAATTCTTTGGAGATTTGCCGGGCTTTTAGGAAGGCTTCTTCTGCAGGCATGATTTGATTGAAATCAAGCAGCGGTTTAGCAATAACCAGCCGACGGTTTTTTTCTAGCGAGGAGTTCTCACCAAGAATAATACGTTGCCATGAAACTGGTTGGCTAGCGCCCTGTAATTGTGCTTCAAGTGTATTATTAATGGCAGTAAGTAATGGATTAATATCCAAAGGTAATGGAGTATCTTGAGGTTTAAAGGTATGACTTATGATGCTAAATAAACCATCAAGACTAAAGTTTTGTGCAAGGTGGCCGACAAAGGGTTGTGCTTCAGTTAAGTCTTTAGATAGTTTTTCGAGTTCTTCTAATTCAAGGTATAAAAACGCTTGGCGTTTAAAAAAATCTGAACTACTTGGAGCATAAACGGAGGTAAACAGGTTTTCCTTGTTCAGTCGATCGATGAGTCGCTGCGTGGTTATTGCGGTGTTCTCAGGAGTACTAGCTTCAACGACCAATAATAATGTATCAGCTGATTTTGGGAATGTTGCTTCCAGTTTTAGCCGATTTTTTTGGAATGGTAGCTCGGGAGATAGGAGTTCTGCAACATTAGTATTAACACCAAGATTATTGATGGTGAATTGTAAGCTTGCTGCACTCAGAATAATAAAAGAAAATACAATCAACCACGGATAACGAAGTACCAGGGAACTAAGTAATAAGAGGGCTCGATGAGTCGGGTTCAGGTGATCAGACATGGTTGGAGTTAGTTCTTGGGCGATTGAAATTTGGCTATTATAGCCAACTGTTCAGCGACATGACAGAGTGACTTTTTGGCTGAATTAAATGACAACCCAAGCTTAATGAGTTCAGGAATTTCATGTAGGTGTGTGATTAGATATTTAAATAGAATGGGTAATTGTACTTCACCATTGTTATCCAGAGAGTGACTGACAGCTTTGGGTAAATTCATTGAACGGGTATCGGCAATAGCGCGGATAGCTACGAACGGAAGATGATTACGGTGAGCAATGCGGGCGACAGCTCCGCTTTCCATATCGACAAGGTCGGCATGAGTTTTGTCATGAAGGTACTCCTTATCTTTTTTGTTAGTTACCAGTTGAGGGCTTTCTAGTAATCTCCCGGGAGCAATAACTTGAGGGATCGTTAAATTATTTAGTAGGTATTCAGGCCAAGCAGACTGCTGATCGATGACGTTGTTATTTTGATCGATAAGTTGAGTTGCTACGACCAGGTGGCCTGGTTTCAACGGTTTTGAAAGTGCACCAGCACATCCCCAGCTGATTAGATGGTCAGCGCCATTTTCAACTAACTTTAGGGCAGCAGTTCTTGCATTATCAGGTCCCGTACCTGATAAAATCACCCAAAAGTTATTTTCTATTGAATGAAGCTGACCTTTTTCAATTTTAGAGTTAGTCAGTGTGGTTAGTTCTTCAGGTAATGCAACAACGATCCCAATAATCACAGTTTTCTAAGTTCGTTACGATAACGTGCTAACGCCCATAAAGGAAAAAACTTATCGTAGCCATAATATTTCAGATAGAAAACTTTAGGGAATCCGGGGGCTGTGAAGCCGGGGTCAACCCAAAGGCCATCCTCTGTTTGATTAGCCAAAATATAATTGATACCGTTTTTTACTTCGGGGCTATGAGCTTCTCCTGCCGCCATTAAGCCAAGGAGAGCCCAAGCAGTTTGAAAGCAAGAACTGCACTCAGCTTGTCCTCGCGTACTATCGTCATGATAACTATGATTATCTTCTCCCCAACCGCCATCGCTGTTTTGTACGCTTTTTAGCCACTGGACAGCTTTCGTGTACATTGGGTCATTTTTTGGAATTTGAGTTTGTTCTAAACCTAATAGCACAGACCAGGTGCCGTAAATGTAGTTGGTGCCCCAACGTCCAAACCAAGAGCCATCATCTTCTTGTTCTTTGCGAAGATAGGCGATGGTGTTATCGAGTCTTGGTTTGTATTCGGGATAATTTTTAATTTGGTGACCCAGTAGCATGGCACAGCGTGCGCTTACATCTGCGGTAGGTGGATCCAGTAATGCACCATGATCAGCGAAAGGGATATGGTTTAAGTAATAATCGGTATTGTCACAATCAAATGCGCCAAAACCACCGTTTTTTGATTGCATGCCAGCAGTCCAATGTGTTGCGCGGGTAATTGAATCATTGAGATTGGGTAAGTTTGCATTAGCCATAGCAAATGCAACCACAGCAGTATCATCGACATCAGGGTAGTGTGGGTTTTCAAACTGAAAGGCCCAGCCACCACCGTCAAGGCGAGGTTGTTTAATTCGCCAGTCGCCGGGTTGATCGTTTAATTGTTTTGATATTAACCAGTTATAAGCTTTTTCTCGGTGTGTTCGTGTTTCTTCGGGGTTGGCTTCTTGTAAGGCAAGTGAGGCTAATCCAGTATCCCAGACAGGTGAGAGACAAGGCTGACAATAGACCTCATCATTACGAAAAACGACCAATTTATCAATAGCTTGACGTGCTGTTTTTACTTGGGGGTGATCTTCAGGCATTTCTAAAAGCAGCATGGATTGATAGGCGCCGACCATGGCTGGAAAAATACCTCCCAAACCATCTTCTCCATTGAGTCTTTCAATAATCCATGCTAATGCAAGATCAAAAGATTTTTGGGTTAGTTTCTTAGGGATAAAGGGGCGTGTGATTAGACCTAATTTATCAAGTCCAAGAAATATTTTACTTAATAGTGTGTCGTTAGAAAAGTAATGTTTTTCCTCGTCAGCCGGGGTGATAAATAATTCAGTAATATTAATTTTTCTAGGGTTCAGTGCTTTTGCTTTAAGTGTACAAAGGATGAAAAGTGGCACCATTACAGTTCTTGACCAGTAAGAAACGCGATCTAAATGGAAAGGAAACCATTTCGGGAGTAGCATGATCTCAACGGGGATATAAGGGACTCCCCGCCAAGGAATTTGTTCAAAAATAGCCAGAGTGATACGAGTAAAGACATTAGATTTTGCCGCTCCCCCTTGTTCTAGAATATAGTTTCTGAGTTTAACCATATGCGGCGATGAAATTTCATCGCCTGCGAGTTTTAAAGCGTAATAGACTTTTACACTACAACTAAGATCGTCAATGCCGCCGGTAAAGAGAGAGTAGCTACCTTTTTCAGTTTGGCGAGCTCTTAAGTAGGTTGCCATTTGCTCTTGGAGTGAATGGTTTTCTTCACCGAGATAATGCATCATTAATATATATTCGGCGGTGATAGAGCAATCAGCTTCCAGTTCGAAGTGCCAGTAGCCTTGATCGTTTTGTAGTTTTACCAATTCTGCTTGAGCGAGATTAATGGCAGAATCTAGGTTAAATGCCTTTTTAGCATAGGCGCTAATAGATTCCAGATCGTTTTTTTCATTAAAAGATTCAGTATACATAGCAGTTAGAGTAGTCTATTTTTTACTTAATTGGGTGGTGTTAGAGGGGTATTGCCAACTCTTTTTGTGTAACCCGCGAGCGGCAAATTTAAATAGCCAGGTTAACAGGATATTGCTTCTTCCCGTTAGTCGGGTTGTCAGAATAGTTGCTTGAACGCTTCGGCGACTAATTTTAACTTGAGATGATTGGTTAAAATCAGTATTAGATTTAATTTTTTGTAGGTTTAAAACAGCCATGCCGAGTGCCCAGAGACAAAAGTTTCGAATACCTGTCTCATGGGGAGGAATTAATTTTGTATAGGCAAGTGCATTCTCAAGGTGATCGTGACCAATACTTATTAAGTATTCCAAGCCCTGTTGGAATTGGTCATTATGATTGTTGGCTGTTAGTTGTTTAAGTTCAAAACCTGTTTCATTGAAAATATCTTGAGGTAGCCAGCAAACGTTTCGTTGTGCATCATCCCAGATGTCTTTGAGAATGTTAGTCATCTGTAGTCCTTGGCCAAAAGAAACCGATAGACTTAGTAATTGCGACTGGTGCTGATTGATTTCAGGAGAGTAATGGCAGAAAAGTTTGGTTAGCATTTCACCGACACAGCCGGCTACATGGTAACAGTAATCGTCTAGTTCAGATAAGGTGTTGAGCCCTTTACTCAGGTCTAAGGCCTGAAATTTTGGCATTCCTAGCGCCATTGTTTCAACGCAGTTAATTAACGCTTCTTTTTGTACGGTATCAAAGCTGTGGGTAATAGCAACAACTCTGGGTATCAAATGACACAGAGTATGTTCGGCAGGAATTGTCTGATCTGATAAAAGGCTAGATAACTCAAGAGAAAAGACCTCAGGTTGATGCTTTTCTTTAACCACGTCAATGAAATCAGAGCAGAAACTTTTCTTTTGACTGGCGGTGAGTGAAACTTCATCTTCAATTGTGTCAACAATGCGACATAGTAAATAAGCGTTTGCTACTGGATGATGCAGCTGCTCTGGAAGTTGAGGAATAGTTAAAGCAAAGGTACGAGAAACGCCCTCAAGTAAATGAGCTTGTAGCGCATCATCAGAAAGATTCTTTAACATAGTACTGTCGTCAAATTGAGTTGAAATTTCCGCCATGAAGTCCATTTATAAATAGTGTAATAATTAGCGTTCATAATAATAACTTTGTTGTGATTTTGCAAATTGTTGTTGTTTTTGTAAAAAATAACTAGGAAAAGCATTAATACAGTCGTGTATTGGAGTGATAAATTTTGTAAAGTTGATCAAAATAAGTATTTTTATACTATATATTGTGATCGTAGGAACTTATTGGCACTATTATGTATTTTCTAATGTAGTTTGGGTTTGTTGTGTTTATGGCAATATTTGGTTTTTTTACAATTGTTTTAAAAACTTTGATGAATGGTTAAATTACTGGTGTTAGTGCATAAAATAAGGTATTCTTCGGTTAAATTTAGAGATATGTATATATAGTGTTATGTTTTGTTAGGTCGGCACTGGTTTATGAAGAATCAACTCATGGGTAGGATAGTGAGCTTAATTTTACGATGTTGTTAAAAAACAACAGCTGTTCAGTCTCATAAATGTTGATTTTAGGTCATTTTTTAACGTAATAGTTCGAATTGGAGAAAAACTGATGGGAGTTCCATTAAGGCAGCAAGTGAGTGTAGGGACATATCTTGTTAAGCAAAAATTAAAAGGGGTTAAAAAGTATCCGTTAGTCTTAATGTTAGAGCCTTTATTTAGATGTAATTTGGCTTGTGCGGGTTGTGGAAAAATTGATTATCCTGATGATATTTTAAATAAGCGACTTTCGGTAGAGGAGTGCTTGGAAGCGGTTGACGAGTGTGGAGCGCCTATTGTTTCTATTCCTGGTGGGGAGCCGCTTATTCATAAGGAAATGCCGGCGATTGTTGAGGGTATTGTTGCTAAAAAGAAATTTGTTTATTTATGCACCAACGCGCTTTTACTGAAAAAGAAAATTAAAGACTATACGCCATCGCCATACTTAACATTTTCTATTCATCTAGACGGTAACCGTGAGCGACATGATGAGTCGGTATGTCAGACAGGCGTGTTTGATTTAGCGGTAGATGCTATAAAAATGGCTATAGAACGTGGTTTTAGAGTCAATGTTAACTGCACCTTATTTCAGGGGGAGAGTTCAGAAGAAGTGGCTGATTTCTTGGATTATGCTATGAGCTTAGGAATTGAAGGTGTCACTATTTCTCCGGGGTTTAGTTATGAGCATGCGCCGCAACAGGATGTTTTCATTAAGGGTAGAGATATTAAGGATTTATTTAGAGGTATTTTTAAGATTGGTCAAAAACGTAAATGGCGCTTGAATCACTCATCTTTATACCTTGATTTCCTTGCCGGAAATCAAAGTTATGATTGTACGCCCTGGGGTAATCCAACAAGGAATGTTTTCGGTTGGCAGAAACCTTGTTATCTTCTATCTGATGAAGGCTATGCGGATAGTTTTACTGAGTTGTTGGAAACAACTGAGTGGGAAAATTATGGAACCTCTAAGAATGAAAAATGTAATAGTTGTATGGCTCATTGTGGCTATGAGGCGACGGCAGTTGAAGATATGTTGAGTAATCCACTTAAAGGCTTAATGGTTTCATTGAAAGGGCCAAAGGTAGAGGGTGATATGGTGGCAGAGCCAGCGCCTATTATTGGGGCAAATAAGTTGGCAGATATTCCAGTTAGAGTGGACCTTGATTAGAATTTTTGAGTGTGGCGATGTTTTTTTTAAAAAAGAGTGTTGATATGAATATTGGCAGGATTCTTTTGCGTCATCAGTGTTTGCTGTTATTGGTTTTAAGTTGCTTTGCCTTCTCTGTAAAAGGGGCTGAAGTAGCGACTGCTAAGGACGTGGTAAATACCTTTCAGCTTCGATTGATTGATGCAATGAGTGGCGGGGCTACATTAGGTTTCGATGGGCGCTACAGTATAGTTGAGGTTGCAGTTAGAGAAAGTCATCACCTCACTAAAATTGCTCGAATAGTTGTTGGAAAAGAATGGGGAAAGTTGAGCAAAGCGCAAAAAAAGCTATTGGTTGACCGATTTAGTCAGTTGATTTTTTCATCCTACGCTAAGTTTTTTAATGAATTTTCGGGTGAGACCTTTAATTATCTTTCAGAAGAAGAAACACGGCGAGGTGGCATCATTGTGCATACCTTGTTGGAGATTCCTGATGACGAAAATGTTAAATTTGATTATATGTTGAAGAAGAATGGTGACTCATGGCGAATCATTAATATTATTGCCAATGGTGTTAGTGATTTAGCACTAAAACGCTCCGAATATACTGAAGTATTATCGCGACAAGGGTTTGATGCGCTTATTGGATTGATGGAGCAAAAAATAGTCAACTTCTCGAAAGACTCTTAAGTTTATGAAGGATTGGAGCGAATTACGAAAGTGGTTGATTAACCCTGCTTTTATTGTTTTATTTTGTTTCTTTCTGGTGGGCTGTGCTTCTACTGAAAAGAGAGCTACGGTTGAAGATCCCTACGAGGAACTCAATAGACGAATCTACACGTTTAATCAGGGTGTTGATGATTACATTTCACATCCGCTTGTGACCGCTTACGATCAGGTTACCCCAGATTTTTTGCAGCAGGGGGTGGGTAATTTTTTTACTAATCTGAATAATGTTCAGGTCGTTGTTAATGATCTTTTACAAGGAAAGATTAAGCAAGGTACTAAGGACACAGGACGATTTGCTATTAATTCTACATTGGGTGTTTTTGGCTTATTTGATATTGCGAAATATGTAGGATTAAATCAAAATGAAGAAGATTTTGGACAAACCCTCGGAGTTTGGGGGGTGCCTGCAGGACCCTATTTAGTATTACCTTTTTTGGGTCCGTCAACCCTTTTTCAGGGTGTCCCTGGAACTACAGTTGATGTTTTATCTAACCCGGTTAGTTATGCGACAGCGTTGCCGATGGTGCAAGTTCTTTCAGCGGTCAATGCGCGTTCAGAGGCGGAAGAGTCACTTGACTTTATCGATAAATCAGCTTTAGACCCATACACGTTTACACGTGAAGCGTATATGCAATGGCGGCAGCACTTAATAACTGACGGCAGAAGTACAACGCAGGCTAGTTTTAATGAATTAGAAGATGAGATGTTTGCTGAAGAGAATGAAGATAATGAATTGGATGCGCTTGAAAGTGAATTAAATGGATCGTTTGGAAAGTCGCAAGCGTCCTCTACAGAGAAACTGAAGGTTGTTGAAGAGACAGGCGGTGAACAAGTAGACAGAGCATTAGACCTGCTTGAGGTTGAATTGAAAAAATCAGCGAAAGAAGGGCAGCAGACTTTATTGCAACAAGAAAGCCAGAATGAGGACGAGACTAGTGGTAATAATTTGGGTGATGAACCTTTTCCATTAGAGCAAGACTGACTGGTTTCTCCATATCTAATAGTTTCTTTTTAGGGTTCAGTGCACAAGAGGATAGATTGTGTTTCTCAATAAACCCCAGATGTGGGGCTTATTGAGAGGTTGTAGAAGGAATGTCAGAGTGTTTCTAGAATAAGAAGCAATACGATAGTTAAGCCTACTCCGCAATGTATTACGCCTTTAACCGAGGCCATAGGCCCCATAAATCCAAAATCGGGTAATTCAGCTTTTTTAATAGCCGGAACTTCTTTAAGAACTGGGTATGCGCCATTAATTGCGATGGGTATTATAACCATTAAGCATATCAGTAAAGCAAAAGCACTAAACCCGTGTGGGTAATGAGATGAGGCTCCCATTAAGAAGAGCATAGGAATTGAGAATAAGGTGTTAGTTCTTGATGCTAGGCCTGCAGTTGCCAAGGCTTCACTTGCCTCGGAGACAGTTTTTTTAGCTTTAGACCCTGATTCTGCAGCAGCAATAACAATTTGTTGATTAGGCCAAATGATTAGCCAGACATTTAAAAACATGATGATGCCTAAGAGAGCGCCAATATAAATGTCCATGGACATATTGAATCCTCTTAGTAAAATAATAGCCACACCGGTAATAACAGTTGCCATAGCTCCCCATCGAAACCACCAGAGTGCCCGAGGGACTAATTTTTTTACGGCATCGGACTTAGCAGCTGCCTCTGCCTCTTTGAAATATTCTGCTTGAACAAAATTAAAATAATAAAGCAATCCAATCCATGCGATACCAGCTACAAAATGACCCCAGCGCATGAGCATTTCAATTCCTGCGCCTGTGGTAATAATATCCATACTTTCCCCCCTTTATATTATTGATAGCGTAAAAAGATTTAAAAATACATAAAAAACAAATATTTAAATCTATCTTTTTATGTCATAAATTAATCGTATCTGTCAAGTTTTAAAGTTAATTTTAGGGTAATGGGTCGAGGGTGTTAGTGGTGTGGCGGCTAAAAAGTAATAACAGTGATTAAGGTGTGTTACCAGAGGGAGGGGTTAGCAATACTGAATGGGCGCTAAATTTTAAAGCTAAATACAGGCCGGTGTAGAGGAGGTAATGCACTTAAGGGTGCTTGTAATCAAGAGTAAAGTAAGGATGGTGCCCAGGGACAGAATCGAACTGCCGACACGAGGATTTTCAGTCCTCTGCTCTACCGACTGAGCTACCTGGGCACAAAGCTGATGGGGGCGTATTAAACAATCCTTTTGAGGTTTAGTCAAGGCAAATTTATCTGGATGGTGTTTTTTTTAATTTTTTATTGGTTTTCGAGGTCGTTGCTAATAATGATTTTTTTGGATTAACAAGGTTTTTTTTTGTTAGTGTAAGACTAACCGTAATCAAGCAAGATTCAATGCTGAAATTAATGTAAAATTACCTGTTTTTACTTGAGGTAAATTCAACGATTATGGTGGATTTTAGAGGAACAACAATTGTATCGGTGCGTCGAGGTGACCGTGTTGTTATTGGCGGTGATGGTCAGGTTACTTTAGGTAATACTGTGATGAAGGGGAATGCGCGAAAAGTACGGCGTTTGTACCATGATCAGGTGATTGCTGGATTTGCTGGAGCTACTGCTGATGCTTTTACGTTGTTTGAGCATTTTGAGGGGAAGTTAGAAAAGCATCGAGGTAACTTGACACGTGCAGCTGTTGAAATGGCTAAAGATTGGCGAACAGATAGGGCGCTACGACGTTTAGAAGCTTTGCTTGCAATAGCGGATTCGAAGGTTTCATTGATTATTTCAGGAACAGGTGATGTTATTGAGCCGGAACATAATTTAATTGCTATTGGTTCTGGTGGGCCCTTTGCTCAATCAGCAGCATTGGCATTGTTGGAAAATACAGAATTAAGTGCGCGCGAAATTGTGGAAAAATCATTAACAATTGCAGGTGATATTTGTATTTATACCAACCATAATTTACGCATTGAAGAACTTGCAACGGAACAAGAGTAATTAATTAGCTATGACACAGATGACACCGAAAGAAATTGTACATGAACTTGATAAACATATTGTCGGCCAAGCGAATGCAAAGCGAGCTGTTGCAATAGCACTCCGAAATCGTTGGCGGCGATTATTGGTGGATCTAGCATTACGTGAAGAAATAACGCCTAAAAATATTTTAATGATTGGACCGACGGGGGTTGGGAAAACTGAAATTGCCCGTAGGTTAGCCCGCTTAGCTAATGCACCTTTCATTAAAGTTGAAGCGACAAAGTTTACCGAGGTTGGTTATGTGGGCCGTGATGTGGAATCGATCATTCGTGACTTGGTTGATATGGCAGTAAAAATGAATCGTGAGTCAGAAGTTAAGAAAGTTCAAAATAGAGCGCTTGATGCTGCTGAGGAAAGGGTATTGGATATTTTGTTGCCCACTGTTGATAACACAAATTTATCAGAATCAGAAACAGCAACACGACAAAAGATGCGTAAGAAATTAAGAGAGGGCGATTTTGATGAAAAGGAAATTGAAGTAGACCTTCAGGATAAGCAGGTGGGTGTTGAAATTATGGCTCCTCCGGGTATGGAAGAAATGACTAATCAGTTACAAGGAATGTTTCAGAATATGCATGCGGGGAAAACCCAGTCACGGAAGTTGCGTATTAAAGAAGCCATGCAACTGTTAAAAGATGATGAAGCGAATAAAATGATTAATGAAGAAGAGCTGAAGTTGTCAGCTGTTCGATTAGCAGAGCAAAATGGAATCGTTTTTATTGACGAAATTGATAAGGTTTGCAAACGTTCTGAAACAGGAGGAGGTGATGTTTCCAGAGAAGGTGTGCAACGGGATTTGCTTCCAATGGTTGAAGGCAGTACAGTCAATACGAAATATGGCATGATTAAGACTGATCATATACTTTTTATCGCTTCAGGTGCTTTTCACCTGACTAAACCGTCTGATTTGATTCCTGAATTACAAGGTCGTTTTCCGATTCGTGTCGAACTTGAACCGTTATCTGTCGAAGATTTTGTCCGAATTTTAACGGAACCTGATGCTTCACTGACAGATCAATATAAAGCCCTTTTAGCAACAGAAGGGGTCGCTTTAGAATTTTCTGAAGAAGGTATTCAGCGTATTGCTGAGATGAGTTGGCATGTTAATGAGACTACAGAAAATATCGGTGCGCGTCGCTTACATACTATCTTGGAACGTTTGCTGGAAACCATTTCCTTTGAAGCACCTGATTTAGTGGACGGTGCTGTAACAATTGATGCGGATTATGTCGAACAACACTTGACCACATTTGCCGAAGATGAAGATTTAAGTCGTTATATTTTGTAATGTCGATTGTTTCTAAAACTATTAAGTTTAGTTGGCAAAGCAACCAATGTGGCTGTAGTTTAAAGGCAAGAGATAAATTAAAAGGAAATGAATTTAATGAATGATGAAAAAACAACACATTTTGGTTTTAAGCAGGTTAATACAGAAGACAAGGTGGAATTAGTTAAAGGCGTATTTGATTCTGTTGCTGATAAATATGATGTGATGAATGATTTAATGTCATTTGGAATTCACCGAATATGGAAACGAGTCGCTGTACAACTGAGTAATGTGAGAGAAGGCCAACAGGTTCTTGATTTGGCTGGCGGTACCGGTGATTTAACAACATTGTTTTCTAAACGTGTTGGACGTTCAGGACGTGTGGTTTTGTCTGATATTAATAAGGCAATGTTAGCAACAGGACGTGATCGAATGACTGATCGTGGACTAGTAGAAAATATTCAATATGCGCAAATCAATGCGGAAAAACTACCCTTTGAAGATAATACCTTTGATTGTGTTTGTATTGCATTTGGCTTGAGGAATGTTACGGATAAAGAAGCTGCGTTGCGCTCCATGCATCGAGTTTTAAAACCAGGTGGTTGCGTGATTGTTTTAGAGTTTTCCCATCCAACTAACGATGTTGTGGGTAAAATGTATGATTTTTATTCATTTAATCTATTGCCGACAATGGGACAAGTCGTGGCAAATGATTCGGAAAGTTATCGTTATTTAGCCGAGTCAATTCGTATGCACCCTAAACAAGATGAACTTAAAAGACTCATGGAGGTAGCTGGGTTGGAACGTTGTGATTATCATAATATGACTCAAGGTGTGGTTGCCGTTCATCGTGGTTATAAGTTTTAACTATTTCCATTATGATTAAAGGGTTATTGACGAGTGCTTTAGAGCGGGTATTAGCACAACTATTATCTTTAGATGTTGAATCTTCTCTATTGTTAGCGCCGTTGTCTGGGAAAATCATTGCAGTTAATTTGCAACCGATTAATCAAACAGTCTTTTTTTGTCCGACAGACCACAGTATTCAGCTTGTAGATGAATTTAATGGGGACGTAGATACATATATTGAAGGTCCTATTTCAACCATGGCATTAATGACATTAAACATGTCTGGCATGCGTTCTTTGTTTACAGGGGATGTGAAGATTTCAGGTGATTTAGCGGTTGGCCGAAATTTTCAACAGTTATTTAAACAATTAGACCCAGATATTGAAGAACGGTTATCACATTACACAGGTGATGTCGCAGCACATCAGTTAGGCAATGTTGTTCGTTGGAGTTATCATTACAAACGGGACGCATTGAAAACATTGCAATTAAATGTGACTGAGTTTTTGCAAGATGAAACTCAGGATACGCCTTCTGAGCCCGAAGTTGAGGTGTTCTTAAAACAAGTTGATGATTTACGATCTGATCTTGACCGTATCGTTTTACGAACAATTAGGTTACAAAATAAATTCAAAGCAAAATAGGCATCAGTTTTTTTGTAATTTAAAGAACTGAGTATTACTAATCATTAATAGTTAAGGACGTTATGTGATAAATCCCAAGCTGTTGGCACGCTTGATACATATTAATTGGGTTTTAGTTTCCCATGGATTGGATGAAGTGGTTCAAAAAATACACCTGTTTCGTCCGATACGTTATTTAGTGCAGTTTAGTTCTAGCATTTGGTCTACGCATCGCAATGACCCAGTTGGGCGTCGAATTCGTTTAGCATTAGAAGACCTAGGGCCTATTTTTGTTAAATTTGGTCAAGCATTATCCACACGAAAAGATTTACTACCTGAGGATATTGCAAACGAATTAATTAAATTACAAGATAAAGTGCCGCCTTTTTCAGTGGCAGAGGCACGGCAAATAGTTGAAACCCAATTAGGATCATCTATAGATGATGTTTTTTCAGAATTTGATAATGATGTACTAGCCTCTGCATCAGTTGCTCAGGTGCATGCGGCAAAATTAAAAACCGGTGAAGATGTTGTCGTTAAAATTCTTAGACCAG
Organism: uncultured Methylococcaceae bacterium; assembly: GCA_964515235.1. Taxonomy (GTDB): domain Bacteria; phylum Pseudomonadota; class Gammaproteobacteria; order Methylococcales; family Methylomonadaceae; genus OPU3-GD-OMZ. The sequence continues at coordinate 50,018 of CAZEVO010000009.1, read as the reverse complement.
AGATTGAGAAGCGCATACGTATAGATATTGGTTTATTATATGAAATCGCTAAATTAGCAGAGCGATTTTGGCCTGAAGCAAAACGATTACGACCAATAGAAGTTGTTGCCGAGTTTGAAAAAACAATTCTGGATGAATTGGATTTAATTCGAGAAGCAGGGAATGCAGCAAAATTACGTCGTAATTTTGAACAATCGGATATTTTATATATTCCTAAAATTTATTGGCCGTATACACGAACTAATGTATTAGTGATGGAGCGTATTTATGGTATTCCCGTCGGTGATATTGATCGTATGGAAGAAGCCGGTGTAAATTTTAAAGTATTGGCTGAGCGAGGCGTGGAAATATTTTTCACTCAGGTTTTCAGAGATAACTTTTTTCATGCTGATATGCACCCGGGTAATATTTTTGTCACGCCGCCAGCTAAATATACGGCGATAGATTTTGGTATTGTAGGAACATTGACCATATCGGATCAACGTTATTTAGCTGAAAACTTTTTAGCTTTTTTCAATCGCGATTATTATCGTGTTGCTGAAATGCATGTGGCGTCAGGGTGGGTGCCGAGTTCAACACGGATAGAGGAATTTGAGTCAGCTATTCGAACAGTTTGTGAGCCTATTTTTGAGAAACCACTGAAAGAAATATCATTTGGATTATTTCTTTTACGGTTATTTGAGACAGCACGCCGGTTTGATATGCAAGTTCAGCCGCAATTGGTTTTATTACAAAAGACATTGCTCAATATTGAGGGATTAGGACGAGAGTTATATCCGGATCTAGATTTATGGCAAACCGCTAAACCTTTTTTGGAGGGTTGGTTTAAGGAGCGTTTAAGTCCTAAAGCTAAACTAACCAAGGCAATTGACAACATACCATTGATGGCTGAGCAAATACCTGAAATTCCTGGGTTAGCTTTTCGGGTTCTAGATGATGCAGCTAAAGGGAAATTACAAGTAAATTTGACCGCAAAGGATTTAGCAAGTATTCGTAATCATTTGATCGATAACCAGCGTCGAATTGTTTTTTCGGTAATGGGGGCAACATTCGTTTTGGTCGCGACAATGATAGGTGTGGCCGATTATGCATTGTTGGCAAAGAGTGATGGTATTTCATTATGGCCTTGGTTTTTGGGCGTGGTTGGCGGACTCTTTTTTATCCGAGCCAATCAAAACAGTTAAGTAGTTTTTTTAAGTAGAGAATAAATAGTTTTAATTATATTTTGAGGAAAGTAATGTCAATTAAAAGAATGATCGATTTAGATTTATCCGGTAAACGTGTACTAATAAGACAAGATTTAAACGTACCTATTAAAGATGGAGCTGTGACTAGTGACATCCGTATTCGTGCAAGTTTACCTACGATTAAAAAAGCCTTGGAAGCAGGGGCTGCTGTTATTCTTTTATCTCATCTGGGGCGTCCGTTAGAAGGAGAGTATGATGAACAATTCTCACTAGCTCCCGTTGCAACACGCTTGTCAGAGCTATTGGGACAACCAGTGCGATTACGAAAAGACTGGTTAGATGGTGTGGATGTAGAGCCAGGAGAAGTGGTTCTTTGTGAGAATGTTCGTTTTAATATCGGTGAGAAAAGTAATGCCGTTGAGTTGGGTCAGAAAATGGCTGCCTTATGTGATGTTTTTGTTATGGATGCTTTTGGAACGGCGCACCGAGCACAGGCCTCGACGCATCGCGTCGCTGAGTTTGCTGAAATTGCTTGTTCTGGACCTTTATTGGCAAACGAATTAGATGCATTGGGTCGAGCATTAGAACACCCCAAAAACCCTTTAATTGCCATTGTTGGTGGCTCAAAAGTATCATCTAAATTAACCGTACTTGAGTCATTATCAACGAAAGTAGATCAATTAATTGTTGGGGGTGGAATCGCTAATACTTTTATTGCTGCAGCCGGTTTTTCGGTCGGGAAATCGCTGTATGAAGAGGACCTTATTCCAGAGGCTAAGAAGTTAATGGCACAAGCGCAGGAAAAAGGTATTGAAATACCCGTTCCTGTCGATGTGGTTTGTGCTAAGGAATTTTCTGACGATGCCGAAGCTTTTGTTCGTAAGGTAACCGATGTTGAAGCCGATGATTTGATTTTGGACATTGGTCCTGAAACGGCAGCCCATTATGCCGAGCTGTTGAAAACAGCAGGTACCATCGTCTGGAATGGTCCGGTTGGTGTTTTTGAAATTGAACAATTTAGTAAAGGTACAGAAGTGATGGCTTTTGCCATTGCAGAAGGGGATGCCTTTTCAATTGCCGGCGGTGGCGATACACTGGCCGCTATTGATAAGTACGGGATAGCTGATCAGGTTTCTTATACGTCTACTGGTGGCGGAGCTTTCCTAGAGTTTTTGGAAGGAAAAGTATTGCCGGCTGTTGCTATGTTAGAAAAGAAAAGTTAAACATTAGATTGTCGTGGTGTGAACGTTTTAACGTTAAGAATTATTATTTAAGGTGAGATTATGGCTAGAGTAACTGTTGAAGATTGTTTAGAAAAAGTAGGCAACCGATTTGATTTGGTTTTGCTGTCAAGTAAAAGAGCGCGTCAATTAATGTCGAACGCAGAACCCTTAGTTTCCAGAGAACGTGATAAAGATACAGTGGTTGCGCTTCGTGAAATATCAGAAGGATTGGTAGACGAAGATAATATAGCCAGTTTTGAGGCTAAAAATATTGATTATAGTATTGCTGAAGGCGAAGTAGAAAAAACAGAATAAGAGTCAATCTTAGGTGTTTCGATGACTATTTCAGCAACTCATCTAGCAGAAGAAGCAGCGTTACCAGAAAACAAACTGGTTGCTGAATTATGCGAGAAACTTTCCGATTACCTTGAGCAAAACCAGATAGATGAAGTTGTCAAGGCTTTTGAATTTGGTCGTCAGGCTCATATAAAGCAATTCAGAAAAAGTGGCGAGGCTTATATTTGCCACCCGCTTTCAGTCGCATTGTCACTCTCTGAAATGCGTATGGATGTAAATGGTATTATTGCGGCGATATTGCATGATGTGATTGAAGATTCATCATCAACCAAGGAAGATTTAGCTGCAGAATTCAATGAAGAAGTTGCTGAGTTAGTCGATGGCGTCAGTAAATTAGGAACGATTGAGAACAAGAGTAAGCAGGAGTCCAAGGCTGAAAGTGTACGTAAAATGATCCTTGCTATGGCGAAGGATTTACGCGTTATTATGGTAAAGCTCGCAGACCGCTTACACAACATGAAAACCTTAGGGGCAATGGAACGTCATAAACAATGTCGAATTGCCCGTGAGACGCTTGATATTTATGTTCCGCTTGCTGATCGGTTAGGGATGAATGATGTAAGGCATCAATTAGAAATGTTGAGTTTTGCTTCATTGTATCCTATGCGTAATCGTATTCTTGCGGAAGCGGTTAGAAAATCTAGAGGTAATAGAACACAGATTTTAAAAACAATTGAGAAGTCCATTACTCATCGATTAAAGGAATGTTCTTTAGATGCTGAGGTTAATGGTCGTGAAAAACATCTCTATAGCATTTATAAAAAAATGCAGAAAAAGAAGATTTCTTTTTCAGATGTTTTTGATGTTTATGCGTTTAGGATTTATTGTCATGATGCCGATTCCTGTTATCGAACACTTGGAATAATTCATAGCTTATTTCGGCCTATACCGGGACGTTTTAAGGATTATATTGCACTGCCAAAAGCTAATGGTTATCAATCACTTCACAGTATCATGGTCGGTCCTTATGGCATTCCGCTTGAGATACAAATTCGTACTTTTGAAATGCATCAATTATCTGAAACAGGAATTGCTGCGCATTGGTTGTATAAAAAAGGGGATGAAAAAGCATCAGAATCTAAAGAATTAGCTAATGAGTGGTTACGTGATTTATTGGAAATACAAAAAACAGCGGGAGATTCATTTGAGTTTATTGATAATTTGAAAGTTGATTTGTTTCCGAAAGAAGTCTTTGTTTTTACGCCTAAAGGTAACGTTATCAAGATGCCAAGAGGAGCATGCATTGTTGATTTTGCGTATGCAGTTCATACGGATATTGGGAACAAGTGTGTTTCAGCCCGAATCAACAGACGATTGGTACCCTTGCAAACACAACTTGAAAATGGCATGACAGTTGAAGTGCTTTCATCATCTTGGGCACACCCTAATCCAATTTGGTTGAATTATGTCGTCACTGCAAAAGCGCGTTCTGCAATCCGTACCTACCTAAAACATTTTAAAACAGGTGAGGCGATTAATCTCGGTAAACGATTGTTTAAACGAGAACTAAAGGCAATTGGGTTAAACAAGAAATCAGTATCGAGTGAACAGTTAGAACTACTGGTCAGTAATTTTTCTTTAAATAGTTTAGATCAGCTTTATGAAGCTATTGGCCTAGGTGATCGGATGCCTTTTGTTGTTGTTCAGCGTTTGATAGAGTTAGCTGCCTTGGGTGATGAAACACTAGCGTCTACAAAACAAAAAACGGATACCCCTCTGGTTATTAAAGGCACGGAAGGGATTGTTATTTCTTTGCCTAAATGTTGTCGGCCACTACCGGGCGATCCTATTATTGGATACTTTAATCCAGGACGTGGCATTGTTATTCATCGGGTTGAATGCAAAAATAGCAGTGATGATAGGAAAAAACAAAATCAATGGTTAAATGTTGAGTGGAGTGATCAACAATCAGATAATGAATTTTCAGCAGAGATTCGGGTTGAGTTATTAAATGAACGAGGGTCATTGGCAACGGTTGCATCGACTATCTCGACAATGGATTCGAATATTGAAAATGTTAGAATTCTTGAGCAAGGTGAACGCGTTTCAGTGGATTTAATAACGGTTACTGTCTTAGACCGGACTCACTTAGCAAATATCATTCGGAAATTGAAAAAATTATCAATTGTTTTAAAAATTATCCGAGTTAAGATTTGAATCTAATGGTTCCTTAGAACAGGAGATAAGAAGGCTATGTCAGGAGAAGTCATAACGACAAATGAGGCGCCCTTAGCAATAGGGACATATTCACAAGCTATTAAAATTAATGGGATGGTTTTTATTTCAGGACAAATTCCATTAGACCCAGAAACCATGTCTTTTCCTGATGGCGGAATTGATCAACAGATTATTCAGGTATTCAGTAATTTAAAAGCAATTGCTCAGGCTGCAGGTAGCGATTTGTCGGCGATTGTTAAATTAACAGTTTTTTTAACCAATCTAAATGATTTTGAAATGGTTAATAAAACTATGAGTACTTTTTTTGAGCCTCCTTTCCCGGCAAGGGCTGTTGTGGGTGTCACGGCATTACCTAAAGGTGCTAATATTGAAGTTGATGCAATTCTGGCATTAGCGGATTATTAAAATTTTGCATTTCTATTGAATGGATGCTGTTGAGTCATTAAAGCAACCTGTTGAGTTTCTGACTGGGATTGGCCTTAAGACGGCTAAGCGACTCAATAAAATTGGTATATTCAATTGTCATGATTTATTGTTTCATCTGCCGGTTCGATATGAAGATAGAACCCGTTTACATCCGTTAGGAGAATTGGAGGAAGGTTATTCTGTTTTAGTGACAGGCTCAATTATCGTAACTGATATCATTGTGAGAAGACGTTCAACACTAGTTTGTAGAATTAGTGATGGTACTGGTTTTTTAACACTCCGTTTTTTTCATTTCTCAGCACAACAACAGCACCAACTAACAGCAGGAAAGCAACTGAGTTGTTTTGGTGAAGTGCGCATGGGGTTTGATGGTTTGGAAATGATACATCCAGAATATAGAGTGACTGCTGATCCTAGCATTTTAATAGAGCCTTGTTTAACACCTATTTATCCTTTAACAGAAGGCGTATCTCAATCTTTACTCAGGAAAGCACTAAAGCAGGTTTTGTTTTTTTGCGAAGACAGCAATATTTTATTAAAAGAGTGGTTGCCAGAATCTGTGCGTCAGGATTTTAAGTTACCAACTTTAGCAACGTCATTAAAAACGCTGCATGCACCGAACCCAGCATTAGCATCAGTAACTATGCAGACACGCGCACTTCCTGAGTTTAAACGCTTAGCGGCAGAAGAATTATTGGCACATCATTTTTCTAGAATGCAAGCAAGAAGTAAGGCGCGTTTAGCATCCGCACCGGTCTTTTCAGATCATACGAAAAGATGTCTCAGTTTCACCCATACATTAGGGTTTACATTGACGCGAGCGCAACAACGAGTGATTAAAGAAATTACCGATGATTGTATGAAAGAGTCTCCTATGATGCGGTTAATTCAGGGAGATGTCGGGTGTGGTAAAACGATTGTGAGTGCTGTTGCTGCCTTTTGGGCTGTTTCTTCAGGCTACCAAGTCGGAATTATGGCGCCTACAGAATTATTAGCAGAACAGCATTTTAGTAATTTTGAACATTGGTTTGAGCCTTTCGACATTCAGGTTAACTTCTTATCCAGTAAAATTAAAGGACAACGCCGAACGATTAATTTAACCGCTATTAAGGAAGGAAGTGCGCAGATTATTATTGGAACCCATGCGCTTTTTCAAACCAGTGTTGAATTTAGTCGTTTAGGACTCGTTATTATTGATGAGCAGCACCGCTTTGGTGTAAATCAACGTTTAGTTTTAAAAAATAAAGGTCAAGTTGGTAATTTAAAACCGCACCAATTAATGATGTCGGCAACCCCAATTCCGAGAACCTTAGCGATGCTACGTTATTCTGATTTGGATATTTCAGTGATTGATGAATTACCTCCGGGTAGAAAGGTAGTGACAACACGCGCTTTACCTGCACAAAAACGAGAACAAATCATTTCCCGAATTTTAGATTGGATTAGTCATCGAAAACAGGCATATTGGGTTTGCACTTTGATTGAAGAGTCAGACATATTACAATGCGAGGCCGCAGAGAAAACCTTGGCGACGTTAACGACGCTGTTGCCAGATGTTAACATCGGATTGGTCCATGGGCGTATGAAAGGATCCGAAAAGATTCAAGTCATGGCTGATTTTAAACAGCACAAAATTGATTTGTTAGTTGCTACAACGGTAATTGAAGTCGGTGTGGATGTTCCTAATGCAGGACTTATGGTTATCGAAAATTCTGAGCGTTTAGGTTTGTCACAGTTACATCAATTAAGAGGGCGTGTGGGACGAGGTCAAGATGAAAGTTTTTGTCTGTTGATGTACCAATCACCCTTATCGCTTGTTGCGAGAAAACGGCTAACTATCTTAAGGGAAACCAATGATGGTTTTATTCTTGCGGAAAAAGATTTAGAACTGAGGGGTGCTGGTGATGTTTTGGGTACACGTCAGACGGGTGACGTGGCTTTTAAAGTCGCTGACTTAAGTTTGCATCAAGACTTAATTGAGCAAGTGCCGGTAATGGCTGAAATGATTAATAAAGAAGCACCTGAGGGGATAGAACCGATTATTAATCGGTGGCTTAGCACTTGTGTGCATTATGCAGAGGTATAACATTGTTACAAAAGAGTTATTTATTGCAACATACACCTAAATGGTCAATGAATCGTATAGGATCAAGGCATCAGATTCCAATCCCTGTTCAGTCTTGGGTGTATGAACCTGGGTCATTAACACAACGGTTACGAGATTGTTATGGTAGCACTTTTACGGTGCAATTGCTTTTTCAGAAATGGCGTAAGCCTTTTCGGTGTGAGCAAAAATTATTACATCTGAGTTGTTCAGATCAAGCTCTGATCCGAGAAGTTATGTTGTCAGCAAATGGTAAGCCATTACTGTTGGCCAGAACGGTGATTCCAAGAAAGACCCTGAAAGGTGCGCAAAGAATATTGTCACGCCTAGGTAATCGACCTTTAGGGGAAGTTATTTTTTCTTATCCAAAATTACAAAGAATGGAAATGGACTTTAGCCAGTTAGAACCTGAAGGGTGGGGTTATAATCTAACGAGTCATCTTACGATTACAGAGGCAATTTGGGGGCGCAGAACCGTTTACAAGGTTAACGAGAGTGAAATGTTGGTTAATGAGTTCTTTTTGCCGGAGTTAATTAATGATATTCATGAATAAAGAACACATGCGGGACAAGTTTCACCAGTATTGGTTATTAGGGCGGTTTGATAAACCAATTGGTATTTTTATTTTGTTATGGCCAACGCTTTGGGCTATATGGATAGCCGGGGAAGGCAAGCCATCGTTTAATGTTCTGATGGTATTTATCTTGGGTGTTGTGTTAATGCGTGCAGCAGGCTGTGTTATCAATGATTATGCGGATAGGGCATTTGACCCACATGTTGAGAGAACACGTCAGCGACCGATAGCATCTGGAAAAGTACAACCCAAAGAAGCATTGATTCTATTTTGTGTGTTGTCATCATTGGCTTTTTTATTGGTGCTAACCTTAAACTCAATGACGATCATGTTATCTTTTGTCGGTGTTTTTTTAGCAGCCAGTTACCCTTATATGAAACGATATACCCATTTACCTCAAGCGTATCTAGGAATTGCCTTTGGTTGGGCGGTACCTATGGCGTTTGCTGCACAGATGGAATCGATCCCGTGGGTTGCTTGGTTAATCTATTTATCTGTTGCTTTGTGGGCATTAGTATACGATACCATGTATGCGCTGGTTGACTATGATGATGATTTGAAAATTGGGGTTAAATCGACCGCTATACTTTTTGGTGGTAGGTTTCGAGAAATTATTGCAGTTATTCAAATCATGAGTCTGGGGTTGTTAGTTGCCGTCGGTTATTTAGAAGATTTTAGCGGGGTTTATTATTGGGGTTTGGCTGTTGCTTTCTGTTTGTCTATTTATCAACAGAAACTTATTTTTTACCGCAATAAGGAGAATTGCTTTAAGGCATTTTTAAATAATAACTGGTATGGTCTTGCGGTTTTTATTGGTCTGGTATTGCATTACATCAGTGTTTAATGGTGTTTTTACAAAACGATGTAGGGAGCAACTTTGAGAAGATTCATGGCAATCCAGAGCCATAGGACGGAACAGATACCTAGTGTCCAGAGCATGGCCGCCTCAATGCGATCGTTACACTTTATATTTAAAAGATTCACGAGGATAAGGCTACCTAATGCACTAAGCCAAATCATTTCAAGTAAACTCATAGGTTGTCTTTTAGGATTTTGTTATAGTTTTTGTTCCCTTTGAATGATTTAAGTTAATTGATATTGAAATGATAAATATCATCCAACCATGACTTTTCGTAAAATACGAAAGACCATTTGTAAGAAACGTTCTGTCCAGAAAACAATTTTAGCGAGGAAGGAGCCGTCGCTTGGGGTTATGTGTTGTTTTACGATCCGTATTGATGACCAGAATACACAAATAAATAAGACCATAAAGCCTAATACTCCATAAATTATAGCCGTCATAACTTAGTTAGTCCTTGTAAAATATTTCGTAGGATGTCAGAAGGTAAACTGACACAGAATTAATAGAAAACTCTTGGTTTGATTCTACGCTAATCAGTTAGATAAGAAAGGTACTTTTACTCATTTAGCCAGTACTAGTTTTTAGGGGATCAATAAAATTTTTCCGATATGGTCATTATTCTCCATACAGATGTGGGCGGCACTAGCGTTTTTGAGTGAAAACTGATGGCTTATAATTGGTTTGAGTTTACCCATCGTAAATAATGGCCAGACCTTTTCGGTTAATGCATGAGCAATAGCGGCTTTAAAAGTATCATCTCTAGCTCTTAATGTCGAACCAGTTAGCGTGAGTCGTTTTAACAGAAAAGGAATGAGGTTTATTTCACTTTTGGGGTGTTGTTGTGCTGCAATTTGGATTAATCGACCATCGAGAGCCATACATTTAATGTTTTTGGGAAGGTAGTCACCACCGATGATATCAAGAATAATATCAACACCACGTCCCTTCGTTAATTTTTCTATCTCGGTTACAAAGTTTTGTGTTTGGTAATTAATAGTGGCAGTAGCGCCAAGTGATTCACAGAAGTGACATTTTTCATTGGAGGAAGTCGTTGCAATGACCGAGATATTCAGAGCATGGGCTAATTGAATAGCCGTTGTTCCAATGCCGCTTGTACCACCATGAACCAGTAAAGAATCACCAGTTTTTATTTGTGCTCGGTCAAATAAATTACTCCAGACAGTAAAAAATGTTTCGGGTAAGCCGGCTGCATCAATCAGTGAGGTATGATCGGGTATAGGAAGGCACAGTTGGGCATTGGCAAGGCAATATTGAGCATAGCCACCTCCTTGAACGAGAGCGCAAACCTGGTCGCCAATGTTGAGAGTCTTGACATCGGGTGCCATGGCAATGACGATTCCTGAAACCTCAAGACCCAAAATAGAAGTTATACCGGCAGGCGCAGGGTAGCGGCCTTGACGTTGCATGATGTCAGGACGGTTAACACCGGCTGCAGCGACTTTAATGATGACATGGCCGAGTTTTAATGAAGGAGTGGGGAAATACTCGGTTACGAGTGTGCTTGCATTGCCGGCTTGTTGGCAAGCAATAGCTAACATCTTTTGAGGTATAGGAGGTTGAGTTTTCATGATAGGGGTTGTCTATGTACAATCAGCAATTAATTGTCTCATTAAGGTGAAGTAAAATGTACGTATTAGAATTTAAAATGCGTATCATGAGAGTAGTTTGAATGAAATAGGTAAAAAAATGGCAGCACGAATAGGTACATATAATACCTTGGTAATTTCTAAGCGGACGGATTTTGGTGTATATCTCGAGACTGAAAATTTAGGTGAGATACTGTTACCTAAACGTTATGTTCCTAAGGATTGTGAGATCGGTGACTCAGTCACCGTTTTTCTATATTTAGATTCTGATGATCTACCCATAGCGACGACTGAAAAACCACTGGTAACACTTAATGAGTCAGCACTTTTAAAAGTTAAAGATGTTAATCACTATGGTGCATTTCTAGATTGGGGCTTATCTAAAGATTTATTAGTCCCCTATAGTGAACAGCAAACACCGTTACAAGAAAATAAGTCGTATGTGGTTTATGTTTATCAGGATGAGAGAACTGAACGGTTAGTCGGAACGACAAAATTAGGGAAATATTTACGTGAAGAAACGCAATCATTACAAGCCAATCAATCAGTGGATTTGTTAATCTCAGGACAAACAGAACTAGGCTTTAAAGCGGTTATAAATCAACTGTATATAGGCGTTATTTTTAGAAATGAGGTATTCCAGCCTTTAACCATCGGACAGCAATTAAAGGGTTATATTAAGCAGATACGTGACGATGGAAAAATTGATTTAACACTTTCTAAAATAGCAAGTGAAGACAGAGATGAATTGGTGGAAAAAATTGTGTGTTTTCTTAAAACACAAGGTGGCGAATCATCATTGACCGATAAAAGCCCGCCCCAGGAGATATACAGTCGCTTTGAAGTGAGTAAGGCACGTTATAAGAAAGCCTTAGGGCAATTGTATCGCGACAAAAGAATTTCACTAAGTAAAGAGAAAATCAAATTATTGTAAATGGCATTGTAGTACAGAAAGTAATTTCTCACGTCATATAGAGCACAGATTATAAATATGAAAATACAGTGGTATCCAGGCCATATGCATAAGGCCTTTAAAGAAATGAAAGAGACATTGAACCGTGTTAGTTTGGTGATCGAAATCGTTGATGCTCGGATTCCTTTTAGTAGTTCAAATCCTGTCCTTGCAGAACTGAGGGGAGACAAACCTTGTATTACTATTTTAAATAAAAGTGATTTAGCGGATCCTAAAATGACTCGTCAATGGCAAGATTATATGGGGCAGGAATTAAAAACTAAGACCTTAGCTGTAACAGCCCAAGATCACAACAATGTCAGTGAGTTACCAGCGTTATGTCAGAAAATATTAGGACTTCAGGAAAATAATATAAAACTGGCTAATATGATGATTGTTGGTATTCCAAATGTAGGTAAGTCAACATTAATAAATACCTTATCAGGGCGAACGATTGCTAAGACAGGAAATGAACCAGCAGTTACGAAGAGACAGCAACGAGTCCGTTTGGGTAATAATTTGGTCTTATTAGATACCCCAGGAGTTTTGTGGCCCAATGTAAAAAATAAAAACAGCGGTTTTCGACTTGCTACGACCGGTGCGATTAAAGACACGGCGATGGAATATTATGATGTTGCATTCTTTGCAGTCGACTATTTATCTAAAGTTTATCCGGAATATTTAGTGGATCGGTATCAATTATCTGAACTACCGGAAGAGCCGGAGGCTATTCTTTATGAGATAGGGAAACAGCGAGGCTGTTTGCAACGAGGTGGACGAATAGACAATGACAAGGTCGGAAAACTTTTTCTTCGTGAATTTCGTTCGGGTGATTTTGGTCGTATAACACTAGAGACACCTGAAATGGTGGTCGATGAATTAGCAGAAGTAGTAATTTTAGAAGCACAAAAGGAAGCAGAAAAATTGGCAAGAAAGAATCGTTGGAAGAAAGGTCAAGGATAAAAGGTCAGAAAGTAGCGACTAAATAAGGGTTGGAAACCACTTTTTTAAGGAATTAAAAGATCTTTATAAGCACATAAGTGGTTGTTTCACCTTGTAAGGTGAAGGAAATGGATTAGAATAAAAAAATATTAGCACTCTTTAGTTATGAGTGCTAATATTATGTTATGTTCAATTAAATAAGATTGAGAGATTGAAATGAATCACAATATGACATTACCTTATAATTTGTCAGCGGCATCATTTGATGGTTATTTAACCGCCGTCAATCAACTGGAGCCTTTAAGTTCAGAGCAAGAACAAGAATTGGCAAGACGTTTTCATGAAGAAAATGATTTAGAAGCTGCACGTCTGCTCGTAATGTCTAATTTAAGATTTGTAGTGCATGTGGCGCGTGGTTATGCAGGGTATGGCTTATCTCTTAATGATATTGTTCAAGAGGGTAATATTGGTTTAATGAAGGCAGTTAAACGCTTTGACCCTAATGTTGGTGTTCGGCTGATTACTTTTGCGGTTCACTGGATTCGTGCTGAAATTCATGAATATGTGATAAAAAATTGGCGCGTTGTAAAAATTGCAACAACCAAGGCGCAACGAAAGTTATTCTTTAATTTAAGAAAATCGAAAAAGAATTTAGGGTGGTTGAGTCATGACGAGGCGAAGGCAATTGCCGGTGATTTAGGTGTGAAACTTGAAAGCGTTTATGAAATGGAAAAACGTCTTAATGCAAGTGATATGGCTTTTGATTTGAAATCAGATGATAATCCAGCCCTAGATGATAAGACTGGAGCAACTCCGGCGCAATTTTTAGTTCAACAAGGAACGGATCCTGCTCAGATTCTAGAAAAATCAGATTGGCATAGTCATAATAGTCAGTTATTACTGCAGGCTATTTCTGGTTTAGATGAACGCAGCCAGGACATTTTGAAAAATCGTTGGTTACATGAGAAAAAAATGACGTTGCAGGAATTAGCCAATCGTTACGAGGTTTCTCCAGAGCGTATTCGCCAATTAGAAAAGGTTGCAATGCAGAAGATAAAAGCAGCAATGCTTTAAGATCATTTTTTTAAATCATACAAATAAAAAAAGCGCGGAAACGCGTTTTTTTTATGTCAACAATCCCTCCTTTCCTTTAACGCATATTCATTAGAAAACGACCAAGTTGCATTGCATAATGCAACTAATATCCATTCTGTTCGCTATTTTTTCATCATTTAGGTCACCTTTGATACGTTATGAGTGAATTTCATAATGTTCATCAGTAAAAATCAGCAAAACTAAAGGTATTTTCTGATGGTATGCCACTTGCTTAGTTAAATGAAGTTCTGCTTAGGTTGCTCTCGTCGGGTAATGTTTTGAAATTAAATGGTTCTTTATGAGGTTAGGAAGTTTAGCGATGATCAAGAATACTTTTTTTGTAATGCTTTTTGTTATCTTAGGGTGTATGTATTCAAGTCTTCAGGCTGAATCATCAACGACTCAGGCAAAGCAGATCCCTATTTCATCGCAACAAGAAATTGTGGCTTTTGGCGATGCGACCTACCTGTTTGACCATCGGGAATATAACACCTTAACCATCTCAGGAGGGTTTAAAAATTTGCCGTTGGGATTTAATGCTTGGGGCTTTGTTGATATTCATAGTGAGCAAAATAATGAAAGTAATCGCTTTGATTTCACACGTTATTTTCTGGAATATCGTCTTCGTCGTACATTGGACCCTGAGTGGGTTATGGGGATTCAAGGTTTGGGTTTGGAGGTGGAATATAACGATTCGAATGGTGCAAATAATAACCTATTAAGATTTGGTATTTATTACAAGCATGATATTCCTTTGATTACAGGTCAGAAAAGTTGGGTTCAGTGGCGGTATTTTCCAATACAAACTAATCGTAATGCAAAATCACAAGCCAGTATGGTGTATCGAATAGGGTTAACGGATCGATTTTATGTGAGTGGTTTTGCTGACTTTAATATCGATGAAAATGGTAAGAATCGCTGGGTAGCAGAACCGCAGTTGAATTATGAGATTATTGATAATGTTAATTTTGTTTTAGAAGGACGAATTAATGAGTACGAAGAGGCCAATCCAAATTTGACAAGTACTGGCGTTGCGCTAGGTTTAAAAGTGTTATTTTAAAAGGATGGTTGAATGACATCGTTGCAAAAAAAATCTATTCTGGTTTGGACCATGACCATCATACTGATAATTATAATGATGATTGGTAATAAGAACAGTGGAGTTCTGCAAAAGGTACTTAACAGCGACTTACGACTAGATTTTTTGAAAAGAACTGATTCAAAAATGAAACTTCCACTTAACTCAGTTGAAGATGAAATTATTTTAAAGATAGGTCTCTCAGAATCAGCGCAAGCAGGATCTTTTATCGAACATTTTAGTCAGTCGATTAAAGAACAAAGTGAACAGAAGTTAAAGGTTGAATTAGTGCCGTTTTTCCAAAAAGGTTATATCGAACAGTTTGTAAATTCGGTTAATGAAAAAAATGAAGTCATAGTTGAGCATTGGCCACGCCTTGTTAATCAAGACATCAGCACTGAAGTCATAACAAGTCTATCCAATGGTGAGATTGCTCTCACCTTACTGGATTTGTCACAGCTAGCAAAAATAGTTCCTGAATTTTCTTTCTTACAAGTGCCAAGATTGTTTAATAATGTTGATGAGGTGAACATTATCTGGAATTCTGAAGTAGGTGACTATTTAAGGTCTAAAGCCTTTGAAAAAGGGTTAACCTTACTCGCTTTTGAGCCTTCTGGTTTTAGCCATTTTTTTACCTCTCAACCCATTGTAGATTTTCAGCAAATCCAGAATAACGTAGTCGGTGTTTCAGCAAAAGATTTTGCCCAATCGATCTGGCAAGGTTTGAATATTAATACGCTATTACTAGAGCCTGAACAAATTATACCGGCGGTTGCAGACGGGGCGATACAGACTTATAGCACTACGATGGATCAGATAGCTATCGCTGGTAGCCATCAACCGTTAAAATTTTGCTCAAATAATAATTTCATCCTGTCTGGCCGGTTTGTTGTCATGAATCAGCACGTGCTAAGTACCCTGCCAAAATCATTACAAACGGTTTTAATTCAATCAGCCAAAAATAACCTTTCTAAAAATAATGCCGGTAATTCGAAACAAAAGGTCATGGCTGCGTTAGAAACAACAGAGTTTAAGCGCTACGATCTTCCAGAGCAAGTTCAAAATAAATTAACCCAGTTGGCTCAAAGCCTGAAAGAACGTAATCGAGAACGATGGGGTAATTATTTAATAGAAATGACTAATCAGTTGTTACATAAAGGTCAATCGATTGATGATGATCAAATATTAATTGGTTTAGATGCTGATTTGACTATGAGTTCTTCGCAATCAGGTATTGCGATCAAGCGGGGTATTGAGTTAGCGCTGGATGAAATTAATCAATCGGGTGGCGTGTTAGGCAAAAAATTGGTTTTAAAGAGTCTTGATCATTCAGGCTTTAGTGACCAAGGGATTAGAAATTTAACAGCGTTTGCTAAAGAAAAAAACTTAGTGGCAGTCGTTGGTGGGTTACATAGCCCTGTTGCTATAGCTGAGCAAGAAATTATTCATCAAGAGAAAATAGTTTATCTTGACCCTTGGGCTGCTGCAACTGCAATTACTGAGAATGGTTATAGTCCTAATTATAGCTTTAGACTTTCAGTTAAAGATGAGTACGCTGGCCCTTATTTAGTCTCAAAAGCATTGGAACAAGGTTATAAAAAAATTGCTTTTCTTTACGAAAATACGGCCTGGGGTCGGGGTAACCTGAAAAGCGTGAGTAAGGAACTAGACCAACCCATGAATGATGATGTTGAGTTAGTGGATGTGCAATCCTTTAGCTGGGGGATAAAGGATTTTAATCGTCAATTAGCCATTTTTAAAGACAAAGGTGCTGACGTTATTATTTTGGTTGCTAATGCGCCCGAAGGAGCTGTTTTGTTTCAAAACATGGCGTTAAGGGGGGACCCAATGCCGGTGATTTCCCACTGGGGAATCACCGGAGGCCAATTAGATGTTCAAACTCGCGAGGCAGTTAAAAAGCTCAATATAAAGGTTCTACAGACATTTAGTTTGACAGATTCCGAAAGTGAAAGAGTTTTAGCATTCAAAAAACGTTATTTTGAACGCTATCCAACTAAAGGGGAGCAGAAAATAATAGCTGAATCAGGTACGGCCCATGCCTATGATTTAGTTTTTCTTTTGATTAAGGCTATTGAACAGGCGCAATCGATTAATCCAGAAAAAGTTAGAGAAAGCTTAGAACATATTGACAATTATTCTGGGTTGATTAAAACCTACTTCCGTCCTTTTACTGAATTAGATCATGATGCTTTAGGGATTGAGGATCTTAATTTGCATACTTTTTCAGGGGACTGAAGATGACAGGGGTTATTCCAAATCATAGTTTACCGTTGTCAAATTACACGTCGATCAGAGCTCGATTGACCACTCAAATGCTACTTATTGTTATCAGCATGATGGTGCTTGTTTATATTGTCTTTGCCCTTAGCTTTTTTAGTCATCAATACAACCAAATCAGAACTCAAACTAATAATGAATTGTTATCTGATTTAGAGACAATGGAGCTTTATTTAAATGACGTAATGGATAAGATGAGCATATTAAGTCAACGGGATTTAATAACGCAGGCGCTTGTGGATCCAGCAGGGCGAGAAGATTATTTACCGAAATTATTGAAAGACCGGCAAGTGCTATTTGGTTTGACTGGATTGGCGCTTGTTAATAAATCGCACGAGCTTCTTTACAAAGATCCAGAGAGTAATATAACCCCTTGTATAAGTGGAAATAGATTACCCAATAACAAATTTTTTTATCGTCACACAGTACGTATGGTTTGCGTATCAGTTCCTATTGTTCTTTATGACTTTATACAAGGTTATTTGGTGGGCATGGTGCCGATTAATGATTTGATGAAACTTGTTAAGCAAAAAGAGGTAGGATTAACTCAGTTATTTGTTGGTGATAAATTAGTCATCGATGAACGATATCTGCCAGGTAGACTCAAGTCAGGAAAAAGTAAAAAAGATACAAAAACAAATCAACGGTTTTCTAGACAATATGAGATGTATGAACGTTATGGGTCAGGAAATTTGCGTTATCTCAGGGAACTGAATATTAAGCTAGTTAAAGGCGTTATTTACAAAAAAATATATGGATCGACTATTGATGGGTTAATCGATTTGTTGCTTTTAACCTGTGTGATAATTGTGAGTACTTTTTTCTTTGCAAGGTATGTGGTGAGACAATTGACTCAACCGATACTAGAGTTATGTGAAAAAGTATCATCTAATAATGAAACTGTATTGTGTAGTCCGACTGGTTCTAAAGACGAATTAGAAACCTTAGCTCAGGTTTTTGATAAAAAAACAAAAGACCTAAATGCAGCAAAAATTAAGGCGATGAACTCTGATCGTGCTAAATCTGTTTTTTTAGCAAACATGAGTCATGAAATTAGAACGCCGATGAATGCTATTATTGGCTTGGCAGAAATTCTAAAAAAAACATCGTTAAATGATCAGCAAGTCCACTATACCAATAATATTGGTTCAGCTGCAGAACGTTTATTGATGTTAATCAATGATGTTTTAGATTTGTCTAAAATTGAATCCGGAAAGTTAGCACTTGATAACACTCAATTTAGTTTACATCGTTGGGTTGATGACCTGACAATTATTTTCTCAAATCATGATAAAGAAGACGTTGAATTGATTTTTTCATTTGATTCTCAGATTCCTGAACAAATAGTTGGGGATCCATTACGTTTGAGTCAGGTTTGTATTAATTTAATTAGTAATGCTATTAAATTTACCGATGAAGGGATTGTTGAATTTAAGTTAGCAATTGAAAGAAAACTGGATAAGCCATTTATTTTGATGTGTTCAGTAACCGATTCTGGTTTAGGTATGAGTCCTGAAAAAATCCAAGAAATTTTTAAACCTTTTGTACAGGCAGAAACGAATACAAGTCGTAAGTATGGTGGGACAGGGTTAGGGTTGTCTATCAGTAAACAATTGGTTGAGCTAATGGGCGGTGAGTTAACCTGTTCTAGTAAAGTAAATATAGGGAGTCGGTTTGATTTTACAGTGATTTTGGAGGAGGTCGAGTCAGGTGAAGTCCACACTTATTTCACAGCTTGTGAAAACAAGAAGACCTTATTGATAGCGCATCAAGAAAGTCTTTATTTAAACTCGATCATGTCGACCCTATCGAGATTAGGGTTGCTGGCTGAGCAAATAAATGGCATTGACAAGACTTTGGCGATAATCCAGCAGGTTTCCGATTGTGATCTTATTATATATGACTGTAGTTCGCTAGAACATCGGACTGTGGGTGATTGTAATTGTATAGATTGTTTTTCAAAGATAACTCATAACAATAGCAAGCCTATGATTGTTATTCTTGATCGTCAAACTAAAGAGCGTCTTAGATTTGACGGGGATAGTGATTTGTATTGTTTTGTAGAAAAACCATTGAACACATACAGTCTTGCACAAGGAATTAATGATTTCTTTACACAGAAAGGTCAGCCAGAAACCCAGTCAAGCCAAAACGAGATAAAAATAGCGGAAACTGATAATTTATCTGGATTGAGAATTTTGTTAGTTGAAGATAATGATATCAATCAGGAAATAGCTATTTATATATTAGAAGAGTATGGCGCACAAATAACGCTTGCTGAGAACGGCTTAGAAGCGGTTGAGGAAACTCAACAAAAACAATTCGACTGCGTTCTGATGGATTTACAGATGCCAGTTATGAATGGTATTGAGGCGACAAACATTATTCGACAAGATCCTCGGTATCATAAAATACCGATCATTGCTTTGACCGCTGATGCAATGCCTGAAGAATTAAATGCGATTAAAGCATCAGGGATGAATGCTCGCGTGTTAAAACCTATTGACTCACTGTTATTACTGAAAACTATAAAAACCCTAGTTTGTAGTAACGTGGAGACTGTCCCAGAGAATCATGAGCCGAGGAAAGATTTTATTGACTGAGATTTCATAAGAACGAGACAACCGAATCTTTTTCTTAAATGCGGATAGCATTTGTTTCTATCAGTAATTCAAGTAAACTGAAATTTGATAACTGATTTTAACAAAATCTCAACTTTCTTTGATTCACTAATGTTATGCGGCAATCTTTACGTTGTTCTTTTTTACTTTGTTTGTTAATTTCAGGCTGTACTTGGCTTGATAGTCGGACGATTCTTTCTACGCCTCGTGGTGAATACATGGGTGAGAGAGTAGACGGTGTTCGACAGGGAGTCGGGCGATATACTTTTACCGATGGACAATTTTATCAGGGTGAATTTCATCAAGGCAATTTTCATGGAAAAGGACGTTTTCAATATGGGAATGGTGACTACTATGATGGTGAATGGGTCAACAATCAGCGTCAAGGAGAAGGTACTTATCACTTTAGTGCAGGAGGAAAATACACGGGGTTCTGGAAAAATGATCATCAAGAAGGGCAAGGAATTTTAATTGAAGAAAATGGCAACCAGTATCAGGGTGATTGGTTAAAAGGCTTACCCGATGGAAAGGGTATAAAACAATTTAATGATGGACGATTGTATAAAGGTGAATTCAAGCAAGGGAATTTCTCGGGACAAGGTCTCTATGAAACGCCTGACGGCAGAAGATATGAGGGGCATTGGCTGACAGGCAAACGAAATGGTTATGGTGAATTTGTTTTTTCTAATGGTGATCGTTACCAAGGTTTTTGGAAAAATAATCAATTACATGGACTGGGACGTTATGATTTTGCAACGGGTTTTTATTACCAGGGTGACTTTCAACAAGGTCATTTTCAAGGAACTGGAAAGTTAGTTGTACCTGAACGACTTGAGTATGAAGGCGAGTTCTATAACCATCGATTCCATGGCTTAGGACGTTTACTTTTAACTGCTGATGGAAAGTATGAGGGCACTTTTAGAGACGGTATTTTTAATGGTCCTGGTGCTTTTTATTTTAAAAATGGCGATCAGTACCGAGGCGAATGGCAAAATGGGCGCCCGGATGGTTATGGTCACTATAGGCAACCTCAACAAGCTGATTTTTCTGGTCTTTGGCGACAGGGTGTGTTGGTAAAAAAGGCAGATAAATTCACTTTAAAGATACCAGAAATAAGGCAGGGTATTTTTAATTTAGCATCGGTTAATTTAGATAACTGGGTTATAGAAAATCATGGCTCGGCTGTGTTTATTTCATCTAATGGTCACTTATTGACTACGGTTAATGTAGTTAAAGGGTGTGAGCAAATCAGTTTTAAGAGACACGGGAAAGATTTTTTTGTAAGTGTTTATATTGAAGATTTGGCATCTAATCTAGCTTTGTTGAAAGCAGCTATAATTCCAGCGTTTTCACTGACACTAAGTAACGATAAAAATTTCCTCATGAAAGAATTGTGGATTGGAAAATCACCGACTAAGGCGCAAGGAGTAGTGGGTTCGAGTATTGAGTCAGTGGTTATAACAGCGCTTAATGGTGTGCAAAATAAGGTGACTGAATTACAACTGGAAGGAGGTTTTGAAAAAGCTCACGGCGGCAGTCCAGTGGTTGATAATAAAGGGCGTTTAATGGCATTACTTGAGGACAAACGTGCGCTAGAGAAAGACAGTAAGTTTTGGCGTCCGGTTACTAATAATACCCATTTTGCTATTAAGGTTCAGACGATTAAGCAGTTTCTGAAAGATGATATCATCGTGTCACCTTCGGGGAATGGGCTTATCAAATCAGATGCTGATTTGGAAACCTTGATTGTCGAGTCAACAGTTGATATTTCTTGTTGGATGTCAGGTGCTAAAGTTGAGTAATTTTAAGCTAGAAAACTTTTACGCAATGATGTTTAGTTCTGGAAGGCTATCTTTAGGATCTTAATATTAGCAAGGTAAAAGATTAGATGAAGAGTTGTGAATATTTTGATATTAATTGTCGGCAATGTCCTCGACTAGTAGAATTTTTAGCAAGTATTAAAGAGAAGCATCCTGATTATTATGCTCGTCCTGTTCCTTCTTTTGGTGTGGCAGAGCCAGTGCTATTGATTGTGGGATTAGCACCTGGAATGCATGGTGCTAATGCTAGCGGTCGTCCCTTTACAGGTGATGATGCCGGTGTTTTACTTTATGAAACGCTGTTTAAGTTTGGTTACAGTAATCGTCCTGAAAGTATTCATGCTACGGACGGGCTCCTCTTATCCCGATGTAGAATTACCAATGCAGTCAAATGCTTGCCACCAGATAATAAACCTACTACTGCCGAACTACACCAGTGCAATCAATATTTAGCGACTGAACTTAGTGAACTTTCAAAACAGGTTGTCATTTTGGCTTTAGGGACGATTGCACATCAATCAGTATTAATGGCTTTGGGACTTAAACGCTCATCGTTTAAATTTGCTCATAATAAAGTTCATACGATTGAACCAGGACGGTATTTAGTCGATTCTTATCACTGTAGCCGTTATAACGTTCACACGCGGCGGCTAACGGTAGATATGTTTCACCAAGTCTTTAAAAGTATAGAGAAATTGCACAATGACAGATAGTGAGAAGGCAGAGGCCGGACCATCTTTTGATATTAAATCTTTTTTAAAAGGCCTAACCCGTTTGCCGGGCATTTATAAAATGTTCAATAGTCAAGGGGATATCATTTATATCGGTAAAGCTAAAAACCTGAAAAATCGCGTGTCGAGTTACTTTAGAACCCAGTCGACATCGCCAAAACAATTAGCGATGGTTAGCAAAATTTCATCTATTGAAGTGGTTATTACCCATACGGAAGGAGAGGCGCTATTACTGGAGAGTCAATTAATTAAGCGTTATAAGCCACGCTATAATATTTGTTTGCGGGATGATAAATCATACCCTTATATTTATATCTCTACGGATCAAGATTTCCCCCAAATCACCTTTCATCGGGGTGCTAAAAATAAACCCGGACAATATTTTGGGCCTTATCCGAGTGCTGGTGCAGTTCGAGAAACTCTAAAAATTTTACAGAAGATTTTTCCGATCCGGCAATGTGAGGATTCTTATTTTAAAAACAGATCAAGACCTTGTTTACAGTACCAGATTGAACGTTGTAGTGGACCCTGTGTTGGGTTAGTGAGTCGATCTGATTATAGTCAGGAATTAGCTAAGACACTTCTTTTTCTAGAAGGTAAAGGTCATTTGTTAATTGATCAACTTATCATTCAAATGGAACAAGCATCAGCGCAGTTAAACTTTGAGAATGCCGCACGTATCAGAGATCAAATTGCCTTGTTACGTACCGTTCTTGAAAAACATTTTGTTCATGGTGAAAAAGGTGATGTCGATATTGTAGTTTGTGCTACTCAGTCAACCTTAGCTTGTGTCCAAGTTCTTTTTATACGTGGTGGTCAGCATTTAGGTCATAAGATTTTCTTTCCTAAGATGAGTGTTGAAAATACAGAAAGTGAGGTACTAGAGGCCTTTATCACGCAATTTTATTTAGATAAGAAAATTCCGTATGAAATATTTTTAAGTCATGAATTACCACAGCAAGATTTAATTATGACCGTTTTATCTGAACAAGCCAAACATGCGGTAGTGATTTCAACACGGCTGAGAGGAGATCGCTTGAAATGGTTGAAGATGGCGCAAACGAATACTGAACATGCATTGTTAGGTCGGATTAGTAATAAGCAAAGTCTATTTAATCGTTTTGTGAGTCTTCAAGAAGAATTTGACTTGGCTGAAATTCCTAAACGATTAGAATGTTTTGATATTAGTCATACCCAAGGCGATTATACCGTAGCATCATGTGTGGTTTTTGATCGTGAAGGGCCTGTTAAGTCTGCTTATCGGCGTTTTAATATAGAAGGAATTACTAAAAGTGATGATTATGCGGCTATTCACCAGGCCGTTTATAGACGTTTTAAGCGTTTAACTAAGGGAGAGCATGAAGCACCTGAAATATTATTTATTGATGGTGGGATAGGTCAGGTGAATGCTGCTGAGAAAGCATTAGACGAATTATCAATAAATAATGTTATTATATTGGGGGTTTCTAAGGGTGTAGACCGGAAAGCTGGTATGGAGAAAATCATTAGTGCGGGTGAAAATTTACCCTTAGATATTAATCCGAATGCAAGTGCATTGTTGCTGATTCAGAATATTAGGGATGAGGCGCACCGATTTGCTATTACTGGACATCGGTTACGGCGAGGAAAGACAAAGAAGCAATCTGTTCTGGAGTCTATTGATGGCCTTGGGCCTAAACGTAGACAATTGTTGTTAAAACAGTTCGGAGGGTTGCAAGGTATTGCTAAGGCGGGAGTAGATGCCTTATGTAGTATTAATGGCATTAGCTACCAATTAGCGCAACGAATTTACGACACATTTCATCAAGATCATGGTTGAATACAATATACCGACATTACTGACGTTTACGCGAATTGCGTTAACTTTTATTATCGTCATAGTTTTTTACTTACCGTGGGAATATTCCAATATTGCTTGCACGGTTATTTTTTCTTTTGCAGGATTTACCGACTGGTTGGATGGACATTTAGCCAGAAAAATGGGACAGCATACAAATTTTGGTGCTTTTTTAGATCCAGTTGCTGATAAATTACTAGTTGTTTTAACATTAGTAATCATGATTCAAACTGAATCATCTATTTTTATGACGATTCCGGCAGCTATTATTATCGGACGTGAACTGGTTATTTCTGCTTTGCGAGAATGGATGGCAAGCAGTGGACAACGTGATGTTGTGGCTGTTTCTAACTTAGGTAAGTGGAAAACAGGGACGCAAATGGTTGCGATTGGTTGTCTGCTTTTTCGAGAAGATTTGTTATTTTTACCGGTGAGTGAATTAGGTTATTTGTTGCTTTATATTGCCGCAGCTATTACCGTTGTCTCGATGTACCAGTATTTGAATGCGGTCTTTGGTGTAAAACAGGATAAATCTGAAGAGACAACTTCTTGATTTAGAGATAATAATTGGTAGTGGACCGGTACTACTCTCTTGGGATAGCACCGGTCAATCATTTCCTTTAACTACTTTATTTTTTGTTTGTTAAGTATTGGTCAATTGCTAATGCGGCACCACGACCTTCATTGATCGCCCAGACGACAAGAGATTGACCGCGTCTGCAATCTCCAGCTGCAAAAACACCCTCAACATTTGTTGTAAATTGACCGTATTCAGCTTTTATATTGGAGCGATTATCGTATTCAATATCAATCATGTCGGTAGCACCCGCTTCAGGCCCTAAGAAACCCATCGCTAAAGTGATTAATTCTGCTTTCCACTCTTTTTCGCTACCCGGTACTTCAGTCATAGAGAAACGGCCGTCTTCATCTTGATTCCACTCAACATTAACCGTGCGAACACCAGTCAAATTACCGTTGCCGTCACCAATAAACTCTTTACTCAGAATACAATATTCCCGAGGATCTTTATCATCACGTGTAGTGGCTTCCTCATGACCATAATCAACACGAAAGATCTTGGGCCATTGAGGCCAAGGATTATTATCAGCACGCGTTTGAGGTGGCTCGGGGAGCAGTTCAAAATTCACCAGTGATTTACAACCATGACGTAAAGAGGTCCCAATACAATCGGTACCGGTATCACCGCCACCAATAACAATGACATTTTTATCCTTAGCACTGATAAATTGGTCATTTTCATGATTACTGTCTAACAGGCTCTTGGTATTACAGGTTAAAAACTCCATTGCTGAATGAATGCCTTTGAGTTCTCTCCCAGGAATAGGAAGGTCACGAGGTTGAGTAGCACCAGTTGCCCAAAGTACAGCATCATTATTTTTAACCAGTTCATTGGGCTCAATAAATAGCATCTCATGATTATTGTCGCTCATGATTTGGTTAATATGGCCGCTAGGAAAGTCTTCAGCTTTGCCAATATGAGCGTTAGTCACGAAAGTGACACCTTCAGTGCGTAATTGATCGATTCTTCTTTCGACTACCTTTTTCTCAAGTTTCATATTGGGGATGCCATACATCAGCAAACCACCAATACGGTCGGCGCGTTCATAGACGGTAACCTTATGACCTATACGACGTAGTTGTTGAGCAGCGGCTAGTCCGGCAGGTCCTGAGCCAATAATAGCAACGCTGTATCCAGTTTCTGTCGCGGGAGGAAGAGGTTTTACCCAGTCTTCGTCAAAGCCCCGGTCAATAATGGAATTTTCAATATTCTTAATGGTAACCGGTGGCTCGTTTATACCTAATACGCAAGATCCTTCACATGGAGCTGGACAGACACGACCAGTAAATTCTGGGAAATTATTTGTCCGGTGTAACCGGTCAAGTGCATCTTTCCAGCGTCCTTTATAAACTAAATCATTCCATTCAGGAATGAGGTTATCAACGGGACAGCCAGTTGACGATTGACAAAAAGGAACGCCACAATCCATACAGCGAGCGCCTTGAGTTGTTAGATGCGACTCAGGTGGTGTTGTGTAAATTTCCTGATAATCAGTAAGCCTACTTTGTGGGTCACGATATGGAATCGTTTGACGTTGAAATTCTTTGAACCCTGTTGGTTTACCCATGGCTGGTTTCTCCCTGTGCATCATTACTGTGTTTCGCACGTTCGGCTAGAACGCGTTTATAGTCAGTAGGCATGACTTTGATAAATTGAGTTAAGGCTGATGACCAATTGTCTAAAATTTGTTTGGCAACAGGTGAGGCAGTGTTTTCATAGTGCAATGAAATAAGATTCTTTAATTCAGTCACATCCGAAAGTTGGTCCACGGTTTCAAGTTCAACCATGCCTGGGTTGTAATTTTTCCGAAATTCGTTAGTGTTATCCCAGACATAAGCGATACCACCGCTCATTCCTGCTGCGAAATTACGGCCAGTGGGACCTAAGATAACGACACGGCCACCGGTCATATATTCACAGGCATGATCTCCCACGCCTTCTACAACGGCGTTGGCGCCTGAATTTCGGACACAGAATCGTTCTGCAGCACGACCACGCAGAAATGCAGAACCAGAGGTAGCACCGTAAAGTACAACATTACCGACAATAATATTTTCTTCGGAAGAAAAAGAACTGTTTTTAGGTGGGTAAACAATAATTTTTCCACCTGAAAGACCTTTCCCAACATAATCATTGGCATCACCTTCAATGGCCATGGTGATTCCGCCGGCGAGAAAAGCACCAAAACTTTGACCTGCAGAGCCATTAAACTTCAGATTAATGGTGTCAGTTGGTAACATTTCAGCACCCCATTTTTTAACGAGGTTGTGGCTAAGAATGGTTCCTACAGTACGATCAGTATTAATGATAGGCATTTCATGATGAACTGTGCTGCCATGAGTCAGGGCGGGTTCACAGATTTCCAATAATTGGTTGTCAATGACGGTGTCAAGCCCATGATCTTGTGGAATGGTTTTGATTACTTTGACATCATCATGTGGTTTTGGAGCCATTGTTAATAAAGAGGTCAAGTCAAGTCCATCAGCTTTCCAATGCGCGATAGCTTCGTTGGTTTCAAGAACGTCGGTGCGACCAACCATTTCATCAATGGTTCGAAAGCCGAGTTTAGCCATTAATGAGCGTGCTTCCTCGGCTACCATGAATAAGTAGTTAACGACGTATTCTGGATCTCCGCTGAATTTCTTGCGGAGTTCTTTATCTTGTGTAGCAATACCAACAGGGCAGGTATTGAGATGGCATTTACGCATCATAATACAACCCAATGTGATAAGAGGGGCGGTGCTGAAACCAAATTCTTCGGCACCCAATAATGCTGCAATTACTACGTCACGTCCGGTTTTTAATCCGCCGTCTGTTTGTAATGTGACGCGAGATCGTAGATCGTTCATCACTAGTGTTTGATGCGTTTCTGCAATGCCTAGCTCCCAAGGAAGGCCGGCATGTTTAATGCTGGTTAGTGGTGATGCACCAGTGCCGCCACCATCTCCTGAAATCAGAATATGGTCAGCGTGTGCTTTGGCAACGCCAGAAGCAATTGTACCTACACCGACTTCAGACACAAGTTTAACGCTGATTCTAGCAGATGGATTTGAATTTTTAAGATCAAAAATTAATTGTGCTAGATCTTCAATTGAGTAAATATCATGGTGTGGTGGTGGGCTGATTAAACCGACGCCGGGTGTTGAGTGACGTAATCTGGCGATATAACTATCCACTTTTCCACCGGGTAACTCACCGCCTTCACCAGGCTTAGCTCCTTGTGATATTTTAATTTGCAGTTCGTCCGCATTGGCAAGATACCAGGCTGTGACACCAAAGCGTCCAGAGGCAATTTGTTTAATGGCAGAACGTTTACTGTCACCATTAGGCATTGGGGTAAAACGCTCGCTGTCTTCGCCCCCTTCACCGGTATTACTTTTTCCGCCTAGGCGGTTCATTGCAATAGCCAGGGACTCATGGGCCTCGGCTGAAATGGAGCCAAAACTCATTGCGCCAGTGCAAAAACGTTTAACAATTTCTTGTGCCGGTTCCACTTCATCTAAAGGAATTTCTGATAGATTTTCTTTAAATCCTAGTAGGCCCTTAATAGTGCAACGCGTTTTAGAATCACGGTTCATATGCTCGGCAAATTGGGCATAGGTTTTATGATCATTAGTGCGTGCAGCAGTTTGAATGTTACTAATTGCTTCAGGGTCCCACATGTGTTTTTCACCTTGGGCACGCCAGTGAAATTCGCCTTGATTAGGGAGGGTGTCTGAATTAGTCGTGTTATTTTCAGGGAAGCCAATACTGTGACGACGGCTTGCCTCTGAGGCGATAACGTCAAAATCAACACCTTGAATACGACTAGCAGTTCCTTTAAAACAACGTTCAATAACGTCATCACGAAGGCCAATCGCTTCAAAAATTTGACCGCCTTTGTAACTTTGTAATGTTGAAATACCCATCTTAGCCATGACTTTCAACATGCCTTTTCCTACAGCTTTTTGGTAGGTTTCAACGATAGCATGATCATCTGCTAAATCATTATCTAAGAGTCCATCGCGACGTGCTTGCCATAATGATTCAAAGGCTAAGTAAGGGTTGATTGCATCAGCACCAAATCCTATTAGTAGACAATGATGATGAACTTCTCTTGCTTCACCGGTTTCAAGAACTATTCCAATTCGTGTTCTTTGAGCTAGACGTAATAAATGTTGGTGTACAGCACCAGTTGCAAGTAAAGCTGGAAGTGCGATGCGGTCAGCATTAATATTTCGGTCTGAGAGTATAACGAGTTCAGCATTTGATGCGATGGCTTGTTCTGTTTCAGCACAAATACGATCCAGAGCCTTGATCAATCCTGCATTGCCTTCAGCTTTTGGCCAAGTAATGTCAATGGTTTTGGTTGTCCAGTCACGGTGGTTGATATCTCTGATTGCGGCCAATTCAGGGTTACTCAAAATAGGCTGCTCAATGAGTAAACGGTGGCAATGTTCAGGTGAAGTATCAATCAGGTTTTTTTCAGGCCCGATATAGCATCGTAAAGACATAATTGTTTCTTCACGAATAGAGTCGATAGATGGGTTAGTAACCTGTGCAAACAGTTGCTTGAAATAGTCATACAACATTCTAGGTTGGTCAGATAAGCAAGCTAAAGCAGAGTCATTACCCATTGAGCCTAATGGATCACGTTTTTCTCTAACCATAGGGATCAGCATAAACTGCATCGTTTCACTGGTAAAACCAAAGGCTTGCATTCTTGCTAACAATGATTCAGGTTCGAAAGCTTGATGCTCATGGTTAATGGTCAGGTCGCTAAGCTGTAACCGGTGTTGGTTAAGCCAGTCACCGTAAGGACGCTTTGCCGCAAAAGAAGATTTTAGCTCTTCATCAGGAATGAGTCGGCCCTGTTCAAAATCAACTAAAAACATACGCCCAGGCTGTAGTCGGCCCTTGTATTTAACATTCTCAGGCTCAACATGAACGACACCGACTTCAGAGGCCATGATCACATGGTCATCATGGGTTAGGTAGTAACGGCTAGGTCGAAGGCCATTACGGTCAAGAACTGCGCCAATGTATTTTCCATCAGTAAAAACGATTGAAGCTGGGCCATCCCAAGGTTCCATTACTGCCGAATTAAATTCGTAAAAGGCTCGCTTTTCTTCTGACATGGTTTCATGATTTTGCCAAGCTTCAGGTACCATCATCATGACCGCTTCTTGAAGGGTTCGGCCGCTCATTAACAGAAACTCAAGAACATTATCAAAGGTGCCTGAGTCAGAGCAATCTGGTTCGACAACAGGGAGTATTTTGGTCAATTCATCTTCAAATAGATCGCTGTTCAGCATGCCTTCACGAGCACGCATCCAATTTTGATTGCCGCGTAAAGTATTGATTTCCCCGTTATGACTCATAAAACGATTCGGTTGCGCCCGGTCCCATGAAGGAAAGGTATTGGTGCTGAATCGCGAGTGAACCATGGCCAGGTGAGAGGTAAAGTCAGGATCATTTAAGTCAGGAAAATATTTCATGACTTGTTCTGGCATTAACTGACCTTTATAGATAATTACTTTAGTTGATAAGCTACACACATAGAACATGGTACGTTGAGTCAGTGCAGTGTCATTACGGATAACGTTAGTGCACTGTTTTCTGATCAGATAAAGTTGTCTTTCAAAACTGTCGTCGCTAAAACCGTCAGACGCTGCAATAAACAGTTGTTCGATGACCGGTTCAGTCGCACGGGCAGAAGGGCCAATGTCAGCACCATCGGCATCAACAGGAACTGGTCTCCAGCCTATTAGATGTTGGTTTTGACGTTGAATAAATTCTTCAACAATGGCTTTACATTGTTGTCTTTCGGTGGGGTCTTGCGGCAAGAAAACTAGACCCGCGGCATAGTGTCCGGGTTTCGGGAGCGAGACGTTGAACTCTGTTAACGCAACTTTAGTGAAAAAATCATGAGGTAAAGCAGTCATTATGCCTGCGCCATCACCTGTATTAGCTTCACAACCGCATGCACCACGGTGAGTCATGGCTTCAAGCGCAATGCCTGCATCTTGAATTATTTTATGCGAACGATGACCTTTAACGTGAGCAATAAAGCCTACGCCGCAACTGTCTTTTTCATTTGCAGGGTCATATAAACCTTGTTTGTGAGGTTTTTTATATGTTTTAACGGACATGTTTGAACCACCTAAATTAATTGCTTAACAATGATTTCGAGCCAAAACCCACCACGTGATGTGGTTAGGGTTTCAGGAATGCTGATCTGTACAGTTTTTGCTATACTGCAGTTCAGATGCAGGCAATACGACACAGGGCAATGAATAAAACCCGGTAAGTAGCGCCGATAATATTGCGAAATCTAATGCTTTGGCATATTTTTATCATTTGATGTGATGCGTGAGATAAAATCACAGGCATTACAAATTAGCCTTTCAATTATAAAAAAAAGAGAATAGTAAATCAACACTGGTATCGGTTCAGAGCTATATCTTGTGGTCTCGGAAAATTTGCTATGCCAGAGGTTAAGCTCTTGAGAAGTTACAAATTAAATTCAAAGTAAGGCTATTGTCATGTGGCTGAAAAGTTTTTTTGGACTGAACTAGGTTGCATTTGAGTCATGGTAGACGTTGGTAGAAATGGAAATTTCAATATTAATTGAGCACTTATAAGCGTATTTATGAATAAGCAATTTGATGTCGTTGTTGTGGGTGGAGGTATGGTGGGTGCAACTGTTGGTTGTGCTCTGGGAGGGAGTTCGTTAAAAGTCGGTGTTGTTGAGCAGGTTATGCCAGCAGACTTTAAGTCAGGACAGCCTCATGATTTGAGAGTTTCGGCACTTAGTAAGGCGTCACAGGCTATTTTTGAATCTTTAGGAGTTTGGCCTGGGATCGTCGGTCGACGAGCCTGTCCTTATAAGCGCATGCGTGTCTGGGAGTTAAATGACGGGCCAGAGTTTAGGAGTCAAGATATTAATCAGCCAGAATTGGGCTTTGTGGTTGAGAACAGAGTCATTCAGTTGGCTTTGCTGGAGCGATTGCGGGATTTTGATAATGTTGAATTAATCTGCCCGGATAGAATTACTAAAATCAATTATGGCTCAGATTTATCAGTTATTGAATTGGAGAGTGGGCAAATATTAACAACGAAAGTGCTGGTTGCGGCCGACGGAGGTCATTCAAAAGTCAGGCAGGCAGTGGGTTTGGGGGTTAACAGTTGGGATTATACACAGCATGCATTGGTTATTTATGTTAAGACTGAGTATGAACAGCAAGATATTACTTGGCAACGTTTTGTTCCTAGTGGTCCCCAGGCTTTTCTACCATTAACAGGGCGTTTTGGTTCTGTTGTTTGGTATAACTCTCCAGATGAAGTCCGACGACTGAAGAGTTTGTCAAAACCCTTATTATTGAATGAGTTACTTGCAGATTTTCCTGAATGTTTAGGGGCTGTAAGTGAGGTTCTAGGCGTTGCCAGTTTTCCTCTTAAACGCCAGCATGCACTAAGTTATGTCAAGAAAGGAGTCGCTTTAGTGGGTGACGCAGCTCATATGATTAACCCGCTGGCCGGACAAGGCGTTAATATTGGGTTGCTTGATGCAGCAACATTGGCCGAGGTTTTAATGGTTGGGCATCAAAGCGGCGAGGATATATCTACCTTAAGCCTTTTGAAGCGTTATGAGAATTTACGGCGTGGTGAAAATCTGAAAATGATGAATGTGATGGAAGTTTTTTATCGTGTTTTTAGTAATCAAATAGCGCCATTACGATTAATACGCAATGTTGGTTTAGGACTTGCTGAGCGTTTTACTCCTGCTCGGCATAAAGTTATGCGACATGCTATGGGTTTGGAAGGGCG
Organism: uncultured Methylococcaceae bacterium; assembly: GCA_964515235.1. Lineage (GTDB taxonomy): Bacteria > Pseudomonadota > Gammaproteobacteria > Methylococcales > Methylomonadaceae > OPU3-GD-OMZ. The sequence goes on along the minus strand of CAZEVO010000009.1, from coordinate 17,736 downwards.
ATTGCCTAGGTTAGCAAAAGGAGAAAGTATCGTAGAGCGCTAAATTGGGGTTGCATTTTGACAAGGGATATAATTATTTTTTTGAACGAGCATAGTTTCTTCTGGGTTCGATTTTCTGAGTGGGTTTTTAGGTTATAGCAATGAGATTTCAGTTAAAAAACAATGATGGGATGGCAAGGCGCGGTGAGTTACATTTTGAGAGAGGTACAATCCAGACGCCGGCCTTTATGCCAGTAGGAACTTATGGCACAGTAAAATCTCTAACGCCAGATGAATTGAAAGAACTAGGTGCTGAAGTGATTTTAGGGAATACTTTTCATTTGATGTTGAGGCCCGGGTTAGAAGTGATGGCCAAACATGGCGATCTACACGATTTTATGGCTTGGGAAGGCCCTATTTTGACTGATTCGGGTGGGTTTCAGGTTTTTAGTTTAGGTGAATTGCGGAAGATTTCAGAGCAGGGCGTTACCTTTAATTCACCCGTTAACGGTTCAAAGATTTTTATGGGGCCGGAAGAATCCATGGCTGTTCAAAAGGTGCTAGGCTCAGATATTGTAATGATTTTTGATGAATGTACACCTTACCCAGTGACAAAAGAAGTCGCTGCTGAGTCGATGCAATTGTCGCTGCGCTGGGCGAGCCGAAGTAAGGTGGCGCATGGGGATAGTCTGTCAGCTTTATTTGGTATTGTTCAAGGAGGGATGTTTAGTGATTTACGTGAGGAGTCGTTAGCGGGTTTGGTCGATATAGGCTTTGATGGTTATGCCATTGGAGGGCTTTCAGTCGGTGAACCTAAAGCGGAGATGATGCGGATGCTGGATGCAATTGCAGAACGTATGCCAAAAGAAAAGCCACGGTATTTGATGGGAGTAGGTACCCCTGAGGATTTAGTTGAGGGTGTTCGGCGTGGAATTGATATGTTTGATTGTGTGATGCCAACACGTAATGCAAGAAACGGTCATTTATTTACCAGTAAAGGAGTGGTTCGTATTCGTAACAGTCGTTACCAGTTTGATAATGGTCCTGTGGATAATGATTGTCTTTGCTACACTTGCCGTCATTTTTCAGTGTCTTACCTTAGGCATTTGGATAAATGTGGAGAGATGCTCGGGTCTCGGTTGAATACTATCCACAATTTACACTATTACCTTAATTTAATGAAACAATTGCGACAAGCAATAGCTACAGAAGATTTAGAACGCTTTGTGATAAATTTTTATCAACAAAAGGGTAAAGTAGTTCCTGATGTGGCATAATGATTTGTTTTTTATCAATCTAACATTATTAGAGTAGGCATAGACAATGAGTTTTTTTATTTCTGACGCATTAGCTGTTGGTGAAACAGTTGCAGCGGGGGCTGCTGCAGTAGAAGGACCAGGATGGCAGGGTTTGGCATTTCCATTAGGAATTTTGTTTTTTTTCTATATTTTATTTATTCGACCACAACAGAAAAAAGGTAAAGAGCAGAAGAAAATGATCGGTGCCTTAACCAAAGGCGCTGAGGTTGTGACTAACGGTGGTATGTTGGGACGAGTAGTTAGTCTAGATGATAACTTTGTTCAGTTAGATGTTGGAAATAATACCGTTGTACAAATACAAAGGCAGGCCGTTCAGAATTTAATGCCTAAAGGTACCTTCAAAGTTCAAAGTAAGCGATTAAATAATTCATAAGTCGTCTCTTCGGAACAATTGCCCTTATGGAGAGCATGCAAATGTTCACCATAAGGGTCTCGTTTTTATTATGAATTAAATTTGTTTTTGGAATTACTATGCAGAACAGTTTCCCTCTATGGAAAAATTTTTTTATTGTCTTGGTTTTAAGCCTAGGTCTAGTTTATGCGTTACCAAATATCTATGGTGACGACCCTTCGGTACAGATTTCTTCAACACGAAACTCCCAAATTAGTGATGACCAGCGTGCCCTAATAGAAACGACCTTAAGCGAGCAGGGGATTACGGCTAAGGCTATCGAGTTTAGTGATGACCGAATATTAGTGCGTCTAGAAAATCTTGATGATCAGATCAAGGCGGCAGACTATCTAAAAATCGCATTAGGTCGAGGATTTACAACCGCTTTAAATTTAGCTCCGGCAACGCCATCATGGTTACGGGCTATTGGGGCGGAACCCATGTATTTGGGTCTGGATCTGCGTGGTGGGGTCCATTTCTTACTTGAAGTCGATATGGATGCAGCCATTAAACAGGCTGAAGAACGTTATGTCGGTGATATTCGAGGGGCGTTGCGGGCAGAGAAAATTAGATATGCTTCAATAGCAAAAGTAAACGATACTATTCAGGTCAAATTAAAGTCAGAAGTAGATGCTGCTAATGCAAAAGCCGTATTAGGTTCTGAATTTAGAAATTTAAAGATCGCTGATGGCAAAGAGTTATTTGTTCTCGAGGCTCGTGTTTCTATTGACGAGAAAAAGCAAATCAAGAAATTTGCATTAGCGCAGAATATGACAACGCTTAGAAATAGGGTGAACGAACTAGGTGTTGCAGAACCTATTATTCAGCAACAAGGAGATTCACGAATTGTTGTTCAATTGCCTGGTGTGCAGGATACGACCCGAGCTAAAGAGATTCTAGGCGCGACAGCGTCGTTAGAATTTAGAATGGTTGATGTGAAGCACGATGCGCAACTTGCCGCGAAAGGGAAGCCGTCAATTGGTTCACGTTTATATCATGAACGTAATGGCCAGCCGATTCTTTTGAAACGCCAGATTATTGTTACCGGAGATCAAATTGTTGATGCATCATCAGGGCTTGATCAAAATAATTCAGCAGCAGTTTATATTACCTTAGATGGTGTCGGTGCGAAAAAAATGGGACGTACTACCCGTGATAATATTGGTAAACCCATGGCGGTAGTATTTATAGAGAACAAGGTTGAAACACGTATCGCTAACGGTAAGAAAATACGTCATAAAGAAAAGCTGGAAGAGGTGATTAATGTTGCCACTATCCAAGGGGTGTTCAGTAAGAGATTTCAAATTACCGGTTTAGATAGTACTACTGAGGCGCGTAATCTTGCTTTATTATTACGAGCAGGTGCCTTAGCTGCACCTATTGAGATTGTCGAAGAGAGAACAGTTGGGCCGAGTCTAGGACAAGATAATATTGACCAAGGTACATTGTCAGTTATTGTTGGCTTTGTATTGGTGCTTGTTTTTATGGCGTTTTACTACAAAGTATTTGGGTTGGTGGCTAATGTAGCACTGGCATTTAATTTAGTTATTATTGTCGCGTTATTGTCAATGATTCAAGCCACGCTGACTTTACCAGGAATTGCCGGTATTGTTTTAACCGTGGGTATGGCTGTTGATGCAAATGTTCTTATTTTTGAACGCATTCGAGAAGAGCTACGAAACGGTAATTCCCCGCAAGCCAGTATTTTTGCCGGTTATGAAAAAGCGTTTGGTACTATCTTTGATGCCAATATTACAACACTGCTTGTTGCACTAGTTCTGTTTGGTTTTGGTACTGGACCGATCAAAGGGTTTGCAGTGACCTTGTCGCTTGGAATTATGACGTCTATGTTCACAGCTATTATGGGCACACGGATGATGATTAATCTAATCTACGGTAAGCAACGAATAGAACGATTGTCATTATAGTTATTTTTAACATTAACTTACTTTATTAAGGCTGGGAAAATATTTCATATGGTCATGTTAAAACAAAATTTTGATTTTATAAGTAAACGAAAAATAGCGTTAGTCGGCTCGGGTTTGTTGCTGCTTATTTCGGTTGCTTCTTTGATTCTTAACGGTCTAAAGTTAGGCATTGATTTTACGGGTGGGACATTAATTGAGGTTGGCTATAGTGAAATAGTTGAACTGGATAGTATTCGTTCCGATTTAGAAGCACATGACTTTGGTGATGCGACGGTGCAGCATTTTGGCACAGCGAAAGATGTGTTAATTAGAATTAAACCACGAGAAGACTTCAATCATTCACAAGTCAGTGTTCAGGTATTAGAAGCGATTAATAGTACTTCGGAACAAATTGCTGATTTGAGACGTGTTGAGTTTGTTGGTCCCCAAGTTGGCGATGAATTAGCAGAAGATGGAGGACTTGCACTATTGTATTCCATCTTTGGTATTTTGGTTTATGTGGCGTGGCGATTTGAATATAAGTTTGCATTAGGTTCTGTCGCAGCATTAATACATGATGTTGTTATTACCTTGGGCTTTTTTTCTGTTTTAGGTTTAGAGTTTGATTTGACAGTATTAGCCGCTATTTTGGCAGTGATTGGCTATTCACTAAATGATACGATTGTTGTTTATGATCGGATACGAGAGAACTTTAGAAATCTTAGGAAAGGGACGCCACAGGAAATTTTAAATAGTTCATTAAATCAGACATTGAGTCGGACATTGATGACATCATTGACGACGATACTGGTCTTGATTGCCTTAGCCATTTTAGGCGGTGAGATTATTCATAATTTTTCTATCGCTTTATTAGTGGGCGTTTTAACAGGAACATACTCTTCAATATTTGTTGCAAGTCCAGTGGTGTTAGCGCTGGGAGTACGTAAAGAGGATTTAATGTTGCCTGAGAAAGAAGGCGTAGATATTAATAACCATCCCTAGAGAGATCGTTAAAAATTTTAATTTTTTTATTTTGGAGAGATAAATGGCAGTTGAACGTACGTTTTCTATTGTAAAGCCTGATGCAGTCGCAAAGAATGTTATTGGTGATATTTACAGTCGTTTTGAAAAAAATGGATTACGCATCGTGGCATCAAAGATGTTGCATTTGACACAAGAACAAGCTGAAGGATTTTATGCAGTACATAGTGAGCGTCCTTTTTTTAATGACCTAGTTTCTTTTATGGTTTCAGGTCCTGTTGTAGTACAGGTTCTGGAAGGAGAAAATGCAGTATTAAAAAATAGAGAATTAATGGGTGCAACAAATCCAGCAGAAGCAGATGCAGGTACCATACGTGCAGATTTTGCAGACAGTATAGATGAAAATGCAGTGCATGGTTCAGATGCACCAGAAACTGCTGCAGAAGAAATTGCATTCTTTTTTAATGACGATGAACTCTGTAACAGAACCCGTTAAAAATAATTTTGACAACCTGCTTGATTTTGACAAAAAGAGGTTAGAAGCCTATTTTTCCAAAATTGGTGAAAAACCCTTTCGTGCAAAGCAATTGCTCAAATGGCTCTATCAGGCAGGCGTGACTGATTTTGATGAAATGACCGATTTAAGTAAGTCATTGAGAACTTACTTAAAAGCGCATTTTGTGATAGCCCTTCCCGAGATTATTTTTGAAAAAGTAGCGTCAGATGGGACAGTTAAATGGGTTTTGAAAATGGCTTGTGGAAACCGTGTCGAAACGGTTTTTATTCCTGAAGAGAAACGCGGAACCTTATGTGTCTCATCACAAGTGGGCTGCGCGTTAGCCTGTTCTTTTTGCTCAACAGCACAACAAGGATTTAATCGAAATTTAACGACAGCTGAAATCATTGGTCAATTATGGACTGCGACGAACCGACTCGGCGAAGAATCGAAAATAACCAATGTGGTTATGATGGGCATGGGAGAACCCTTGCTTAATTTTGATAATACAGTTAGAGCAGTCAATTTAATGTTGGATGATTTTGCTTATGGGTTATCAAAACGACGAGTAACGGTAAGTACTTCGGGTGTGGTTCCGGCGATGTATCGTTTGTCAGAAGTTTGTGATGTTAGTGTGGCTGTATCGTTACATGCCGCTAATGATCAATTACGAAATGAATTAGTTCCAATTAATGAAAAGTATCCCCTAGCGCAACTAATGGAGGCTTGTCTGGATGTCGTGAAACATTCACCCCGAGGATTTATTACCTTTGAGTATGTCATGCTTGACGGGGTTAATGATACATTCTCAGATGCACGATCGTTAATTAAATTAGTCAAGAATGTTCCTTGTAAAATAAACCTGATTCCATTTAATCCGTTTCCGAATTCGGGTTATGAATGTTCAAAGGTAGATGCTATTGAAGCCTTTAGAACACTTTTACATAAAGCCGGAATTGTCACAACGGTTAGAAAAACAAGAGGTGATGATATTGATGCTGCGTGTGGACAATTAGTGGGAAAAGTGAATGATAAAAGTCGGCGACAAGCTAAGTTAGCGAAACATCGTATTAATACTCAATCGCTCACGAGGTGATCTTTTTTTAACAAAGATCATGACTTAAAATTATGGCTAAAATTAATAACGATTTTTTTAATTTACAAATCTGTTTCGTTTTAATGCTGGTTTTTTTGCTGACTGCCTGTGCGAGTCCTTTTAAGAAAGAAAAACGTGTGCCCGAAGCACAACTCTATATTGATTTAGGTCTTCGTTATATGGAGATAGGTGATTACGGCGAAGCGTTAACTAATTTACAAAAATCCTATGCAATTGACGATAAGTATTTTGCTAGCCATAATGCGTTGGCGATTTTTTATGGTACAACAGGTAAAAAAAAATTAGCAATCACTTATTTTAAACAAGCATTAAATCTTGCTCCTGAAAACCCAAGTATATTAAATAACTATGGACGGTTTTTGTGTCAGCAAGGGAGTATTGAACAAGGCTTTGAGATGCTCATGAAAGCAGCCAAATTGCCCGTTAATGATCGGGCATGGTTGTCTTATAATAATGCTGGACGTTGTCAGATTCTCAAAGGAAACCAGAAACTTGCCGAACAACAGTTCAAACAGGCATTAGAGCGAAATAATAGGTTTTCACCCGCTTTATTTGAATTAGCAGCACTTAATTATGCGCAGGGAAAGTTTCTTTTAGCGCGTCATTATATGAAGCAATTTTTTGCAGTTCACTCTGAAACAGCGGACTCAGTTTTTTTGGCCTATAAGATTGAAAAAGAATTAGATCGGTTAGCAGCAGAACATTATTATCAAGTGTTAAAGAAAAAGTTTCCGACATCACGAGAAATACCAACACTGGCCCAGTAAAGAATAAAAGTCAATGGAATAGTGTTATTAAAATTAATTGTCTCTAAAGTATTGAAATAAATTACACAGGTTTATGGCAAATAATATTCAAGCAGTAAGAGGAATGCATGATGTGCTTCCTGAACAGACACAGAGCTGGCAACGTGTTGAAAAAGTTTTTCAACAAGTTTTAGCGAGCTATGGCTATCAAGAAATACGGTTACCCATGGTTGAGAAGACAGAATTATTTAATCGCTCAATTGGTGAAGTCACTGACATTGTTGAAAAAGAGATGTATACCTTTGATGATCGTAATGGTGATTCATTGACACTAAGGCCTGAAGGAACAGCGGGATGCCTTCGGGCCGGTATTGAGCATGGGTTATTACATAATCAGATCCAGCGATTATGGTATTACGGTCCGATGTTTCGCCATGAACGACCGCAAAAAGGTCGCTATCGACAATTTTATCAGTTAGGTGTAGAAACCTATGGTATGTCAGGCCCTGATATAGATGCTGAAATAATTATTCTTGGTCATCGATTGTGGACTCAGTTAGGAATAAGAGACAAATTAGAGTTACAATTGAATACACTAGGTTCAAAGGAAGAACGACAGCAATATAGGGAGAAGTTGGTTATTTATTTTTCAAACTATATCGAGTTATTGGATGATGATAGTCGGCGCCGATTGGAGACTAATCCACTGAGGATTCTTGATAGTAAAAATCCTGAAATTCAAGCGCTGGTACAACAAGCCCCAACATTAATGGATTCTTTGGGTGATGAGAGTTTACACCATTTCAAAGGGCTTACTAATCTATTAGATAGTTTAGGGATTGATTATAAAATTAATTGTCGTTTGGTTCGTGGCCTTGATTATTATAGCCATACAGTTTTTGAATGGGTAACAAATGATTTAGGTGCGCAAGGAACTGTATGTGCCGGAGGGCGCTACGATAGTTTGGTTGGACAATTAGGCGCCCGTAACTCTTCTGCAATTGGCTTTGCGATGGGTATGGAGCGGTTAATGGCGCTAGTTGAAATGTATGCTGAGAAGTTTACTGCACAACGAACAAGTGATGTTTATATGATCTGTGTTGGTGATAAAACACAAGCCGTTGCAATGGCCTTAGCCGAAATATTAAGGGATCGTATACCGACAATGAGATTACAAATGCATTGTGGCGGCGGTAGTTTTAAGAGTCAATTTAAGAAAGCGGATAAAAGCGGTGCTGAATTTGCTTTAATTATCGGTGATGATGAAGCTGCTAATGATGAAGTCGGTGTAAAAGCGCTTCGTATACAACAGGATCAAATTAATATGCCTCAAAAAGAGGTCACAATGTATTTACAAAAGGCATTGAATGTTATTTAAGTTACAGCAAATGAATTTTTTGGATCCCAATTATTAAATATAAGTTTATTGAAATTAAGGTAAAGCAGACGTGGAAATTTACGAAACAGAAGAAGAACAGGTAGAGGCACTAAAACGATGGTGGAAAGTCAATGGGACTTCAATTATTACCGGGATTGTGGCTGCGATTGTCATCATTTTTTCTTGGAAATATTGGGAAAGTTATCAGGCTGATTTAACTACTGAAGCATCAAATTTATATAGCGAGTTATTATCCGCGCAGAAAGAAGGAAAAACAGAGTCAGCGCTAAAAATATCTGACCGTTTGGTTCAGCAATTTGAAACCACACCCTATGCTCAGTTTTCAATTTTATTTCAAGCTAAAATTAAAGTTGATAATCAGGACTATGATGCTGCAAAAGAGGCTTTGACAAAACTAGTAGCTAGTGCGCAGGGAGAAATTAATCATATTGCAAGAATTCGGTTGATAAGGTTGTTATTGGCTACAGAAGAGTATGATACAGGGCTACAATTAATTGCAGAAGTTAATCCCACGCAAGCGGAAAGTTTTGAAGGTATTTATCAAGAATTAACCGGTGATTTATATGTTGCACTAGATCGGCGCGGTGAAGCTCGAACAGCTTACCAGAATGCTGTTAGAAAAGGACGAAACACGCCATTGATGCAACTTAAAATTAATGACTTAACAATTGCTGAAATTATTGAAACTAAAGAATGAGATTAGTTTTATTAATTTTGATTGTTCTTAATTTCTCAGGGTGTTCTGCTGTTCAGACTGCAAAAGATAGCGCGCATCGATTTGCCTATGGGTTAATAGGCGGTAAAGATAATGCTATCCCCCCTAAAAAATTAACTGATTATGACGCGACTGTAGAGATTAACGTTCTATGGGAACAGCAGGTTGGAGAAGGTTATAAAGGTCAAGGACTAAGGCTTGCCCCGGTTATTTCTGACAAGTTGATTTTTAGTGCAGCAAGTGAAGGGACTGTTGAAGCGATTAACTTAAAATCAGGCACTATTTTTTGGGAGAGAGAGACTGGATTTCCTATTTCAGCCGGTATTGCGACAGGCCGTAATCATCTGTTCTTTGGAACTAGTAATGCTCAAGTTGTTGCTTTAAATAGTAGCAATGGTATTACGACTTGGGTTACTCAGGTAACCAGTGAGGTTTTAGCTAGCCCGGTTGTGAGTGATGGGATTGTGATTGTTCGAACTATTGATGGTAAAGTCATTGCATTAGATGAATTATCTGGAAAACAACGTTGGATTTTTGAACGCTCGGTCCCTGCTTTATCTATTCGTGGTAATGGTGTTCCCGTTATTAATGCAGGTCGGGTCTTCATTGGTTTTGCTGATGGACGGATGGTTGCATTGCAATTACAAACTGGAAAGAACTTATGGGAAGCGAGTTTGGCTGTTCCGAGTGGGCGAACACAAATCGAGCGTTTAGTTGATCTAGATACTGATCCTGTCATTATTGATGATGTAGTTTACATAGCAAGCTATCAAGGTGGGATGAGTGCGGTTTTAACTATGGATGGCGATATTATTTGGGACAATGAAGATATTTCTTCTTACTCAGGTATCTCCTATGACTGGCGTTATTTGTATTTGTCGGATTCCGAAAGTAATATTTGGCAATTAGATCAACGCAGTGGTGGAAGTTTATGGAAGCAGACTGCTTTTCATATGCGAAGATTAACAGCACCAGCTGTTTATCAAGATTATCTAGTCGTTGGAGATTATGAAGGTTATGTTCACTGGCTTTCCAGTGATGATGGTCATCAATTGGGACGTATACAAGTGACTGACGAGGCTATTTTAGCAACACCTGTTGTTCAAGATAATATTGTATATATTTATGGCAGTGGTGGATCCGTTGTTGCTTTGAAAGCATCTCCATCAAGGGTGAATTAAGATGCTGCCGGTAATAGCGTTGGTTGGGCGACCTAATGTGGGGAAATCTACATTATTTAATTATTTAACGCGGTCTAGAGATGCCTTGGTCGCTGATTACCCAGGTCTAACAAGGGACCGACAATACGGGCATGTCAAGCGTGGAGAAAGAAATTGTCTGGTTGTCGATACAGGAGGGATCGCTGATGACCTTGAAGGGATCGATGCATTTTCTATCAAACAGGTTCAAATTGCTATTGAAGAGTCTGATATCGTCATTTTTATGGTTGATGCACGTGATGGATTGAATGCATCTGATCAAACGATTGCAGAGCAGTTGAGAAAACTGTCTAAACCAGTTTTGTTAGTAAGCAATAAGATTGATGGCCTTAATCAAGAGGCTGCGGGACTTGAATTCTATTCTTTAGGCTTAGGTGATCCGATAAAAATTGCCGCAACTCACGGCCGAGGTGTCGGTACTTTATTACAGCAAATTAATAGTTTAATTCCTGGTCAGAATTTAGACCCGGAAGAGGATGAGGAAAAGCGTATTGATGTTGCTGTAGTCGGTCGTCCTAATGTTGGAAAATCAACCTTGATTAATCGATTATTAGGAGAAGAACGGGTAGTGGTTTATGATCAACCCGGCACGACGAGGGACAGTGTTTTTATTGATTTTGAACGCCGCGGCAAAGCCTTTACTCTGATTGATACTGCTGGTATGCGTCGGCGTTCAAAGGTCTCTGAGGCCGTTGAAAAATTCAGTATTATTAAAACATTGCAGGCTATTGATAGTGCTAATGTGGTTATTTATGTCATTGATTCCAGTGAAGGGATTACTGATCAAGATGCTAGTTTATTAGGTTTGGTTTTAGAAGCCGGTAGAGGTTTGATCATTGCTCTTAATAAGTGGGATGGATTAACTGTTGAGCACAAAGAAAGAATTAAAAAGCAAATAGAGCTTAAACTTCCATTTCTTAATTTTGCTCAGAAACATACTATTTCTGCTTTATATGGTAGTGGAGTAGGTAAGTTGTTTGATATGACAGAAAAAGTTTATCAGGCGGCTATGATGGATATGTCAACACCGAGTTTGACTCAGGTTTTGAAAGATGCGATTGAAGCACATCAGCCACCTCTAGTACGGGGTAAACGAATTAAACTGAAATATGCTCATCAAGGTGGTCAGAATCCGCCAATCGTTGTGATACACGGTAACCAAACGAATTCTGTGCCGACAGCTTATAGGCGCTATTTAATGAATTTTTTTCGGGATCGTTTAAAACTAGCAGGAACACCAATTCGGATTGAATTTAAATCGGCAGACAATCCATTCAAAAATAGAAAACAACCGTTAACTGAACGACAATTAAAGAGAGAAGAGCGTCAGGTCAAGAAGACCAGAAAAGTTAAGACGCATAAACGGAGTCGAACTAAGGGTAAATAGAAGAAAATGGCAGAAATTACATTACAGGGTAAAGTGTTGAATACATGCGGTGAGTTACCGGTCGTGGGTAGTCCAGCACCTGATTTTTTGTTAGTTAACCAAAAATTACAAGTTGTTAATTTATCAACGTTCAATGGCCAAGTGAAATTGTTGAATATTGTGCCTAGCCTAGATACTCCGGTTTGCGCAGTTTCAGCGAGACGGTTTAATGAAAAAGCAGCCGCTTTAAAAAATACGGTTATTTTAAATATTTCAGCTGATTTACCTTTTGCGCAAGATCGTTTTTGTAAGCAAGAAGGGCTAAAAAATATTATCCCATTGTCTGGTTTTCGTTCCTCCTTTGCGGTTGATTACGGACTAGAAATGTCAACGGGGGTATTGGAGGGGTTAATGGCAAGAGCGGTTCTTATTATTGATGAGCATGATAAGATCAGTTACGTACAATTAGTATCTGAAATTACCGCAGAGCCTGATTATAAAGAAGTCCTTGAGGCGCTGCGGTAAATTAAATAGATAATTAACAGGATAAACTCACTAAAATAATCCTGTTATGGTCCCATCATCTTCAATATCGATTCTTTCAGCCGCAGGGGATTTTGGTAGTCCTGGCATCGTCATCATATTCCCTGCTATGGCAACCATAAACTCTGCACCATTTGCTAAACGGACCTCTCTAATTTCAAATGTATGACCAGATGGCGCACCTTTTGCATTTGGATCAGTTGAAAATGACATCTGGGTTTTTGCGATGCAGACGGGAAAGGAGCCGTAATCTTTTTCCCAACGATCAATTTGTTGTCTGATTTTAAGTGGGGCTGTGACTTCGCTGGCTCCATATAGCTTAGTGGCAATCGTAGTGATTTTGCTCCAGAGACTATCCTCATTGTCATAGACATAGTTAAAGCTAGGAGTTCTGTTATCAACAATATCAACGATTTTTTCTGCGAGTTTTAAAGCACCGGCACCACCTTGAGCCCAGTGTTTAGAAATGATGCATTGAGCACCAATATGTTGACACAACTCCTGAAGTAATTGGATTTCCTCCTCGCTGTCAAAGGTGAAATGATTAATACAAATAACACAGGGAAGGCCATATTGTTTGGTGATATTGTTATGGTGGCGTTCTAGGTTTTCAAAGCCCTGTTTTAGTGCTTCAAGGTTTTCATTATTTAGATTTTCTTTGTCAATACCACCATGAAATTTTAATGCTCGGATAGTAGCGACTAAGACAACAGCGGATGGGGTAATGCCGGATTTTCGGCATTTAATATTGATAAATTTTTCAGCGCCTAAATCCGCGCCGAAACCGGCTTCCGTGATCGTATAATCAGCTAATTTTAAAGCTGTTTTCGTTGCAGTTACGGTATTACAGCCGTGCGCAATATTGGCAAAGGGCCCGCCGTGAATCAGTGCAATATTATTTTCCAGCGTTTGTACAAGATTAGGTTTGATCGCATCTTTAAGGAGAGCGGACATCGCGCCTTCTGCTTTTAAATCACTAGCAAAAACAGGGGTGATACCATCATGTTTATAACCAATAATAATTCGACCTAAGCGTTTCTTTAAGTCAGAACGGCTAGTTGCCAAGCATAAGATTGCCATAATTTCAGAGGCAACAACGATGTCATAACCATCTGAGCGGAGAAAACCGTTTAGAGGGCCGCCCATGCCGACAGTAATACTGCGTAAAGCACGGTCATTCATATCAACGACGCGCTTCCATTGAATACGTCTTGAATCAATAGCAAGTGAATTACCTTGGTGAATGTGATTGTCAATGAGAGCAGAAAGTAGATTGTGAGCAACACCAATCGCATGAAAGTCGCCGGTAAAATGAAGATTAATATCTTCCATCGGAATAACTTGAGAATAGCCTCCTCCTGCAGCGCCTCCTTTAATACCAAAGCAAGGACCGAGTGAAGGTTCTCTAAGGCAACAAATCGTTTTCTTTCCTAATTGATTCATCGCATCAGTCAGACCCACAGTAGTCGTTGTTTTACCTTCACCAGCAGGTGTTGGGCTGATGGCTGTAACCAGAATAAGCTTTCCATCGGGCTGACCTGAAAGGCTATCGATGTAATCAAGAGAAAGTTTAGCTTTATAGTGGCCAAACGGATCCAGATGTTCGAAATCAATACCGTATTGTTCTTGAGCAAGCTCCAAAATAGGTTTTTTTGCAGCTTGTTGAGCAATTTCAATATCAGACATAGTTATGGCTCCAGACAAAATGAATTAAAAAATAGTGGGGTTAAAAGAAATGGTGATAAAAGTTTAGCTGGAATAAACTGGGAACCGTGCACAGAGTTGAGTAACTTGTTCTCTAACTTCATTAATAATGGTTTCATTATCAATGTTATCAAGTACGTCGCACATTAAATTAGCGACTAATCTAATTTCGTTCTCTTTAAAGCCTCGTGTGGTAGGAGCGGGTGTGCCGACACGGATGCCGCTGGTAATAAAGGGAGACTGGGGGTCATTGGGAACAGCATTTTTGTTAACCGTAATGTGGGCCTTTCCTAACGCTTCGTCAGCGGCCTTACCGGTCATGCCATGGGCAACTAATGAAATAAGCAACAGATGGTTATTTGTCCCTCCGGAAACGATATCATAACCGCGGCTGATAAAAACTTCGGCCATGGCTTGCGCATTGCTAATAACTTGTTTTTGGTAGTCTTTAAAGCTTGGTTCTTGTGCTTCTTTAAAAGCTATCGCTTTAGCTGCAATCACATGCATTAAGGGGCCACCTTGAATACCTGGGAAGATCATTGAGTTTAATTTTTTCTCAATATCAGGATTACTTTTACAAATAATAAAGCCGCCACGCGGTCCTCTGAGACTTTTATGGGTAGTGCTGGTTACAATATCAGCAAAAGGAATGGGATTAGGATACAAGCCGGCAGCGACTAAACCAGCAACATGAGCCATATCGACTAATAAGTAAGCACCGACTTCATCGGCAATGGCTCTGAAACGGGCCCAATCAACGACTCTCGAGTAAGCAGAGAACCCCGCGACTATCATTCTAGGTTGATGTTCTTGGGCAAGTGCTTGTACTTGGTCATAATCAATTTCACCGGTTGAACTATTTAACCCGTATTGGATGGCATTATAGACTTTCCCTGAGAAGTTAGGTTTTGCGCCATGTGTTAAGTGACCACCGTCAGCAAGACTTAGACCGAGAATAGTCTCATGGGGTTGTAATAAAGCCATGTATACAGCCATATTGGCTTGTGAGCCAGAATGAGGTTGAACGTTAGCATAGTCAGCGGTAAATAGTTTTTTAAGACGATCTATTGCTAATTGTTCAACGGTGTCGACATGTTCACAACCGCCATAGTAACGTTTATGAGGGTATCCTTCTGCATATTTGTTAGTAAGAACAGAACCTTGAGCTTCCATTACGCGGGGACTGGCGTAGTTTTCAGAAGCGATTAATTCAATATGTGTTTCTTGGCGTTGATTTTCCCGTTTTATTGCGTCAGAAAGTTCATCATCATAACCGGCAATAGTTTGCGATTTGTTAAACATTAAGTTCTCCTAAATGAGCTAATGTAATTTTTAGTTAAAAAGGCTGTAGTATTAAAATTTGTAAATCAGCAACGTTAGTGCCGGTTGACCCTGTAATAAATAAATCATTTGAATAGCCAAGGGCTGTATTTGAGTCGTTTTCTGCCAAAAATTTTGTTGGATCAATAGCTGCCTTAATCATACGATTAAAAGATAAGGGATCAACTATTGCCCCTGCAGCATTAGTAGGGCCATCACGTCCATCAGTTCCTGCGCTTAAAAATATCCAGTCAGCAGCAGCTAGTCCATAATGTTCAACAGCAATACTAAAGGCTAATGCCATCTCTTGATTCCTACCCCCAACTCCTTGGCCATTAAGAGTGACAGTGGTCTCCCCACCGGCAATAATGATCGTTGGTTTGGTTAATTTTTGGCTAATAATTTTTTGGGCAAATAAAAGTATTTCTTTTGCCTCATCTTTAGCTTCACCCGATAGTTTACTACTGTAGAGGTGGGTTTCATAATGGTATTTTTTGGCGAGCAAAATGATACGATTTAAACTCATCATATTTGAGCCAATGATACTTAGGTGCTGTTTATAATTTGGGTATGAATGATGTTTTAAAGTCTCATGGTTTGGGTTGGCAAGCCCTTGTTTGCAAAAAGTTAGTAGTGTTTCTGGGAGTTGATCCCAGAGTGCATATTTTTTCAAAATTGTAATAACGTCTAAGAATGTTGTTGGGTCAGGTACTGTCGGGCCACTCGCTATGCTACTGGGGTCATTATCAATAACATCAGATAAAATTAAAGTATGTACATCCGCAGGTCGGATATGTTTAATTAGTTGACCGCCTTTCAGAGCTGAAAAATGTTTTCTAACGGTATTTATTTCTTGAATAGTTGCTCTGGAGGTTAGTAATAAATCGTTAAGAGCTAGTTTTTCGATAAAGCTGATTGGGTGGGCAGGGTAAGGAGCAAGTGCTGAGCCACCACCACTTAAAAGTACTAAAACCAATTCATTTTTTTTAGCATTCTGTGCTATTTCAATGATTTTTTTAGCCGCGAAAAATCCAGATTGATCAGGTGTTGGGTGGCCGGCACCGATGATATTTAAATGAGGATCAGACCGAACATTTTCATAGTTTGTAATAACAACATTGTCGGGGCTGAGTAAATGAGATGGAATAATTTCATGCGATGAAAGAGCCATTTTACAAGCTGCTTTTCCCAGGGCTACTAAATGAACTTTGGACCAATTCTCGCTTCGTTTTTGTATTGTGTTGTTATGACGTGTTGTTATGGTTAATTGTTTTGATGAGTAGGAGAGAAACTGTTTAATGGCATTGTAGGGGTCTGCTGCAGTTAGGCCGGCATTAAACAGACGAATTGCTCGATTTCTTAAATGGGCTGATAAACTTTTTGTCATTCGCTTTAATTTTGATTCTTAGCGGAATCGTATTAAAGTTATGAACTTTATTAGACAAATATTTTTTATGCCATTGATTTTGCCAATCGGAATATTTCCTCTGCATCAAGTACCAAGTCATTGCTTTCAAAAAGCTGATTAATACAAGCTTTATGTAAGGCTAGTTTTAAGGTGCCAAAGCCAATGGCACCCCATACAATTGTGCCATGTCGGATGGCGCCTCGATCCATCATGTCAGTTCCACCGATACCGATGGGGGGGGATGCGTTAGCGTCGGCAATGAGTTCAAGCTGGGAATTATCTTTCCAGTGTTCTTCTTCAAGTAATTCTATGTTGGCCGCACCAGCAGAGAAAATAATATGTGATTGTGCAATGGCTTCAGCGCGTGCACGATTGTTGATGGCTTCAATAGGGTTGACAGTCACATTAAAACGTTGGTTTATAGCTTGACAGGCTTTTTGTGCTTTCTCAAATGAGCGAGATGTGAGGGTGACGTGGGCACCTTCCAGTGCCAGCATGGCCGCTGCTCGTTGTCCGACAGGGCCAGTGCCTGCTAGAACGATAGCGTTTTTATTTTTTAAAGAACCGCCACGGGTTAATTTTGCCACGCCAGCTGCAGCCGTGGTGTTGCTGCCATTACTGTCAAGCATGATTGAGACACGAAAGTTTGAAAAAAAGTATTGTTGAATGTGATTAAACAGCTTTTGTCCAGCGTGCATTTGGCTCCCGCCGACAAAAATAGCGGTATTCTTTTTGTCTTTAGGAGCGCGGGTGAAAATACAACCCTCGACTTGTGGTTTAACCGTTTCTGGGGTGAGACCGGCATAAGCGATGACATGATCAACGCCGGCATCATAGGCAACAACCGTATCGAAAGCAGAAGGTAAGAGGTCGGTATCAAATTGAAAGAGTAATTTTTTCACAGAAACTCCAGAATTAGCGAGGCGGTTAATAAATAAATTGCATTAATGAATCAATTATACTGTAATTTAGTTTAGGTTGTTTAAACAGCCTTTGGTGATATTAGGGAGTTTAATAGGGGTTAATAAATAGGTTTTAATTATCACGCATTTCTTTTAAGCAGGTGTTGACCTGTGGATTAGCGTTTTTCTATACACAAAACAAAGTATTTTTTGAAAAAACATG